>JAUXSF010000023.1 GCA_030679955.1 Chlamydiales bacterium | reverse complement strand
TCACCCGTGGGTCCTGTCGGGCCTGTTGGGCCCGTCCCACCCGTTGAACCGCCCCCGCCGCTAGAACCTGTATCGCCGCCACCGGTATCTCCACCGCCGCCTGTGTCACCAGTAGGGCCGGTTGGACCTGTAGGGCCTGTGTCGCCGCCACCAGTATCACCCGTTGGTCCTGTCGGGCCTGTTGGGCCCGTACCACCAGTTGAGCCACCGCCGCCGCTAGAACCTGTATCTCCGCCACCGCCTGTGTCACCCGTAGGGCCCGTTGGACCTGTAGAACCTGTGTCACCGCCCCCAGTTTCACCCGTTGGTCCTGTCGGGCCTGTTGGGCCCGTACCACCGATTGAACCGCCACCGCCGCTAGAACCTGTATCTCCGCCACCGCCTGTGTCACCCGTAGGGCCAGTTGGACCTGTGTCACCGCCCCCAGTATCACCCGTTGATCCTGTCGGTCCTGTTGGACCTGTACCACCGGTCGAGCCACCATCGCCGCTAGAACCTGTATCGCCTGTAGCTCCAGTGTCACCTGAAGCGGGATCTTCGGTAGGTGGCGCATCGGGTGTTTTTTCATCGGGAGGTGTTGCAGGAGGCTCGTCAGTATTAGCTTCTGCAACATCTTTTTCAGGAGTTGGAGTAGTATCTAGGCCAGCAGTATCACTTCCACTACCTCCACCACCTTCTCCACTCCCGCCGCCACCACCTCCGCCGCCTCCGCCGCCTCCGCCGCCTCCGCCGGAACCGCCACCACCTCCACCGCCTCCGCCGCCTCCGCCGCCTCCGCCACCAGATGCGCAGTCACGAATCCATTGACCATTTTTGGTACGGATCCATTTGCAGTCTTCAGGTTTAGCTTGAATAGTAGAGGTGCCTTCTGAGAGGGCTCCAGATGGGGGGCAAGATTCACCATCGGCAATGACAAGAGATGTGGGAAACATCAAAGTAGAAAAAACTAACCAGGATCTCAGCACAGCAAAAGTCCCGTGTAATCGCCATTTAAAATTAATTTCCTTTTATCAGGATCGGCACTATCTCCGCTACATGTACTAGCCTATATGCTACAGCTACCTTTGCTTCTTTCTGCTCTGGCCTTATTTTCAGAAGCCTTTCTATCAGAATCTATTTTTTTCTCGAGCGGTAGCTTATCTGGTTCAGCATTCTCAATAGATCGCTTATCAGATCGAATGCTCTCTTGAACATCTTGCTTTGTGGATTTAACACTGTTTTTGACGTCCTGTTTGCGGGATTGGACACTGTCTTCAATTGCATTCTTTTTAGATGTGACCCTATCCTCAATAGAATTCTTCCGAGATTTTATGCTATCTTCAATTGCGTCCTTTTTTGATTCAATTTTATCTTGAATCGCTCGTTTACGAGTTGTAATTTTGTCTTCGACAGGCGGTCTCCGGGTCGTAGTGTTAGCATTTGTTAGCTCGTCTGCGGCAGATATCTGCAAGGGTAGGCCCACAAGTACTAGACCCAAAAACATTCCAAAAGCTCGTCGTAGCATAATCATTATCCTTTCTCCATGGGCAACCGGATGATATTCTGCAGCTATGGACCATATGGACCTTAAAGGCTATTGCTGGGCATACATTTTTCGTCTTTTGTAAATCATCGCCAAGACAAGCAGTGTGGTCAACAATAGCCATGTTGTAGGTTCCGGAACGTTCATCCCTTTTTGCTTTACAAAGTTGATTTTCAACGCTCCATTCGTCTCACGAATCTTCATGGCAGTAATTAGAGTTTCATCAGTAAGGCCTGGCAAACCAACGAAATCGCCAAAGTCAATGAAACCCATTTCCGATCCTGTCTTGTGGAACGCTGCAAGAATGTCATCTTCGGCCAGTGTAATACTCCAATCTGCATCGTTTGCCCTCTTTAAGAAAAGCACGGGATCGTCAACGCTGCCTAAACCTTTACCAAAGTCTATATGAACTAATCCCATCTCTATTCCATGAAGCAATACGGGTTTATCATAGTTAAAGATTAGCTCCTCGTCTCCATACTTGCCACCGCCTTCAATATAGATAGAACCCTTGCCGTCGGCAGTTAAGACCCCTGTGCCTATTGGGCCTATATCGACACGCCCAGGAGATCCTTTAGCATTTGCATCGAACGGTTTACTTTGATCGATGTAGGAGCGTGCACTCAGCTCAAAGCTAGCTGGTTTACCTGAACTATCAACCGGTCGAAACTTAGTTCCTTTATCCCCGGATCCACCTTGATCTTTTCCCACCAGGCTAACAAGAGATTTGGTGCCACCGGAACCACCGCCTCCTCCTCCAGATCCACCACCATGGTTGCCATTACCAGAACCGCCACCATGATTACCGCTTCCAGAGCCACCACCGTGGTTGCCATTACCAGATCCGCCACCATGATTACCGCTTCCAGAGCCACCGCCGTGGTTGCCACTACCGGAGCCACCACCATGACCCCACTTGTTTCCTTTGTCGCCTTTGTCGCTTCCTTTGTTACCCTTGGGATTTCCCTTGCCGCCCTTATCGGCTTTAGCTTTATCTTCAGCAGCCTTCTTATCAGCTTTGGCTTTCGCTTCGGCTACCTTTTTTGCGGCTTTTGCTTTATCTTCAGCCGCTTTCTTGGCAGACGTACTCTTAGAGCTCTTGTCGTCTTTTTCGTCCTTTAAATCTTTTAAGAGATCCTTGATGTTCGAGCTACTCGCAGCTAAATAGGTCTTGGCGTTTACCTGACCATCGAAGAAGGCGGAGGCTTGAACAGGTAAACATGCCATTAGTGCTAGACCGAAAAATGTACGAAAAGCTCGTGGTACCATAATCGTTCCCTTAAAGAAATTATTTGTTGCCTATTGCGACATTTACCATATTGTTTATTTTACATGGCAATACTACTGAAAGGACAAGACGCGTGGGCTTAGCATCCGATCTTCGATCTCAAATACGGGGAGAAGTACGCGACGATGCAGTATCGAAAGCTGTGTATAGTGTTGACGCTTCGATCTATGAGATTGAGCCGATAGCTATAGTATTACCTCTTGATAAGGAAGATCTCGCTACCGCAGTTGAAATAGCTCGAGCTTACCAAGTACCGATCGTTCCCAGAGGCGCAGCCACGGGCATAGCGGGAGGATGCATTGGATCAGGTTTGATATTAGACACATCCAAATACTTCACCCATATTCGCGAAATCAACTACCAGGCCGAGTATGCTATCTGCGAACCGGGCGTTATACAGAGTCAGCTGAACGCCGCGCTTGCCGCAGCCGATTATCGTTTGGGACCGGATACTTCCACAGGCAATCGCGCAACTTTAGGCGGGATGTTAGGGAATAATGCGGCAGGATCTAGATCGCTTCGCTACGGGAAAATGAGCGATCATATTCAAGAAGTCGAATTGTTATTGTACACTGGCGAATTTATTCGTTTTAAATCTCTTAACCACAGCGAATTAAAGCAAAAGCTAAGTCTTAACTCTCGAGAGGGAGAGATCTATCGCGAAATCATGCGGATCAAATCAGAGTATGCTGAAGATATCGTGGAACACTTCCCAAAATTGCTGCGACGCGTTTCAGGGTATAATCTGAACGAATTATTAGTTCCCGGCGACCTAAACTTAGCCAAGCTGATTGCCGGATCAGAAGGCTCCTTAGGCGTGATAACGGAGTTGCGTGTAAAGATCTGTCGTCGTCCAAAACCTTCAGGCCTCTGTTTAATCCAGTGCCACAGCCTACATGATGCCTTTTCTTTGGTTACAGATATTCTTGAATGGCATCCCCTTTCGCTTGAGATGGTAGATAGCAAAATCATCAACGCCGGTCGCTCTATACCTCTTACAGTTCAACGCACGGCATGGGTGGAGGGCGATCCCAAGGCCGTTTTAATTGTTGAATTTGATGCGGAAAATCTTACAGATCAACTTGAAAAATTTGCTGCAGCAATGCGGAAAAATGGACTGGGATACAGCATAAAGACAATGACCGCTCCAAATGAAATGGCAGATGTGTGGGCTGTTCGTGAATCTGGTGTAGGCTTGCTGCTATCCAAACGCGGCTACAATCGAGCTATCGCATTTATCGAGGATATCGCTGTACCCCCAAACGTACTTGCTCCTTTTATGGATGAGTTTTTGCAGCTTTTAAAAGGTCATGGAAAGGAAGCTGGCGTTTACGGCCATGCTGGAGCAGGCTGCATTCATATACGTCCCTATGTCAACTTACGCGATCCTGCCGAGCTAAAAACCATGCACGCTCTCATGGAAGCCACAAGCGATTTGTTGTTGCGCTACCAAGGGTGCTTGAGTGGTGAGCATGGCGATGGCATCGTGCGTTCCTGGCTTAATGAAAAGATGTTCGGAAAACGTGTTTATCAAGCCTTCATCGACCTTAAAAAGGCTTTTGATCCTACCCTACACATGAATCCAGGAAAAATAGTTGCAATGCAAGGCCTGGAAGAAAATCTGCGTATGAGTCCAGAAACGCATCCACGCGAAATACAAACAGCTTATGACTTTTCCCGCGAAGGGGGCTTTGCGCTCGCAGTTGATATGTGCAATGGGAATGGCTCTTGTCGCAAGCGTGAAGGTTTAATGTGCCCTTCTTTCCAAGCTTTTGGCGATGAGTTTCATTCTACACGAGCTCGTGCTCAGAGCTTTCGTGCCATTGTGAATGGCAAGCTTCCACTAGAAGCCTTTACCAGCCATGAACTTTACCACGTTTTGGAGTATTGCCTGGAATGTAAGGGATGCAAGACCGAATGCCCTTCACAAGTAGACATGGCAAAGATGAAGGCTGAATTTTTGTACCACTATCAAAAGAAATGGGGCGCCAGTCTACGCAGCAAGCTTTTCGCCAATTTAGCAACTATTAATAAACTATCTGCACCGCTATCCAGTCTATTCAACGCGTTTAACAATTCATGGGTAGGAAAAAAACTACTGAGATCCTTAGGGATAGCGACGCAACGAACACTTCCACCCTTAGCCGCCAATCGATTTTCCAAGGACTTGCCCCTACCACCAAGTAACCCGACAGTAGTGCTATTTTTAGATACCTATACGGAATTTCACCATCCGGAAATCGGCCAAAGCGCCTTAAAAATTCTAAAAGCTATTGGTTGTGAGGTAATCGTTCCCCCTTGGACTTGCTGCGGCCGTCCTCTAATTTCCAAAGGTTTCCTAGACCAAGCGAAGCAATATGCCCAGAAGGTTATTAACCTTCTTCTACCTTACGCACGCAAAGGCCTACCCATTTTAGGGCTCGAACCAAGCTGTATCTTCACCATTAAAGACGAATACCCGGATCTACTTCCAGGAAAAGATGCTGACCTCCTCGCCGCACAATGCATGCCCATAGAGGGATTTCTCGCTCAACAAGTTCTTCCAATAAACACTATTGCAGCCCCGATTCATTTTCATACTCATTGTCACCAAAAGGCACTGCAGGGGTCAGCAAATATCAAAGCCGTACTGAAAAGCGCTCCAAATACTACAGAAATTAATTCAGGATGCTGCGGCCTGGCTGGCTCCTTCGGTTACGAGGAGGAGCATTATGCTATGTCGATGCAAATTGGTGAAAATAAGCTGTTCCCAGCCGTCAAAAAAGCAGGGCCCGAGGCTATAATCATCGCCAATGGTATGTCCTGCCGATCTCAAATTCAACACGGTACCGGCCGCAAAGCCATACATCTTGTTGAACTACTCGCAAAACATTTAGTGAACAACGGACCTGCTGGACAAAACGACGAAAACGACAAAAAGGACCAAAAAGAGTAATAAGACTTTTTTGGGTCGTTTACGTCCTTTAGGTCCTTTTTCCACTAAGCTTTCGTTAACATTTCCTTAACAAAAAAGTACTATGCCCTCTACTAGGGTTACGCTTGACAAACTATTCATTTCCATGAGATAATATTAGTATTAACATTGTAAAAGGAATGACTTTATGTCCGACACAATTTCACGAGTGGGTTCAAATAATCCTCTACCTCTTCAAACATACCCTATTCAGTCGAAGGCGAAGCCTATAAGTGATGGACGAATCGAAGCTAAGGTTAAAGCTCTGCAGGAACTTTGGAGTCATTTCGAGGAAAATCGTTCCAGCATTATTTACGGCGACATTTTAAGTGGCGTTAAGGAACTCGATGGTTTGTTGCATCACGTCCCTCATGGCGAAGCACATGACTTTGCTTTTGCTTGCCGCCTTTCGCTTCAAGAACACCCTCTTCCTAGCCTACCGGTTTCTCACCGAGGACAGGTCTTACAATTGCTAACAGAGCAAGAAGGCCTTGAACTTCACAATGTTAGAGGCGATGGCAATTGTGGTATCCATGCTGCCTTAGCTGCTATCGATCCGGCACTGGACACAATGGAGACGGTTCATCTAACTCGCGGCGACATGGTCGCTGAACTTAAGAAAGCTTGCTACGACGAAATTGATAATCATTGGGAAGCAGTGTTAAGAAACCAAACTAGCTTGATCCCCACCCTTGGTGAACACCATGGGGATAAAAAAATAGCTCGTAAGCTCGTGGATAGCTATTGCGCCCGTATGGCCAAAGACAGCGCCTGGATCGGAGAGAGAGAACTTCCTTTCCTGGGCAAAGTCCTAGGTGTTACCATTAAGGTTTATGACCCATATAAACTAGGGGTCGATCGCGCTAATCGTAAACTTACTTTTAATGACTCAATGATGGCGTACGGGACTTCCAATAACTGCATCTCCATCTTCCACGATACAAGCCACTACCAAGCGCTACGTCCAAGGGGCTAGTAGTTGCCATAAAGATTTTCTGCTAAAGCCACAGAGCTCGCTCTGTGGCTTTTTTATTGCCGATTAATAAAATATAATAAACATTATTATATTTTTCTTTATTTATAATTAAATTAGTTGTATAATACTAGTGTTATAATAATAGAATAGTAAAGAGATAAACAATATGGAAGCATCACTTCTTAGAGACCGAACGCCATCGTTTGCGCCTAGCTGGCAAGCTCCGATCGATCCTCCACCAAAGCGAACGCGTTTCGAAACGGCGGAAAAGAGTGCAGCAGCGGGATTAAAGTTTGCGGGTCAGTTTATCCGAACGATTGGTTTTACCGGTGTTGGCCAGACAATGAAGAACCTAGAAATCTTTATTAATACGATGGTCGTTAAGCAAGACTTTCTTTCCGGAAGAACACACTACAAACTTAACGGCGGAGGCGCGGATAATAGACTTGCTGTAATCCGTGATTTCATTGCCGGTATGCGCGATTTAGTACAACTTGCTAACATACCATGTGGGATGATTAAAAATTATGCAATCCAGGTCCGAGATTACGGTCAATTTGACATCTTCGTAAATCCCTTTGCCAAAGATGTTGTGAACACGTTCCGTGACGAAGCCCGCGCGTTGTTACTAGTTTGGCAAGTATTAGACCTCGGCGTACAACTACAAGAGGAAAAGAAAGATTATGCGCGAATCACGGGCTCAATAGGAACCACCGTGTCTATTGCAGCTTCCTTTTTGGGTTTCGAGCAGGTCGGACTTACCCTGGGATTAATAAGCATGACTTTTAGTGGCGCTGTTTTTCTCAGACGCCAAATCAAGCAATACCTACGTGGTGCACCGAAAAAGGCATACTATGATATTCAGATTAGTCAACATGCCGCCAATAAGCTACGTTACGAATTCCTAACCCAGCTCAATCAGGAATTCCTAAGAATCGAAGAAAACCTCTTTCGCCAACCTGAGTTTAATAATGACAAGATGCATAGACAAATACAATCGCATTTTACCGAAATTCATGGACAAATGCAGACTGTCTCCAATGAACACGGAGTCGCAAACACGCTAAAAGATCATTGTACCTTCCTTGAGCAATTGGATCAGCAGGGTATTTTGCCAATAGGTATGCTAGCTGAAGCTAAAAAAGCTAAGGCTACCGCTGAATTACATTCTGCGGGTGCGATGGGTTCCGAACAGCGAGCGGTCGACGATCTGTTGGCTCATGAACACTATCTTCAATCGCAGCTCAGCGTGCTCAAAGCTTGGCAGCTTACTTTGAAAGATAGAAAGAACTATGCGCCGGCACAAAAGCAGAATACCGAAGTTCAGAAAATTATTGTCAAATTCGAGGCTGAACTCGAAGAAATTTCGAGAATTCATACAGATGACGTCGTGCACAATAAAAATTTTAGACCCGATCTACTCATAGTAGATCGAGAGAAAATTTATGCCACCCTTACTAGGTGCGTTTCCCGCAGCCGATACGCTTACTATGAGAAAAAAATCCAACGTATTCAGAATCTCGGACTAAAGCGATAATCTAGGAATTCTAAATCTGGATGCGGCGACAAAGTCGCCGCACTCCAGATTTTTAAAATGCTTCGGCACTAGCTAATCGAGGGTCGGTTTTCTTGATGATAAAGCTAACGTTTTTCTGGTTAAAGCCCTTATAACCTTCGCGGCGCTGCAGGTTTTCTAAATGACTGCCTAGGGCGCCATCTTTTATAAATTTGTCGGCCTGCTCTCGGCTGATTTTACCTTCCGTGACCAGAAGCTCTACCCTACGCGGGTCAACCACCCAGGTCTCACCCTTGGTAAATGCCTGACGAAGATAAGGAAAGGTGCTAAAAGGTTGCATCATTCCCACATCATAACTTTCAAGGTCTTTGGCTAGCTCGTCGAAATAAAACTGAGCTTCCAAGTGATGCATGCCAGCGCCCAGGATGGAGTCGCCATGCAACGCACACCAAAGCCCTACGGTATTTAGCTTATCGAGATCTTCCATCTGTTCATGGGCAAAGTCGATACTCAACTCTTCTGAAGATAAATCGACGTCAAGAAACAAAACTAAGCCGGCGTTTGAATTCTCCATAACTTGGGCGCCCCACCCCGCCTCTTCGCCCGCGTAATACCTCTCGCGGCAATGGAAGCCTAGAATTTCAAAGACTCGTACAAGGGCGGGGAAGTGGCGTCTTGAAGAGCGAAAGGTATGGTGGTCGTGGTTAGCCCAGCCCATTCCCAAGGTGTCCTGACGGTTTTTTTGTACCTGAGCGGCGCGGTTACGCGATTGCCATATTTCCCGTTCCACTTCCAACACGATCCAGGCTGCTACATCACGACCTAGTTGAGTGCTCATATCCTGAGCCAGCTCAAGCATGTTGTCTGCCGCCATATCTTCGTTCTCGGCAGATCTTGGGCGGCTCTTCCACTCTTCTTTGGCTTCAAGGTATCGTGCAACATAGCCGTCGTCAAACCAAGTGGGCTCCATGGCGCGAGTACCACGGCGTTCTACTACCCAAAAGGTGACATCCCCATCTTCGGAAATAACACAGCGTCGGTAAGCACTTAATAAACTACCTTCAATCAATGCTTGTTGCCCCCGAACGAGAAGGTAATCGGAAATACATTCGACTTTAACGGCGACTCCGGCAACTTCCCCGGGAGTATCTTGAACGATGATGGAGGGTAATTGAGCGCCAGGATGTTGGAAGACGCGGTATTCAGCGCCGGCTTGATGGACTTCGAAACCCAATGTCTCTAATTCCTGAGCTCGCTGAGAAGAGTTTCCAATGACCAAATGATCTAACCAGTCGAATAAGCGGGTGCTGGTTTTGTTCAGGAGGTCCTCGCGCAGCTTGGCTAAGGCGCCATTCGCTTTACAAGCTTGTTCCAAATAGTCCAAAAGCAAGGTTTCTGCTTTCGGGTGACACTTCCATTGAAACGCGGCTTGGTCTGCCATGGTAACCTCCTAAACGGTGACTAACTCTCCACTATGCTGCAAAGGTCGAATGTCTGCCCCTTCGGCGACAAAAACCTCATCGGGCTCTATGCAAGCGCATAGATGCCGCAAACTCTCACTCTTAAGAATTATAAAGTCCACCTCGCGCAATGAAACCAACATTTCTACCAGATGAACATCCGGGTTAGCATCGCGGAAATAGACGAGCAAGGTCCACTCTTCCCTCTGGGACATTTGCCGCATAAAGGCAAATGTACGAGGTGTTAGACCGTCAGCAGAGTCTAGCCCCAAAACCGCGACCTTTCGACCTTCCAGCGCCTGTTGTAGCGCAAAGAGATGCTCTTCATCGAAAACTTTGTTAGCGACATCGGCCTCTAATACACGTCGTGCTATATCGGACAGGGAAATTCTAGCACAGCCAAAGCGTTCGATTGCTATGCCCGCAGCGACATTGGCCAATTGTGTGGCTTCAGCAATGCTTAAGCCGCTAGCCAAAGCACAGGCCAGTGTAGCAAGAACTGTATCACCCGCTCCTGTTACATCACGAACCTCGCGGACGCGTACCGGAAAGTCCTCTCGCATTCCATTTTTGTCGAATGTGGAGATCCCGTCCTGAGAGCGTGTGATCATAATCGTTTCAGCTTCAGTTATCGCCAAGATCTTAGCGGCAATGGCATCCAAAGAACTGCCTGGTGGTAAACCGGCGGCGGCTATAGCCTCTGACAGGTTAGGCTTCACAACCGTCGCGCCACGGTACCTAGCGAAGTCCATGCCTTTAGGATCTGCCAAAACAGGGATACCGCGCTCGCGCGCATGCTCGATGAGAGCTGCCAAGAGTGTAGGAGTAAAAAAGCCCTTTCCATAGTCGGAAATGGCGACCAAGTCGACCTCTTCAAGCAGCATGGGCAGAGAAGCGATAATATCCTGCTCTAGGCGCTCTGAAAGCGGTGTTGTTTGCTCACGATCAACGCGAACAATTTGCTGATTCTCCGCAATGATGCGGTTCTTAACCGGGGTGGGGACATCTTGCTGAACAAAAATGCCTGAAACGTCGATGCCTTCATTTTCCAGGGCATTTTTCAGCAGCTTGCCAGGTCCGTCATTACCGACACGCCCCAGCGCAATAACTTCGGTAGCTAAAGAACGCAGGTTCAAACCGACGTTACCAGAGCCACCAGGACGATGCTCTTCGTGATGTACACGAACGACAGCAACCGGAGCTTCCGGGCTGATACGGTTAACTTTTCCAACCGTATAGGTATCTAAAATTAAGTCACCCGCCACGAGCACTTTGGAGGTGCGCAAGCGGCCAAGTGTTCCAACCAACCTTACCATGTCTTTCCCGGTACCAAGTAGTCTTTTACATATTCGATAACACTGTTCTCTAGCGAAGTGCAAGAAGAGTCGGCACCTAAGGCAATTCTCGTCTTGGTCATGTCAGCGCAAGTATAGTTTTGGTACTTGCCTATCAGGTCTTGCGGCATTTCGATATACTGAATGTTATGCTTAGCGTCTAAACCTGTAAATACAGCAGTCGCCAAGGAGTTCCATGTTTCAGCGACTCCCCTACCGACATTATAGATGCCACCTTTATCATTGGCAAAGAAGGCATAGGTCATCCGCACAGCATCTTTAACATAAATGAAGTCGCGCTTTTGATCCCCATCGCCAAAATTATGCGGCTCGGTGGATTTAAATAGGCGTATAACACCTTCTTGCTGAACGTTTGGTACCATCTTGGTAACAACGGAGGCCATACGTCCCTTGTGACCTTCATTTGGACCAAAGACGTTGAAGTATTTCAGCCCCACCATCTTATCCAATACGTTTTCGCGCTTCGCCCACAGGTCAAACATATGCTTGGAATAGCCGTACATGTTCAAGGGTTGTAAGATTTCCAGCTGATCATGTTCGTCGACAAAGCCTAACGATCCATCGCCATAAGTGGCGGCTGAAGAGGCATAGACAAAGCGCTTGTTATGCTTCAACGCATATTCGGCGAGCTTGCGTGTATAGCGATAGTTATTCTCCAGTAGATAGCATGCATCTTGCTCCACAGTACTGCTACAAGCGCCTAAATGAATGAAGCCCGCTATTTCTTCCGCAGGACGCTCAGCCAGCCATTTAAACAATTGCTCGATGGGAATGATATCGGCGAAGCGCTTGCCAACAAGATTAACCCACTTACCATCGGTGCCCAGATTATCGACAATGATGATGTTGCTAATGCCAAGCTCATTCAAATGACGGATCAACGCTGAAC
The DNA here is from genome assembly GCA_030679955.1 of Chlamydiales bacterium. Lineage (GTDB taxonomy): Bacteria > Chlamydiota > Chlamydiia > Chlamydiales > JAJFMA01 > CAMFKD01. The sequence continues at coordinate 2,108 of JAUXSF010000023.1, read as the reverse complement.
CAATAAAACCTGCGCCGCCAGTCACTACAATGTATGGAGGAGTGTTCATAACAAATCTTTGGTCTAGATTCTTAGAGGCAAAGCCTACCAAATCCCCCGAAATTTTGCCACGCATTAGACATCATGATCATGGATGGGCAGGAAATGGCATAGTGATGAAAGAGAAAGGGACATAACAGGAAACGCAAGCATACGCATCAACCTAATTCTGAAAAAATACGCGTAACAGCTGAAATCAAATATTTGTATCACACATTTCCTTCTTTGTACTGGTTTGGATGACTTTCTGCAGCTAATCGCGAAGCTATGTAACTCTTTTTATGGACCTTATGGACAAAAGAGATGCCTCCTCATTGTAACCACGACGAAGTTTGAGTCTCCTCGTCCATAAGGTCCATAAGGTCCATCGAGTCCATAAGGTCCATTTGGCTGCAGAATATCATCCAGGTTGCTACGGAGAAGTATATTGGCCACATAAACAGTTAAATTCAAAAAGGTTGCGACGCATTTCCCATAATTAGGTTGATGCGTATGCCTGCATATCCCATACGCATCAGGCTAACTAAGGCAAAAGAGGATCTAAAAAGCTGGCAATAAGTATTTTAAAGAAGTGAGAATCCTTGTAGAGTATTTTTGAACAAAAAAAACATTCAGAACAAGGATCTCGTCAGTGACTGTAACGCAGAGATATAAAGATTTCAAGCCGAAAGCTAAATTTTCCCAGAAGCCACTTACTTCGGCAGCTCAAAATACGTTGAAGAATCTTACTAACGTTATTAACAAAAAGACTGTTGGGGAACTTGCACGGAAATCCAAGCTGGTTCAACGAATCTCGTCCAAAATTGTTGGTTTTGATTTTTTGACCTGTATGCTTTTAGCGAGTCTAGATGCAGAACACGCCACTCTCGAAAAAATAAGTGACATTTTTTTTAACACAAGTTACCGAATAAAAATCACCCCTCAATCTCTCATGGAGCGATTAAACGGTGAAGCTGCTCCACGTTTTTTCAAAATGGTTTTCGAGAAAGTTTTACAGGCGCAACTCAATTCTTATGTCTCGGAGATTTCTCCAAGGCTATTGAAGCATTTTACAAAAATTTTGCTTCAGGATAGCTCGTCAATGGACTTGAATGAGAAATTGTCTAGCTTCTTTAAGGGTAGTGGTGGGCGCGCGAGCAAAGCTACCGTAAAAGTGGATGTTATCTACGACTTTAAGGCGAAGCGATACGAACAGATTAAATTGACAGACCATGGAGAAGCTGACCAGAAGTTAGCCTTGAATATTTACGATTTTGTGTCGCAAGATACACTTATAATCAGAGATTTAGGATACCTACGCATGGATTGCGTTATGAAACTAAATGAAATGGGAGCGTTTTTTTTAAGTCGATTTAAGAACAACACGTGCGTGTATCTAAATATTAATGACACTGATGAATTAGATTTTGCTGAATATCTGCATAGAAATCATAGGTATACAAATGTAGTGGATGTAAAATTATATATAACAAAGTCTAAGGTGCCTGTTCGTTTGATAGCTTATAAGGTACCAACCGAAATATCCGCAGAAAGAAGAAGACAAGCTCATGCTACAGCGAAGAAGCAAGGGCGAACCTTGACACAGAAAAGCTTAAGTCTGCTTGATTTTAGTATTTTTATTACCAACGTACCTGAAAAAATATGGTCTGCAGGGGTAGTAGGAACGATTTACCGATTAAGGTGGCAGATTGAACTATTGTATAAGAGTTGGAAATCACATCTTAAAGTTGATTATTTAAAAGGGGAAAATCCTAACAGAATAATTTCTTTAATATACGCAAGAATGATAGTTGTGATAATAACCAACGAAATATACAAGCTGATGGACTATGTAGGCAGCAGCATTGGGAAAGTGGTGAGTATGCATAAGGTCTATAACTGGATAAGATGCCCGAGTCGCCTGCTTAGAATTCTTAATGGTAAGCTGGGTTGGTGGGAAGAACGTTATCTGTCAGACTGGGTGACCTTATGTATGTCTAAGCAAAAAAGAAAAAGCAGGAAAACGAGCCTACAGGCTATTGAAGAATCTGATTTCTACTATCAAGAAGTGAGTTAGCCTGATGCGTATG
>JAUXSF010000017.1 GCA_030679955.1 Chlamydiales bacterium | reverse complement strand
ATGCGGGAAAAAGGGCGAACTGATCATAAAAAAATACGCCACTATTCCCATGCCAAAAAAAGACCCCTCATCTCCCCCACGAGAACGGAAACATCGTCATGAGAATTAAGAGGTTTCCTGTCAGCCTCGAAAGAACGGCATGAAATTGCCTCATAAGGTCCATTTACAAATTACATCGCCCGCGATTCCAACGTCAGGTTATTTATTATATTTTAATTGACTATTAATATAGTCTTAATATAAAATTACGTTTTTAGTTAACAAACAAAGGAAGCGTAATGAACTCTTTGACAACCTCTGACGGCTTCATTCTATTAAATAACTCTACGTTGACACCTTCGAGTTCAGACTCGGCACCCCTCGCCACTTTTGCTGGGGCCGAACACACCGATAACCTGTTCCAAAATGTCGACTTATCTGCCTCTTACTACTCTCCTGAAAGCTTAGCTGCGGCCCCTACTCAGAATAGCGATCTGTTTGCTAGCGCAGTGTGGGTAGAAAACAACAATAGTAACGATTTGGGAGCCTCCGCGCTGATGGGAGAATTTCACAACGTAGTTGAGGACACTGAACAGTCCGTGGAGTCCTTGGCAGCTGAATTTGAAGATATTCGTCCAACAAATCCTTACGTTCAAGGCATCAAGAACTTCCTAGGTATCGGCATAGTATCACCACATGCCAACACACAGCCCGAGACGATTAGCATGTTTCCCACCGCTGAAGACTTGAAAACAGTGGTTAATGGTGTAGGCAGCTTGTTACACATAGATTCCACAGCTAAAGCGGCTAATCAATATGTAGACCGCATGAGCCAAGTTTGGGACAACAACGTAGTAACACCACTACATGCGGTAGCCGGCGCTGTCGCCACATCTGTTAAAGAGGCGTATAACACATCGCGTCGCGAAGAATTCGGTCTATCACCAGAAGAACAGATTGCTGCTCAATACGAGTTAGAACAAGGCCGCATTGATCGCCCCACCGCACAGCGTGCGATGGAACTTGCTTCTACAGCAGCTCAGTATGCCGGTCCAGTTGCCGCTGCCGCCGGGTGGTGCTTAGGTTTCCCATTCCTAGGTTCTATAGCTGGTGCTTTAGGCGCCGGATACTATATGGCTGGCGAGATATCATCTGAGACAAATAAGGCTGTCAATACAGCAGGTCTTGCTCTCGTCGGAGGCACCGGGCTAGCAGCAGAGGTTCACGTACAAGAAGATCCTATAGGCGTCGCTAAGCAGGTTGTCCGCGGAATGTGGTACCTTACCAAGCTTGCTTTACCAACTTCAGTATCAACCGGGGTAGAAACTGTAGCCCAATACACACGCTTCGCAGGTAAAATTGGCATCAACACAGTCGGCAACCTAGCTGAGCAAATCACAGACTACCGTAATCAATGTGAAGGCGAACGCCTAGCAAAGAGCTTTGTAATGGTCGAAGATGATGGAATTCCTGCAGTAGAGCAAAAGCTCACATGGCGTCAATACTTCCATTCGGAATATGCCTCACGCGTAAGACCTGCAGTAGATGGTGCCGTCAATATGGGCACGAGTGCGGCTACCACCATGGCCACTGTAGCCGGAATAGGCTTGGCAGGACGTTTTTTTGGGCTTGGTGGTGCTGCTGTAGCTTCTAGCTTTGCTAGAATGACATCAGAAGAAGCACGTGACAGACTATGGACCATCGGCGTGGTAGCCCCTACTCGCATCCTAGGTCGACCACTATCGTGGATGGGTCTTGGCTACCTACGTCCGATTGTTACTCAGGTTGCCGTACGCGCCACACGTTATCAAGTAGGACGAGACGCCTGCACATGGCCCTTCCGCAAGGTTGTAGGACTATTCCGCAAGGCGCCTCAAGGACCAGCCTTCCTACTTCCTGTATAGGACACTTAAACCCAAAGACGCTAAGGCGCAAAGAACCTCTTTGCGCCTTAGCGTCTTTGCGTTAAAATCACTTACCAAGTTTGCCGAGAAGATCTTGAAAGATAGGCAGAGTTCCCTCTTCGCAGAAAATGAAATAGAGAATGATAAAACCCATGCCAAGCGATGGCTTAAAGGCTGCTACCAGCATGCCAATGGCGAATATGGGCGCACGATGCACCCCCTTCCAAAAGCGCCACATCCAAGTGTCAAACGCTTCCACCTTGTACATAGTTAGCAGGTAAAACAGCGAGCTAAACGCCCACCCAATGATCGATCCGCACAACCACAGAAATGACAAAAGTGAAAGTAAAAGAAAGACCATGCGAAAGCGCCATGACACTTGCAAGTTGGCCACAGAGCCAATAGCGTCGAAAGTCTTCTTTTCATTGGTATCATTATCCAAAATGACATAGGGAGGCTCGTGTGGATGTCCGTTCATCGGCGATGCTTAACCTTATTAAAGCCATTCAATGCCGCGACACGGTATCCCTCGGCGTATGTGGGATAATTAAAGATCTGTTCGATGAAAAAGTCAACATGGGCGTTGTTCGCCATGGCTACTTGCCCAATGTGAATCACCTCGGTTGCTCCCTTTCCAATAACGTGGACGCCTAAGATCTCCAACGTTTCTGCGTGGAATAGGATCTTAAACATGCCTGTATTATTGCCGGAAATATGGCTACGAGCGATCTCGTAATAGTAAGCTCGGCCTATCTCATAGTGAAAACCAAGCTCCTGTAACTGCGCCTCCGTATACCCGCAACTGGATATCTCAGGGATAGTATAGATACCCAACGGGTAAACAGATGGAAAATGGTGCGTTTGCGCACTAAAGGCATGCCGCGCCGCCAGACGTCCTTGCTCCATGCTTGTGGAGGCTAAAGCGGGACCGCCAATCACATCACCAACCGCGTAAACATGGGGTTGAGCCGATTGAAATAAGGCATTCACAGGAATAAAGCCGCTAGAGTTAATACTTAACCCCGCGTTTTCAATATGCAAGGCATCGACATTAGCTACGCGACCCAAAGCATAGAGCAGTACATCGCTGGTAAGTTCCGTGCCGTCTTTGAATTTTACATGCGCCTTTCCATCCACCTTAGCGATAGATTCAGGCTCCTTTAAACCAATGAACTTTAGTCCAATGCCTGTAAGAGCTGTCTGCAGGTGTTTACCTATTTCATTGTCCAAGAGGGGCAAAATATGATCTTTTTTATCGATAATCGTCACTTCCGTGCCCAAGGCTGCGAAAAAGCTGGCATATTCAGAGCCAATGATACCACCGCCCAGCACCAACATTCTTTTAGGCATGGTGTCGATAGATAGAAGCCGTGTCGAATCCAAGATAACTTCGTCATCAAAGGGCACTTGAATAGGGTTTCGGGGCTTGGAGCCTGTCGCTATCACGATGTATTTCGCCGTCACCTGATATCTAAGACGATAGTCGTCGTCCACAACAATCAACATGTGAGGGTTCTCAAAACGTGCCGCCCCCTGAAGGTAGCGTATGCCGTTCTTCTTAAACTGCCGTGTGATCATGCTCTTTTCCTGCGCAATCACCTGGTGCAGACGGAAGTTCAGATCATTAATCGACACTTCTTTAGGCGCTATCCCCTGGCCGTAGTAGCTGTACTCGTAGAATCCAGTCAGATCCAGAATAGCCTCTCGCAGGGACTTGGAAGGTATAGTACCCGAATATAGGCACGCGCCCCCGGGAAAGGGATCTTTTTCGATAACCACCACCTTGGCACCTAACTTAGCACCTTGTATGGCAGCTTTTTGCCCCGCTGGACCAGAACCTATCACCGCTAGATCGCACTGCAGCTCTTCCATTGATCCTCCGACTATATATTTGATTATAGGGATCCAGGATTAATACAAGCAATCTCAATAGCCCCCTGAGAACATTCAACGCGAAGGCGCAGAGGCGCTAAGAAGCTATTTAAGCCGCTAAAACAGAGCAGATTGAGTCCTCGATCTCCTCTGCGCCCTTGCGTCTTTGCATTGAATATTCGTACAAAGATATAAATAACATGTTAAAATAATAATTAGACACAAGCATACGCAAAGGTGAACCATGACGAAAACAAACTTCACTAAAGTAGAAGAAGCCTTAGCCGAAGGTATGCGCCGTATAGAGTTAGATAAACTTAATAAAGAAGCGGACACAATACAGGGCAAAGCGCCGCTGACAACCGAAAAACAAGACCAGGAAAAACAACGCCGTCTAGCCCTAAAACTCGCTCTAAAATGGGCTTGGTCCAAAGATAAAGACTTCTACACAAAACAAAAAATCGACCGAACTGAGATCAAAGAGCTCTTAGAAAAAGCCGAGCTGAATGAAGAAGAATGGGCAAAAATCACAGAAACGCTAAAACGTGTCGAAGCCTTTAAAACCGAGCTAGAAAGCAAGCAAGGTATTAAAAACGACTCCGACATGATCGAAAAACAGCGTAAAAAACACGTCACCAAGCGCTTTAACGTGAATGATAAGTGGGTTCCACTGAAATAGGCTGATAAAAGGCATTAAGCAAGGGAATAATATCGGGGTCTACCCCTGATTTCTGCGCATACTCCCCATTCACGACCACGACCTTAATTTCCCCAAGGTCCGGCCCTAAATCAATTTCACTTTCATTCAAAAGGTTAGCCCAGCCGCCACCCAAAACAAGACTGGCAACATGTATGCCATCCACCTGGATCCTATTCAACATTATCTGAAGAAAAGTATTTACAGCGTGAATCAGAGCTTCTTTCGGCTGACCGTCGCGGACCCTTTCAAAGGCCTTTCTGATATTCCCGTGAAGTTTCGTCCCTTTATCAATATTGGTTCCAAGGATAGGTGACAATGGTGTCCAATCCGCTTGCATATCAGAAATAGAGATCGTCCTGACTTCTCCATCTTGGTCAGCAAATGCAACCGCCAGACCCGTCCCAAAGGCCACGCGCACCACAGGGTACTCCACAGGGTCTCCTGCGAGCTGTGACCAATATAGAAAACCTTCAAGTCCGCCTACAGCATCCTGCTCAATAGCTACCGGCTTCCCCAAAGCCTCTTCGAACTTTCTTCGAAGACCTGTTGGCAGATTGAGATCCGGACGTACGGCTTCCTCGCCGTCGATAACATCGGCCGGAACCAGGATGGAGGCGCGATCAAAATCAAGACCCACAAGCTCGATCAAGCTCCCCGGCTTCTTGGGATCAAGTAGAGAGGGCAGATTTTCATTTAAATAATTTACAGAAGACATGACAAAAATTTTCGCCGATTGGAGCTCTTTGGACGTCCAATCACTGTCGATAATCGCTGCTTTCACCCGAGTTCCGCCAATATCAACGCTAAGAACTCGCTCGGAAAAACAAATATTTTGTGGCATCAGGACGAGGACTAGAGCGGCTAAAAACCAGCGCATAGACCACCTCCGTCGTATAGTCTGAATCCTATAACAAAAAATTTTCCTATGCAATCGATCTATTCGTCATAAAATGTTGCGTAATAAGCACGTTGTTGTTATGCTCTGCGTATTAATTGTTGATACCTGAGCTATTGGAGCGAAAAATGGCGAAGCAGTGCGAACTAACAGGCAAGAAACCATCTAGAGGCTACACCTACGCAATCCGTGGTATAGCGAAGAAGAAAAAAGGTATCGGTCTTAAGGTTACCGGCAAGACGAAGCGTCGCTTCCAGCCTAACCTAGTCGTGAAGAGAATCTGGAATCCGGAAGAAAAGCGCTTTGTCCGCATGCGCATTTCCGTAGCCGCTCTTCGTACGATAGACAAAGTCGGTATCGCCCCTCTATTACGCAAGGCAAGAGCTGAGAGAGTCTGCGTATAAAAGTTCCCATCTTTCTGCGGCTCTGCAAATTGGTCTTAGACCAAAGCCCCCAAGCAGCGGTTGGGGCCAATTTGCAGAGCTATTTTTTTGACGGCATGGTATAGTTCCAGAAATTTTAACTGGGACGTGTCGCCATGGCTACCAACCTCCGTCAATTTATCCGTCTACTACAACAACACAACGACATCGTTGAAATCGCAGCTCCAGTCGACTCTGACTTGGAATTGGCTGAAATACATCGTCGTATCGCCGCAGTGAATGGTCCAGCACTCTTTTTTAAGAATGTTAAGGGAAGTTCCTTTCCGGTGGCTACAAACCTCTTTGGCACAACACAACGCGTTTCACTTGCCTTTCAGAATAAGCCAGAAGAGATCATTCAGAACCTTATCCATCTTCTGACACGCGACTTCCCACCCTCACCCAAAACACTATGGCAACAGCGATCACTTATCAGAAAAATGCTTAGCGTAGGCCTTAAGCGCAAAAGTTCAGCTCCGGTACTTGAGCAGAAGCAAGCCACTCCTAACCTCGAACTGATACCGATGCTTAAAAGCTGGCCAATGGACGGCGGCCACTTCATTACGCTGCCTTTAGTCTATACACAGCCCACGAACGGCGGAGCACCCAACCTGGGAATGTACCGCATGCAACGATATGACAGCACCTCATGCGGCCTCCATTGGCAAATCGCTAAGGGCGGCGGCTACCACTATCACCAAGCTGAAGCCTCTAATCTACCACTCCCTGTTAATGTGTTCATTGGAGGCCCTCCAGCGCTAATGCTAAGCGCTATCACTCCCCTGCCAGAGAACGTTCCAGAGCTTCTATTATGCTCGCTATTGCAAGGAGAGAAGCTTCGTCTAGGCAACACGCCTCACAACGACTACCCTGTGGTGGCAGAAAGCGAGTTCGCACTCATTGGACACGCTAAGCCCAACAAACGACGTCTTGAAGGACCTTTTGGCGACCACTACGGTTACTATAGCCTAGAGCACGAATTCCCCGTTTTCGAGTGCCAAGCAGTTTACCACCGGAAAGACGCTATATACCCCGCTACAGTCGTCGGTAAGCCACGTCAGGAAGACTTCTACCTCGGCAACTACCTGCAGAAGATGTTGTCGCCACTATTTCCAGTGGTGATGCCAGGGGTAAAATCACTTTGGAGCTATGGAGAGACAGGATTTCACTCACTTTCAGCAGCGGTTGTGCGCGAGCGTTACTACCGAGAGTGCATGGCTTCAGCCTTCCGCATTCTTGGTGAAGGGCAGTTATCTCTGACTAAGTTCCTACTTGTCACAGACCAATCCATTGACCTTCAAGACTTCAAAACAACGCTTACAACAGTTCTGGAACGCTTTAGGCCCGAAACAGATCTCTTCATATTCGCTAACCTCTCGCTCGACACCCTTGATTACACTGGTCCCGAGCTGAATAAGGGTTCTCGCGGAATCATGCTCGGTGTTGGAGAGAAGGTTCGAGACCTTCCGCGCGTATTCCACGGGGCAACACCTGAAGGTGTAAGCAAGCTTGCGGTCTTCAGTCCAGGCTGCCTAGTCGTCGAGGTCGCACACACCAACTTTGAGGATATTCTCAAGCAAGAATCGCTCGCGAACTGGCCATTAGTTATTGTGGTAGATAGCATCGCCAAATCATTGAAATCTACTGACACGTTCCTGTGGACAGTCTTTACGCGCTTCGAGCCAGCGGCAGATATTCATGCGCGCAGCACAACGCACCGCCATCACCTATGCTACAGCGGGCCTGTGTTAATCGATGCACGCATGAAACCTAATTATCCGGCAGAAGTCTTGTGTGATGAACAGACAGCGGAGTTGGTGACAAAACGCTGGGGCGATTACTTCCCTCAAGGCATGCCTATGGGCGACAGCATGACAGCCCACGTTTGTTAAGTAGCGGAATTAAACGCAAAGACGCAAAGGCGCAAAGAGGAACAAATCAGCCGCGAAGGCGGCTGCAGCATGTAACCACAGGCGTCTTTGGTGGAGAAATCCAGCCGCGAAGGCGGCTGCAGCATGTAACCACAGGCGTCTTTGGTGGAGAAATCCAGCCGCGAAGGCGGCTGCAGCATGTAGCCACAGGCGTCTTTGGTGGAGAAATCCAGCCGCGAAGGCGGCTGCAGCATGTAGCCACAGGCGTAAGCCCAATGGTATTAAGTTAACAAAATTTATATATAGTTTTCTCTTATCGTTGATTCATATGAAATTTTCTACGGCGATGCTTGACAACACGTTTAAAATTCCTCCCGGGCCGTATGGGAATGC
>JAUXSF010000007.1 GCA_030679955.1 Chlamydiales bacterium | reverse complement strand
TCCCCTCACAGCTATGAAGCGACTTTACCATTTTATAGGCGGCATCTACTTCGCCATTATTCTAATAGCTACCACCACGGCTTTTGTCATTGCGGGCACCTTTTTAGAGTCCTTCGCCGATTCACACAAATTTGCCGCTGCTTTCACCTACTCGAGTCCGCTCTTCACGCTTTTGCTATGCGGTTTCTTCGTTAACATTTTGGTCTCCTCACTACGAAGATGGCCCTTTAAGCCAAGGCATATCCCCTTTTTGATCACACATCTGGGTTTGCTCATGCTGCTTAGCGGTGCTATTGGCAAGATCTTCTTCGGAGTTCAAGGCACCTTGCGCGTTGTAGAAGGCAGTGGAAGCCATCGCATCCTTCTTCCCGATACCCATGCCGTGGAAATTACATCTCCGGAAGCTACTACTTATTGGTTAGCAAGCCTTAACGACTCATGCAAAGTTGGCGATACTGAGATCCAATGCATCACCTGGCGACCTAACTCTCGTGAACGTCTGGAATTCTGGATAAAAGGCTCACAAGCATATATCAATGGCCTTCCGCCTTTTCCCGTCGTTGACTGGACCCCCGGCCAAGAGCTTGCTCCGACTATCACTGCGCGCACAGAAACAGCTGAGAACTGGGAATTTGCCGCATACCGAACGCATGACTTACCCGCATTAGCTAAGGCAACCTACGCTGCTGATGGCCCTATCGATTTTTCACCGGTCACTGGCTTTGGAAAGGTGTCCAATGGAAGGCCACGCGAACCATCACTCATCCTTGTGGAAGACACCTTTGGTGACAATCATCTATGGGCCTATTATGCCGACGGTCGTATCGCCAGCGAGGTATTCCGACGAGAGTCGATAGAGTCACTCATCGCCTATGGTGATGGCTACAAGGGCTATGCTATCGAAAGTGCTTTGCTACCCTCCCTTGAATGCCCCATTACACGAAGCCACACAGCTCAGGCTCCGTGCAACAAACTAGAAGATAACCTACCTCTTATTGTCTTAAAAGCATTCGACGAAGAGATCCCCTTAACATTTGATCGTTTTGCAATAGGCATGCGATGGCCAATCTTGAAGGGTAAATACCTTGTACGCTTTCAGCCTATGAGCAGCGATATTCCCTACCACATTAGGCTTCACACCGCTAAACAAACAAACTATCCAGGTGGATCACAGCCGTACCGTTATGAAGCGATGATTACAGTCACCGACCGTCGAGATAGCACAATCACCGAAACGACCCTTAGCATGAATAAGGTTCACGAAACGTGGGATGGCTATCGCTTCTACCTTTCGAACATAGCGCCTGGCAATGAAGGAGCTTTACACCAAGTACAAATCGTGGTGAATCATGATCCCGTGAAATATTGGCTAACCTATCCTGGGGCCATTTTCATGTCGCTAGGCGTGATTCTTCTATTTTTGTTTAACAGAGCGCGATGGACCTGATGGACCCTATTGACCTTATGGACCTTATGGACAAAAAACTTCTTGTCCATAAGGTCCATAAGGTCCATAAGGTCTATATCGTCCATGAAATCAGGAGCATTCGTATGATGCGTGTTGTTCTTTGCCTATTGCTAGCCTGTCTGTCAAGCCTGCATGCTCAGTCTGAGGTGCCAGTGGCCTATCAGGGACGCATCCGCCCCCTAGAAGCAGCTACACGCCTATGGCAATACAATCTATCGCACTCACAGAAGGCAGCGCTCTCCTTTGCGTGGGAACTGCACATCAAGGGGCACGAGCCTTTTGACCAAACGCCCCTCTTTTGGATACAGCATGCCGATACCAAAGAACTGCTGGGTCTCGACACCAAACAAACCCGCTTTTCCTTCTATGAACTCCAGAAAAAGTTTCTGCATGACAGTCATACCAACCTACGTATCGTCAAAGCACTGATTGCGCATCATTTTGCAGACACCTATCGCTCACCACAGAATCGCGCCGGAGCAACACGCCTAGAACTAACTACCCTTTCTCCTGGCTTGTGGGCCGCTCTTAAAGGCAATGACATTGTCGTCGTACAGACACCCAATACCATCCCTTGGCATCACATTACTCCTGGTACCATCGTCAATAGCCAGAGCAAAAAAATTGTCATCGACGAGCTTTTATCCCTCTGGAGCAATCTCATCAGCTTCGAGCGCTTTCAACCTATTCACGTTGTATCTTCCAGTGAAGCACCACTTCGTCAGCAACTTCTAGAAGCCGGATCAGATTTTCGCGTTCTACCTGGAAAGCTAGTCTCGGGCGAATGGTACTCCCTTAGAGCCTTAGATTTACCAGTTGGTAATTTCACCGTTTATTCTGATGCGCTGTTCGAGCAAATTCGTCGTGAGTATGCCGCTCAAGATTTAGAGGCGCTATCCGCTAGCCTTCTGAAAGGCTATGAAGACTTAGCTGGCACCTCATACCTGCACGGATTAAACTATCCTACGCTGGGACAGCTGAGGGCAGAGGTATTTTACTACACGACACCACTGCCGCTGATCGCTCTTGTAATCTACTTTTTGGCAGCACTATTTCTAGCTTTAGCCGCTACTCTGAAAAGCAAACGCCTCGCAGCGATTGGCGTTGCCATTATGGTTCTAGCATTCATCATTCACACCGGCATTTTAGCGTTGCGATGCTATATCCTTGCTAGGCCGCCTGTCGCTAATATGTTTGAGACCGTTGTCTATGTTCCCTGGATTGCTGTGCTGTGCTGCTCGGCGCTTTACTACCGCATTCGCACTCCTTTGCTGCCGTTAGCAGCATGCTCCTTGGCGGTGATATTGCTATCCTTGCTAGAGGTCACCCAGCTCGGTAGCGGCATGGAAACATTGCAGCCTGTTTTGAACTCGCAATATTGGTTGATTATCCACGTGTTGTTGGTAGTCGCAAGTTATGGAGTATTCTTACTTAGCGGTATCTTAGGCCATATCTACCTTGGAGTTGCCGCCTTTCGTCAAGGTGCCAACCAACAGCTAGCCAAAGCTATCCTGCATACGATGTATCTCGGCACTTTCATGCTGCTGGTCGGAACCATTTTAGGCGGTGTCTGGGCAGCAGAAAGCTGGGGACGCTTTTGGGACTGGGATCCCAAAGAAGCCTGGGCCTTTATCTCTATCTGCGTCTACTTGATCTGTATTCACGCCTATACGTTCAAGCATATTCGCGATCGCGGCTTGGCTGTGGGATCTGTGGTGGGACTGTGGGCAATAAGCTTCACTTGGTATGGCGTGAATTATATCTTAGGGACTGGTCTACACAGTTACGGTTTTGGTAGTGGCGGGGAGGGGTATTATTACCTGTTTCTGGCCATGGACTTGCTGTATGTCATAGCTTCAACGAAATATTCAACGCAAAGACGCGAAGGCGCGAAGGCGCAGAGAGGACGAGAGGCCTGGGTAAATGGGAAAAATAGCTGAGCCCTGAAGGACTGCACAAAAAGCTACTTAATACGTCGCCTAAATGTGCAAAGTCCAGCACAAGGTCCATATCGTCCATGAAAAGCACAGAGCATTTCGTCACACTGATTGTTTTAAAGATGAGTCCAACCACTAGGACTGGTCATCGCACTCCATTATCAAAACATGGGCTTCTCGATAGTTTAATAATAAAAAATAGTATTAAAGAACTACCAATGTTAGACTAAGTAGTATAATAATAAGTAACTTGAGGTGCTTATGGATACTGACAACAGGCTTCAAAAATCTCACCAGACAACACCCTATGCTGATCCGCAACAAAATGTTAAAAAACAGAAAAAAAAGGGTCAGAAGAATATAACACCTCTTAGAAACGACAAAAACATCTTAATTGGTCATGAACGTTCTGCAGAGAAAGCTTCAAGTCAAAAGCCAACCACCAGCGTTAGACGTCAGGGTGGACCCAAGGCACATCAAATAAAAAAAGAGTCATCCTCATTTAGTGCCAAACTTCAAGAAAAGGTGGCAGCAATTAAAGATTGGGCAAAAAACATATTTCGGCAGGTGCGTGGAGAAGGGGAACGAAGCGAGGTGAATGCCCATAAAAACGAGAACAAAGAGACAGTTACCGTTCCGTCATTTGAAGCACGTGAAACCGATAGAAAACAAAAACTTGAATCCTTTAAAAGCGAAATAATCTCTCTGGGTGGTGAAAAAGCAACCTTCCAAACTCTCAATAAGCACACAATGGATCTCTTTACTAAACGTGATGAGGTCTTAGCCGAGCGCCCCACAAAGGCAAAAAAGGGAGAATCCAAGGAGCAGTTAAGAGCTAGGCAGCGAGATTATAATAACCAAGTAGCGGATATTGCCTACCGGTCGACGGCATTATCAAGAGGGGTTACAAATAGACTATTATTTTTAACTCGCAAAGAAAACTTATCTCCTGAAGGCACAGAAGAACTAAAAGATCTAAGAGACTTAAATTCTCAACTGATGTCGCTATCTAGAATCACCAACAATCAAATTAGCATTAAATAATCAATAGGCTGACCGGAAGTACAACCTTTGTAAATAGAGCCCTAAAGGGGCGGTGTAGAAATAGGTTCCTACAGGATGAGCATGGCGTCGCCGTAGCTGAAGAAGCGATACTTTCGCTCGACAGCTTTGCGATAGGCTTCCATGGTCAGGTCATAGCCCGCAAACGCGGATACCAGCATCAATAACGTCGATCCGGGCAAGTGGAAATTTGTCACCATATGTTTCACATAACGAAACTCATGACCGGGATAGATGAAGATATTCGTTTCGTGCTCGCCAGGGTGAATTTCGCCCTTCTGCGCAGCAGCCTCCAGAGTTCGGCAACATGTCGTGCCGATGACAACGCGTCTACCTTCTTTCGGAGTATTAAGCTTTTTAGCAGCTTCTAAACTGATGGTAAAGCGCTCGGTATGCATGCGGTGATCACGAATATCAGCAACCTGAACTGGTTGAAAGGTTCCCAAACCAACGTGCAAGGTTACCGATGTATGGTCGACTTTTTTGTCGCGCAGACGCTGCAAAAGCTCAGAGGTGAAATGTAAGCCCGCGGTGGGCGCCGCAACGGCTCCTGGCTGGGACGCAAAGACCGTTTGGTAACGCTCTGCATCTAACTCAAAAGATCCCTCACGCTGGATATAACGAGGCAGAGGCAGCTGCCCGTGCTTTTTGAGCACCTGCATAAAGTCACCTTCAAAAATCATGCGGATAACTTTTGTGCCATCTTCATGGCTTTCAACAATCTCCCCATAAAAATTCTCGCTGAAGACCACACGTGTCCCGCGACGCATCTTGCGACCGGGACGAGCCAAAGCCTGCCAGACGTTATCTCCAAGGGGTTTTAGCAACAGCACTTCCGTCTGACCACCGGTATCTCGCGTGCCCATTAGGCGCGCAGGGATTACCTGTGTGTCATTGAGGACTAGACTGTCATCCTTGTTCAAGATGTCGATGATGTCTCTAAAATGCGCATCGCGTATTTCACCGGTCTTGCTGTTGATTAGCATGAGGCGCGATGAATCGCGGGGCGTTACTGGCACCTGAGCGATTAGCTCAGGTGGCAGATCATAGTGGTAACTATCTAAGGCAAAAAGATCTCGCACAAACCTTCCGTATTTTTATTCCGTTAGTAAACGGGGAACATACGCTCTATTGTAATGCCTGGGAAGGTCTTGCTGAGGATCTGAGCGGCATTTTGACCTTGCGACGCTGAAGATTCGGCCTCAGAAAGCACCAACGTAGGCTTTCCTTTCACTTTTGGCGCATCGGTCTCTACTTCCCACGAAGCAGGGAAAAGACCTACTTGCCAACTTTGTCCTACAGTAGCCTTCTTTTTAGCGGCTGGCAAGTTCATTACCATATAAGAGGTAGAATCTACTGCTTCCACAGCGGGAGCGGACATGGTTTGTGCTGCCATTCCTCTGTACTCTGTCTTCGTCCCATCAATATCCCAGTAGGAGTTTTGAGAGAACGTCGAACGGTAGTAAGCGTTGGTACGTTGCGCAATAGCAATGGCTGCTAAGGCTTCTTTCGGCACTGGGCGATCTACCTTGGAAGCTAAGACGGAAAAGACGTAGTCTTCGATGTCCACTTCATTCACAATACTAACCTTTTGTCCTAGGTCATAGATAGCGATGATACCGGAGTACGGAACGCCATTGACGAGGATACGTGTGTCAGGAGAGGTCGGAACAATCTTAACAGCCGCGATGTCTGGGAACTCTTCGCCCCATTTTAAACCGCTGTGTACAGCCTCAATTGGTCGTGCCTTACCATGCACGCGGCGTGATATCACTTTGTGCTTCACGGGGTCTAGGATGACATACTTGCCAACAACGGACAGGTCAGCTTCCTTAACATCGTGCAATACAAGTACACGCACACAAGGACCGCAGGTTTTAGTGCTGTTGCCCATGGCTAGACGCTCTAGAATCCCCGCTTCCGCGGAAGATTGCCCGATCATCATCAGGGAAGATAATAAAATAATTAACATTCGACACATGAGTATGCTCCCTCTCTTAATTTGTCTGGCAGTGGACGCCCTAAATGTTGGTACGCCCGGGCTGTTGCCTCGCGTCCGCGCAATGTACGTTTGATGAAGCCTTGCAGAATCAGGTAAGGCTCGTAAACCTCTTCAATAGTCGATTTCTCTTCACCAATAGCTACTGCCAACGTGCCGACCCCAACCGGGCCTCCGTGGTAGTGCTCTATAATAGTCTCCAGAATTTTTTTATCAAGCTCATCGAGCCCCATCGGGTCGATTGCGAGCATTTCCAAAGCCTCACAGACAACAGCCTGATCGATGCGATTCTTAGTACGCATCTGCGAATAGTCGCGCACCCAGCGAATCAGGTTGTTGGCAATACGCGGTGTTCCCCGCGAGCGTCGGGCGATCTCTAAAGCTCCGTCCAGGTCGATAGTTAGGTTTAGGATACGCGCTGAACGCATAATCATCTTAGCCAAAATATCAGGATCATAATAGTCCAGGCGGCATGTAAGGCTAAAGCGCGATCTTAGCGGTCCAGTTAGTAGCCCCATGCGTGTTGTTGCGCCGATCAGTGTAAAGCGATTCAACTTTACTTGCACGCTGCGTGCGCTTGGACCACTGTCGATGATCAGATCTAGCATGAAATCTTCCATGGCGGGATAGAGGTACTCCTCGATCACTCGCGACATTCGGTGCACTTCATCGATGAATAAGATGTCGCCATCTTGAAGATTGGTCAGCAAGCCAGCTAAGTCCCCTGCTTTCTCAATCACGGGACCAGACGTCACAACAATCTTACTACCCATCTCGCGAGCAATAATATTCGCGAGGGTGGTTTTACCCAAGCCGGGAGGTCCACTAAAAATACAGTGTCCCAAAGGCTCGCCACGCTGCTTGGCGGCACCCATGTAAACTTCCAGGCGTTCACGAACCTTCTCCTGACCGAAAAAGTCGTCCAGAGACTGCGGACGCAAGGGAACCTCAAACGCGGTGTCTTGCTTGCTTAAGGAGGATTCGATGAAGCGATCTGCCATAGGACCAATTGGTATACGCTAAAATAAGATGCCCAAAACATGTAGGAAAATCATCAACATTAAAAAGGGCGAGAGATATTTAAAGCAAAACCAAAAATAAGTACGTAGCCAGGGGAAGCGCTCGAAAAATTCCGTAGCCCCTAACTGTAAGTGCTTTAAGGCTCCGCTTGTACCCCAAACCCATCCGACCAAAACTACCGCTGCAAAGCCACCTAATGGGATCAAAACTTCCGTTGCTAGGTGGTCAAACAGGTCAAGTAGGTGAAATCCGAAGATTGTTACGTTGTCAAACAGGCTATAAGACAAGGCGCTTGGAATGCCGACAATTAAGGCAGCGAGACCGCAAATAGCTACAGCGCCATGTCTTGACCAACCGCGTTCATCCGTCAAATAAGCTATGGTGGGCTCCATGGCAGATATTTCGGATGTCAACGCCGCTATGAATACCAATAGGAAGAACAGAAAAGCGAAGAAAGGTCCGCCCCAAGGCATACTTAAAAAGGCCAGAGGTAATGTCTGGAAGGCTAATCCAGGACCGGAATCAGGTTCCATACCCATGGAGAAGACGATGGAGAAAACAGCTACAGCGGCAAGCAAAGACGCCATGGTGTCCATTAGCAAAGCAGGCAGGCAGCTAGTCACAAGGTTTTCACGAGTTTCAAGATAGCTGCCATAGGTTACCATTGTTCCTTGGCCCAAGCTTAACGTAAAGAAGGCCTGTCCTAATGCTGCCAAAATGATTGCAGGAGTGATCTGTGACCAATCAGGGCTTAACAAGTAGCTCAAGCCTACAGAAGCACCAGGCATGGAGACGCCGCGAATAACCAAGACAATCAACAATACAAAAAGCGAAGGCATGAAGATCTTGTTGTAGCGCTCAATACCTTCACGAACGCCCATGTACAACACGCCACAGCACAAAATTAGAAAGCCAGCATGAAAACCTAAGCCCCACCACCATGTTCCAATCAGCTTGTTAAAGTGACGTGCAGCATCGGCATGACCATTGAAAGCGCTAAAGGAATCACGAGCAGCCTCCACAAGGTAGCCAAAGACCCACCCGGCAACAGCGGCATAAAAGGATGCGACGATAAAGCCGGTTAGGATAGTACCACCACCCACCCAAGACCACACGCGGCCACCTAGCTTGCCAAAAGCTGTCTTAGGGTTGCTCTGAGCGTTACGGCCAATCAAAACTTCCGCAACGAAAACAGGAAAACCAATGGCAAAAAGCGACAGAAGGTAGATGATAATAAAAGCAGCTCCGCCATGGCGGCCTACCATGTAGGGGAATTTCCAAATGTTAGCAAGACCGATCGCTGAACCAGCTACGGAAAGAATAAAGCCTAATCGCGTTCCCCAATGTGCTCTAACCATTTTGTTTATGACCTCTAGCTATTTTTGCGGCGAAGTATAGACGAGGAAAAAATTAAACGCAAAGAGCGCAAACGCGCAAAGGCGCGGAGGGGATCTTTCTTCTTTGCGCCTCTGAGCCTTTGCGTTAAAAGTTCTAATTTTCCATCGCTTTTTTTGCGTATGAGGCATATAGTTAGGCTCTTTAATCGATCTTAACGATTATAAGCTTCAATGTCGGGCGTTTTGAGGAGGGAAATCTCATGGCCGATTCAACAGATCTTATAGACGATGTCATAGCTACCGATAGCATTTCTGAAATTGCCGATCCTACGGATATGAGCATAGAAGAAATCACACAGCTATTGATTCTCAGCAAGTTAGATAATCTTAAAACAGAGTTTGCTCAAAAGGGACAAGAGCTAAAAACACGCCAAGACAAGGTGCGTTGGCTCCACGACCTGATGCAAAAGCTGAATAAGCGCATCGACAAAGAAACTGGCGAGCTTGACCTCACACATGTCAAAATCGATGAAACGACGGGCCTGCTTAAAGAAGGGCAAACCATTGATGGCGATGAAGAGCTTAAAGCTATCCTGGAACTGCGCTCAAAACTGAAAGAAGCAGCCAACGAAAAAGGCTACGAAGTAAAAGCGCAAGGCAAGTACAACAAAGATGAACGCGAACGCATGCTAGACAACCTGCGCATGATTTGCGACGATCTTAACCTGCAAAACGATATGCAGCTGCAAGACTTAAATCAGCTCATCAACGAGCGTTATGAGGTCTATCAGATGGCTAGAGCCATCCTAAAACCTCTGCACGATGATAAACTGCATAAAGCAAGATCGATCTCAGGACGATAGAAAATGCCTAATATTGACTTAGATAAGATAGCGCCAAGAAATACCACCGAGGCTTACGAATCCTGTTTCGCTGACTTGGATGCGTTAAATGCCGCCTCTAGCTCAATTCAATCGCAGCCGGTTGGTTGGTCGATGGTTGACACAATTGAATCTATGGCAAAACCTGTCGAAAATACTATCGACGAGCCAGTGAAGAAGCGTGGTGCCATCGAAAGCCTACGAGCTATGTTTGTGACGCCCGAACCTGTCATCGCTGCTAGCAACAATGTTGCTGCTGGCAATGCTGTGGATGCAGTAGTCAAGCCAAAACAGATTTCAGTATCGTATGAAACCTTCGACCCAAGCGATAGCTATGTGGAGAAGGCTGTAGATGAAATTGTCGACTGGGCAGGATGGGTATGGAACGCTGTCAATCCTTGGAATGACTCGCAGCCAGCCAACAACCAAAAAGTACTTGGCGATGAACCAACGAATCCATTTGCTAATGGACGTCGAGCTCTCTCCCCTGCTGAACGCGCAAAGTTCCGCGAAGCTACGGCTGAGATGAATAAGTTATTTGAAAAGCTACGTGAGCTACTTGACGACGATCAATTTGAAGCTGTCATGCAGCTGATCTTGATGGAAAGCGTACGCGCTCGTAAAGAGAGTGGATCGCTCGAGCAAGACAAAATGATCGAGACCTACAAGAAGAAGATGAAGCTGAACAAAGAGCGTTTGGCTGAAGCTAATAAGGTTATCGAGACCTCCAAGAGAAGCAAATGGTGGGGTCAGTTTGAAGAGGTAGCCTCTTCAATGGGCTTAAGCCTTGCTGCCTTAATGGCTACTGGCTCTGGTGGCTGGGGTGTCGTCGCTATGGTTTATGCGGCTGGTAACTTGTACAGCCATGTAAACAATCATGCGTTCGAAAAAGGCATCTCCAAAGGCGCCTCCTATGTCGCCAATGCTGTTGGATTGACTTCAAAGGGAATTGAGAATGATATCATTAGCACGTTAAAAATTGGCTCTGGAGTCGTCCACGGTATCATGATGTTTAGCCTGGGCGGATGGCAACATTGGCTCGGAACACTACTGCAAGGTACCATGCAGATTGTTAGCGTTAACGTTAAGGTAACATCGGACCGTACACAGGGTCGACTGTATAAAATCGACGAAGAATTAAAAGAAAAGCAGGGCGCTGTCAGTGGACACGTTAAAAAGATCGGCAAAGGCTTTGAAGCCCAAACCAAAGATCAAACGGCAGCCGCCCGTATTGCCACACAAGAACAAGAAGTTTCTCAGGAAGTCATAAGAGGTTTTTAATATGGATATTGATAGCGTCTATTACGACGACAGCGCCCCAGCATCTGCGGGCTGTTACTACGATGACACAATAGCTTACAACGATGCCACTCCCTATGAGTTAATGCAAGTGGACATGGCAGATGGTCAAGCTATTGAATTGCTAATGAATGGCAATATTAGCGAGCAAGCTATGATGGCGACTCTGGCTAAGCTCATGGTGTTGCTGCACCATAACGCTAAAAAGTGTCATGAGTTCAATGACTCGATCACCAAAAAGCTGATTAAACTTGAGATCACCAACATCGTAAAAACACACAATGGCTACTCTTATTTAGCCTGCCAATGTGCATCTGGTGGTGTAAACATTGCTTTTGGTTTGATGGCTGCCCAGCCTTCTATGGCCAAAAACCTAGGTGCACAGCATGTGTTTGAACCTCTACGCGGCGATATCACTAAATCTGATGCAGCGCTGCAAGTCAGCAAGATCTTGGCTAAACAAGGACAAAACTTGTCACAACCATTCTCCACACTAGGAGCCGTTGCTGACAATAGCGCGCAAGCTAGCCGCCAAGAAGGCATGGGTAACAAGACCACGCTTGATACCAAGCACCAGTCTACGTCTCAGGTTTCCGGTAAGGAAGACGACACCGCTAAGGCGATGTTGCAGCTTCTGCAAAGAATCCAAGAGCAAAAAGGTCAAATCGCAGCTTCTATCCTCCGCGGCTAGAACGCTTAGACCTTATGTAACAAATGGACGATATGGACAAAACCATCATCGTCCATTTTTTTTGTTCATAAGCTCCCATCCATTACCACCCATCCTCTCTTTCTCTCTTCCCCTCTGTTCCTTCTCCGTTCCCCTCTGTTCCTTCTCCGTTCCCCTCTGTGTCTCTGTGTCTCTGTGGTTAAAAAAAATCCTACAATCTCCCACTTAATACAAACATTAACCTCTCCTTTATCTAGCGTATAAAAATACTATTTAAAATTAAATTGAATAAAAAGTTAGTTGTTTGATACAATTAATGCTTAATGATATAGTTAGTAACTTAATAATAAGGTAATTAACATGGCTAGTGCTCAACAAGACGTAATCTACGAGATCGCCGGTAATCAAGAGTTGTACGACGTCACCGACCTTACTAAACTGTCTCTGGAACAGTCTAATCGTCTGTTGATGCTGCATAAATTGGACATCATCAATAAAAAGATGCTCCAGATGAGCGGGGAATTCAAAGAGAGGAACGGGAAGGTGACGGAGCTGCGTACATTACTGCAGCTTATCAACAAGGTGACGAACCACGAAGAGGGCGACGACCGCGGTAAGCTCAGTCTAACCCATAAAAACCTGAATAATCCCAACGTTGACTTAGCACACGACCTCACCAAGCGCTTAAAAAAGCTAGCCTGGGGGCAGTATCCTCCTTCAATCGACCTACGTAAAACCAACGACTACACAGTACGAGATCTATTAGCTCAAGCTCAAATGCAGGGCATGGTTTTCGAGGTAAAGGATTATTACCAAGGTCAGGAGATCGATGATCTCTTAACTGCGGTTCGAGGCATCACCAATATCGGCAAAGCTGAAGACTGGGCCAAAGTTCAAGACATTATGGAGCTGCGTAGTCTCCTTCAGAAGGCGCGAGATGTCTATCGCATCGAGATCAAGTGGCCGGTCGAGGAATACAATCGCGACGAGCGTGAGGCTCTGACATCCTCCATTGACATGTCAGTCAAGGATTTCAGTTTGCAAAACGATCTACAGATGCAGGATTTGAGCCGTCTCCACCAGGAACAGATAGAACTTCTGCAGATGTTCCGTGCAGCCTTCAAGACATTGCATGAGGACAAATTACATAAAGCCCGCTCGGCCTCGGGTCGATAATAGGAGAATAATCATGAGCGCAGTTTCAGCCGACTATGAATACCGCCGACGCAAATGGATGCTAGAGGGCTCTGAGCTACCAGAAATGGGGCTTAACAACAAAATTGAGCAGGAAAAATTACGCGTTCCCTACGAAGAACTTTATAGGGATAGCCTTGGCGTACACCCTGATAAGCCTGGCAAGATCGAGGTTGATCCTACGATGTTTCAGGTTCCTCCGGCGCCAAAAGTGCCTGCAACTGGATGGAATAACGTCGACACAATCGAAATGTCTGCCAGGCCACCCGTGGCAACACAGAGTGCTGCTGTTGCTGCACCCACAAAAGATTCGACCCGTCCATCTCAATCATGGCTAAACGTGATTGGCAATACCTCCAACAAGGCAGTCGACTGGGTTAAGGGCTGGTTTGGTGCGGCTTCAAATGCTGTCACAGAGGCTAAATCGCATGTGCAGGAAAGCGCTTACTCCCTGCTGGCTCCTTTCTTGCCATACTTTCAGCCTGAAAATGTGATTAGTGGCGCCAAGGAGATGGCTAAGGGGCTATGGGATACCATCACTTTTGCCGACAAATCCTTTAAGGATCCCTCTGTACAGAGCATTGAGATTCCAAAGCTCAACGTCGATGGAACACACAATCCGTTTGGCGGACGCCGCATCAATCGCGCTGACTACATAGAATTGCAGAACTTCAATAGCGATGTCTCAGAGCTTTTGGAGCATATGGCTGCGCTAAGTAAAAGTATTGGCTGTGAAGCTTTGCTGGTCGCGTTGATGAAAGCGATGGTAAAGGACAAACAAGACGACTTTGAATTCTTAAAAGTACAGCTGAGCGACGCCTATAAGGATCGCGAGATTGATGTTAAATTACGTCTAGCAGCTAGCCAAAAGCTGATTGAGAAGATTAAGTCCAACCGTTGGTATGACTGGTTCTTTGAAGCAACCACGCATACGACTCTAGCCTTTACAGGCGTCGCCCTTGGTGCCGTTACAGGTGGCTGGGGATGGCCCGTAGTATTGATAGCCTTTGCGGGTATCGGCATCAGCAATATGGCCTCAGGACACATGATCGAAAAGGGTCTGGCAGCTATATCTTCCAAGATTACTGGTGGTAACAAGACGGCACACAAAGAGGGCTGGCAGGTCGCCCACAATTTGGTGATGGGTCTAATGAGCCTAGCTGTTGGCTCTTGGTCTGGTGCTGCAGCTTCTGGACAAGCAGTCTTAAAAGTCGTTATGGGCCTTAGTTCTATTACGCGCAATATCGGTGGCTTCCGCAAAGCACAGCTACAACATCAAAAAGGTAAAGCCGAAGGCGAGCTAAACTACCGCGCCGATCGCATCGGCACGGCTGAAAAAGAGATCCAAGAGAAAATTAGAAACTTGGGCACTGCCTATTCCAACTTCACAAACCTATATAGAGACCAGAGTCGTAGAAACCAGCAAGCCCAACAGACAATACAAAGTATTTTTAGAAAATAATAACAAAAGGAGAATTTCGCATGGAAATTCACAATCGTTCCAATCCTATCCAAGCCGTAACGCATGCCCTTGAAACGATGGCAACTACTGTCGTGGATTTAACGGACATCTTTAAGCTACAGATCTTGGGCAACCATGCGGACTGTGCTATCCGTCACGAAAGCAGAATGGAAAAAAGAGCACTCGGTGTCGAGCTACGTGGCAAGATCAGAGATTCGTACAATAATCTCCACATAGTGCTTGCACAAGGCGCAAACCTATTGATTAATACGGCTGTGGGTGGCTGGTCCATCTTCGGCAATGCCACACAGGCAACTATCACTGCCGTATCCAATGCGACTCAGCAGGGTACCCAAACAGTAACTTCTCTGCTGCAGAACCGCGATGAAGCGGCGCGTGGCGAGAAGCAGTCTGTTCACCAAGTCCTCAAGGGTGATGAAGACCACACAATGCAAGAGATCTCTGCTAAGAGATCGACGCAGGAGCAATTGTTCCAACAGTTGCAGAGTGCAAGAGATAAAGAAGGCCAACTAAAAGGCCAGATCAACGGCGGCTAGAAAAACATTTAACGCAAAGACGCAGAGGCGCTAAGAGAGGGTTTCCTCCTTAGCGTCTTTGCGTCTTTGCGTTGAATCCTGTTCTAACCTGCACATAAACGGTGGTGGTGCCCCATGTGAAGGGCACATCGAACTCGTCTATAAGCTCAAATAATGGCTCAAAGGTGTAGTCGGTCAAAGGATAGCTGACCGTAATAATCTTCGCATCCACAGGGAGCTTTCGGAGCTTCTCGATCAAATCAAAGATAAAATTTTCTTCTAAGCAGCTTCCGTACAGATACACCACGGTGGCTTTAGAATAGTTTACTTTCAGCAGATCTTCGCAAACAAACGTAACATTTCGCACATCATAGTGTGCTCTGATAGCTTCGGCTTTGCGGTAAAAGTGCGGATTGTATTCGATGCCGACAACTTTGCATCCTACGAAACAGTGTAGCCAAAAGCAGGATCTGCCACGTCCCGATCCCAACTCATAAACAGTGTCGTTAGCGGTGATGCCACAACGCTTGACGATTTGTTCCAAAGTCGTGAGGGGTGTTTCGCCATAGGTATAGATATCTTCCTCCCCCTGCAGCGTAGCGAACTTGCGCGCGGCTGTGTAGGGGTTGTCAAATAGGTAAAGGAAGAACATCGTCCGATCGATCTGACGAAAGAGCTTGTTGTTGTAATAGCGATAAATGGTTTGAATTAACTCGAGCAACCGCTTGTAGCGGATGTAAAAGGCTAAACCAACAAGCTTAAAGAAGTCCTTAAAACGTGACAAAGCCATACACCAGAAAGGCTATCAATAAGAATATTAAGGTTGAACAGAGGTCATTAAATGCGGTCACAAGAGGTCCAGAAGCCACCGCGGGGTCAATACCCATCCTAGCAAAGAAGAATGGAAAGAAGACGCCTAAACTTGTCGCTGTTAGGCAGGCGCTGAATACTCCGGCTCCTAGGGTTGCTCCGATTGCCCATGGCTCATTTCCTAAAGCATAGACGCCTAGGAGGTTAAGCATGAAGACTACTAGCCATGCCATAATGCCAAAGCCAGTGCCGATGTTCAGACCTATTA
Source organism: Chlamydiales bacterium (assembly GCA_030679955.1). GTDB lineage: Bacteria > Chlamydiota > Chlamydiia > Chlamydiales > JAJFMA01 > CAMFKD01. The sequence continues at coordinate 19,286 of JAUXSF010000007.1, read as the reverse complement.
GCAGTTCTTTTAGCACAGCACGGTGCTTAATACCCGCTGATAACTCCCCTGTTCCCATAGCTCGGACTAGCAGAGTACTGCACTGCAGACCGACGTTGCCCGACATGCCATTGATCAACGGAACAAAAAATGGCACAACACCAACAAACCAGGCTCGGCCAGCGAAATGCGACAATGCCGATGCTGTAACTAGCCCAGAGGCAAAGGTTACCACAAGCCAAGGAGCACGGCTGAATACGCGGCGGAAAATAGGTTCGTTCTCGCTATAAGCCTCTGTGGTACCGGCAATGGTGGCGATCGTTTCGTCACCGATATCTTCCATGGCTTCGACAACGACTTCATAGGTAATGACACCGAGCATGACACCTTCGGCGTTAACAACCGGCAAGGCTGGAATCTTATAGCGTTCCACCAGATCGACCACTTCATCACGCGATGTATCGGGCTCAACTTTGTGCAAAACAGGTCGCATAACCTGACGAATTGGCAAGTGATGCGGATTTACGATGATATTGCGAGCTGGAACATAGCCAATTAATTGCCCTACGTCGTTGGTAACGAAGATCCGACGAGTTAAATCGATGCCAGGATTATCGCGTATCGACTTAGCAACTTCGCCAATTGGCACATTCATTTTGAATGAAAAGAACTCGTTAGTCATCAAACGTGCGGCACTATTGCGGTCGTGGCGTAGCAGCTCGCGTATGCGGTTAACTTTTTTGGAGTCGAGGAGCTCCAAAACTCGCCTTAGACGGCGGTCGGATAGATCGTCTAATAGCCAAACAGCTTCGTCCAAAGGCATGTGGTCGATAATGCGTTTGATCTCACGGTCGTCAATGGCTCGGAAGATAGCGGCTCGCGTAGCGCTATCCGTATTAATCATGAAGATAACTTTGGCATGAAGATCGGGAAGGTTGTCATAAACAACATGGCGGGCATTAGGAGGCAATCTAGTACATGCGTAGGCTAAGTCAATGGCATCGTACTCGCTGGCTATCTTAGCCACATCATGAACCAAAACCATAGAGGTTGGCTTATGAAAGGCCTTTTCCAACTTTTCCATCAACATATCGTCTAGGATACTCGTACGAGAGTCCATAAGGTTACCTGCTGACGGCGCTGGTTCAGGCTCGTTAACACCTTCAGCCTCTGGGGACTCAATTACGGGATCCTGATCTTCAGTCAATGAGGGCTCTCTCCTGTTATGGGTTTTGGATAATAGCACGGATGCCGCTGATGTTCACGCAAAATCTTCAGGCTCAACAAACCATTTAGAATATCAGACGTTGGTTTGCTTTTTTTGAGGGAAAGGTTTTGACTCGGTGGTAAGGCAAAAAAGGAGGGCTCTATGAAGGGGTTGGTATTCCATAGTCCCAAGAAGGTGCAGGTAGATAATGTTCCTGACCCTAAAATTCAAGATGACAAAGACCTCATCATCAAAGTGACTTCTACCGCCATTTGCGGTTCCGATCTCCACATCTACAATGGCTTTATGCCACAAAAAGAACCGCAGGTCCTAGGCCACGAATTTATGGGCATTGTCGAAGAGGTTGGCAAAGGAGTAAAAAATATTAAGAAAGGCGACCGAATAGTAGTTCCCTTTACCATTGCATGCGGCCATTGCTTCTTCTGTAAGCATAATTTACATCCACACTGCGAAAACTCAAACCCAGAAAAGTACGGGCCGGAGGGCGCTCTGCTAGAGCAAAAAGGCGGAGGCCTCTTTGGCTATACCGATCTGTATGGTGGTTATGCCGGAGGACAGGCGGAATATGTGCGAGTGCCTTTTGGTAACGTAAGCCCACGAGTCATCGAAGACGATCTGTCGGATGACCAAGTTCTTTTTCTAACCGACATCTTTCCTACAGGATGGTCTGCCATCGACTGGGCTCAAGTACAACCTGGCGAAACCGTAGCAGTCTTTGGCTGTGGTCCCGTTGGCATTATGGCTCAAAAAGCCGCATGGCTGAAAGGAGCCAGCCAAGTCATTGGCATTGACATCTTAGAATATCGCCTGAGCTTAGCAAAAAAAACTGCTGGTTCACACACTCTAAACCTATACGATAATGATGTCGTCCAGGCTATCCGTGATATGACAGATGGCAGAGGCGCTGATGTGTGTGTTGATGCTGTGGGAATGGAAGCTGATCGCGGACCAGGAGAAAAGCTATCCAATGCCTTACATATGCAGGCCGGCACAATAAAAGCTATAGAGCTGTGTATGAGCGCTGTACGGCGGGGTGGACGCGTCTCTATCGTCGGCGTTTATGGCGGTACATATGCCAATTTTCCCATGGGACAAATCTTTGACAAAGGTATTACCATCTACTCGGGCCAGGCACACGTCTCACGTTATATTGACGAGCTTATTGACCTAGTGCGTGCCAAAAAGGTTATTTTGGATGACATTATTACCCACAAATGGCCCTTAGCCAAGGCCGCGGAAGCTTATGACATCTTTTGCAAGAAAGAAGACAGCTGCCTAAAAGTAGTTTTAAAGCCATAACTCCTGTATATCACGGTAGTTACGAATGCCATATTTAATGGTTGTACAACATAGCTACCCTCTGTTATGAGTTGTTTTAGGTAGTTTAGTTCATTTTGCGCAGGATCCGCGATACTGCCTTCAACGACGTCACATTACTCTTAGCTTTTTTAATTCCATATTCCTAATAACCGCTTCAGAGGCGGCCTAAAGTTAACAATAATCTATTTGAATAGAGAGGAATGTACCATGGTAACAAAGCAAAAAAAATCTACTAGTAGCAGTTCAAGATCGGCTACAACGCGTTCTACTTCAACGGGAAGAGGCCGCACCACGACAATGAGCCGGTCAGAAGCTGGACGTCTAGGCGCCGAAGCTCGTTGGGGTCGTAGCGCAGGAAGCAGCACCAGCTCACGGTCACCATCTGCCCGGGGCGCTACAGCTACCCGCAGCCAAACAACCGCTCGGGGTATGACAGCTACACGCGGCCAGAGCGCTGCTCGAGGCCAAACTGCTACGCGCACTACTACACGCGGCATGACAGCAACACGTAGCCAATCACCAATGAGTGCACGCGGTCAATCTACTACACGTGGTCAAAGCCGCACAGAATCCAACCGCCGTGGCTCACTATCACGCCGCGACGACATCGATGAGCGTAGCTCACCAAGAGGCTTTAGCAATAGCCGTGGCGAACAAGGTGGCTGGAGCGAATTCAACGACAGACAGTCATCAAGACAATCACCAAGCCGAAGAAGCCCACAAGGTCAGAGCCACTATAATGCAGATTCAAGCCGTGGACAATTCGGAAGCACCCGCCAAACATCAAGCCGTCAAGATACCAGCCGAAGAAGCCCACAAGGTCGCTTCAGCCGTGATGATGAGCAAAACTACGGTGCTTCTTCAAGAATGGATCGTGGTCAACGCCAACAACGCCAGCCAATCGCTGGCTGGGGCTTCGAAGAAGATGAAGATGAAGGCGTTTTCCTAGGCAGTTTCTCTCATGTAGATGATGAAGATGATTTTCATGCACCTCGCGGACGTAGTACAAGCCGCCGGGAGCAAGAGCCAGCAGGCCATGCTACCCGCAACCGCTATACACGACAAGATGAGGAAGGCTTCGTCCGTCCTCGTCGCCGTACTACCCGCTAATTAGAAGCAGGTTTCTGTCAGGGAGCGTGGTCAGGTTATCCTGGTCTCGCTCCCTTTCTTATTGATAAAGACCTAAAGGACTTAAAAAATAATTTACCTTTTTTGCTATTTTAGGTCGTTTACGTCCTTTCGGTCGTTGGTCCCTTTGCCCCCTTGGTCTTTAGTTGTGGGAAAAAGGCCACTCGCCTATCATCTAGTTTCCGTTGAACTCCCTAGGGACTAGAGGCATATGAAAAAAACTTCGCGCATCAAAAGCGAGCTCGAACGCATTGAAAGCGAGAAAGCTTACGACGACCTAGCCCCCTATGCTAATGGCACCAAATGGAAGCGTTGGTCTAGCGATGACAGAGAGCTATTAGCTCTGCTTTTTGTCGCACAGGGAGAAATGCGCTTGCGCAACCACGAACGCGATGTTGTGGAGTCCTTTGACCTAGCCATCAAGGCCGCGCCGGAAAGCGGAATGGTCTATCTGCGCATTGGTCAGGCCTATGGGAGGCATTCTCGCGACCCGTCTATACTGGCTTTAGCACACGAAAAACTATCTACTGCGTGCAGTTTGCAGCCTAGCAACCCCGAAGCGTGGTATACAGATGGCGTCATCTTGGCTCGCCTTGGCGATAGCTATCAAGAAATTGGCTACCTGCGGGAAGCAGAACGCTGCCTGAAAACCGCTGCCCAGCTACATGTCGATGCCAAAGAGCCCGTTCCAGCGATCGTTCTGTCACAACTTGGCGATTGCTGGTGCATCATGGGCAAGCTTAGCGGCGAAGCCTACGACTTCTGGATGGCTCTAGAGTACTTCCGTTCCTCCCTTTCCATCGATCCTGAAAGTGCCATGGTCTGGAGCCATTGCGGCCAAGCTGCAGAGGTATTGGGACGCCTGATTAACAAACCAGAGCTAGTTCAGGAAGCTATTGATGCCTACTGCCAAGCTCTAGCGCTCGAGCCAAAATCCACAATGTGCCACCTCTTATTGGCTAATTCACGCCTTAGACTCTACCTAGAACATGGCGATCCAGCAGCTTATTCCCATGCTGAACAATCTTTTAAAACTGCTGTAACTCTTGATGAGAGTAACGTCGAGGCATGGGTTGGCTGGGCTATCCTGCTCACACGCTATGCAGAGCGACAACGCGACCTGGATGGCCTAAAAGAAGCCGTAGCTAAGTTCCAGAAAGCTGACGAATGTGAACCACATAATGCCGTCATCCTAAGCAGTTGGGGCGAAGCTCTAGCTATGCTGGGGGCCCTTACAGAAAACCTGCATCTGCTACGAGATGGCACCGCTAAGGTGCTGCAAGCTATCGAAATAGAGTCAGATAACCCAGCCATTTGGCGCATCTATGCCTCTTGCCTTACCGAGATGGGTTTCTACTTTAATGATGAATCCTATTACCTAGATGCTCTGGAAAAAATCAAGATTGGCCTGCGCCACGATGAAACCAACGCACCTTTGTGGGCTGTTCTAGGGCGTATCTACACATCTTTAGGCACTCTACGAAGTGATACAAGCCTGTTAGAAGAAGCTCTAAAGTACTTCAGCAAGGCTTCTGAGCTATACAATATCGATATGCCTCCCCTTTATAACGAATGGGGCGTGTGCCTGATGCGCCTTACAGAAGCAACACACGAAAAGCGCCATGTCGAGGCTGCCGTCGCTAAATTTGAAAAGGCTGTACGCGGCTATGACGAAGCAATCAGCGGCAAAGGTGATCCTGAATGGCTCTACAACTATGGCTGCGCCCTAGACTTCCTCGGAGACTTTACTGACAACCCACAACACTACGAGAAAGCTATTCAGGTATTGACGCATGCCGTTGCGCTGGACCCTACCTATCGCCATGCAAGCTACAACTTAGCTCTGGCATGGACACATCTCGGTGAGCTAGTTTACGACGTTGAGTACTTCTATCGTGCTCTGGAGACGTTTGAGGAACTTGTCAAAGAAGATGGCGAGGATGATGTCGTCTGGAACGAAATGGGCGTAACACTCATTAATCTATGGCTAATCATGCGCGAGCCTACGCATCCGGAAAAATCGTCACAGCTACTCGCCGACGCGGAAAAATGCCTATGCCGATCCATCGGCTTGGGCAACACACAAGCTTACTACAATATGGCCTCTCTAAGCAGCCTATGTGGTAAATATGATGTAGCCATACATTTTCTAGACCGTGCGGTAACAGCTGATGCTCTACCGACGATAGAAGATCTCATGCACGATGAATGGCTTGAAGAGCTACGCACGACAGACGAATTCCACCACTTTATTACCAGGCTGAAGCAGAGTCATAAATAGACCCTATTCGTCTTTTTCCAAATCGCCGTCGCCGCTGCCGTTAATTCCGAATTGCTCTAGCTCCCTGTCGCCGCCTGTTTGAAAACCCGACATGTCTATTGCCACGAAATCTACCTTACCCTGATCGTTGCTACTGCTACCATCAGGTTTCTTTCGGCGGACAAGCGTCTGCTCCTGACTGTCACTCAGCTCATCATCAAGAATAGATGAACCGCCAATCATGATTCGCTCACCCTCAGGTGCAACCGGATTGGGAACAACCACCATTGGCGGTGGTGGCACTTGGTTATTAGGCTGAAAGAGAATCCCCGGCTTTCTGCAACGATAGCCACGCACTTGTACATCGAAGTCAGCGAACCGTCCTATTTGTGCCTCTAAGATCAACCAGTTTACAGCCAAATCAGCGTGGGCTTTTTTAAATCTGGTAAGCTCTCTTTGATACGCCTTAACATCTCCAGCGTTTTTCTTAGCTTCTTTGATGTCTGCCTTAATCGTTTGGTAAGCTTTTTGGAGACTAATGTTCTTGGCGTTGAGCTTAGGATGATTTTGAAAGAATTGCTCACGAATGCCTAAGCATGTTACTGCTGCTGCTTGCATTTTATTAAAAGTGTCGCGCAAATCATTTCCTTCCTCTAGCAGAAGCAAATGTTGCTCTTTGATTCGAGTCAGATTATTCAATGCTTGTTGATCAGCAGGTAATTTATCCCATGCACTGTCCAGCCTTAGCATACTTACAGCCTGACCAGCCGCATATGATGGATTTCCTTGAACCAACTCATCTAATTCATGACACTCTTGATTCCAGTTCGCAATGGCACGCGAATTTTCTATGGCCTCGTTGCTCATGGCACGTAACTGAGCTTCACGTTTGGCATACCAGGAATGAGCTTTCCAGATGGCACCTTGTATGATTACAGCCGCGCAGGTGGCAACCTGCACCACCACCTGCGCTATTTCTGGGGACTCTTTCTTCTCTTTTTGAATAACTTTAACCAGATCGTAGATACTAAAACCCAAAGCCGCGAAGGAGAGCAATGCCGTCGCTACCGTACCTGTCATTCCTGTCCATTGGCCATATTTAGATCCGGTAAGGCCTCCACGAACCTGTGGAATCTCGCTATCCGCGATACCTTTCATATCTTCCATTCGCTTAAGGCCGTCTTGAAGTCCCTTTAACGCTCCTTGACCTACGGTCATTGGCTTTGTTGGATCAGCTAACTTGGCTGCTAAAGCTGTGCTTTCAGCAATAAGGTTCTGTTGCTCAGCATAAAATAACTTACCCGTTGCTGGCGCAGCGACATTAGGCATTCGTTTCTCCGCAAATTTTGATAAAATTATTTGATTACACGGTTAGTGAATGCAATGTCTATAAATATTTTGAAATCAAAAAACGCCGAGGGAGGTGAGACCTAGTTCATTCAAGGTGATTGCAGAAGTCATTATTTTATTTTTTTATGCCGTCCCTTCAGGACTCGGCTGCTCTTTTGCATCTACCCAGGCCTCTCGTCCTCGCTACGCTCGTCCTTCGACCCATACATCTTTTCCTTGACTTGCTGTTGTTCCCTCAAACCCTCGTTCTAATGCTGCCAAGCAGCAATTCTTATTTTAGCCCATAGCCATACCCGAAGAAATGAGGGTTGGCTAGGGGAAAGCATAATAAGGAGCTCGCGTTGCGGAGCACCGCCTCTAGTAAACTCAAATGATTCAATCCATATTTATTTGACGCGGTGCTCCCGCAACGCAAAATTTTCTCTAACCATACCCATAGCCACTCCTCCTGTCGTCGGGTATGGCTATGGGCTAAAATAAGACATGCTGCTTCGCAGCATCTTGCATCAGAAAAGGTCAACAAAAAGATGTGGGTACAAGTATGCCTTCGACCTGGGCTATGTCATGACGACCCTTCGGGCCTCCGAACCAATGCCCCTTCGGGCCGTAAACCATCCTATAGGCCGAAAGGGACGGCATAAAAAATCAATAACCAAAAAAACTACATAGAATGAACGGTCTGAACCATAGCGGCAAGGTCGTTAATAGGCTCTTTGCAAACGCCATGATAACAGACATATAGAGTCGTACGATTGTCGATGGCGACATAAGGCTCCATCATCGGCAAGGTTCTGACGAGAGCATCGTCGTTAACACGACGGAAAACAATGCTCTTAAAAGGAATAAAGCGATGTGTGAGAAGCTGCAAAATCTCTGTCTTCCACTTCTCTTCTTTGTTAAGGGCCACCACAAACAAGGGCGAGTCCTTATCATAAAAGCGCTGCATGTTTAGCACATGATAAGCGTAACCGGGCGCATAGCTATCGATATAACGCTTTACGGCTCGTAATATATCCTTGGCCTGTTCAAGATACGAGGCGTCGTGGGTAATCTGGTACAGCCTCAACAGATTTTCCGTGTGTAAGGCATTTCCAGAAGGCTCAGCACCATCGGAATACTGTACCTTTCGCAATATTAAGTTGTTATCGCGTCCATCCGTTTGGTAGTAGGCACCGTCAGGCGCTTTGAAACCTTGTTCAAGAATACGCGTCATCTCAATCGCCCACTGGAGCCATTCTAGACCACGATCGGCTTCGAATAAAGACAGTGCAGCGCGAATTAGGAAGGCATATTCGTCAAGACCAGCATCATACAAAGCTTGACCATCGCGCCAGCGACGCAAAAGATGCTGATCCTGCCACAGATTCATCTTGATAAATCTGGCGGCCCTTTCAGCAGCATTTAAATAAGTTTCATTGCTAAAGGATGCTCCTGCCCACACCAACGCATGAATTTGTAATCCATTCCAAGAGGCAAGAATTTTATCATCTTTTAAGGGATGGATGCGTCGCTCACGCTGTTGCCAAAGCATACGTCGCTGTTCGCCGAACTTCTGCTCTAGCGTTTTTGCCTCTAGGCCACGAGCGGACGCAAAATCTTCGAGGCTATGCTTAGTGTGAAGAACGTTACGTCCTTCGAAGTTGCCGGCATGAGTAACGTCATAAAATTGGCAGAAGAGCTGCGCTTCTTTTGGGCCTAAAATGTTCTCAACTTCTTCGTATGTCCAAGTGTAAAATAGTCCCTCTTGACCCTCTGTGTCTGCATCCTCAGCGCTGAAAAAGCCGCCTTCGGCGTGGGTCATATCGCGCAGGATATAATCTAAAACTTCCTGCGAAACCTGTTGGTAAATTGGCTTTTGTGTCACCTGAGCTAGCTGTAAGTAGGCATCGGCTAGCAAAGCGTTGTCGTAAAGCATCTTTTCAAAGTGCGGAACTTGCCATTTTTCATCGACACTATAGCGTGCAAATCCCCCACCTAAGTGGTCGTAGATACCGCCACGATGCATCATATCCAACGTGCGATCGACCAAAAAGAGTGCGCGACTTTCGCGTGCCTTTACAGCATGTGCTAGCAGAAAGTTGGCTTGATACCCAATAGGAAACTTCGGAGCGCCCTTCATTCCACCATAAACAGGATCGGCCATTTTGAAGAACATCTCAGCGGTAGAGTAGATCTGCTGCTTCTCAGGTAATTCATCACCAGCAATATGGAGGCTCTCGCCGAAAACATCGACAATTTTAGATGCCTGCTCCATCACGCGTTCGCGTTCATCGCCAGCCCATACGTCTTTGATGCGATTAATCAGACTTCTCATACCCATAAGACCCTGACCGCTTTCAGGCGGAAGGTAAGTGGCAGCGAAAAAGGGTTTTAACTCTGGAGTGAGCACTAGATTTAGGGGCCATCCAGCAGCGCCGGACATCATACTCTGCGCAAACTCCATATAGAGAGCATCAACCTCTGGCAACTCCTCGCGATCCACCTTAATATTGACGAAAACATCATTCATCATCTGGGCGATCTCGACGTTTTGGAACGACTCACGCTCCATAACGTGACACCAGTGGCATGTCGCATAACCTATGGAAAGAAAAATGGGTTTATTCTGCTCTCGCGCTGCGGCGAAAGCTTCTTCTCCCCAGGGAAACCAATCAACAGGATTATGCGCATGTTGAAGGAGATAGGGGGATTTTTCGTGTATAAGGCGGTTGGTGTATTCTTCGCTCATATGTGCCGAATTATGCATATGACAACATTTATTAGAATGTTTCAGAACAGGGAAATTAAACGCAAAGACACAGAGCCACTAAGAAGCAAAGAAACCAAAAACTCAAAGCTTTGAATCATAGTAAGATGGATTCGAGTTTCTCCTTGTTTCTTAGCGCCTCAGCGTCTTTGCGTTTAATTCCCCTCCTCTGACCCCCTCTCTCACTAGAAAAGTTCCCATTGACGTATTTGGCTTAAGAAGCCATGATTTCGATAAAAACTTCTGAGGAAAGGGTATATGCCAGATAAACTACAAGAGAATGCTGCGGAAAGCAAAGACCTCAAAACCACTGCTTCACGTAGGAAGGCTCTAATTATCACGGTAGCAAGCACCGCATTGCTGGTCTGTTTTGCCTCTTACACACTGCTGCGAACCGACTTTAAAACCTATCCTGATGTAGACATCTCAGAAATTACAAGGGCTCCTGACGCCTTCTCATTCGCTGAAGAGCCTGCACTAGAGGAAGTAACAGAAACTCCTCAGTATGAAGACCTTCAACTTATCGCGGTTGCTGATGAGCAGGAACACGAAGAAGTCGAAAATGAGGACTCACGAGCCGAAGAGCAACCTCAAGAAGAACAAGAGCCCGAGACTACTCAGCCAGATGAAGAAAAGCAAATTGCGGCCGCCGAACAAGAGCCCGAGCATCATAAGCCTGAGTTAGTGTTCTTAAAGAACAAGGCTGCCACGCTAGAATATCAGCTAAGCCAGCGCGATGTAGAGCTCCAATACCTTCATGATGAACTAGATGCAGCACGCCGTCAGCTAGAAGCTGTCGCACTTACTCAACCTCCTCTCAAAACTGATGTGCTAGCTACTGAAGCGGACGCCGTCTTTCAAAATCAAGAGCTTATGACTCGCAAAGTACACCTTGAGGGTGAGCTAGCGGAAGCTCGTGTAAAAATTAGACAGAATCAAGAAACCGCTCAGCAAGCTGAAAACCGCAGCAAAGATCTAGAGAAACTCAACCGCGAACTAAATAAGCGCCAAGAAGCCCTTATTAAGGAACGCGCTCAGCTTGAAGATCAACTGATGAAGAGTCAGCAACGTATCTTGGTGCAAGAACGCTCCTTCCAAGAGCTCACCAATGCATTAAAGAGCCACAAGGAAGCGATGCGCCGTATGGACCAAGCTCGCATGGAACTAGCTTCCGAGCTAGATGCTACCAAGAGTCAATACGCTAAGCTTTTACAAGCCGTTGCCTCCAAGGTAAAAGACCTACCAACCCAAGCACTAGCACAAAGCAAAAGCTTGGACTTAGTTGCTGAAGTAGAGCCCGCTCCAGCTTTGAAAAGTAACGCACCAAGCACGCAAGAGGGTGATGTCCGCTACCATGTCGTTGCCAAGGGAGACACCCTAACAAGTATTTCCCGACAGTACTACGGCACAGCACAACGCTGGCACGAAGTTTACGATGCCAATAAGGCTGTTCTATCCGACCACAATCGCCTAAAAGTAGGCCTAGTATTGGTAATTCCATGAAGATTGTAAGAACATTTGCCCTCTTAAGCCTCTTTCAATGTAGCCTGGCTTGTGCTGCAGACGATGTGTTCGCACAAGCACAGCAGACTGGAGCTCTCGACCTAACGCGAGTGTTCGCAGCCAGCCCGCTTATCTACTCATTGCTGGTAGTATTGTCCATCGCATCAGTTAGCATCTGGCTGTACACCTTCATCACATTGAAGCTCAAAGACATGATGCCAGATGCCTTTACACATCAGGTACGGCAATTGCTGAGCGAGCGACAATTTGACTCTGCCTTAGCACTATGCCATGAAAGCCGTAACTTCTGCTCTAGCATTATCGCCAGTGGCATCTCTGCTCGTCGCCATGGACCACAAGTGATGATGGATGTTGTGCAAGCTGAAGGGCGCCGTCAAGGCAACTCGCTGTGGCAACGTATCGCCTTGCTAAACGAAGTAGCTGTCATAGCACCAATGCTTGGACTGCTAGGAACGGTCATGGGTATCTTTATGGGCTTTTACGACTCAGGCAACTCCCCTGACAGTTTGGCATCCATATTCGATGGCTTCGGTATTGCGGTTGGCACTACTGTAGCAGGCTTAATCGTAGCTATCTTAGCTATGATTTTCTATGCCACACTAAAGTATCGCGTACTTAATGTTCTGAACACTGTCGAAAATGAAGCTGTTGCGATCATTAACCTCGTCGATCAAGAATTGGACACACCATGAGTTTTGCTCCGCGTGATGAAATTCTAGGTCAACGTAGTGTTAACCTAGCACCGATGATTGACTTCCTTTTTCTCATGCTTATGTTTTTCGCCAGCTTGGCTGTTACCCGCATTACCACCCGAGACACTGATATCGATCTGGTGGAATTGCGTGCAGAGCAAGCACAAGGCGCTGGCAACGCAGACACTCATACCATTCACCTCAGTGTAACCTCAGACGGTAACTACAAGTGGGTCACGGAAATACGCGATTATCAAATGACTAATCCCGAAGAAATTCGGGATGAGCTCTCACAACAATACACAAAGGGCCTTCTGCCCACTGACAAAAGCAAGACTCGGGTTCTCATGAAAATAGACCGCGAAGCGCAATGGGATCCCATCCTACGGGCGATCTTTGCAGTTCGCGAAGCCGGCTTTGAGGTACACCCTGTTTACCAGCCCGACTCAATCTAGCAATAAGCGAGATACATCACATGGTAGTAATTGACAGCTCCCAACTGTTAAATAGACACTCCTCCCCTCAATCTTTGGCCACAAACGTCCAAGAAGTTAATCGCATTACAAACAACGTCAAAGATGTCTGTAAAAATCAGCTCATCGTCCTAAAGAATCCCGATTGCCTTAACGCGTTATTAGATCAAATCCACACGCTGGCTCAAATTAATGAACCCCTGCAAGAGGTTGGTTTTGCGCCAAAAATGCACCAGATGTTCCAAAATTTGGTCGTTAAGGCATGGTCTATTTCAAAGTACAGTGCTCCTGAGAAATTCGTTACCAAGATGATCGCTCAAGACTACCAACGCCGTGTGAAAGATATCTTAGCCAACTGGGAAGACCTTGGCATGTTATCCGATGGCCACACAGTGTATTTAAGCGCGGCCCGTTCGCAAATGATGGTTTCAAGAGCATTGGAACCACTGAACGTTAAATGGGTAAAAGTTGAAGGCGTACCCATTCCCCTTTCGTTAAAAGTGCTTAGTGAAATGGATGTCGATCTAGAAGACATCACTACGTTCGTAAAAATACAGCTCAATGACGAAAATATTGTGGAGATCCCTAAGACCTTCCAAGGCCTATTTGGGCCCAGATTTGATGACCAAAAGCAACTCTGGACTCTGGACTTAGATTGGGAAGTATTTTCAGTTGTCGCGCGATACATCTACCAAGGCAAGGTCTATAACAAGGCTCTAATTCCCGAAGCCAACCAGTTCTTGAACACCAGAGGCCTGGAACCTATCCCCGAAGCTGCCAAGTAAAGACACAATTGCAAGATTTTTTTTTTACTACATACTCTAATAGCGCCGGCATGGCGGCGCTATTAGAGTATGTGGTAAAAAAAATATGAAAGTCAGAATAGATTGCCAAGTTTCGACTTACCTGCGATATTTGGCTTCCGTAAACTTTCAAATTGAGGAGTACTAATATGGACGGACTATTCACATCAGCCTATAACGTGGCAATAGGAGCATTTAGCATCGGAGCTGGCGAAGCGGTGGGACGCCATAATAAACTACCAGCAGGAACAGGCGCACTAGTTGGTATTGTTAACGTTTCTCTACATTACGCGGTGCAGCCTGCATGGACCGCCATTCAACTTAGCACGAGGCTAAATCCTGTTGCGACTGTGCTATTGTTAGCTTTCCGACTTTTTGTAGAAGCTGCAGTTTCTAATGCAGTGGTTAACCGCTTTTTTAATCGTCAGGTCAACTTCTACAACGAAGGTCTAGTTGTTGGCGCGAGCAGTAATTTGGCTACATATGTCTCCAAGTTTTTACTCGATGCAGCTTTAAAAGCGCTACGCGCGTAACAAGTTTAAATGGTCACAGATAGTCTATCTGTGACCATTATTTACGGCTTTAAAAAGGTATAGTGCGCGCCATCGTGTTCAAGGAAGAAGGTACCATCGAACTCTTCATTCGCAGGCAACATTCTTTCAACCTCACCATCTTGCTTTTGAATCACAATTTGCCTCTTAAAATGGTTAGCAACGGCATCTAACTCGATGAATCCACCCCACATAGAAGTTTCTTTTAAAAGAGTGACGTAGAGGTCGAAAAACGCTTTAAGGAACTCTGTGCTGTATTGGAAATAGGCTGGTGAGCGTGGGTTTTGGCTCCCACGTAGGCTTTGAACTTCCATAAGAAGATCCTCATAGTCCTCTTTAAAAGGACCTTCATAAAACCGAATCGCCTTTGTCATGGACTCGAATTCCTCTTCACCCAAAAGTGCCATGTACTGATCTCTTTTCTGCTCAATAAGATCAGAGATCTTATTACGACATTGCTGAACTCCTTCCTCACGACTCGAAAGACCGGCCTCGATCAAACATTGAAAGAGACAGTGACCATCACGTGGAATAGGTATGGGCCTTAGTTGTACACCGTCTAGTAAAATCGTGTCGTTTTCTACAATGCTCTGAACGGGGAGAGTTTTTTTGTATAAGATGTCGGAAAGCTTAGCAATAGTGTCTGGCTTAAGGATAGCTTGCTCTATTTGCTGATACAGGGATGATGACTGTTTATTTCTTTCCAAAAGTTCCTTTAAGAGCTGTTTTAGAGCTGTTTCTAACATAGGAAGGCCTCCATCACCAAAACATGCTCGAACCATATTTTGAGAACCTTTGTTTGATGGGGCGAGCAGACGTATTACCTTACCTTTATGATAAGATAGGGTTCCCAACTGTTTGACTTGAGGGTCAACCAAGACCTTCCATCCATTAGGCAATATTGAAGGCAAAACTCTTTGCGTGATAATGGTAACTCGAGGGTCTTTTTCTGTGTTTGCCACAAGATCACGCTTTCTGCATTTGCCACTAATCACATTGACTTGAAAGTTATTGAATACCAAAGAGATCTTTAGCTGCTTGATGTAACGCTGAATGTTTGGCGTTTGAGATGAAATGACATAAATGATGTCTTTACAATCACCACTCAACGATTTGAGATACTTTCCACCAAGGTTTTGGGGTCTAAAATAATGGATAACACCCTCTTGAATGCTCATCGCCTTCTCGCGAGAAGTGTATGATAAAAGTACTTCATCAACCCGAGCACCCCTGCTATCAGTAGGGGCAAGGCGGCCGTCTTTGATAATCCTTTTAGTCATAGCGCAGAGAGCAAGCAGCTCCGCAAAGGCTTCATAATTAAAGTTCGATTCCCCTCCAGAGAGCATTTTGATAAGTTCTTTCATTCTCAATGTTGCGCGGCTAATTCCGTAGATTTGCATTAACCTTAGTTGCTTTTCGACGCTTGATTGATCATCTAAGAGCACTAATCGGTTTTTTGGTACGGAATCGTAGATGTGACAACGCGTCTTTCCATCGCTCAATGGAATGAGCAACCGGGCTTTTTTCAATGAGTCGCAAAAGCACTCGGCGAGGAGCGACTCGGTAGTAATAACGAAGGAGCTGGTCGCGATGGCGGCGTGTGTTTCTTGTGCGGTCGTAGTTTTCCTTACTAGGGCTGACAACTGATCTGGTAGCGCTGCAAACTGCTTACATTGCTTCAGAGCATCATCCAGTTCCTTACCTTCCATAATCTTCGTCACAAATTCTTCCACGGCTATTGATTCATCGTCATAACCTTTGGAGAACGTCTGGAACTCTTCAGTATCGCGCAATTGTGTAATCGAGCGTTTGAGAATTGAAAAGGATGCTTGGCATTGGCGTAGTGGTAGCTTGTAGCAAAGCTGTAAGCGGATCTTGAGTGGAACTCGCTCGTCCTTTAGCAAAGCTCTTAAATGACTGTCAGATATCCTATGACCATTCGTGATCTTCCATGCCAAACAGAGAGGGTTTGATTCCTGAAAGGAATTAAGTTTTTCTATAAAAGTTTGTGCGAATTTGTCCAAATCGGAGCAAGGAAGACCCAAAACACATTTTTCCCCCGACATTAACCAAAGAACCATTAAGGAAAAGAAATGTTCTTCCGCCAGTTGCGATGGAAAAACCGATATCGGTCGCTTACATTTAAATGCGTTAAAAACGCTTGCTAGAGCCTCATCGCTCTGAAGATTTGGGAAAAAGGTGCTTAAAAATGTTCTATCAGAATTTGCGAGATGGTTAACATTAACCTGTTCTGCCACTATAGCCTGTAACTCAGCTACATCGGCAGGCAAGTTTCTTACTTGATAGCGTTGCGAAATTTGCTCTGTCGTAGACCCGAGAGGCTGAGTATTCCTTGCGGAGGATACTTTCTGGTTCTCTGCAAGCTTCCTAAATTTAAAAGGGTTAACGGTGTCAGCTAACTCATGAGTTCCGCTGCTTGCTTTGCGCTTCTTGCCCTCTAACTCCGGTGTTGCGCGAGTTTTCTTTCGCTTCTTATTAATGACAATAAGGTTAGGGATATCATTCAAACTTCCAGCGCTACTCACTTGTATCAACCCGTCCTTTTTCTTCATCAGAGAAGTTAGCAGAGCATCATCCCCGGATTGATAGCAGTGAAAGGTTAGTAGACAATGCTCGCGAGAGTAGGTTAGTGGAAGATAAATTCCTTCTTCTTGCTCTACCAAAACAAGACCTGAGGGCGACTGCTTAATCCCTTCTATCGCTAGCTTGGCGCTGCGCATCCATAAATCATAAAAATCCGACGCGATGGCAGCCATTACCCTGGTATCTGCCAAATTCTCTTGGATAGGTGGTGCAGAAGCAAACAGGCTCTGCGGGACACTTACAGAACTGTCATAGATACCAAGGTATTTGTAGAAGGCTTGACAGAATGGTCTCGTTTCTGCAGCGGATGCTATTTCCTCCAATCTAACTCTTAGGTATGCCACATCTTCATCATTCAAATCGATTGCCCCTCGATTCAGGTATAGAGACCCCGTAATCGATTTGCGGCAGCTTTCAATAACGCTCAGTACCCTTTTGGTAATGTGTGGATACTGAGTAAAGTCAATCTCCACGACATTGGAGGGACTCTCCAAGGGCGAAATAATCTGTTTCAGTGATTGCATTAGTGCTGCATTACTGACGCCTAAGGTATTAAAGGCCCCAATCAGGATAGCGGCATCATTGGGTGTCACTTCCGGCAATAACTCCCTTACCTGGTTTTGAAGTGAGGCAAGAAGTTGTTGATCGCAGGTGCGGAGCCTGGCGAAAGCCGAAGCTGTCTCACGTACAGCCCATAGTGGCATATCGTTAACAACTGTGTTTAGGTGACTCGTCAGGGCTTTAATTAGGCTTTCATCATAACCCCCAAGCTTTGCATAAGCATTGAGAACTTTAATCCACTCGCGTGGAACAGCGCGTTCAATTTGCTTAATGAACCGAGGCGCCAGTGCTTGCATCAACTGTTCGTTAGAATAATCTAAATCTACCAAAATAGAGAGAGCATCGAGAATGTTATTCAAGGAAAGATTATTTGCCGCACCAATGGTGCGGGTTGCATAGGCTTTCATTAGATTCTCTTGCAGGATATTTAAATCAGCAAAAGCCCCCACAATCTCAGTAATATCTTTATTCTGTCCAGCAAATTTTATCGCTTGCTCGGCAATACTTTCTATCAACAGATCATCGCGAATGCCCAGCTTCGCTAAAGCCATTGTGGTTTCAGCGAGAACTAGAAATCTCATATTCTTAACATGACTAGACAGCAGGTCAACAAGTGCCTTGATTTGCTGGTTGTCACGAATCCCAAGTGTCGCATAAGCGCTTAGAATAAGAGATAGCTGTGAAGGAGAGAAATTGGCTCTTAAATCAGGTACCCTCTTTATCATGTGCGTTACTGCTGAAGGACGGACACCTAATTCTGCCGCTGCCCAGAGTCCCAAGGACAAAGCGAATGTGTCTAGCCCCCCCCCCAACGCATCTAACTTATCCGCGAATCGTCGCGTTAGTTCTTCATTATGCACTCTAAGCTTAGCATATGCCCCCAATGATTGAGCAATTTGCAAAGGTTTTAATTGGCCCCGCACCTTAATTAACATATCTGCCAATGTATCCATCAGCTTGGCATTAGGGTAACCAAACTCGGCAAAACAGCGCACAAAGGTGACAACTGAAGAAGGAGTTCCTGAGGAGGCTACTTCATTCGCCCTATCAGCTAGCTTTTTTGTAATGTGACTATCGTGAATTTCAAAGTATCGTAAGGACCAAGCTAAATTTGAAATGCTTGTAAAATTCATTCTGTTTATGAATAGCATTGACCTTTCTAAAGCTCTTTTAAGAAGATTATTATCCCCAAGTTTAAACACCGCCATAAGCCATATCACACTACTGAGATCCTGACCTCCCATTTTGTCCAAAAATAAGTCTATATTGTCTAAGAAGTGGTCTTCATCAGCACGACTTAATGTGAATGACTCGAAATTTTGTCGATGTACAGCTAGGTAGTAAGCAATTGAAGCGACTAACCTGGCATCCAAAACCTTAAATCTACGACCTTTCTCAAAAATGTCTAATATTTTTTTGCCCGCATCACGATCCGTTGCTGAATCACCGCTCATAAGCATCCTAGTTAACTCTATCGTTCGGTGGCGCCCCCCTGTAGAGGAATCAGTATGGGAATAAGGACTTGCCTCGATCTCTCGGTTATTATTAAGGACGTTCCTCCCAATATTTTGCACTGACGTAGTGTTACGCTCATTAGACTCATGAGATTGATTGTATCCTCTGCCATGATAGTTACTGGTCGTAGGCGCAGATCGGCTATTATTAACGTTGGTTCTAGCTTCATTAGTTCTATCATGAACAGTGGGTAACATATTTATCTTTCCGTTTTTGTTTAAATATAATTAAAAATACATGACAAACTTATCAAAACAGTTATTATCCGTCAAATAAAAACAATTTCATTGATTTAACAGAATGAGGGCGAAAGAAAATATTTACGCAAAGGCGCAGAGGCGCTAAGAACTAGTTTGGATGACTTTCCGCAGCTAATCGCGAAGCGATTGAAGCATGTAGCCACAGGCGTCAGCCCAATGGTGTTAAGTTAAGAGATAAGCTACTTAAAATTAAATATTTGTGAGATTAAAAATTTCATGATATTCCTGTTTGGTTACCAAGCCAAAAACAAGGAATATCATGAAAAAAGCTTCTGAAATTTTTGAGATCTTA
>JAUXSF010000004.1 GCA_030679955.1 Chlamydiales bacterium | reverse complement strand
TCTATCCCGAATTTCGTTTTTATCCGCTATACGCCTCCAAAACATACCTAGGAGGCTTTATGAAAAACGAAATTTTATCAACAATTCGGATTTTATGCCACTGAAACTTAAAGATTTAAGTTTCCTGTCAGCCTCTTCAGGACGCTAGGATTATTCTCAGGCCAGAAGGGTCAACATGGCATAGCCCAGGTCGAAGCGAAGCGGAGGTCTGGGTAGATGAAAAAGAACAGCCGAGTCCTGAAGGGACGGCATAAAATAACGCCAATAACGACTTCTGCGATTACCTCATAGAGGTCCACTTTCAACGCAACGTTAAGCCTGAGGCCTGGTCAAATCGAGTGTTTCCACAATTGGATTGATCAACGCTTGCGTTTCGGGGTCTGCAAAGCGATAAGTAATTGTTTTGTCAGTGAAAATGACCTGAGCAACAGCTGGTTGCTGCATACGATTCACATTTTGATCCCAGAATGTAATCTTAATGCCAATTTCTTCCGGGCTGTACTGCGACATTAATGGTAGTTTGTAAAATCCAAGGTGAAGGTTCTTGGCATGCAGGAACTTTGGGTCATTCGTCACCAAACTGTAAGCTGCTTTGGCTATGTCCGTGATGATGGGCCGTACTTGGTCGATGGTCATAGCCTGATTAGACATATAACTTACCGACCACCTACCGCTGGGACTATCCACAATTGGGCCACAACCGGTAACCAACAACTTAAGATGATGCTTCTTTTCCAGCTGGTGGAACAATTTCTTCATTTCAATATCGCATCTTCTATCTTCAATCACCATAGGCCGCAAGGCTAATCCATAAGCTGTGCTGCAGATATTCAATGAAGCCAAAGTGAAAATCAGAGAAAGAGCTAGCGTTTTCTTCATTAATTCATCCTTATAACGGGCAGGCGTTTACGCAGTCTGTTTGGCCATTTAGGGCTTCCAATGCCTCCTCCCAAGTCTCTGCCAGGATCTCTTCGAGTTGTTCTGTGGCTGGATTATGTTTCGAATAGGCTATCCCAGCGGGATGAATAGTAACCAAAGCCACAGAACCATCCGAATAGTAGTTGCCATACTTGTCTCGGAATGAAAGAGAGTATGCAGCATTTTTGTAAGTAAATGGATAGTCGTGTAAGAACGGACGAATTTGCCTATCAGAATTGTAGGCCGAAATGAGCTTCATTACTTCTGGGACAACTATTTTTCTAGCATCTGTCACACTTGCCTTGGCAGTCAAACAGAACATAGTTCTGACGTAGCGGACTTCACCTGTGAAGGAACCGCCAGTTCCAATAACCTGAATTTCACGAGGCATCGATCTTATATAATTAGAAACTATGCAATCGCTCATTTTATGGTAATCGGCTTCACCGCCCTTGTAATCATATCCATCAGGCTTTGTAATATCCCCAGCGTGAACAAAAAAAATCATTAGCATGCATGAAATTATTAACCAATTCACCCGCATTACATTCTCCTTCCTAAATTATCCACTTCTTCCTTGAGGGCTTTTTGATATGTGCTTCCCATAATTGAATGGTCAATTACAGGTGAACCAGGTTCGCATTGAACGAACCGCACATGAGGAGACTTTTGCAGGGCAGCTCTGGGTAGATCGATTGGATTAGCAGCAAACGAAACAAAATCTCTTTTCGAAACGATGTTAATGACGCTGCGCAATTTGTCATCGTTAATAATTTTAGCAGAACCGAGAGTTATCACGTCAAGCATTTTGCGTTCTGAAGGATCCAGATGCTGAATTGCAAGATGCAAAATAAGACCACCTTGGCTGTGGGCTACGATTACAACATTGCCTCCTCCGCCTATTCCTCCAACCCTTTGTATCTGCCTAAGAATATGTGCAACCGCGACAGCGACGGCGCGGCTTTCAAAGCCAGCCTTAAGTATGGCGCTTGAAGCCACATCAGCTAAGTTGCCATGTGTCTCGTTATGAACGCCATCTACTTCCACACCACCAAAGGCTTTACCGATCTCCAGCCTGGCGTCAAGGGTTTCTGCAGAGGTGTTGTCTTGGCCATTTAAAAAACTATGCGCAGATTTTTCTAACCGCTTACGATCAGGACTACTACCGCGCACAGAGCACGAGGGACACTCAAAACCTTGCGGAGTTGTATAACCGTGCCCAGCCATCCAACGGCCCGCTCCAACAACCATGCGTCGAGCAGGCCCCATCAGCAGTTGACGTCCGATGCTGGAAATCGCATCGCCGATGAACTGCCCGGCCCGTGCGGCTAAGGAGCCATTGGAGGGCCTCTCTCGATCAGATTGATACAGCGGTCTAGGTTCATAGGCAGGTCTCTGCTGGGTTGAAGAATACAGGCCGTACAGATCAAAATGCATCAAGGGGCTATTGTGAACATAGGCATAAAGATTTGGACCATCATCGAACCCCCTGGGATCTTGCGTGAGCCATCGTCCGGTTTCTGGATCATAGTAGCGTCTTCCAAAGTTGATTAGGTTGGTCTCAGAATCACAGCGTTTGCTACTGAATCCCCATGGATTTATGTGCTCTTTGGATGCTGTCCATCCCCATAACCAGCTAGAGTGATATGTTGTTGGTTCGCCAAAGGCGCTGTAGCGCGCTATTTCAGCTATTTTGCCAGTAGATGCATTGACCAGCGTAACGACATGTCCGCTGTGATCGTGTATGGGAGCGTAAACCTCTCCGGATAACTCAAGAGCAATCGCAGAACCGATTTCAGCCCCTAATCCCTGTCCAATCACACGAAATTGGAAAATATCTTCTTGTTTATCTACGGCGCCTATTTCCATCTGCTGATCGTAGAGGTAGCGTTCTTCGCCTGCCTCCGACCACTGATCTTTGGAGCGAATATAAGTGGTTTTTGCAATTCGTCGATTAAAAGGGTCGTAGGTATAGACGTAGCGGTGATCATCTTTAAGAACCTCTGTAAGTCTACCAAGAATATCATAGCGATACTGCGTATCTGGCTGTGAGGTACGATTACCGCGCAGATCATAGCTATAAGTTGCCTCTCCTTGACGCAGGAGTTGATTTAAGGCGTTTACTTCGGTGTCAGACTTGTCTTTAGAGAGTCGGTTGTTTATGGAGTCATAGCTATAGCTGTGGGAGGCAATTCCACTTTCGTTTGTTAGTTGATAAAGAGCATCGTATCGATAACGACAATTTTCTTCTCCAACTCCGTCTCGGCGTACTTTATGCAACAGGTTGCCAGCGGCATCAAAGCCATCATGTGGGATGGTCTCCTCAAAATGCGGAGACTTATAATGAACCACCCTGCCGAGCTTATCCCATTCAAAAGTGACTTGTCCGGCTAACCCAATGAGCTGGGCAGTTAGCAAATGTCCTGATTGATCATAGGAATGATAGAGGTGTGAATATGCCTCCGAACCATCGGTCTTAATACGAGCGACCTTCTTCAAGAATGCGCTATCGTATTCATAGGCCACTGAAGAGCCATCTGGCAATGCCAAAGCAGTGACGCGTCCAAGAGAATCATGACGAAAGTTAACGTTCAAGCCGTTGGCAAGGGTCTCTTCAATAAGACGACCACCAGTATCATAAGATCGTGTAGTAATGGATCCGCTAACCTCATCCGTTACAGATAGTAAGTTACCGGAGGGGTCGTAGGTATAATGATAAGCCAAGGTGCCATCAGACGATGTGTAATCAGTAAGCCTACCCAATCCGTCGTAGCGATAGTGAATGCTGGTGCCATCAGCAAAGATCTCTGCTTCTTTTTGTCCTGTCGCATTGTATTGATAGTATGTTTGTCGCTGCAAGGGCAATGCCGCGGCCTCTCGCAGCGCAACAACCCGTCCTAGCGTGTCATAGGTCCATTCAGTGGCAATATTGTGGTCAGGATGCTCTGGAGCTTTAACGGTATCTACGCGACGTACCAGCTTGCCATTGCTATCAAAACTATGATGAACCACCGAGGTTTCGGTGCCAAATGGGTCTATACGAACAATAGAAGCTGCCCGTCCCAATACATCATGCGTGGTAATTGTCTGGTTTCCAAGTGGATCGGCGACGGTAACTTGCAGAACGCGTTTACCATCGACGATATGGCCATGATCCCAGTTGGTCATAGTTTCATGACCTTCGGAGTCGACGAGTCTTGTTACTTGGCCAAGGGCGTTGTAATAGCTGCGCGTGGTCGCTGGGCCGGTGTTTGTAAAGATCGTTGTAGCAGTGCGTCTACCAGCTGGGTCGTAGGTATACTCACTTCGAGTTATCAGTGTCCCAGACTGATCCTCAATAGATTCAGCGATAGAGCGTCCCAGATTGTCATACTCTACTCTAGAAACGCGGGAGGTATCAGCATCAATGTGGTCAATGGTTGTTGTTTTGCGGCCAAGCGTATCATATTCGTAGCTGGTCGCAGAACAGGATCGTATGATTTTAATAAGACGACCGGCACCATCGTATTCGTAATGAGTCACATTGCCATTAGGATCGGTGTCGCAGAGCAAATGTGTGCCACGATAAGTGGCAGATGTTGCGGAGAGCAGTTCGCCTGATTGAGTATACACCTCTTTAAGAACGACGTTATTTAGCACGTCGCGATGGAAGATTGTTGTGGTGCCATCAGCGGCTATTTGACATTTCAGTGAGCCATCTAAATCGTACTCAAAACGTTCTGTTGTGCCATCTGGATAAACGACTTCATAGGGTTGTCCACGAATAGTGTAGCGTTTGTGCGTGGTGTTGCCATTAAGATCGGTCACTTGCGTCACGTTACCGGCTATATCATATGCTTGCGTGGTCTTCAAGCGAACGATGTTGCCATTAGCATCTAAGCAAGCCGGTAAAAGAGTCTCTATGAGACGTCCAAAATCGTCATACGTATAATCTGTTCTGTGACCAAAACTATCAATGGTGGCTATGCGATTTCCACAATAGTCATAGTGATAACTTTGTTCAAAGCACTCACCATCTTTGCAAACGCGCTTTTCTGCGATCAGTCGATTAGCAAAATCATAGCTGTATTCGATGTGGCAGTCTTGCGCAGGACCTTCTTGCCTGATTTTGTTGCCGTTCTCGTCGTATGCTCGCTTGACAATTTGCCCCATGGCGTCTTGCTCAAGCACAACGTTACCCATGGAATCGTACTCCCATCGCAGGGTATAGCAGTGCTTGACTTTTGCATCGAAGATGTCCTGGGCAATGAGGCGTCCAAAAGAGTCATAAGTGTTAGTTTTACTGCCTAGACCGTGCTCCTGATGAGTATTCAGATCATAGTAGTTTTCGACAACCCTGTGAGGCAGCCCCGTCGCAGGTCCGGTTTGACAGGTTTTTATATAAGTCATTAAACGGGTTGTGACATTGCTAAAGTCATCGTGCGTTAAACCTGAACCGTTGTCGGAAATGACTTTTTTAAGAACATTAAAGGCATCATAATAATAAAACTCTCGCGCTATTGGCCGATCACCATCGCACACAAATTTAGACGCGCACAAATTAGTACCTGGCAGATAACTGTAGCGCGTGGTTTTACCATTAGGGAGCGATTCGCTTAGGCGTAGGTTGAATTGATCATCGCTAAATGTCGAATGAACCTCGTAACATTCGCAGCCATTATTTTGTGGGATACCGGCAGTACTAAGAACGGGTGCGATCGCGTTCATGCCGGACAAGTTACCCAGCACTTGTACCACTACTGGATTGTGCTTTTCGTCATACTGAAGGCACCGACAAGAGCGGATAGTACCATCACCCTCTTCCAATGATCTGCAAACAAGATCGCAATGTTGTTGTTTGGCACTGCTACCCCAGAAAAACCGTTCTCGGCTATAGCGTTGATACGAACCCTCTTTTTCACCTATAAATCTCTCTATAGCACCAAGACGCTTGCCTTTCAGTAAGTGATAGGTTGTTTGATGATTTAAGGCGTCTAATACACGAACGTTGGAACCATCAATGTAGTTTTCAATATTTTTCCGGTCGTAGAGGAAGGTATAGAAAAATTTATGCGTGATAATAGGCTGGTCGTCATGGCCCACAGGTGCTTTTAAGAGCTTTACTGACTCAACGTGATTTCGATCTTCATTTTCCCACTTTCGCACGAAAACACTTCGCCCATCGACGTCGTTATTCCCCTCTCGGTAGTATTCGATAGTCCGATACCTGCCCTGAGGAAGGAGTTTTTGGATAACTTTTTCGTTACCATCGCGGTTAGCTGGACAGTAGTTATAAGTTTGTTGGGGTGCATCGGGTCTTGTTACACGGTAAACATAGCGTTTGGTTTCCTTAGAGCGTTCAGATTTATGCTTAGAGTTATGCATCTCATACGTTATCTTTCGTCCATCGCTACTGGTAATTACGCGTTGATGCCTCTCTCCATTGAACTGCATGGGTCCTATGTCTACCCAACCATACTGTCTAGCCCCAGTGCTATCAGTCACAAGAATTTTTTTAAGATCATTGCCAGAATATTCGTAGCTAACAAGATTGCCATTGGGACGCACTTCTTTATAAAGACGATAGTTGTGCGGTAGAAAGTGGCCGGTATGCGTCCGGGCAAAAACGCGCTTTCCGCCATTGCCAAGAATAACTTCGGTACGATTTGGGTAATACTTAACGATCTGATTTTTGAGATGCGTGCTACCACTGATTTCTTCGCCAGAAGTGTTGGTGATTCCATCGTCTTTGGCAATGTTGAAAAGGCCGAATTGTGTGCCGCTATCGGGAGGTTTGACGTTGGCCTGATCTATATTCCATTTGGCAAAGCTGTTGTAATTCAGCATTCCCCCTGATGCGTCGGGTAACACCACATAGTATTTCTTGTTCTCCCAAGCCATAAATCCGCCATCGTGGGGATAATTATGGTTCCAGCCATCGCTTAGACAGCCACCTTGCCAGTCAGCGGAGGAATAAAAGCGTTGAAACGTAACATCCTCGGCACCAGGTATTAACAGATCCAATTCGCTATCGCAAAAGGTTCCGGAAATGACATTGACACAACCAGCGACAATGGCGGAGGGATCACCCGCAACTTCAGCTAGAGGGAGGTAAGAATCTGCGCTTAAATCTGCAGTGTTAATCGCTAGCATAGCTACTAGCACTGCAAGCTTACCAAAAGGCATACCGTGGCTCTTGTAAAATGCACAAAGCGAAAGGTTATGCATAAAAAAACTTTAATTTACAATCGAAAACTCAAAAGTTTCTTTATGATCCGAGCATACGCATCAGGCTATCAACCAACAAATATTAAAAAAAATGGGGACTTAACAGGATAGGCATGATCGCTACGCGGCAGGATGGGCAGGATTTTTGGGAAAAAAAATATAAAATTGATCTTTTACAAAGTGCACAAGACTAACAATCAGTTCCCATCCTGCCTATCCTGTAAAAATGTTCCTTTTGACGACATCAAGAGAATCTGAAATGTCCATGCTATGAAGGTCTCTATCTAGGCTTTACCCCTTTCTCTATATGTTTGGATGAGCTATTATGCTAGGTCATAAAGATCATTAATTTTCAATAACGTAGGTTTTGCAATGTTGCGTAAGCTGACGTCTTTTCTAACCATTAGTGCTTTGCTATTCACCTCCCTACAAGCGGCCAATGATGGTCCTTTACCCCCGGGAGTTCTTAAAAATCGGCAACCTAACTGGGTAACAAAAACGCTTTCGACTTATGCTACAGGCTTGCCGAAAGAGATTCTATTTTACGCCCCCGATACAGATGCCCCAACAGACACGCCAATTCAATGGGTATCCTTCAATGAAGCTGGAGGCTTGCAAGAAGAAGTCGATGTGATCGTGGTGCCAAAAGATCACCCTTCTGCTATTGCTTGGGGAACAACTGTCGTACCTAGTGGGCATGCAGTCAATTACTTCCCGAATGGCGTCCCTGCCTCCATCGCAACATATGTAGAAGGAGAACTAAGCGGCCCGTTTCAAACCTACTACCCTAGCGGCGCCACGCAGAGTCTAGTTTACTACGATCATGGTAAACTCTCTGGCAAATTTCGAGAGTATGATGTCAACGGCGGTATTGCTGCGGAGGGTAGCTATGTTAATGGTCACTTAGACGGCACGTTAACTCGCTATCACGGTAAAGAGCGAAAGGCTCTGACAATGGACTATGTCAATGGTATCGTCGAGGGCGAAGTCTTAGAGTGGTATGATCCTGAAGGGGTCAAGAGTAGAAAGTTCTATAGCCAAGGCCTTCTCAGCGATCATGGAGATGTGCCAGCGCTAACTAGCTATAACGAAGATCACAAAATCGTGGAGGTTCAATCCTTCCGATCTGGCCAGCCACATGGACCTCTGGTTCGCTATCATCCTAACGGACAGGAGAGCTTTCGCCAGCACTACGCGAATGGCTATAAGGTTGGTCGTGAGTCCCATTTTGATGAAGCTGGGGCGTTAGTCGGTCAAGGCGAATACATTCAGGGCACACCTGTTGGCGATCATTATCGCAAAGATGCGGAAACAGGTAAAACTGTATATCTTGCCAGATACGACAGGCAAGGAAGCCTTATACAACCTATTGTAGAATCATATTCCGACGGTAGCAAGAAGTCTCAATATCGAGTCGTAAACGGCGCGATCGATGGCAATTTCGTGGAGTACTATCGTTCGGGTCAGCTCAAGCACCACTATAACTATGTTCGCGGCGAATTTGATGGTGTTCAAGAGGATTACTTCTCACAAGGAGCGCCAAAGAAGCGCGCCGAGTATGTACGAGGGAAACGTCATGGGCTATACCAAGAATGGAACTCTGATGGCCAGCTGATAGCATCCATTTCGCTAGCTGAAGGTGAATACGATGGCCAGATTGAGGAATGGTACCCAGACGGCAGCATGAAGCGTCAGGCAAACTTTGACAAAGGGACCCCCAATGGTCCCTGGAAAGAGTGGGCAGCAAATGCAACATTGCTGTTCTCTGCAGTCTATGAGAACGGAACACCTGTGGGTACTTTGCAAGAGTGGTATCCCTCCAAACAGCTCAAACACCAGGTTAGCTATGTTGACGGAAAGCCTGATGGAACGGAAACTTTCTTCTACGAAAACGGGCAGAAACAAAAAGAAGCGAACTATGTCGGTGGCCTTCTAGAAGGTGACTGGACAGAATGGTACGATGATGGCGCTATCAAAACTAAAGGCAGCTACCACGCCGGGCTTGTTAATGGAGAATGGCGTGTATACTTCCCAACCATACCAGGACGCGAACAACAAGTAGCGCGAGTTCTACACTACGTTAACGGAGAGCACGACGGTCCATTGCGCACATACTACTACGATGGTGCTAAGCAAGCCTCCATTTCCTATAAAAAGGGTGCCTTAAATGGCCTGAAAGAGTTGTGGGCTCCTAATGGCCAAGTTTTGCAACAAACAGAATATATCGCTGGCAAGGTAGAGGGAAGGCATTACGAAAGAAAGGCCACCGGCGAAGTTGTCATAGCGAATTATAAGAACAACCGTTTGCACGGCGCCTACCAACTATTCTATCCTGAGGACGATCAAGGACAGCGAATTAAGTCCCTTGAAGCCAACTACAGCGAGGGCAAATACGATGGTGAAGCTCGTGGCTATGACCGACAGGGGAAAAAGGTATCCTCTACGCAGTATCGTAAAGGTAAAAAAGAGGGTCCCGCAGCAATCTATAACAACAGTGGCGCTACCGTTCTGATGGCTACTTTCGTTAATGATATTAAACATGGCCCGTCCTACGAATACTTCCCGTCGGGACAGGTTCAGCGCGAATGCTCTTTTGTCGACGACCTAAAAGAAGGCGAGGAGAAAATTTACTCTGAAGATGCAAGCTTGATCGGGCTGAATACCTACCGTCGTGGGCAATTAGATGGCCCAAGCCGCACCTGGACTCCTGAGGGCGTGCTAATCTTTGAGGCAGCCTACGCTAAAGGCAAGAGACACGGAAGATTCAACAAGTACTACGAAGATGGATCGCCAAAAGTCTTTCAAGTGTATGTCGAGGATCAGATGAAGCCTGGCAGTAAAAAGACATTTCCGATTCCTGATGCATTGAAAGATGGTTAAATACTATGCATTGTTGGTCGTGCGGAACTGACTTACCTGACTTT
Organism: Chlamydiales bacterium; assembly: GCA_030679955.1. Lineage (GTDB taxonomy): Bacteria > Chlamydiota > Chlamydiia > Chlamydiales > JAJFMA01 > CAMFKD01. The sequence goes on along the minus strand of JAUXSF010000004.1, from coordinate 6,209 downwards.
ACAACTCGAATCCCTTTTAAAGCTACGTGTGACAAATGTCATGCGTGGCTTCATGTCTGCCGCAACTGCAAAAACTATTGTCCTGGGAAGCCAAACGACTGTCTGATACCTGGTACAGAGCTGATTGCTGATCGGGAGAAATTTAACTTGTGCGAAGAGTTCAATCCCAAGGGAGAAGCTCCGGTCAAAACCTCTGATCTAAGTTCGGCAGAAGAAAAGCTATTCGGTAGCAGCGATAGTATTCCCAAGCCTACTGGACAAGATAAGTTCAAAAACCTCTTCAACGATTAATCTTCATTCCCAATATCCTGCCTATCCTGCCGCGCAGCGATCCTGCATATCTTTGTTAAAAATTAGAACATAACAATGGTAGGCAGAATGAGGAAAGGCTTACTTGGATATTTTTTGGTAAATGCAGTGGATCAATGAGGAAGGAACAAAGGCCTCTAGGTGATGACCCGAAGCAGCTATTTCCCTAATTAGTGAGGAACTAAGATGTGTTAACTGAGGGCTAGCAACAAGAAACAAAGTCTCAACACCCGACATTTGACGGTTCGCTAGAGCCATGCGAAATTCGTTCTCGTCAGAGCAGGAGCGCAGACCGCGCACAATGCAATCAATGCCTTGCTTTTGTACAAAATCAGCCACAAGGCCATCGATCTGTACCACGGAGACGTTATTGAGATGAGACGTCGTTTGTCGCAGCATCTCTAGGCGTTCATCTAAAGAAAATAACGTGTTCTTCTCGCTATTTGCGGCAACGCCAACGATCAGCTGCGGCGTTAGTTTAGCGGCGCGTTCAATGATGTCCAAATGACCTAAGGTAGGCGGATCAAACGTTCCGGAAACTAGAGCCTTATTCATTCTTGAACCTCAACATAATGACTTAAGCGGCTTTTGCCATAGTTGCGGTGGCTTTTAAGCATCAACTTAGAAAGATCAACCTGAGGATCGGGAGCTTTAAGAGATTCTTCGATAAATAGATCTCCACCAACCTCTAAAAGGCTCTTACTTTCCAAGTATACTAGCAGGTCTTTAACGGCACTATGTGCATCATAAGGAGGGTCAGCGTAAATGATATGATAGCGCTTGCCCATGCGATGCAGCTGATTCATCACAGTGCCAACACTCCCTGGCAGAAGAATGGCACGACCCTTAACACCTAAGGTTTCGATATTTTGGCGTAAAGCTTTAATGGCATGAGAGTCATTTTCGACAAAGGTTGCAGAGCGTGCACCACGACTTAGGGCTTCGAGCCCCATGGCACCGCTGCCCCCATAGAGGTCGAGAAAATCGGCATCTTCAATATACCCTTGGCAAATGTTAAATAACGCCTCTCTGACGACAGAGGAGGTAGGCCTAGTGGCAGCACCTTTAGGGGCTACCAAAGCTCTTTGACGAAACTGTCCAGCTATAATTCGCATGACTATTGAAAAGCTACCGGGATTCCAAATGGGGCTAAAAGACGCCGAGCAGCATTGATATTACTATGATTGCCCTTTTCTAGGTAGGAATCATACAGCTCATAGGCTTGAATGATCGCCCAATGGCGCTCTAGATCGATGGCAGGGATCTCCTTGCCCTCACGAAAGCTCACAAGCTGTTGGATATCCAAAAACCGGTCGTAGTATTTGCCTTGCAGAAACAAATAGAAATCATCTGTTTGGCTGCAACTACCGTACAGGACGTAAGGACAGTCCTTATACAAGTTGGGAAGGCGTTCCTGCCTAGGATATAGGTTGACGACCGTATTCTCCGATAAAGGAACGGCATTGCTAACTATTTCTTTGCCGATGGGGTTCTGTAGGGATATAAACAGGTCTGACATACCATTCTGCAACTGCCCCAAAGCTGGCACGTACACCAATTGACCTTTGTTAAGGCTGGTTAACAGATCGAGAAGAGGCAAATTGTTACCTTTACCAACGGCGAGGCTGTACAAATCTACTTTGCCGCCGTTTTGAGATGTCCAAGCAGCAATGTGCTGCCTCTGCCTATCTTTGCTAAGTGATGTTTCACCGTCCGACAACAAAATGGCGGTATTTAGCTCTTGAGGACCCACCTCGGCCGGAATGATATTCCCTAAAGACCCGTACAGATCGGTGGAAGCAAAAAGGCCGCCATAAGGTTGTGCTGCTAAAAACTCTCTCGCCGTCGCTTTGTTACGCGCTGTTGCCGGAACATTTTGTGCTGAAAATGAGACAACATTGCTGTCGAAGACATGGATGTTAAAAGTATCCGACTCTCGCAAGATGTCTAAAGCATCAGCTACCGCATTTTTGGTTTCTTGATAGCGGTTCTTATCGATGGAGTGTGAACGGTCAACAAGAAAGAAGACGTTGTGTTTGATCGTCTTAAACTCGACACCAGGCTTAGGTTTCAGGGTAAGCCGAAACAAAAAACCCTCTCCATTTGGCTTAGGAGCATATTCTAAAGCTACCGAGAAATCGCTACTGCCTGCAATATGTCCAGCAGCCTCCGCGCCCGCTAAAGCGCGATCTCCAGTGCTATCACGTTTTGACATCGAGGAAAGTTCATTGGTAGCAGGTCTCTGATCCAGTTGTCCGGTGAGTGTTTTGTGCTCTCTGGCAATTTGTTGTTGTAGCAACTGGTCGAAGCCACTTAGTTCGTTAGAACCCGCTAATACTGGCGATGCAGAGCGATCATCGTCCATCAAGCCATGCTGACGCATACCCGAACGGCTATCCATAGAGTTGCCTTGTAGCGAAGCAAGGTCTATCTGACCCACTCGTGCTCCATCAGGCTCATAAAGGTCCATCGTCAGAAGCTCGACATCGCCCAACAGTGCCTCTGATGCCAGAATAACATCATCCACAACCGTTTTATTGTTAGGGATCACGAGGTCAATAGCTAAGGGAGCTGAGAGGAAATCTTCTCTGTCGATATGAAGTTCTGACTGTAGCGTTGCATGGTCATCAGGAGAGTCTGTCCAGTCGACTGATAATGACTCTAAGCTTGCAGGAAGAGTTTCTAGAGCGGTTGGAAGAGAGGCGGTCTGCCCTCCTGATGCTTCTGCGATGATATGCTTAAACACTTTTGCCAGCTGAATATTCTTCTTAGCCACCTCGACTGGACTGGATGTTCCTTCGGGATTCTTCTCAGAAAGACTCCATGGCCTACTGGTGCCGGAGAATAGAGGCATGTCATTTAGAGCAAAGAAGAACATCAAGTGCAGCGCAACAGCAGCTACAAGCACTGAAGGTAGCAACCAGGAATTGGAAGTGGTGGGTGAAGTCTTTTTCATCATGTTATGGTATTTGTTTCAGTCCTTCTTTAGCCTGTGCAACAAGGAACTTAGAAACAGCAAAGTTGCCTTCTGTTAGGGTGCCGTATAGTGTTTTAGCTACCTGCTCCTTGCTACGCTGATCTGATACACGCTTTCGCTCACCGGCAAGTCTTCCTTCAACCTGTGCTATTCGCGCATCAAATAGCATGAGATAAGCTTGATAGACCCTGTCTTTGCTGACATTGCTTTCTCGGCTTATGTGATAGTCTTGTGACACGATGTCGTCTTGAGCAACGATGTCTCGCTTTGCTTGGCGCAAGAGCGCCAGGAGCTTTTCATCATAGGAAGGATCTGGGGCTACCTGTGCTGCAACATGAGCTCTTTCCCAGGCAGCTTCTAAGTGAACGGGTTCATGGGCCAAGAGTCGACGTGATTGCAAAGTCTGTAAATCGCCAAGAACCTGTTCCACATCACCGCTTTTAATGCGAACGCGCGCCAACTGTAAATGCGCGACATCGCGTACATACGGATCACAATCAGCTTGATTGGTTAAGCCAACGCACAGATCCATGGCAACGCTATTTTTTCCAGCGTCCAGATTAAGCTGTGCAAGCGCCAAGTGCATTTGCTGCCGCTGTTTTCGGCTTTTAGAATCATTAGGCCAGGACTGCTTTAGAGCCTCTGTGAGCAATGCTTGACGTTCATTTATTAAGCCTAGCCAGCCATAGAGGTGACTTAACATCACGATATCGTCTAACTTGTTAAGGTCACCCGCAGCATTTGCAGCTAACAGGATCTTCAAAGACCGTTCCGCTTGTTCGCGCCTTTTAGATGAGTGGAGAGGCTCGATCTGAAGCTCATCCTCATCCCTGCGAACGTTTACGTAGTAGTACCTGGCTAACCAAACTAAATGCTCAGGCTTTAGAGTGGTTTTACCGTCCGCATATACGCCATAAAGGTGATTAGCAGCATGAACAACGTTCTCTGCATCGCCGTCAATGGCATCGCCATTAGCAGATGCAAGTTTCAGGTATGCTGTGAAAAGGTTGAGGCGCACACCGTCAGCCTCAGTCATATCAGGACGCAACGATAGAGCTTTCTCTGCATAAGCTACAAAAGTAGCATAGTCCTCCTGCTCATAGGAGGCATACGCCATCACAAGATAGGCTTTGTGCATTTGCTTATCGCGTGGAAAACTTTGGATGAATTCTGAAGCGGTTACAATGGCATCCTGATAATTCTGACGTGCATATTGAACTTTGGCTAGCTGTAGTAAATAAGTACCTTTTTCCTGCGCCGTCAGCAGCCGTTCCTGTTTTAAAAGCTCCTGTATTTCTGTCACAAACCGACTCTGCAGCAGGTTACGCTCTTCAGTCGCCATTGTACCAGTTTCAAGCTGTGCAGATGTAGCACGAGCCATCGCCTTCTTAACCCAGCTCAGGTACTCCCCATTAGGATAAATGACGACAAACTCTCGAGCTCGCTCATGGCATTCCTTCCAGCGTCCTTGATCATACAACATGGTGACACGTAAATAAGCAGCTGATTCGCGATCGTTTGCCGAGACAGGATGTGCCAGGACCCTATCCAAATATTCCATTGCCTTGGGGTGACTGTCTAGGCTAGCAAGCAGTTGCGCTTGTGCCAACCATAAGCGACCTAGCGTAGGATCTTTTGGAAAGCTTTTTTCATAGCTACCAAGCCATTGCCGCGCCAAGTCAGCTTTTTTTAACTGCTGCGCACTTACTATCAATGTCGTTAGCAAAATCTTCTCGTTAGTGGAATCGGTGTCATCCGTTTTAAGTGTTAAGAGCGGCAGCAAATAGTTAATAGCCTCTTGATAATGACCTGTGGCGAAGGCACTGCGACCGATGAAGAAATCTAACATAGGTTGTTGGGAGGACGGAACAGAGAGTTTGAACTGTTCCCGAAAGTTCCATATTTCTTCGTGATTGTTAGCTTGAAATAGTAGAAACAACTGGCTGAAGGCACCGGCAGAGGACTGCTGACCGCGCAGAAGAGCTAAGGTATTAGAAGCTGCAGCAGGGTCATAACCCATTTGTAGTTGTGCCGCTCGCAGCAGTAGAGCCTCGCGCTTTTCTGGCAGCATATCAGCTAATTCTAAGAATAAGGGAACGGCCTGTATAGGCTGTTCCAGCGTTACATAGCTGCCCGCCATGCCAAGTTTAGCATGCGTTGCTAGTTTTGTTTCTTTAACACTTTCGTAATACTTCAAAGCCTCTTGATGCCTGCCTAGCTGTGCTAGCCCTTCGGCGAACTGAAAAGCGCGTACAGCCTGCGAATCGTTGGTGATAGCCGCTGGCAGACGATCCTGTAAGGCGCCTACAAGGCGCTCATATTGCCCAGCATGGTACAAACTGTCTATACGATGGTCAAAGGAACTGTCTAAAAACTCTTGTGACTGAATCTTGTCATAATAAGATAAGGCCTCTGCGTAATGCCCAAGACGCCATTCGTAGTCACCTGCAATAACCATCAAACGGTCTAAATAAGGACTGTCAGGATGCTCCTTCAAAAACTCGTGTATCTGTCGCTGCGCAACGTCGAACTCTTGCGCTTTCCATAACTCAATGATACGTCGTACATGTAACGCCTGTGCATCTTTTGGCGATGCGGCATGTAAAGGCAAACATGAGACGCATACAAGCGTTGTAATGCAGAGTAAAATTTTCGACCGATTCATCTACATACCCCATTGCGTGCGTGAGCAGTGAACTATAATGGCAAAGGATTATTTAGGAAAGATAATGGATTTTTTTTGGACGAAGTGGACTTAGTGGACGATATGGACCTTATGGACTATGGTTGCCCCCATTGTCTAGACAGTTTTCACCACTTAAAATGTCCGAGCTCTTGAATTAGTGGGTTTGGGTTTGGAGCTATCCCCTCCCCCTAGGGGGAGGGGATAGCTCGTCAGTTAACTCCCTAGGTATACTTCCTG
>JAUXSF010000032.1 GCA_030679955.1 Chlamydiales bacterium | reverse complement strand
GGATATCAAATTGACGGCCTGGTTGCCAGAGTCTTCTAAGACTGCAGGCACGCTCGCTAGCACAAAATCTGGTGCGTCGTTAACTGGGTCAACCGTGATGGTGAAGGTTTTAGTGGTTGTATCAAATCCGCCATCGGCAGTGCCTCCATCGTCCTGGTAGGTAACGGTCACAATAGAAGTGCCCGACTGGTTAGCTGTAGCAGTGTAAGTCAAGACACCTGTGTTAAAGTCAATCGAAGGGCCACTGCTAAATAGTCCAGAATTGGTAAACGAGAATGTTCGCGACAACCAGCTTTGTGTTTCCGAAGGCCCATAGGTTTCACCGGAAATCAGATTTACTGAGTGACTTCCAGAGTCTTCTAGGACCGTTGGCGCGCTCGCTAGCACAAAGTCAGGTGCATCGTTAACTGGATCAACCGTGATAGTGAAGGTTTTGGTTGTGGTATCAACTCCGCCATCGGCAGTGCCTCCATCGTCGTGGTAGGTGACAGTAACTGTTGACGTGCCGAACTGGTTAGCTGCAGCAGTGTAAGTTAAGACACCTGTGTTAAAATCGATTAATGGGCCACTGCTAAATAGGCCACCATTGGTGAATGAAAATGTGCGGGATGCCCAGTTTTGTATTTCTAAAGGCCCATAGGTTTCGCCGGAAATGAGGTTTACGGAGTGGCTTCCAGAGTCTTCTAGGACCGTTGGCGCGCTAGCCAAAACAAAGTCCGGTGCATCATTAACCGCGGTTACCGTAATGTTTACGGTGGCGATATTGCTATAAAGTCCTGCTGGATCCAGCAAAACATATGTGAAGGAGTCGGAACCAAAGTAGTTTGCAAAAGGGGTATATACAAATGATCCATTGATATTTAAAGAAACACTGCCATGAGCTGGGCTTATGTTATCAATGTAGGCCTGTAACGAAGCTTGGGTATGCCCTGCGTCTGGGTCGGAGTCGTTAGATTTGACTCCCAGGGATGCTACCGTGAGCACGCCGTCTTCAAGCACCGTATAACTATCGTTAACCGCTGTTGGAGCTTCGTTAACATCGGTCACATTGATGACAAGATTCTTGGTAAATGACAGCCCTGACCCTGAACGATCTGTGACAGTCACGTTGATAGTATGTGAGGTATTCAACTCGAAATTTAACAGACTTCCGTCTAGCACATAAATTTCGTTACCGTTCAAAATCTGAAAACGGCCTCCAGCACTGTTGTTTAACACATACGTTGCAGCATCTGGGCTGTTTGGATCGATATCCGACAGTGTACCTACAAACAGTCCATTTGTGGAGTTTTCCGCTACTGTATTATTTGAAAGCAATATATCTGTAGGGGCACGGTTAATCTCTTTCGTTACCGTAGCCTGATCATCTTCCGCGGGGTTGTGATTATTTGGGGTGCTATCAGGATCCACCTGATTACCGGCCACGCTAATCACCTCCACCGTTACGCTTGCAGAATTACTTGCATAGTTGGAAGGAACATCAGCAGTAAAGTTTAGCGTAATAGATTCCAATACCTCCATAGAGGCAACTGTGATTACACCCGCAGCATATGTTACTCCAGCAGGCGGAGAAACAAGCGTGACGTTGGTAAATGGCGTTGTCAGGGCAGCTGAAAAACCTAATGAATTGGAAGGCCCCTCGTTGTTAAAGGTAACACTAAAGTCAGATGCAGCCCCCACATTAGAATACGAGGTCGAATCAAAAGCCACAGAAGTGGAAATATCCGTTGCATAAAGCACACTGCTAATTACGATATTATCTAGTGCCCAATGCTCACCAGTAATAGCGCTAGGATTTTCAGGGGTTGTTTGTGTTACATTCCCTTGGAAACGAGAAACAAAGGTACTGCCTGTAAAAGGAATGATATAGGTTAAATGATAAGTGACATCCATAAAAGTTGTGTTGATATCATTCACAGTCCATCCTAAGCGTCCCAGACTAGCCGGGTCCGCACCTGAATTAGCATTGTTGACTGCTGGATAGTTGTCTGGAAAACTCTGTGTTCCAACTGCAGCGCCCGAAACTGCATTAGTGAAGGTAGCGTCTAAAACAGGTGCCGAGTCACCAAAAAACAGGAACCGATCTGGACCTCCATAACCATAGGGAGGACTGCCAGAACCCTCCCACGAAGCTTGTAGGATCAGATCAAAGCTCACCATAATAGCATTATGTGCTTCCGTGATACCACCTACCGTCAGCGCAAGTGTTTGATTCCCAAAATATCCAAAAAACTGCTCGCTATATGTTGGTGATATGTCTTGAGACACGTCGATATTACCGGCAGCACTTGCTGCTGCTCCTGGATTGGTAGTTGAAGACCACCCAACGAATGAAGGTGATCCCTCAAAGTTGTTAGCGTACTTCTGCGTGACTATTGCCGCGTTCGTAAATGGCACTACGTCAACAAATACTGTATGGATCGCGCTGTTCAAAATTCCATCATTTAATCTGTAGGTAAATGAATCTGTTCCGTTTACAAATGAAGGATTGGGGTAGTAGAAAAATGATCCATCGCTCCTTATAGCAACAACACCGTTGGCCGGGTCACTTAGCAATTCAGCCTGCAAACTCACGCTTTGAGTGTCTGTGCCGCCTGAGGCTAAACCATCAGCAGCATTTACAGAGAGGCCTAAGCCTTGTCCTGTCAAATAAGTGTGGTCAATAGCTGTAGGTGCTGAGTTGTTAGGAGTAGTGGTATAGAACCAAAATTCCTGACCGTTTATGCCGTCAGTGGCAGAGAAAACGATTTGATTGCCAAACGCTGTGAGAGAAAGCGGGTTTGAAGAACCCCCACCATTCGGAGTCGCAAAAACTACAGTGCTAGCATCGGTTCCATTACTAACCCAAACCTGTCTAGAGGTTCCACTTCCAATAGCTGTAAAGTATAGTTTATCACCTATAGCAACCAAACTTTGGGGATTTGAAGAATTATTTCCCGGAAAGATGTCCTTGACGATGTCTTGTAGAATTGGGTTATCGGTTGTTTTCCATAATTCTGATCCCCTTGAATCGCTCTGCTCCATAAACAAAAAATCACCGACTGCAGTAAGTTCACTAGCTCCTGCCGAGAGAACCTTGCGGATCAGATTCACGGAGGAACCATCCGTCTCAAATACAACTGTACCTTGGCCGAGCGCAGTGGCAATGAAGTAGACCTTGTTGTTCAAAACTGTAAAGTCAAAGGGATTGCTTGATGCCGATCCGTTATTTAAATCTCCAACGGTAGAAATAGAACCAGCAGCTGTAAGTCTCCACGGTTCGATGCCATCACCGTCTCCAGCTGCAAAATAAAGAACATCGTCCGAGGTGATTGCTGTGTCATTAGTAAAAACAAATAGGTCACTTGGGCTGCTACTGTTTGGAGTCGCTGCGGGCCCACCGGTATAAATATCGGCTACTTGCGAAACTGCCCCGCTGCCGGGGTTGTAACTATAGAGTTCTTGGCCATCATCCGCTGCTACCCCATGGGTACCAAATCGAGCACTAAAATAGACCTGATTATTGAACGCAGCCATTTCCGAAATTAATTCATAAGGGGTCGAACTAGCTACAACGGATAGCGTGGTGCCATTGTAGCTATAAATATTCTCTCGATCTACTGAGGTAAAATAAACCGTAGTACCGATCTGAACAAACCCTTGAGCATCGAGGCCCAATCCCCCAGCAACTGCGATGGTTCCAGCTGAAGTACCATTGCTTCTATATAAACCAAGGCCAGTGCTATCAGTTGCTGTGAATAAGAGCACACCATTGAAATTAAAGAAATTGTGAGGATTGGAATTGCTAGCTCCGGGCAGAATATCCTTTACCAGAGATGCTGTAGTGCCGTTAAAGGAATATAACTCCGTGCCTGTAGATCCCGAAGCTGAGAAAAAAAGCGTAGAGCCCACCGCCGTAAAGTTAGAGGGATTTGATGACCCACCCGGAAAAATATTTATTAACCCATCTAAAATACCGTCCCACGAAGCTAGGCGAAATTCATTAAAATAAACTTGATCAGCAGCGACTCCGCCATATTCCAACTGCCAGTTGGCACCAGCTTTAGCACTACCCGTCATATCAACCGAGCCTGCCACTGTAATGCTTCGGCCACTAGCACTGTCATCCAACAAATCGTCTAATGTCCGTAGCGCGGTAGTATCTCCCTTAGCAAAATCGCAAGATAGAAAGTCGACCCGTCCTCCTGAACGAATCATGCCACCAATATCCTTCCAAAAATTTTGCAAGGCTGGATCGCTTGATAATGAGTCTTTGGTGACTGCCACACCTGCTGTCAGAACGAATTCGCCTTCTTGACCGTGACTCGCAAACCCTATGCTGTCGGCAATGCGACCATTCAGTGCTGTTTCTATTCCTTTACCAATGTCATCTAGCGTCGAGGTCTGCTCGTTATACAACACAATAAGGGTGTCCGGCGAAACAGCAGCAATAAAGTCTTGTAATTGGGGAATCTGCGAAGAAACCACTAGCACATTAACGCTGGCAGCGTGACTATCTGAAATCCCAGAGGCAGAAGCAGGCGGCGGAGCCGCCATGGCAGACTGAGCTTCATTAGGTTCTGCATTTTGTTGTGGAGCCGACGGATCGGCATTAGCATGGACCGCATCAGCTAAGGCAGCTTGGACTCCAGCATCAGCGTGCGTCTGTGAGGCTCCATCCGCCACAACAGCAGCTACACTTGCATCAAACAGCAAACGCTGTTCAAGGGGAATAAAGCGAAATAGCATGCCAAACCCCATATAAAATGTGTAAAGCGACAATAATTGCTACAGCGTTTTTATTTATTATACCATGAACAGATATTAAATACTTTAGCGGAGACTGTTTAAACTAACAACTTGCTCAAGAAGATTATTTGTTCTCAGCGCAATAATGCTGAGAACAAATAAACGTAGATTTACTACTCAGAAGGCTTTGTTTCGGGGGAATGAATGCGAGCGATAAGATCTGGACCCTCTTCGATTGCTACTTCTGAAGAAGCTTCTGCCTTAGGTGGTTGCTTCAAGACCGTAGCTTTAAAGCGACGCTGGCCCAAGGGCTTAGGTTTTTGATTTTTCAAACAGCACTGTTTATATTTTTTGCCTGACCCACAAGGACAAGCATCATTTCTACCAATTTTGTTAGCCATATAGTGTCAATTCCATTGCTAAAAGCTTTTTTACTTGAGTAAGAAAATATAATAGCCTATTCTTCTATTTTAATAAAGAAAAAGCTGCGACTACAATGCAATCACGCATCCCCCAACCCCCTTGGCCTCCATTGGGGCGCCGCCTCGAAAGCACCCTTCGCAAAGCCCTGCATGACCATGCCATGCTGGAGAACGTTTCCAAGGTAGCTATAGCTCTAAGCGGTGGCAAGGACAGCATGACCTTGCTTTTTCTGCTGAAGGCTATCTCCGGCCATGGATTTCCCCCTCTTGATATTCACGCCATACACGTTGGCGGCTCTTTTAGCTGCGGAGCTGGCGTCAACGTTCCGTATCTCCAGGACGTCTGTTCCCAGCTAGGCGTAAATTTTATCCTTAGGGAAGCTTTTCAAGACATTAGCACTCTCGAGTGCTACAGCTGCTCTCGTGAAAGGCGACGACTGCTGTTTCAAGCAGCTCAAGAGGTTGGCTGCAATACAATAGCCTTTGGTCATCACCGCGATGACAATGCGCAAACCGTGCTGATGAATCTCTTTCATAAGGGATCTTTCGAGGGTATGCTACCCAAAATAACCATGCATGCTTACGGGGTTACAATCCTCCGACCCATGATTTATATAGCAGAAGCTGACGTCCGTAAATTCGCTGAACAACAAGGGTTTGCCCGCATTATGTGCCGCTGCCCAGTTGGTCAAAACTCCATGCGCAAACAGGTAGACGACTTACTAAACGATATCGAAGGCATGTACCCACATGTACGTAGTAATGTAGCCAATGCAGGCCTGCGCTTAGGAACCCGTAAGGCAGAAGAAATGCCCGAAAGGTTTAGAGAAGCAAATAAGCTAAATCTAATATAATTTTCGTGAGGATTCTATGGAAACTCAAAACCTCAGCTCCGCTTACTCCACAGTTCGCACACATATTGTTGAATTTAGTAATATAAAAGGAAAAACCAAACAGTATGATAAATTAGTATTTATCCTTAATCAAATGCAAGACGCGCTGTTGGAGACTAAAACTCTCCAACCTCACGAATTTCTCAAATTGGCAAATCTGATTAAAGCCTCTAATTCCGATAAGAATATCCACACACAGTTGCAAACTTGCGTTACCAGATGTTTGGAAAACTACAACGTTTCTGTGGGAAATGATCCCCAGGCCCAGCCAAAGTTGTCAAAAACGATGGCATTGATGCCGAGGATGCTGATGATGCCTCCAAGAACTTTATACACGATTCCCAGCACAAGCACCTCTTCGTCTTCCACAGAAAGCCACACGACACCAGAAGCTCGCCACGTTAGTTTCCCAGGAACCCCAGCAAGCCCTGAACTACCCGAAACCAGCGCAACCTTTAAGCAGTTTGCAACCTCAATCAATGAAACCAAACAAATCAACCCGCCAAAACGACGGTATGACCGCGTAGCACGCTTGATCACCGAGCTTTCTAACGCAGTGGCAGGACCAACGAATGGCGGAGTTTTGACGCCAGCAGAAGTGGTAGAGTTAGCTACATCAATTCAAGAGGCCGCACTACCTAGCCAGAGCCTCTGCAGAGATATCCAAAAATGCGTCGAAACCTGCTTAAATAAACTAACGACGTCTCCCATGACTCCCAGGGCAGAAACGCCACAAACACCCGATTGGCTGCTGGATGATGAAGATAACTCCACAACTACTACAACGACCACCACCTCTACTTCACAATCTGAGACAGAGCCCCGTAGGAGCAATAGAATAAAAATCAAACCTGAATTCTTCACGCCAACTACTGCAGCGTCCTCGCCTGGAATCAGTCGAAAACGAAATCGGGATGAACTGAATTTAGAAACCCCAACTAAACGCCCGCGTGTCGCCTCTCCTGCACCGATTACCGAATATTCTTCAGATATAGATTCCGATATAGATATAGAAGGCAGTGACGAAGAAGATTCCGACGTGGATACAACTGCCTTCCCACGAGTACAAGCCGCCATTTTGAGTCATAATTTTGCCTCTGAATTCCCTTTTTTGCCTTCGGACCCGGTAAAACTTCAGATTTGCCAAATTCTAGTTAGTGCCCTGCTTCCAATCGTCAACAAGAACCCCGAATACGCTAGCCCTGAGCAACAACATCACCTAACAGCGGCAATACTTAAATCAACGAAAATCAGAAACAATATTGCCGCAGTGATCTTTTGGCGTTTTGATGAACTAATGCGAACTAATCCCCTCGAGGCAACAGCTTTCAGGGAAACTCTGGTTGGCTTTCAGCCTCCTGTCGAAGACGGGGATAATACACAACTATTTGCAATGAGTCGCCCTACCAGTGTGGAGTGGTTTCGTCAACTAGTCTTGCACATCAACGTAATCAAGGCTGAATATGGTTGTGTCTACCAAGTCTTCCACGATATTACTCAAAGGTCCTTGCTACATGTGACACGTCAAGATGTCGATGACGAAGAGGAACAACTTTCCTATGCAGAAAAACAGGCGTTAACCAGCCTCTTTTCTGCCCGAATGCACCGTTATCTTAGTGGATACCATGCATTGGCCAGCGAAAAGCAATGTCCCATTGATACCTTTCTTAGCTGGATAGAACATAACAAAAACCTGAACGTCTTTAATTGGCCCGTGCTCCGCCTTCAATACCTCTTAAATGAAGATCCAAAAGGCCGTGATGATGCTGTGGCCCTAGCCAAAATTCAAACCTGGCTAGACGCCCGTATGCCTCCCTCGCACCTGTATACCTAATCGATTTCCGTCCACCTCTTCCACAAATATTGTGTATTCCTGTGTAATGGCCTGGTGAGCTATAGTGGTAATCACAAAAATAAGGATATTAAGATGACAGAGCCAACCAAGCACGAACATGAAAGCCGAATCAATATTCAGGGCGTGGAGATCGCGCTCGGTTTTCCGGACGAGCTCTCCTTTCACTGGATCGGCCAGCGGGATGTGCTCGATCAACTGCTTGCTTCCTGGCTCGTTATTGACAAAGATGACATCCCCTTAAATCCGCGCTTAATCGGCAAACCTGGCGTAGGAAAAACCACCTTAGCCTACGCTGCCGCTAAAACGCTTAACAAAGATGTGTATATCTTCCAATGCACCATGGACACACGTCCTGAAGATCTACTCATCACTCCTGTTATTGATGAATCTGGCGGGATCCGCTATGTTGCCTCGGCGCTAGTAACAGCTATGATTCGTGGTGGAGTTTGCATCCTTGATGAAGCAAACCGTATGAGCGAAAAGTCATGGGCTTCCCTAGCTCCGTTGCTAGACACTCGCCGATATATTGATTCCATCGTCGCAGGCCTAAAAATCAAAGCTCACAGCGAATTTCGCATCTGCGTAACCATGAACGATGACGCCTCCACTTTCGAAATTCCTGAATACATTCATAGCCGCTTACAGCCACAAATCTTCCTCGATTTCCCTGAAGCTGAGGAGGAAAGACGCATATTACGCGAAAATCTTCCTTTCGTAGATGAAAACATCATGGATTATGTTGTGAACTTCCTTCAAAGGGCACATATCGCCAATGAAAACTACACCGTTCGCGACGGCATCAACATCGCTCGCTATGCTGCTAAGCGCATAAAAAGCCTGCAAGCAACCGACCCACGTAATATCGAGAATCTTCTGCGCCAAGCGATCGTAATGACGCTGGGTGACGAAGCCCTAACACACGTGGTTTAAGGAGCTTATGCGACCAGAAGCTCCGGTCTTTTACCTGCAGCAAGATAATATCTATGCGGTACCAATCATCCATTACAACATGGAGATGACCGCACAGGTAAAACTAGCCTTTGACCTGATACAACCCGACTGTGTTGCAGTAGAACTCGCTGAAACAATGCAGCTACAGCTGCTACATGCGGCTTCCAGACTGCCCGACATTAGCGTTGTATGCACCTATGACCAGCGTCGCCAGCCCGTGTACTACATGAGCGAACCGTGCGATGGAGCCTTTGAAGCGCTAAGAAGCGCCCTAGAAAAGCAAATAGCAGCATTTTGTATCGACCTCGATGTCGACAACTATCCAGAAATCCATGAGAACTTTCCGGACCCCTATGCCGTACATCGTATTGGTTTAGAAGCATACTACAAAGCTTATCGGCATGCGCTAGGAAAACCTACCAAGAGCCAAATAGACCAGCAGCGTGAACTCTATATGGCTCGGCGACTGAAAGAGCTCTCTCTAACCTATGACAAGGTTCTTTTTGTAGGCGGAATGTATCACGTCGAAGATGTTCTCCATCTGACAAAAAAAGACTCTTTCCCAAACCTTGAGCACGTTGCCAGATCTGTCGTTGAAATCAGCACCCTAACTGAGGACTCCTGCCGGGACGTTCTTGCGGAACCCGCTTTTGTCTCACATGCTTACGAAGAAGCGCGTTCCTTGATGAATTCAAGCTTTCCCCCGGACCGTCAGAAGCTCATCTATCAATTATATAAAGATGCCTCTGTGACCTATACAGAAGCAACCGGATGCGAGTTTCCCGGATATAACTTGCGCAACCTAATGAAGTTTGTCCGCAATTATGCGCTGCTAAATGGCCGTTTGATGCCAGACCTATTTCAACTACTAACCTCCGCAAAAGGTTGCGTCGACCACAACTACGCTTACGAAGTATGGCAATTAGCAACATCCTATCCTCACCTTCACAACATCGACAGCCTAAACGAACTAGACCTTTCCATTGAAGAGGTATGGGGACATAGCAAAATCGTTCGCTTTCACATGCGCGAACCACGTCGTAAAGGTGGAATGTTTCGCCAGCGCCGCAAGGACCGCTCTAAGATACGCTTTAAGCCACCAGGACCCTTTTCCATCTGTTCCTACCCTCCTGAAGATGTCGTAGTTGAACGCTTCGGAGACTTTTTGCAGAAGAAAGGTACCCAGCTGCTTTCCGAAGAATCAGCGCGCACCGTGCCATTTACCACTAGCCTTGAAGATGGCATCGACACACGGGAAACCATCCGTCATTGGCATGAACACACGCTTTATGTCAAAACCAAAGGCAAACCTCCAGGCGGTGTCGGCTCTGTAGTCATTGTGTTTGACGAAGATCGAGACGAAGATGCCTCGCAACAAGGCGAAAAGTACCCATGGCGCACTACATGGCTAGGAGAGCACAGCCAGGAGTCTGACATGGCCTTCTACGCCACCCCCATCACACAGAACGTGGTAGGCCCAGGAATCAGCCGCTGTGAATATGGCGGGTTTATGATGTCCTACCCGCCACGCCGCATGTTCGATGTATGGTCTGATCCCGACTACGCTGATTGCCGCACCAAAGCAGAAGTCTTACTAACCGCCGCTGTCGATTATGCCGTGAAGCCTGTTGTCGTTTATGTCGCCTCAACACCTCCACGCAGTGCCGTAAAAAGCTTTGCTAAGAGATTTGGCAAGAAGATCGTCTATATTCCCATGGGACAGCTATCCCCCGTTATTTTGGCAAAGTTACGCATCTTTCACGTTTTGGATGGCCATGATAGACGCGATATCGCCGGCGAGTACATTTTTTGAATTTTAACGCAAAGGCGCAGAGGCGCGAAGAACCTCTGTTCCTTCTTAGCGCCTCTGCGTCTTTGCCTTTAATTATCCTTAGGATTCGCTATGAAACCACATCTTTTGCTAACTAACGACGATGGCATCGAAGCTCCTGGACTTCACTACCTGTGGGAATCCCTTCACGAACATTTCGAAATTACCATCGTAGCACCAGCTAGCGAACAGTCTAGCATCGGCATGTCAATTACCACGCGATCTCCGCTACGTATACAACGTGTTCGATGGGATAATAATACCCCAGCCTGGTCCGTCACCGGAACACCTGCCGATTGCGTTAAACTAGCGCGAAGAAAAATTCTCACAACTACCCCGACTCTGGTCGTAGCAGGGATAAATCGCGGCTCCAATGCAGGACGCAATGTCCTCTATAGCGGCACTGTGGGTGGTGTTATCGAAGGTTTAATGACCGATATCCCCGGTATCGCTTTTTCTACCGGCGACTACGAAGTCCCCGACTACCAGTCCGCCCAACCATGGCTAAAACCCATTATAGAGCGCGTTCTGAGCCATCCCTTGCCTATGGGAACGCTACTTAATGTCAACTTCCCCAAAGCTTCCCTCGGCCCCTACCGTGGCATTAAGATGACACGTCAGGGCAAAGAGCATATCGCCGAAGACCCCTTCAGTCACGATGAAGAAGGTACCTTTTGGCTTGGAGCACGCCTAGCAGAATTCGATGAGCATGAAGAAAGCGATATCCATTGGCTCAACCAAGGCTACGTAACCGCCGCACCTATTCATGTCCACGAACTAACCGACCATATCCATCTGAAAGAACATAAAGAGGGCTTTGAGGGCCATTTTAAACTGTAATTAGAGAACCTTACCTCTTTTTTGGTGAGCATCTAAACGCATCAAACTTGCCTCTTGGCATTTTTCGATAGCTTCGCGTCCGCCTTCTAACCGACAGACACGAGCTAATTCCGCTTGAAGACGCACATTTACCTGCTCCTCTTCCCTTTTTAATTCCACCAGCTCTTCCCACGGGTGCTGCTGGCGATATTGTCGAGCAGCTATAGCCACTTCAACTAGCTCTTCGAATAGCTGATTCAGCTTTGAAGACCTTTGCAGCAATTCTTCTCTGGTGTGAATTGACTGTAGCTCATGCGTAAGCAATACTGCAATACGCTGTCCCTCTTGCTGAAAGTCCTCTTGCGACCTTGAGGAGCATCCAGAACAAAGAAATAAGAAAATAATTATAGTGATTTGCTTCATACCAAAAAAGAATACCGATATTGCATATTTTTCACTTGTGAGAAAATTCACGTCACAGTTAAAGTATGTGCGAAATTGAGGGCGTATAGCTCAGTTGGTAGAGCTCCTGTCTTACACACAGGCGGTCATAGGTTCGAGTCCTGTTGCGCCCATCACTCATGCGGGAGTAGTTCAATTGGTTAGAGCACCGGCCTGTCACGCCGGAAGTTGCGGGTTCAAGCCCCGTCTCCCGCGTCCCTTGTCCCTCACCCATAATGGTGTTACATGCAAGCGACGCATCACCATCCGAAGAACCTGGCTACAGAGCTAGTTTACTTTCTCTGGATATTTATTGGCGCGGCCTTAGCTGCTTTTGCCATTCAGGTGTTTTTGATACCCAATCAGCTTATCGACGGTGGCGTTATCGGCGTGGCCATGATCTGCGGCAAACTGTTTGGCAACTCTCTTATTCCCCTGTTTATTCTCATATTCAATCTGCCATTCCTATTTTTGGCCTACCGTTACATTGGTAAGTCCTCGCTAATACACATGTGCATCGCTGTATTTTTATTTGCCATTGCCATGGTGTTTTTCGAGAATGTATGGCCGGCTGAATTCCATGGTGAATCGCTAGAAGTTGTTGTGATCGGCGGAGCCCTGCTTGGCTTTGGCATAGGACTCATCATTCGCTCCGGTGGTTGCTTAGATGGCACCGAGATCCTCGGCATCATCATTAATAAGCGAACCGGTGTAACCGTTGGTCAGACAGTTTTGCTCTGTAACATCTTTATCTTTGGCGCGGCTGGCGTAGTCTTTCAAGACTGGCATCCACCAATGCTATCGCTTATCATGTACATGGTAGCTATTAAGGTGATGGATACGGTTATCGTGGGTCTGGATGAAACAAAATCCGTCCTCATTATTTCCTCTAAATCCAAAGAAATCACAGAAGCGATCATTCACGAACTAGAGCTAGGTCTAACCATCATGTACGGCCGCGGTGGCTATTCCGGCGATGAACGGGAGATTCTATACGTCATCGTCGAACGTCTCCAGCTTGCTGATTTGAAAGAGTTAGTACATAGAGAAGATCCTTCAGCCTTCGTTGCTGTAGAAAACCTGCACGAAGTAGCCAATGGCAATCAAGGTCGCCCAAAGTCCGGCGTAGGAAAGTTCATTACCCCACTCTTGCAAAAGAGACACCCATAATATCATATGAGCATCTCGTTCGAAGAGCTGCGTGAAAAAGCATTGTCTTTAGGGTGGGATGACGTTGGTGTCACCAAAGCCCAAATACCTGAAGACGACATCCGTGCGTACCAAAAATGGATAGCAAAAGGCCATCAGGCTCAACTTGAATGGATGGAAAATGACCTGCGGTGCTATCCAGACCGCCTTTTGCCTGGAGCCAAATCCGCCATTATCTTCATCTCTTATTATAAGCAGGAAAAGCTTCCATTTTCCGCAGATCAGGGGCTTGTCGCTTCTTACGCTCGCGGACGCGACTACCATAATGTGCACCGCAACCGCCTAAAGAAGTACATTGCTTGGCTAGAAGAAAAGATGGGTCAGCGAGAAATCGCTCGCGGTTTCAGCGACTCCAAACCGATCCTGGAAAAAGCGTTAGCAGTACAGGCTGGCTTGGGGTGGTTTGGCAAAAACACACTACTCATACACCGTCGCTTCGGAACTTTTACTTTGCTATCGGGTCTATTAACCACCGTAGAGCTTCCTGGTGAAACGATAGCTCCAAGGTTGGCCAGATGTGGATCTTGCACGCGATGTCTCGATGCCTGCCCCACGCAAGCGCTTGTCTCACCGTATGAACTCGATGCCAATCGATGCCTCTCAAATCTATTGATTGAATCAAAAGGTGCGATTCCTGCCGAATTTCAAGGCAAAAATCCTGGCTATATCTTTGGATGCGATATTTGCCAGGATGCCTGCCCACATAATGTGCGAACTCCCCTTTCATTGACGGAAGATTTTCAACCACATAAAGGTCTTGGGCCCTACTTAAATCAATCTTCGCTGCTTAATTTCCAGCAAAATCCGGATGGACTAAATGGATCGCCATTAAAAAGGCGCGGGATAGTTGGTCTGCAGCTTACATTTGATTCGTTAAGGGACCTTAGGGACGAAAGGGACAATAGGGACAGGACTTAGAAAGGTTATGTCCCTACCGTCTCTTTCGTCCCTATGGTCTCTTGTGTCCCTTCTACCCCCCACTTGGGGTACAGGCTTGCATCTATGCCCATTAACTCTAACGAACGTCCGACGATAAAATCTTCGATATCTCGCAATGACTGCGGTTTTGTATACCACGCTGGCACTGGAGGCATGATAATAGCCCCCATGCGTGTGATACGAACCATATTATCGAGATGAATTTCAGAAAGTGGAGCTTCTCTTGGAACGATCACTAAACGCCGACGCTCTTTAAGCGTCACATCAGCAGCACGACGCAACAGGTTGTCAGCCATTCCAAGAGCAACACCAGCTAAGGTAGCCATACTGCATGGAATAATGAGCATACCATCGACAGGATAGGACCCACTGGCAATTGGAGCCGTAAAGTCACCAATCTTGTGCAATTTTACAAATTGACGTTGATCTATTGGCAACTGATTAAGAAATTTCTCACTGCTGGCATACTCAGGACCCATTTCTTCGTTGGCGGTTACAAGAGCCGCGCGCGACAACACAAGATGCACAGTATGCCCAAGAGATGTTAGCACATCCACTGCGCGCCAACCCAAAATTATGCCCGAGGCACCTGAAATACCAACAATGATCTGCTTCATAATACACTCATAAGGGTAAACGCCATGAGAACAAAACCTGTCCAAGTATTGTTGCAAAACATGTAACGGTTAATGGTTCGTGGGTCTGAAATATCTAACTGAAGATTTAGACAAATGAGAATGACAGAAACGAATGCGATACCGAAATAAAACGTTGACGGCATGCCTAAAAGGGCAGCTACGTCTACTAAAAGCGTGATAAATAACGCCTGAAAGGCACGTGCCAACCAAACAGATGTCTGTGGCCCAATAGCTGTAGCCATACTATGCAAGCCATGCTCCCGATCGAACTCAACGTCTTGAATGCCGTAAATGATATCGTTCGAGCTAATTAGCATCAAAACAGCCAGTGCCAAATAGACCGCTACAACGGTAATCCCTCCTGTCAATGCCGCCCACACAAAAATAGGTAGCAATGCATGATTCAGAGCCATTATCAAGTGGTACCACGGTGTGACTCGCTTTAGATATGAATAGCCCCACAAAATGGCCACCGCTACGGGCGCCAATAGCAAGCAGACTTTGTTGATAGCGCCGCATGCTATAAAAAAAACACCAATAGCACCCCAAGCTAGGCCAAGGACCTGCTGTTTGGTTAGCTCGCCAGTTACCAACCCGCGATCTTGGGTCCGAGGATTTTTTGCGTCGTAAGCAACATCAATTAGTCGATTAAAACTCATACCCGCAACCCTTGCAGACAGAAAGGCAAGAAAAATCCAAAAAGCTAAACCAAAGGTCAAATGCTTGGCCGGCATCAATGGGTCTAAGAAGGCCAAACAAATGTTAATCACCAACCACGGCAAGCCAAACAAGGTGTTGGGCAAAACCACTAGTTTGCTGATAGTCGTCAAACGCATGAATCCCTCCTGAAGAGGGTGCTATCGTAACAAATTTACTCGCGGATATCACGGAAAAACAGGAGAAGATCAGTATAACTTCTCACCTAATTAATTTTTTCATATAGTGCCGAAACACAAGGATTGGTTGCATGAGTAAGATTCCACTGCCCGAAGAGGTTCCACATATCTTTGCCAAGGATGCCTGGCGTGTCTTCCGTATCATTTCGGAATTTGTCGATGGCTTTGAAACTATGACCAACCTAGGGCCTTCTGTCTCTATATTCGGTTCAGCTCGGCTACCTCCTGACAACCCCTACTACCAAATGGGTATAGAAGTCGCGCAGCAAGTGTCACAGCGCGGATTCGCTATTATCACCGGCGGCGGACCCGGCCTTATGGAAGCGGCTAATAAAGGCGCACAATCGATGAAGGGCGCCTCCTGTGGCTTGGCCATCGATCTACCTTTTGAGGAGTCCTCAAACGCTTTTATTGATCCTAGATATCGCCTACAGTTTCGCTACTTCTTTGTTCGCAAAGTGATGTTCATTCGCTACGCACAAGGCTTCGTCTTCCTACCAGGGGGCTTCGGCACTATGGATGAACTCTTCGAGGCCCTAACCCTAATTCAGACTAATAAAATTCGCAAATTCCCCATCTATCTCATGGGAACCAGCTACTGGGCGGGACTCTTTGATTGGATTCGTAACACAGTCGTTAAGATGGGTTGTATCTACGAAGAAGATCTGCACTTACTGCGCTTCACAGACGACCCCAAAGAGGTTGCTGATGGAATTGAACTGCACTATCGCTCAGATCAAACAGATCTGAACTTCTAAACTGACTCTTTCACACTAATTTACTGTATTTTTTAATTCAATTACCTAGATAATTGAATTAATTTGTCATTTTAATAACAAAAGAATTGATTAATTAATTATGTTTGTTATATAGTCACCAGTGGAAAGAAAATAAAGAGCCATAGACAACCTCCGTCAGATGCTGGGTTTCGCCCAGTGTCTGACGTTTTTAAGAGCCATAGACAACCTCCGTCAGATGCTGGGTTTCGCCCAGTGTCTGACGTTTTTTTATGAAGAGGTGGATCTTAATGGATCTATGGAGGTAATTACCGTGATTTTTAACCGACGAAGTCGGGATAGCATATAGCCACACGCGTGAGCGTGTAATATGTACCGATAAATAATTAGCCAGGAATACGGCGACAGGGAGTTCTGTCACCGTTAACACAGCTCAATCTCCTGATAAATCTATTCCACACGCTCACGCATGTGGCTACATGTATCCCGACTTCGTCGGTTAAGATTAGTTAGAAGAAATACCCAAGCGGAAGAAACGAGCACAGCGAGGAGAGAGGCCTGGTAAATTCTTACAGCTCGCTGGGAGTGGTCTGCTCTTTTTTGACGCCGTCAAAAGAGGCGCCTTCGCTTATAAGGCTATCCACATAAGCTAGGTCGTACTGACCGCTAATGAAGTTAGGATCCTCAAGCATATGAAGGTGGAAACCTATAGTCGAATGCACACCACCGATGTGGAACTCACGCAAAGCTCTTTTGCCAACACGAATCGCTTCTTCACGATCCCGGCCAGTAACAATAAGCTTAGCAATCATCGAGTCATAATTGGGTGGAATATGGTAGCCGCTGTAGCAAGCGCTATCAACGCGAACATGCGGCCCGCCTGGGGGCAAATAATACTCTAAACGTCCAGGTGAGGGGGCGAAGTTTTGTGAGGGATTTTCAGCATTAATACGGAACTGGATGACATGCCCACGAAAGTCGATATCTTCCTGAACGACATTAAGCTTTTCGCCCATGGCGACGCGTAGCTGCTCGCGAACGAGGTCGATGCCAGTCAACTCTTCGGAAACAGTATGCTCTACTTGGATGCGCGTATTAACTTCCATGAAATAGAAGTTTTGCTCGCTATCCAGCAGGAACTCCACGGTGCCAGCAGAATAGTACCCTGCAGCTTTGGCGATGCGGATAGCTGCCTGGCCCATTTGATCGCGTAAATGCGGCGCCAATACGGGGCTTGGTGCCTCTTCAATCAGTTTCTGCCTGCGACGTTGGATCGTGCAATCGCGTTCACCCAAATGAATATAGTTGCCAAACTTGTCACCAAGAATTTGCACCTCGATGTGACGCGGCGTCATGATCATTCGTTCAAGATAGACGTTCGGATTGCCGAAGCTTACTTCAGCTTCTGCGCGTGCAGCAGAAAATAGGCGCTTAAACTCGTCGGGACTATAGGCAATACGTATGCCCTTACCACCGCCACCGGCTACCGCTTTGATGAAGATGGGATATCCCATCTGCTCAGCGACATGCATAGCTTCTTCAAGTGTTTCTACAATACCGTCTGAACCAGGAATGGTCGGACAGTTTACACTCTTAGCTGTTTCCTTGGCGCGAGCCTTGTCTCCCAAATCCGAAATGGATTTTGGCGATGGTCCAATGAAATTGATACCACAGCTTTCACAGATGGATGCAAAATTAGCATTCTCAGCTAAAAAGCCATAGCCTGGGTGTATGGCATCAGCACCAGTGATCTCACAAGCAGAAAGAATATTCGGTACCCTGAGGTATGACTTACCGGCAGGAGGTTCGCCCACACAAACAGCTTCATCCGCGTGAAGCACATGCAGTGCTTCAGCATCAGCCTGGGAGTATATAGCCACAGTCTGCAGGCCGAGGTCATGGCAGGCACGAATAATTCTAACGGCAATTTCGCCGCGATTAGCAATAAGAACTTTTTGCATGATTAATCAGTGTTAATGCGAAATAGCTTGGTTCCGAATTCAATAGGTTGTCCGTTATCCGTCATTACTTCGGCGACAACGCCTTTCACGCCGGCTTTAACTTCGTTCATAACCTTCATGGCTTCTATGATACATACGATGGTGTTCGCTTCTACTTGGTCTCCAACCTTAACAAAAGGCGGATCTTCCGGTGCGGATCCAGTGTAGAATGTTCCAACCATTGGAGAGGTAATAAAGTCATCACTGAGCTCTTCAGCCACAGCATGAATTTTGCCATTAACTGCTGGACCAGCCTCTGAGCCATCTGTATAGCGTACAGGACGGCGCACAAACGCTTGAGAGCGGTGAAGCTCTATATCGCTGCGCATCGGGTTATCTTCGGAGGGGTCTAGTAATTGATCATTAAAACGACCAGCTTCGCCAAGGATTTCCCTTTCGAGTTCTAGCTCGAAGCCTTCTCGCTTTATCACCAAACGCTTCATCCCTGTGCGGCCCATTGCCGCCATCAGGTCCTTTATCTGCTTCGGCTCCAATCTTACAGACTCCCAATGACAATTGTTTAGTGTTAAACTCGTTGAATATATTCGTCGGTCTTTGTGTCGACCTTGATGATATCTCCTGACTCCACAAACGGTGGAACGTCAATGCGAGCTCCGGTTTCCAAGATGGCTGTCTTGCTGCCAGCAGCACCGCCCTCACCACCTTCTGTCTTCGTAACCATAATTTCCAGGAACTGCGGTAGCTCTACTGTGAATACGGTTTCGCCGTAAAAGGAGGCTTTAAGTTGTACACCTTCCTTAAGATATTGCGCATTATTGCTAACAACATCAGGAGGAACGAGAACCTGCTCTAAATTACTAAGGTCTAGGAATAGATAATTCTTACCTTCGAGGTAAAGAAACTCAAGGCTACGCTCTTCTAGAGCAACATCTGTAATGGCTTGGTTAAGCTTAAAATTACGCTCGCTGACCTTGCCTGAAGCCATGTCCTTCAGCTTAGTCTTGATGAATGGTGTCCCTTTGGGAACGGTAACACGAACGCTTGACTCGACGCGGTAAAGCTTACCGGCGATATTTAGAACCATTCCTGGCGATATCTGATTAGTTGTCGTCATAGTCCCACTTCGTTGTCGTTAGGAAGTTCCATATTGCCAAGTTTGCACTTTATACGCGAGGACGTTGTTTCTTTCTCTCTGCCATTCCTTCCATGGCAGAGCGACGTAGCTCGCTAATTGCTGTGGCCAAATCAGGAGCAGAAAACAAGCTCGTTCCCGCAACAAAATTCGTCGCTCCGGCAAGAGCGCACTCGCGTGCAGTTTCGATGTTAATCCCGCCATCCACTTGGATTTCTAACGGAGGCATCGTAGCGATGTCTTTTTCGTTATCTGGAGTAACGCCACCAGCTCGTATGTTCAGTTTATCGCAAATATCACGAACAAATTGAACTTTCTCGACCACATCTTTCATAAAGGATTGGCCACCGAAACCTGGGTTCACGGTCATTAAGAGGATTAAGTCGACCTTATCCAAAAACTTCAGCACCAATGATTCGGATGTTTCAGGACAAAAAGCTAAACCCGCTTGAGCGTTACAACGACGGATATAGGTAAGAGTGTCTTCAACATCTTCCGTAGCTTCAAAATGGAAAGTCACACGATTCGCGCCCGCTTCAACCATTTTTTCAACGTAAGAATAAGGATTGTACACCATAATATGCACATCCAAGAAAAGATCAGTCGCTCGGTTAATCGCCGCTACGATCTGGTGTCCAACGGTTAGATTAGGCACGAAATGACCGTCCATCACATCAATATGCAAACTGTCTGCACCAGAGTCAGCAACACGACGCGCTTCATCAGCCAAATAACCGAAGTCGCTGGACAACATAGAGGGGGAAATGGTGATCTGATTCTTCTTCATTTCTGTCCAAAAGATGGTTTTACGGCAATGTGATAACCTGTACGCCCTCCAAAAGTCAAGCCTTAATAGAATCTTAAAATTTCTCGACTACCCTATATGTAGGCAAATCTAATGAGGACTCCCACATGACAATTCCAAATATCACAAATCAAGATATCCCCTGTAAGGCATGTGAAAACAGCACTCCTGTCGATCAAGCGATCGGAATAACCGTTATTGCTGGCCTTGCTCTCACCGCAGCCTACGTGGTTAAGAAATGCTTCGATGCTACTGAAGAAAACAAAAGCCTTAGAGTTCAACCAACATGGACTGCTGCCATTCTTGAACATGCGGCTATAGCTGCTTTTACTGTTGGCTATATCATTTTCCTTGAGGTCATCACCGCTGTAGCAGGTCCCTTAGTGGCTGTAGCTATAGCAATAGGCCTCGCAGCCGCCTACACCGTTACAGTTTTCAAACCAAGCCCCGGACTGCGTTGATTCGTCTAAAGGAATTAACAAGGCGCAGAGACGCGAAGAAATATACTTTGGGTTTTGGAAGATAATGATTTAAATTTTCCCTCTTCTCGCCTCTGCGCCTTTGCATTTAATTTTCTATTCCCCCTCGATCTTATCGCCGTCTGTTTGTGCTATTGACAAATGCTCCAGATCATTCTAAGATGCCTTCTCGCCTAAATTTTTATTGAATGGCAAACCATCAATCAGGGGAAAAAATGGATAAAAAACTGTGGGTATGCGGCGCAGCCGGTATGCTCGGCTCTCATTTTGTACGGACATTAACTTCCCGTAACATCCCCTATATTGCAACAGATCGCAATGATGTGGATATTACTCAGTTAACTGCAGTCTCCGAGTTCATGAGGACAAATAGAATCTCCCACATTATCAATTGTGCGGCATATACCGATGTCGATGGTGCAGAGGCAGATCTAAAGGCAGCTTATGTAATCAATGCCATGGGCCCCCACAACCTGGCTATCGCCGCAAGACGCCACCAAGCGCGACTGATCCATATCTCCACTGACTTTGTCTTTGATGGACGCAGCAAAGGTATCCCCTATGACGAAGAACACCGTTGTTCACCCGTCGGAGCCTATGGCGCAAGCAAAATGGCTGGAGAAATGAAGGTTCTAGACGAATTCCCAGAAGCTTGTATTATCCGGACTTCATGGCTTTTTGGCTTCCCCGGAAAGAACTTCGTCAACACCATGCTTCGCTTGATGCAGGAAAAAGAAACTCTGCGTGTGGTCAGCGATCAGAAAGCACGACCTACCTACTGCCAAGATTTAGTTGAGGCAGCTCTAGACATAATGGATGAAGAGGGCGTATTTCACTTCGCTAACTCAGAGGAAACCTCGAGGCACCAGTTTGCGCTAGCCATTCAACAACAAGCTCAAAAATTAGGATATCCGTTGGTAACTCAGCGAATAGATCCGATCTCTACTTCAGAGTATGTCACAGCGGCCGAAAGGCCTGCATATTCAAGCTTATGCACACTGAAGATAGAGAGTCTATTGGGACGTTCCCCAAGACCCTGGCAGGAAGCTTTGGACGAGTATCTGACGCAACACAAACAGAACTCCCCTAATTAACCTAGTATGGACTGTGGTGACTTGTCGTCGCTGCAGTCCATAATATATTGATTATTATCATCGTTCCTGGTATACTATTAAGTATGCAAACTAAGTCAAAGCCTACATCTGAACTCCCCTCGCTACCTGCGATTACACGTTATACGTGTAAACCTCGGGATCAGTTTACTATTGCGCCTAACGCTTTTCCTCTCCTCCTACTTCCCTTTGTGGTCGTCGTGCGCCGCGAGCGCATATAATACCTTACGCCCTATTACATCCTAGTAACTAAAACATAAACTCAACGAGCACAGAGATGAAATCATTTTTGCAAACTTTAAAAACAGGATTCGCAACCTTCTCCATGTTTTTTGGAGCAGGTAATATCCTATTTCCCCTTTCTTTGGGACAAGCTACACAAGATATGGGTCCGATCGCCATCATCGGCCTGCTGCTTAGCGCAGTCGCCATCCCAATTTCCGGCCTGGTTGCCATGACCTGGTATGACGGCGACTATCAGCGGTTTTTCGCACGTTTGGGAAACATCCCGGGAATGCTTACAGCCTTGGTCATCATGCTTCTGTTAGGTCCTTTGGGGTCAACACCTCGCTGCGTGGCGCTCTCCTTCTCTACCCTAAAGGTCAGCCTCCCCGCCCTTTCCAGCTTTTGGTTTTCATTGGCTGCTTGCGTAATCATTTACCTATGCACCGTCAAACGACGACGCTTGATGGATATGTTGGGATTTATCCTCACGCCTTGGCTGCTCTTTACCCTTGCGATCATTATTTTCGCTGGTATTTGGGGGGCTCCTCCAACTGGTGTGTCTGAGATGTCCGCGGGCGCCGCTTTCTCGCTGGGGCTTACAGAGGGCTACTACACCATGGACCTACTGGCAGCCTTCTTCTTTTCGTCTGTTATAGTTCGCGGAGTTCGTCGCGATCTTGAAACTGCTAGCCCAGAACTCGTTCGTCGTAGAACACTCCAGGCGGGTTTTATCGGCGCAGGCCTATTAGCACTAGTTTATGTTAGCTTTTGCTTCGTGGCTGCACACCACACCAGCCATATCGAGGGCTTAAGTGATGACCGTTTGCTAGGCGCTCTAACTTTACACCTTCTCGGTCCATATGCCGGAATTATCGCCTCTTCGACGGTTTCCCTCGCCTGCTTGACCACTGCTATCGCACTAACGTCCGTTTTTGCTGATTTTTTGAGCAGATACGTACTGCAGAACAAAATTAGCTACCATACCGCCCTATTGGCTTCACTAATCGTAACGTTTTTTGTAGCCAACGTTGAACTAGGCGCCATCATGGCGTTTTTGAAGCCGATTTTAGAGGTTCTTTACCCAATTCTGATTGTGCTTACGGCATACAGCTTAGTGAAAAGACCCGTAAACATTACAGTAGTTCAATAATTTTGAACTTTATCGCAAAGATCGCAAAGACGCCAAGTCACAAAGAAGGTTAACTGCCCTTCGCGCCTTGGCGTCTTTGCGTTAAAATCTCTAAATTACCGTGTCAAAAAAAAGCTTCCTGTACCATAGTGGACACTTGTTAACGATAGGAAGCGCTATGTTAGGATCTCTCAAGTCTAATACTGTTAGCACCGGATTAGCGATGTTCTCCATGTTTTTTGGAGCAGGCAATATCGTATTCCCCCTGGCAATCGGTGTAGCTACAAAGCAAAATAACCACTACGCAATCATCGGCTTACTTCTATCTGCTGTATTGGTACCCTTTTTGGGCCTTATCTCGATGACGGTGTTCGATGGTAACTATCGCGCCTTCTTTTCACGCATAGGAACTATCCCAGGGATGATTGTCGCGACACTAATCCTTGCCCTCATAGGTCCTTTTGGAGCACTGCCAAGGTGCATAGCTCTTTCCTACGCCACTGTGCAGCTCTTTGTTCCGGCTACATCCCTTATTTGGTTCAGCCTGGGATCTTGTGTTCTCATATTTTTGTTAACCTTTCGTCAAAGCAAGATCCTGGACATTTTAGGCTTCGTCTTGACACCCCTTTTACTTATCTCACTGCTTCTTATCGTAGGCTTTGGGATCATGGAGTCTCCCGGCATACCGGCGGCAACAACATCTCCGCGGGAAGCGTTCACAATGGGTTTTCTGGATGGGTATCAGACCATGGACCTCATCGGAGCTTTCTTCTTCTCTTCTATGGTGTTGATCTGTCTACAACGGGAGCTAGACCCCGCTGGGGCGCGTCCCTACCATCAGTTGGTGATTTTGGCGCTAAAGGCAAGCATTATCGGAGCCGGCCTTTTAGCCCTCTTCTACATGGGCTTTAGCTATGTTGCTGCGTTTAATGCTGATGCATTGGAAGGAGTAACTCCACAGGCGCTATTGGGTACTTTGGCATTGAAAACCCTTGGGCCTTCTGCCGGGATCATCGCTTGCACGGCGGCAGCCTTGGCATGCTTGACAACGGCGATCGCACTGGCGGCGGTCTTCGCACAGTTTCTCTATCACGATGTCTTTCGGGAAACACTCAACTACCCTACTAGCTTGATCGTTACCCTGGTCATCTCATTCCTAATTTCGACATGGGAATTTACTGGGATAGCCGCCATGCTACAACCTATCCTACAGATCTGCTACCCAGCCCTAATCGTATTGGCAATTGTAAATCTGTTATCCAAGCTTACGGACTTTGTTTGGATAAAAACGCCCGTGTACCTCACATTTTTAGCTTCATTGGTGGTGTATTTATGGAACAACCCTTTTACGACTTAGCCCTCTATCCTGATCTGCAAGACCTTACTCGCCAATATTCAATTATTGTAGACGAGCTTAAACAAAATCAAACGTGGATTAACTGGGGAAGCGACCGCTATGACCCTACAGGTCACTGCAAATTCCTAACTGGAAGCTGGACAGTCTGCCCTATTTACTTTGGTAACTTTGATCCAAACATGGTGGCTATCCCAGGAATGAAGCTCACGGAAGTCAGAGAACTCATCGCATCGCTTCCAACTAAATTCCCTGAAACTACTAAGCTCTTTCAAAAGATCCCAAGTCTAAACTACTGTGGGTTCTCAAGACTTCACCCACACAGCAACCTCGCTCCGCATAAACATGTGAATTCTGCCGCGCTAATTTATCATCTTGGCCTGATTATTCCTCCCGGGCACTCTTGCGGACTAAAAGTCGGTGACCAAACGCATACTTGGACCAAACCAGGTGATGCAGTTGTATTCGATGATACGCTAGAACACAGTGCATGGAATAACTCTGATCAAGAGCGCATTATTCTATACGTTGATTTTGTCGCCGACAAAAAGCAAGATTAGGAAATATTAAACGCATGAGTTTTTTTGACTAAATTATATCCAGTCGCGAATGCGGCTGGATTTCATCAGAGGCTTTGCCTTCTCTTAGCGCCTTTGCGTTTAATTCCCCCTCTGCGACAAAACGCCAGGCTACTCTAACTTAAGAACTTCCTCACTCACGTTATTATAACATTATTATATTATTCTGAAAGAATTTATAATTAATTTTATAATCGGAGATTATTACGGAACATTTCAGAATAACAGATAATCATAACCAAAATTTTGAAGTAAGGTTTGAGAAGACCAGATCGCGCAAAGCAGAGAAACCCAAATTTTCGGCAGACCAGATTAGCCTGATACAGTCAGCGATTAATAACCCCGCCTTTAAGGTCACCAAAAACAAACATACTCATCAGATAAGAGTTAAAGTTCTAGATGATGATAAATTTAAGGTTACGCTAGACAACAGTTCCACATTTTTTATTTCAGGAAAAAAAGTAGAGTCTGTTGAGGTCGCAAAAACAGCAGTTGTCTTAGAAGAGAAGGTTTCAAGCAAGGGGTTGGGCGCGGTAATAAAAAGCTTCTTTAGACAGATCACAAATCTTTTTTACAAACCCAGCTTTCCAAGCACGCATTTGAAAGACCGCAAGCCCAGTGTAGCATTACGCGAAGACTATCGCGCGTTGACTAAGGCCATGGAGCTGGGTAGCAGACAATATGAAACAACACCAGCCGACGTCCAGATGGCGATAGACAATAGTCGTAAGATTAATAAGGCTGTATCTTCGCGGAAACCCTCCGCAGCCTTAAACCGACTAGCTAAGAATTACAGCAATCAGCTTCTACAGAATAATAACAGCTCTCTGACATTTGCCACAGGCTACTTAAATGAAAAAATGTGATGCAGCCTTTGATGGTGAACCTATCTAGAGAGGGAAATCAATGTCATGTTGAAATTTACTGTGACAATCGAGATGCGGGAGCTAAAATCGCTAAGACACATACGCTAGAGCTCGAAGATCCGACAGAAGAGAGTCTACAGAAGGTCTTAAACTTACTTTTACAGCCACTTGCACCCAAAAATATCGAAGAGAAAGCTCTACAGAAGGCTACAAAGCATAGTCAAACCTTCAGCGAGATGTTCCTCTCTAAAGAATCGAAGATTCTTGCTGAAATGAACCTTTCTCCAGTAGATCCAAATGCATCGTCCGCTATTTCAGAAGCACCCCCTAGACCTTTGCATACTCTAGAAGGAATCTTGAGAGCTATTGAGTCAAATACTGGACAGACTTTCGCGGCGTCTGGTGAGCTGGAAACAACATCCAAAAGCCCCATTGATTTGGTAAACCGTTGGATCAGCGGTAAATTGGATGAGGGTGAACGCAGTCCCGAGAAAGCTCTGAACGCGTTATATCAAATGACCAATGCCTTTGTTGACGACCAGCTAAGACAGCTTTCGAGTAGCACGCCGTTAGACAAACAATTGACTGTGTACAGTGACGTTGTTGACCACATTGATCATGTCCTCGGAAAGGTCGCGCATGCCATTGATACGGAATATGCGTTGGGTAGTTCCAGTCTCCCGACTGAACTTAAGAACAAAAGAGAGAAGTGTCTAACGAAAATCGCGGTGCTTTCAGAAAAGGTCGATAAAGAACGTGCTGAAGGCAAAGCTGCAGTCCATGCTAAAGATCATGACTACAGTATGCACAGGACTTCGAGCGTTGTGAAGCGTATGTTAACGGCACAATCCAGGAGATGAAAGAGTCCGGCGTGATCAAGGCGCTGATGGAGCACCAAAAAAGCATAAATATCTATATTCCAGATGACGAACGCCTCGAAGTTTATGAGGCCGATTTTATGTCTTGTCTGGAACAAGTCACTTTATGCCCTCACCTGAATATGCGGATGGAAGAATTTAGGCCTGGTGGATTGTTAAGGTTTTTAAAAGTGATCGAAGACCCGAACTCCACATTTTCCTCCGACGTACAACCTGCGGTGGATAGGCTGCGCGATTTACTCCGGTTTAGACAATTGATTCCCAAAGAGAATATAGCCAGATATGAGCAGCAAAGTTTGGAAAAGCATAAGGATCAAGCCGAAGTCGAAGCTTTTGGGCAATTACTAGACCGTGTAGCGCATGCTGGCATAACCGACAAGCTTGTAGAACTAGGAACTGTCTCACAAGTATCAGAAAACCCACAAGCATCCACACAACTTCCAGGCGAAGTACACGCTCAGCTAACGGTGCTGGTTCAGCAGCGCGATGATATTGCTATTCACCCCTAGCCAACCCTCATTCTTCGGGTATGGCTAGGGGGTAAGATAAGAATTGCTGCTTCGCAGCATTAGCTCCAGAGCTGTACGACGCATTTTTCAGAATTAGGTTAATGCGTATGCCTGCCTATCCTTTAAAAATGTTCCTTGCTGATCAATGATTTACTCTACAGGGACGGCTTGAAGTGTGCTCTTGATAACATCCTGGAAAGCTGTACGTCGCTGAACACTATCACAACGATAAATATAACCAATTCCTGGCGTATCGCGATAGGTAACATAAGTCGTAGCCAATGACGTTGGCGCTATATCCAACCCTTCAATAGCATCATCTAAGATACCACGTAAGCTCGGATCGTCAGCGATAACAACGACATAAAGAAATTCTGAGTCTTCACGAAGTAAATAAGTGATGCTCTCGTTAGGCAAGAAACCGGTATCAAATGCCTCCACCAGCATTAAGTAGAGCTTGCGCAACGCAGCAGGTTCCATTACGCTACGCATAATGACGGGTGCTAGCGAATAGAAAAAATTCTCCAGCAAGAAATTATTTACCTGACCATCCTTATGCAGCATGGCACGCACAGATCGCAGTAATTCATTTTGTTTGGTGATCATGCCACCATTGTAGTCGCGCACTTCGCCGACCACGCGCGCCACCTCAGCTACGACGGTCTGACGAGCCTTATAGATATCGATTGAGTGGTCGTCCCGTAAAAAGTCCTCTTTAGCGAGCTTGACACGGAAAACAGTAGCTTCCTTAGGATACTTGCGGCGCAACATACCAATGCGCCGACATCGATCATGAATGTACTCTAGATTACTGCCCGCTTGCTGGAACATATCCTTCACAGGCATGCTACCCTGTGCCAGAACACGCGCCATAATCACAGTAAAATACAAATGCGCGTAGGATTGCTCGTCGAAAGATACATGCAGCTGTGGTAGATCACGCACATATTTAATTTGGTTACCCAAAGTAAGGATGTTGCGCATAATCTCTTCTTCATTGCGCGGATTAAACACCGGATGCATAGGATGTTCAATTCGATCCTTCAGATCATTGGGTAGCTGCTTTTCTAATCGTTTAAGCTCTTCGAGAGTCCATTCGCATCCATCTCCCTTATCCAGCTCAAGATATAGGGTCGCAATGTTTTCCGAACCGCGTTTATTTGCTAAGAAGGAACCTTCGATGGCTCTGGCTTTATGGAAGTGCTTACGCACGGCTCGGATCAGGTGCCGCTCCTCTAAAACCTCTTTATCCCTAAGGAAACTAATCCCTAAAATCAGCGCCAGACGGAATCTTGATACACCATTAATGTCCTTAATGCGCACTTTGTAAAGCTTAAGCATCAGATGCCGTTTCGTCGGCGATCGCTTCACAGCGTGTTGTAAGGAGCGACGGTAGAGATAGAAGATGCTGATCAGGCGACTAAGGTGACGGCATTCGCGTGCGGCCTTAAACTCATCCGGACACATAACCAAAACGTGCTGCATTTCGGTGAATACATCGTTGTCAAAAGTATTGGGCAGTCTACTGGTCAGGTGCGCGATACGATCGTGAATCTCTGCTGTTTGCTGGTCAGCAGTCCACCCTTTAACCTCTAGAATACGCCTTGCATGGTATGCCGACCTAACCCCTACCAAAATTTCAGTTTCAATAATCGGTAAGTTGCGTCGAATTTGCTCAAGCTCCTCGGGATCTTCGACTCGCATGATCATCTGACACATGGTGTAGACCTGCTGCCCCCCAAACTGTGGCATACGAAAGTCAGCAGCCATGAATAGCACGTTATTTAACCCTGTTCCAGGAACAAGCCAGCTAGTGATCATTTCAAAGAAAAAGCGGCACGTTTTACTGCGCAACCTAGCCAGGAGGGAAAAAGAGATGTTGGTGGGGGGCTCATGCAATGGTGAGCAAGTCATCAGCGGCAACTGCTCGCCAAGAAGCTTTGTGCGCTCCTCTAAAGTTAAGCCTGCTGCTTGCATATCGCGAAAAAAGTTCTCTGGAACGATTTTTTTCAAGACAGAGCGTATTGCACGAAGATAGTGATCATCGTGATCCCCACCTTCGGGGAGGTGAAAAATAGGAGAGATGTGAGGAAGCCCCTCATGGTCTAACATGGCACCTAACCTTCTGCCTTTGCTAAGAAAGAAAAGTACCAGCCCGTCACATTGGTCACAAGCTTCATTACTCCATTCGACAATTTAGCTAATGTTTGTAACTTCCCAACTAACTTTTGAGGCAGGTTCTTGACCTACGTTTTCTATCCACGTCCCTTCATGTTTTTCTCCATGGGGGTCATGAAAAGACCGAACTAACAGCTTTAGCCCATTACATTCTGCCAAAAGCAGGCACCTCGGATGCAAAATCTGCTCACATTCACTAACAATAGTTCTAGCATCATTGTAGGACAGCCTGTTCAATAGTCGAGCATCCAAATACTGCTTGGGATCCTTGTCAAAAACCCCCGCGACATCTTTAAAAAACTCTACATGACTAGCCTCTAAAGCAATTCCTAAAGCCACCGCCGTGGTATCGGAACCTCCACGACCTAACGTCGTAATCTCGCCCCCCACACTAACACCCTGAAAGCCCGCTACGATAACGACCTGCCCAGACTCCAAAGCTGCCAGCAAACGCCGGGGGCGCACATCGACAATAGCCGCATTAGAGTGTCTGCCACAAGTTATTATACCTGACTGGCTGCCCGTAAAGCTCACAGCGTTGCAACCTTTGGCAGCCAATGCCATTGCTAGTAGGCTAATGCTAATACGCTCACCGACACTGACCAGCATATCGTATTCGCGCCTGGGCGGCGAAGGGTTTACACGCTTTGCCAAAATCTCCAGCTCATCCGTTGTGTCCCCCATCGCACTAACCACAATCACAAGACGCGAATAATCTTTGCGACGCGCTATAATGATGTCAGCCACCCTGGAAAAGTGCTCAGGGGTGGCTACGGAGGCGCCACCAAACTTCATCACTAGAGTCTTCATACATGTACGAATGCGGTTACGATTGGTTTTTTTTTCGGCTTTTGCTAGAATTCGCCGCCAAAGATACGGCAATAATCGTTGCAAGTCAAATGCAAACACGGTAATACTCAGACATGTTTGAGTTAGAAAAGTCCTTTCGCTTCGAAGCAGCGCATATTTTACGCCACCATACGGGTAAATGCGGTCGGCATCACGGCCATTCTTACCTACTAACCGTGCGTCTACGCTCAGAAAATCTTATTGAGTCGGGATCAAGCACAAATATGGTCATGGATTTTGCTGATGTGAATGCCATTGTTCAACCTATGATCGAACAATATCTTGATCATCATCGCTTAAATGATACGTTAGAGAGTGACTCCCCTTCGACAGAATTTATTGCGCGATGGGCCTACCGTCACCTAAAACCTTCACTCCCAAATCTATACTCTGTGTCGGTATCAGAAACTACCTCCAGTGGGATTACCTACTGGGAATAGTCAGCATTATGGTGGTGAGTCATGGGACAAAAGTGCATTTTACTCACCGGAGCACGCGCCCCTATCGCCCTAGACTTGGCTAGATTGTTTGCTGCCGAGGGTCATCGCGTTCTTGCTGCCGATACCGTCTCCTATCATGTATGTCGCTTCTCACGCTCTGTTGAAAAAAGTTTTGTCGTACCCAGCCCGACTAAAGATCCCAAGGGCTTTGTCAACCAACTAGCACAAATAGCCAAACAGGAAAAGGTCGATCTAGTCATCCCTACCTGCGAGGAGATCTTCTACCTCACCGATCAAAAGAAAAAATTTCAAACAGAAATCTTTTGTGATTCATTCGACAAGCTGCAAGAGCTACATAATAAGTGGACGTTCTACCAATTACTCCAAAAGCACGGTTTCGTTGTTCCCGAAACCCACCTCGTTCAAAGCAGAGAAGAATTGTCTGCCTTCTTCCCACTTAACAAGAAAATGGTGATCAAAGCCATCTACTCGCGCTTCGCCACCAAAGTACATATTTTGAATGCTGGCGATTCCATGCCCGCAAGTATTGAAATCACGCCCGAACAGCCATGGATTATTCAAGAGTATATAGACGGACGCCGACTTTGCACTTCGTCTGTGGCAAGAGCCGGTCAACTAACCGCACACGCCACCTATCCAGTAATCTTCTGTGTCGGAACTATTGGATCCTGCCTGGCATTTGAAAATGAAGTCCACTCGGGCATCCAGCAGTGGGTCCAGCGATTTGTAAAAAATATAAATTTCACCGGACAGCTCTCCTTTGACTTCATCGAAGAACCATCAGGAAGACTTATAGCCATCGAATGTAATCCGCGACCAGCAAGCGGCATTCATCTATTTTCCCAGGATGACCATCTTTCAGAAGCTTTTTTCGGAAATCCGAATAAAACGATCACGCCAAAAAACAGTATACCCCGCGTCATCAAGTCTGGAATGCTGGGATTTGGATGGCCGTCAGCTTTCCAACAGAAAAAAGTTGCTTCCTTCCTATGGCAAGCGATTGCGCACCGTGACGTGCTATTTAGTTGGAATGATCCACTGCCCTTCTTAGCCCAGCCTCTAATCTTCGCTCAATATTGGCGCATGAGCCAAAATCTCAAGATAAGCTTATTAGAGGCCGCCACCGAAGACATTAAGTGGAACGGCCCATCAAAGTTCTGATTTAATCTAATAAGATTGAAAGTTCCATAGACAACCTAAATTAAATTGATTTAATTATATACAAATCAATCATTTAAGTAAATAGTAAGTTACCCTCAAGTTATCTCAAAATACCGCAGCCGAGACTTAACTTTTTAATACGTCTGGTGGTCTTTGGCATAATAGCGACTCAGGAAAGTAGAGTTGCCCCCCACTGAGAATTCAAATGATATCCTGATCCTGCCGCGCAGCGATCCTGCCTATCCTGTTAAGTCCATCTTTCCTACAGCTCGGTCGATGATTGGAGAAAGTGCTTTAAATAGTCTCTCTGAAATTGTCATTGCTTTTTTACACACGCGTTGCTACTCTCTTTGATTTAGTATAAACACCTAGGAGAAACCCTTAAATGTCTAAAAACACCGCATTTGATTGGAACGACGACAAGCTCGTCGATGACATCGACTTTGAAACCGAGGAAGCAGAGCAATTTCGCTCATTACTCGCTCAGAGCGGCGGCAAAGCCAAAGATACACTTGCAGAGCCAACACCCGGCGCCATTCTTAAAGGCCGTATCGTTGAGTTCACTAAAGATCACGTCGTTGTCGATGTCGGTCTAAAATCCGAGGGACTAGTTCCTATATCTGAATTTTCAGACCCCTCACAGCTAGTCCTCGATGGTGAGATTGAGGTATTCCTCGATGAAGCCGAAGACGAGAATGGCCAGATTGTTCTGTCACGTGAAAAAGCTGAGCGCATGCGTCAGTGGGAATTCATCCTATCGAACTGCGAAGAAGGCTCGATCGTTAAAGGTCGCGTTACACGTAAAGTCAAGGGCGGCCTGATGGTCGATATCGGCATGGAAGCCTTCCTGCCCGGTTCCCAGATCGACAACAAACGCATTAAGAACCTCGACGATTACATTGGCCAGACCTTTGAATTTAAGATTCTTAAGATCAATATTGATCGTAAGAACGTTGTCGTTTCCCGTCGCGAACTTATGGAAGCCGAGCGCATCAGTAAGAAAGCTGAACTCCTCGAGTCCATTCAAGTTGGCGATGTCCGCGATGGTATCGTGAAGAACATCACCGATTTCGGTGTCTTCTTAGACCTCGACGGAATCGACGGCCTCTTACACATCACAGACATGACATGGAAGCGTATTAAGCATCCTTCAGAGATGGTTGCCCTGGGCCAAAAGCTCGAGGTAATGATCCTGAACGTCGACAAAGACAAAGGTCGCGTCGCCCTTGGCCTCAAGCAAAAAGAGACCAATCCATGGGAGCAAATCGAGGGTAAATATCCTCCAGGCACCCGTGTACGTGGCAAGATCGTCAACCTATTGCCTTATGGCGCGTTCATCGAGATCGAGCCAGGCATCGAAGGATTGATCCACATATCCGAAATGTCATGGGTGAAGAACGTTACCGATCCTAGCGAAGTCGTCAATAAAGGCGACGAGGTAGAAGCGATTGTCCTCTCCGTTCAAAAAGAAGAAGGCAAGATCTCCCTCGGCATTAAGCAAACAGAGCGCAATCCATGGGATAACGTAGAAGCCAAATATCCAGTTGGCCAAAACGTTAAAGTTGAAGTGAAAAACTTGACTAACTATGGCGCTTTTGTAGAACTAGAGCCAGGCGTGGAAGGACTGATTCACATCTCCGACCTTTCTTGGATCAAAAAGGTATCGCACCCCTCCGAAGTGCTCCACAAGGGCGACGAGGTAGAGGCTGTTATCCTTTCTGTAGACCGTCAAAGCAAGAAGATTACCCTGGGCGTTAAGCAACTAAGCCAAAACCCATGGGATAACATTGAGAAGACAATGCCAGTTGGCGCCCTCGTCAAAGGTATCGTCACAAAGATCACAGCTTTTGGCGCCTTTGTAGAGCTGGAAAGCGGCATCGAAGGATTGATCCACGTTACAGAACTCTCCGACCAAGCCTTTGGCAAAGTTGAAGATGTTGTAGCGAAAGGTGATGAAGTTTCCGTGAAGGTTATTAAACTGGACCGAGAGCACAAGAAGATTGCCTTGTCTCTTAAAGACGTCCTCATCGACAAAACCCAAGTCAACCGTGACGACATCGTCGTCGGCCCAGGCTCTTCTACGAGCGAAGCCGATGTCGAAGAAGGCAAAGGTAAAGGCAAGGGCAAAGGTGCTCGTCGTGGCAAAAACCAAGACGAAGCGGATGAAGACGAGGAGTCCTCACGGTAGGACTGTTTCCCTCGCTTCGGCGGGGGAAACACCTCGGTTGAACCCAAGAACCGAAGGATAACCCTTCGGTTCTTTACGTAAATAAAAGACGTAATTTTAAGGCAGTTGGGATGAATAAAGATCTAGTAGCAATATTTGAATATCTAGAACGCGAGAAAGGCATTAAGCGCGATATCGTCATCGGAGCGATCGAAGAATCGCTACGTGCCGCCGCAAAGAAGAGCATTGAAGGCGCTTCTAACGTTACCGTTCAAATTCATCCTAAAACTGGAAATATTGAAGTTTTCTGTGAAAAACAGATTGTCAATAAGGTACAACAACCAACACTTGAAATCTCGCTCGATGACGCTCGCGAGATGGACCCCGACTGCGAAGTTGACCAATACATTGACATTGCTGTAACCCCAAAAGATTTTGGCCGTATCGCCGCGCAGAAGGCGCGTCAGATCATTACTCAGAAGCTCCGTGGTGCCGAACGCGATGTGATCTATGAAGAATACCGCCACCGCGCCAACGAGCTAGTATCCGGAACAGTTAAGCGCTTTGCCCGCGGTGCAAACCTGGTTGTAGACCTAGGCAAAGTAGAAGCTATACTACCTGGAAGAAACTACCCCAAGACAGAAAAATATCAAGCTGGCGATAAAGTTCTAGCCCTCCTAATCGGTGTTTGTGACACTGAAAATGGCGGTGCTGAAGTGGTTTTGAGCCGTAGCTCACCCGATTTTGTACGCCAGTTAATGATTCAAGAAGTTCCTGAAATATCCGACGGCACCGTTATTTTGGACAAAATCGTCCGTGTAGCGGGATACCGCACTAAGCTAACAGTACGCACCACAGACAACCGAGTTGATCCTGTTGGCGCCTGCGTTGGTATGCGTGGTAACCGTGTTAAAAACGTTGTACGTGAACTGAACAACGAGAAGATCGACATCGTTCCCTTCTCACAAGACCCCATAGAGCTTCTTCAGAACGCTCTAGCGCCCATCGAAATACGCAAGATCAGCGTAGACGATGATGAAGAAAACGAGCGCAGAATAGTGTCTATCGTCGTAGACGACGAAGACTACCCAGCCGTCATTGGCAAAAAGGGCATGAATGCCCGCCTAAACAGCGAACTTATCGGCTGCGAACTTGATGTTCAACGCATGAGTGATTATAACCGAGCTATGGCCCTACAGCGCACCGAACTCGCCTCCGCCGAGGATCCAACCCTCGACGAACCTGTAACACATATCGATGGTGTCAGCTCCCTCATTGTAGAACATCTAATCGCAGAGGGCTTTGGAACTGTTCGTCAACTGCTCACGGCATCGCCTGAACAGTTAGCACAGTTATCAGGTATTAGCTTAGAAGTAGCCGATAGTATCCTGGAAAAAATACGTAAACAAAGGATGTAGGACGTTGGCCAAGAACCTAAAGATCAAAATCAAGAATGAGCAGATAGCAGCTGCTGTTAGTCTTGGTGGCCTAAAAGAGAAACTTGCCAAGAAGAAGGCGGAGACGCCCGAAGTCCAAGCTACCCCAGCAGCGGAAACGCCTAAGGAAGTAAAGACAACCAAGGCCAGGACTAAAAAAGCCACTTCTTCAGCGACTCCCATCCCGGAACCAGAAGTCGAAGTTTCCACAGAAGCCAAAGCACCTCGCGCTCGCGCTCGGTCACGCTCTGTCTTTGCCGATCCTCAATCGGAAGCAGCAAAGAGTTTGGATACAGCTGATGGACCACCTGCTATCGAAGTAGTGGAAGAACCCCCGATAGTAGAAGCCGTGACACCTATACAAGAAGCTCCAGTCGAAAGCGAACCAGCTACCGTGGAAGTGGCCGCGCCAGTCGTCGAAGAGCCTAAGATAGAGCCTCCCAAAGCTGCAGTGCCTGCACCTGTGGAGAAGCCATATAAGAGGCCGGAGCCCACTCCAGTTTATACGAGAGCTTTCTCGTCACCACGTCAAGGACCTAACTTGGCCAATATGGTGCCTTATGAACGACTAGGCCCAACAGGTCGTCACGTGCGCGATTTAATTCCGCCACCCCCACCTGTTAAAGAAAAGCCGAAAGAAGCACCAGGCAGCGGTAATACACCACGTACAGCAGCAGAAGAAACCGCTGCACGTGAAAGAGCAGCAGCACGTCCTAAGCCAGGTCAATCCGAAGAATCCGACGACAAGAAGAAGAGCGGCGGTGGCGGCGGTGGCGGCGGCGGCGGCGGTGCCGGCAGCAAATTTAAAGAGTACAAAGATGTTAAACCAACACGTGTCAAACAGGATAGCCCAACGAGTTTTGACTCGCGCGCTCGCCAAGGTTTGCGTGTTGACGAAGAGCAAAACCAATGGCGTCGACGCCGCCACAAGGGCAGTCGACACGTCCAAGAAACTGTCACCATTAGGCCAACAACGCTTAAAGTTCGTCTGCCAATCACTCTGAAAGATTTGGCTGGTGAGATGAAGCTGAAAGGCGCTCAACTAATGGAAAAGCTGCTCATACAAGGTGTAGCAGCTACCAT
Organism: Chlamydiales bacterium; assembly: GCA_030679955.1. Taxonomy (GTDB): domain Bacteria; phylum Chlamydiota; class Chlamydiia; order Chlamydiales; family JAJFMA01; genus CAMFKD01. The sequence continues at coordinate 19,723 of JAUXSF010000032.1, read as the reverse complement.
TAACGACTATCTGGATGATCCAACAATAGTTATGCTATTGGGCCATGAATTTGGTTGCGAAATCACCATTGATACCTCTGAAACTGAACGTATCCGCATCACAGACAAAACGATTAAAGAAGAAATCGCTGCGTCCGAGAGTGAAGAAATTACTCTCAGACCACCAGTGGTCACCTTTATGGGTCACGTCGACCACGGTAAAACAAGCCTGATCGACGCTATCCGTAAGAGTAACCGTGCCGCTGGAGAAGCTGGAGCCATCACACAGCATATCGGTGCCTTCCAGTGCCATACAGCTATTGGCAACCTTACAGTTATCGACACCCCGGGTCACGAGGCCTTCTCGGCTATGCGTGCTCGTGGAGCCGATGTTACTGACATCGTTGTCCTCGTTGTAGCGGGTGATGAAGGTATTCGTGCACAAACGATAGAAGCTATTCAGCATGCTAAATCAGCTGGTGTGACGATTGTTGTCGCCTTGAACAAATGCGATAAGCCGAACTTCAATCCTGAGAACGTGTACCGTCAATTAGCTGAGCAGGAACTGCTACCAGAATCATGGGGCGGCCAAACGATCACCGTAAATTGCTCTGCCGTTACTGGTGAAGGTATTCAGGCGCTACTCGAAATGCTAGCTCTGCAAGCGGAAGTTCTTGAACTTCGTGCCAACCCTAAAGCACGTGCAAGGGGTGCTGTTATCGAAGTTGAGCTACATAAAGGCCTCGGAGCTACAGCCTCCGTCCTCATTCAAAACGGTACTCTGCGCCCAGGTGATGCCATCGTATTCGACCAGTATTGGGGTCGTATTAAAACGATGCGTGATGATCAAGGTAACGATGTTAAGGAAGCACCTCCATCGATGCCTGTCGAAATCACAGGCCTCTCAGGTCTACCAAGTTCCGGACAAGAGTTCATCGTGGTTGCCAACGAGCGTGAAGCACGTGAAATTGCTGAAGCTCGTATGCAAGAGAAGCAACATACACGTCTGCAACAAGCTGTGAAGCCGATGACCGTTGAAGGTCTAATGGCCAAAACTGCTGACAGCGCCAAGAAGACACTTAATATTATTCTGCGCGCAGACGTTCGCGGCTCCCTTGAAGCTGTTAAAGTGGCCCTCGAAAAAATTCAATCCAACAAAGTGGATCTCTCCATTATCTTCCACGGCGTTGGTGAAATTTCTGAGTCGGATATTCAAATGGCGGCAACATCAGGTGCTGTCGTTCTCGGGTTCCATACTCAGATCGAAAGCCATGCTGATGTGCTTGTTAGACAGCTCGGAGTTAAGGTACGTCAACATGATGTTATCTTCCACGCTATCGACGATGTCAAAGAGCTCATGGGTGGTCTTCTGGATAAGATCGAGCAAGAAAACGAGAAAGGTAAGGCAGAAGTTAAAGCTGTCTTCAAGTCATCTCATCTCGGTAATATTGCTGGATGTATCGTCACAGAAGGTGCCATCGTGCGTAATAACAGAATGCGAGTCATGCGCAACGGTGAAATGTTGTGGAAAGGCGCCATTTCTTCCTTACGCCGCGTGAATGAAGACGTTCGCGAAATCCAGAAAGGCTTCGAGTGCGGTATTGTACTCTCAGGATTCCAAGCCGTTCAGGTTGGCGATATCCTAGAGGCTTACGAAGTCACATACATCACGCAGGAACTATAGAGAACTGACATGACAAAACAACGCATCGACCGCTTAAATTCGCTCCTACGTGAGGTGATCTCTGACGTTATTCGACGAGAAATACGTAATCCTAAGATTCCGCAACTTCTCTCGATCACACGTGTAGAGATTACAAAAGATCTTAGCTTTGCTAAGGTGTTTGTGAGTTTTATCGGCGATGCGATTAATATTCCTGAAGCGATCAATGCTTTGCAATCCGCTTCAGGCTTCATCGCTACCGCTTCCTCCAAGCTTGTCGTTATGCGCATATTCCCAACGCTTAAGTTTGTCTTCGATGATAGCGTCAGCAAACAAATGCGTATTGAAGAGCTGTTGCATGATATCACAGAAGAACAGCAAAGGAGACAGCCCTCTGACGATGCTAACGACGAACAATAATCCTGCACTCGTCCCTCAGGGCGTTATCCTTATCGACAAGCCAGTAGGAAAGACGTCGTTCAGCCTGGTAGCCACTTTGCGGCGCCGTCTAGGTGTTAAAAAAATAGGTCACTGCGGTACCTTAGATCCACTCGCTAGTGGACTCATGATCTTGCTAGTAGGCAGAAACTACACCCGCCTTTCAGACCAATGTCTCGGTCAAGATAAAGAATACCTTGCTACGCTACAACTCGGTGTCGAAACAGATTCCTATGACGCGGAAGGACAAGTAAAAGCAACAAGCGACTTTGTCCCCACTCTGGAACAAGTTCAGGACGCACTAATGACCTTTCAGGGCGAAGTGGAACAAATTCCACCCATGTTTTCCGCAAAGAAAATTAAAGGAAAGAAGCTCTACGAATTAGCTCGTAAGGGCGAGGTCATCGAACGCGCCGCCGTCCGTGTTACTATCGAAGCTGAGCTCATCAGCTATCAATACCCCTACGTAGAGCTACGCGTGGCATGTACCAAGGGAACCTATATCCGTAGCATCGCCCACGATCTAGGACAACTGTTAAGCTGTGGCGCTCATTTAACCGCTTTACGGCGCACACGCAGCGGCGAATTTCATGTTCAGGATTCGATCAATCTCGACTGCCCAGCGCTGTGTTTGACAGATGCGTTGCAGGAACATACAACCGCTGCTAGGGCAAAAGGAGTCAAGCCATGCCCCAAGCCTATCGGATAAGTGACAATCTTCAAGATGCTCCTCATTTTGATGTTCCTGCAGTCGTAACCATCGGAACTTTTGATGGTGTCCATTTAGGTCATCAAGCTGTTTTAAATTACGCCAAAAGCTATTCCGCCCCTGTAATCGCTATCACATTCTCCAACCATCCCGCACAGGTGCTACGCCCACAACAAGCCGTAGTGTCGCTTTGTACGCCTGAATATAAGTACCGTCTTTTGGCTAAAGCCGGTGTAGACCATGTTATAGCGCTATCCTTCACACCCGAACTGTCACAACTATCTCCGCAAGACTTCTTGGCAAATGTAAGAAGGTTTGTGCCCTTTTCAAATCTTGTTTTAGGGCATGACGCACGTATTGGCAAAAACCGCGAAGGCGATCAGCAACTCATCCAAGCGCTAGCCAAAGAGCATCATTTCGCTGTTGAATATCTGCCTCCCCTAACGTTTGAAGGCCAGGTTGTCTCATCCACACGTATTCGTGAATGTATCAAGAATGGGGACCTTTCCCAAGGAGCAAAATTACTTGGACGCCCTATCTCCTATTATGGTGAACCAATGGCCGGCAAAGGTCTTGGCACAAAGCTTGGCTTTCCCACTCTAAACATTGATGTCACAAATCTATGCACTCCACCGCTCGGAGTTTACGCTGTTACAGTGGTTATTGGTGGTAATTCCCACCCGGCCATCGCTAATATTGGTAAGGCCCCTACCGTTCGCGATGACCAGCGTGTGCTGCTTGAAACCTTCCTACTCGATGCTCCAGCGTCCATTCCTGCAGGACCGGCAGAGGTATTCTTGCGCAGCTTTATCCGTCCAGAACGTAAGTTCGATAGCCTTGATGAACTCAAAGCGCAAATCGAAAAGGATGTAGCTCTCGCGCTTCAAAGTTAACTTTAGTCATAAACCATGCCAGGCATCTTTTATGCCGTTCTTTCAGAACTCAGCTGCTTTTTTTGCATATACCCAGGTCGAAGGACGAGCGTAGCGAGGACAAGAGGCCTGGGTATAGGAAAAAAAAGCAGCCGAGTTCTGAAGGAACGACATAAGTCCCTGCAAATTAAGAATATCCACCTATCACACTTGACGATACCTGCTTCGATAACATCCTTATGGTTTTCTGAGTGGCGGGAACTCCTCTTTAGCACCATAATGCACAAAACAGGGAAGATTTACTTGCTCGGCTTTGATCATCAGTTCGTACGTCAACACGGCATCTTCATGCTCTGCAACATATGCTCTGTCTTTTTCCGTTTGTCTCTTGAGTCGCTCATAATGTTGCTTAGCACTAGTTATAGCCCAACCTTTCCTCTTCCTCTGCTCTCCATCATTCTCTGGAATGGCTAGGAATTGTGCCTCAGCGATTGCTATCGCTTCGAAAGCCTGTGTCAATTTAGGCGCCCGATCCGCTATAGCTTTTTCCGCAGCCCTGTATCGATTCAGTGTTTTAGAAAAAGAAGGATCCGCAACCTGCTTTAACTGAGCTTCCTTAATACCAAAACCTGTAATGGATACCTGACTAGCTATCACTTGTATTTCACTGTATGCTGTCTTAGCCAGTGCGTTGGCTTCGCTAATATCTGTCATGAGGGCATTACATAGGCTTATCACTTCTTTTAAAGCCGCATGGTTCAATGGGGTTCCCTCACTTCTTACCGCTGAAGCATAGCTATTAGGGAACACTTTTATACCCTTTGCAGCATCCTCTATCAAACGTTGGTGCTGCGGATTGTCCTTATAATTCTGCAAAATTTTTGTTGCTTCTTCCATCGTGTAATTAGCGACAATATTCTTAAATATGTTTCTAAGGAGCAGGTCTTTACTTTTTTGGGCGAATTCGACGGCTTCATGATAAGTAATATTTTCACTAATCGGCATATACTCTTCGGTTAGTAACGATGCTTCTTTTAGCTTATCACTAATATCCTTTATCCTACCGCCTATCGTGCGCAGGGCAGGGTTCAACGGGTGAGATGCCTGCCAACCTGTCTGCTCAAACCCCCAACCTGATACCTCGTTGCGCAATACCCCACGGTACTGAACATCTTCACGATTTAAGTAGTCGGTAATTTGTTGACCAAGCTTAGTAATATTTTCAGAATTCACCCCTACACGACTCTGTAGATCCGGAAAATCATCTAACACTTGTTTAATTTTCTTCCATTCCGTCTCTAAATTCGTCTCTTCAATTTCCTCTAGATAGTATTTCTTCTCCAAAGGGGATTTTTGAGCTGCAGACAGTAGCTGTATTGCCCGATTGAGTGCCGCAAATTCTTCTTGGGGAACTGTAAACTTTTTCTGATTCAGCTCGTCCAACAGACCTAGCTTAATGGATGCGGCGGCATCAAACGCCAGACGCATCTTTTCTTGATCCTGCAAATATGCCTCTACAGCGCTTCGAGCAATTGGAGTAAATTTCGGATTAAAAGACTCCGTGGGAGAAATCACATCATGAGGTGCAACAGTTACTACTGCATCTTGAGAATTCGGTCCCAAATATACAATAGCCCCCTTGTCGCCGCTAAAAGTTGCTTCGCTATTAGAGGCAAGACTCGTACAAGTTTTGATGAATGGTGTCAAATTATCCCACTTCGTGCAGTCTTTCTCCACCGATAACTTTGGTAACACTACATTCACCAGTTTATACGCGCTGTTGTCGGTGAGAAGACGCTTACGACTACTCGGCTCCTCCCAAACAGTAAAGTCTCGATTCTCTATACTACCGTCGGGACTAGAGCACGTCACTGACACTGTGCTTTTCCAACAACCACGATTCGTCAGGCACTCTTCCATACGATCTGAACTACCGCTCCTGACTGCATCCACAATAGCAGTAGAGTCGTCGACTAACTGATCCAATAAAACATCCGGCGGACGCGGCACTTCGCTTCTAAGATTATCTGTTCCTTCATGTCTATGCGGCACCGCGAAAATAGAAGCTAAGTTATCTAAGACGGCTGCCCAGTTAATAGTTTCCTGATCTTCTCTACCCTCTGCAACAATTGAGGAAAGAGCGATAGCAGCCACCTCCCCTTCAGCCCTAGAGGTATCTCGCACAGCACCAATTTGATGAGACGATATATTCCAATCAGGTTCACGATTCAAGGCCGTGGAAGCCAGCTCCTCCAAGAAACTGTCCACTAAAGGCTGGACTACTCGTTCCAGCTCGACCGGAAGAGCCTCATAATTAGGTCTATTTAAATTTCCATTAATGTCCATAACTTCACCTTTATTAATATTATATGTTATTTAGTTAATTATAATTGAAAATAATTTAGTTTTAATAAAGAACGTTTTTTAATTAATAACATTTAGTTATATAAACTAACAGAAACCCAAAATTTTTTTATTCTCTGGGAGGGAGCGGCGTTTATTATCAATAAAGAAGCTGCAAATTGGGATTGCGCTTGTGAATTTTAGCGATGCCCGCTTCGGTGACTGTGCACAGCCTAATGTCTAGAACTTTAAGGGTTGGACACAAAGCCACAATGTTGTAGATCCCATCCTCGCTAACCAACGGTAAATGCTGCATAATCAGTTTTTCGAGGTTGAGTAAGGGTCTGACCAAGTCACGAACGCCCGCATCAGTGACTTTAATACAGTGCGTGATGTCAATAACGCTTATTTCGTGAGCGAGAGATCCCAAGGCTTGAAGCCCAACATCAGTGATTCGTGGACACCAAGAAATATTGATTTCGCTAAGGCTAGGACACGAACGCGCAATCATGGTAATAAAACCATCCTGAAACCCTGCACAGTACATACAGGACAGAATTTGAAGCTGTTTAAGAGTGGCCGCAATGGGCCTGAAAGCCTCGTACCCTAGCTGTCCATTCTCCGCTAAGGACAAAATACTAAGGTTTGGCAAGCGGCCAAGAATTTGTGCTGCCACTTTATCTGTTAACCAAGGACACGCGCTTAGATCCAATTCACGAATATTGGGTATTAAGCTAATAATATCAAAGTCGCACCCCTTCGATCCTCTCATTACCAACACTCGTAAACGATTACATCGCGCTAACAAATGCCTGATTTCCAATGTCTCGGCCGAATGCTCGCATAAATAAAGATGCGAGATGATCGTGGCAACTTCGTTGAGTAATGGAACTGTCCGGTCGCGGAACTCATAAATCGTAACGGCTAGGTCAGCCTCCCCTAACGATTCAAACTGCGCACCCAATGCCATGTGATTTAAGGCTTCACAACAAGCCTGTTTGAGCTCAGGTAATACATAGTTTTGCGCCAACCACAGAATTTCAATAGCATTGTCGCGGTCAATATAGCGTCTCATCACATCTGCTACGAGCTGAATGAGTCCCCGAATGTGCCATTGACCGCTACGCATTAACACACGCCTCAAAAACTGCTGTGGATACCGCCACAGATGCTCCACATCGCCAGTATTGACATACTCCTCAACTAGTTTAAAGATGTCGGACGGTACATCAAAAAATTCCAGCGGAAGAACATTTTTTGGACTTTCAGCGGTTTGAATGAGATCGCGAAAATTCGAGCTCTGTGAAGAGTATAAAAGGCTGTTGCCCTTTGTAGTATAATCCTTAACGAAGATTTCCAAATCCATATACAAAATTGGCAAAATAATTTCGCGGTGCTTTTGCACGCAAATTGCCAAGCGCTGAACAAGGTGGAATTGTAGTCGGCTGGCGCGATATTCTCGTGTTGCCCACTCGAAGATAGTCTTTAGTAGACCTATATGCTCCTGTGCCCACGTCTCATCATCTGTTCCCGCCTCCATAAACTGGACCAAAAACTCATCGTTTGTCTTTTCAATAAGCATAGGCAGGATTTGCTCCTCGCCACGCAAGCGACGAAGAAAGTCAAGGTCAGGAGGTAACAACGCTGGCCATTCCATATGGCTATCGTTGTCTTAGCAAAAAAAAATTGCAATAAAGATAGAGGCTCTAGAGACCCAAAAGATTCGTTGCGCCCATAAGTAACGTACTCACAACATTTTGAGTAAGATGAGCAGTAATAGGTGCAATAATGTTCCCTGTCGTTTCACGCAATATCGCCTCTTTAGGCACCAGCATAAATGCTGCTGTTAGTGCAATAAAACCAGTATTGAGCACCTTGTAGTGGCCCATTGCAAATATAAACTGCGATATTAATACTCTGCTAGTAGGATTGGTTGACCATTTTATTCGCGACCACCAAGCGCCTTCTCTTGACTCTGCCAATTTCGATACCCAGATGAGAACGCTTTGGATGGCTCCACGAACGAGTACTTCCTCCCAAACAGGATTGACTAACATAGGGACCAAAAGACCATCACGCGACATGCTATGGATTGAAAACCGGCCAAGATTACTAGTTGCCCATACGCCTGCATAAGCTGTGCTAAGCGCAGCAGCGCCCCATACCCACATCATCACCAAGCCAACTTTAGCGCCTATAACTGCCTGCTCGCGATAGCTATACGATTTTTTACCTAAGCGATTTGAGTCTAAGGCGTGCAAAAGACTATAGGATGTCGCACCTGCATATAACTGATTTATTTTTGCGCCAACGCAATCTATCATCAATCTCTCTTAGTTATTTATGCAATCATAACTATGTTATTATTTAAATTAAATCAAAATGATCTTTTTGAAGAAAACCACTTAATTATGGTTTGATCGCAGATGGGATGGCGTGTCTAGCACGCTCGATTTGACTAAGCGCATCTTGGGCTTCTGCTCTTTTGGCAGATGGCCTTTCTGTGACGATTGAACTATTTCTTTCAACTTGTCTGAAAGTGAGATTGTAATTGGGCTCGTCTTTTGAGAGGCTACTTGCAGGCGGGGCGTAAGTATACACCAGTTTAAGCACGGAGTCGGCTCGATTATCTTTGCAATCGATCAATCCTATATTTGGATCGAGAATATATGCACGGCCGTCCTCTACAGTGATATTCATTGCATGCCCAGCACTACCCGTGTCGATCGTCATCAGGTAAGTTCCATCTTTAAGATTATCAAGATGTTTTACCTGTTCTTTAGTACTGGAAAAGGACGCCGGAGATAGACCAGGCGGATCTTCTGATGAGATTTTCATGCCTCTTGCCTTCACAATAACGTCGTAAGCAGTATGATCTGTGGAACTGTAAAGAGCTTTCATCGTCGGATGCTCTTTGTTCCCTTCAGTGAATGCTCGAACTAAACCTTGAGCGGTGCTAAATGCCTGCATCCGAGTAGCTGAGCCTCTCCCCTCCTCTCGCCCAAGCGCGTTTAACAAAGCCATAGCGTTGTCCGACGTGTTTAAGAACACACTAATATCTTGTAAGTCTCGCCCTTGCTTCATTATTTCTTTCTGAGCAGGATCTGTTTCCCTATTGATTATGCTATTCATCTCATTACTAAGAACATTAATTACCGCTTTAATGTCATCCGCAGTAGGTTTGGAACCAGACGAACGATGTTTGGAGGTATCATTAATCACATCCCCAAGGCTCGCACCGGTTAAAGTACCGGCTGTCGCAAGTTCTTGGTAAACAGCTTGGTTTGCCGCTGCATCAGCTGGCATACCACCGGAAAATTCTTGAGCTATGTCGCGGATTGTACTACCACCTTCCAGATATCTTTGCATAAAGGCCACAGAAGTCCCGAAACAGATGCCATCCATGATTGCGGAATCGGACTTGCTGGAATGGAGCGACTGCACGAAAAATGCATCAGTTGCCTTCCCCAATTCAGGTGCGTTTTGTTCGTGCTTTAAAGAAGTTTTGAAGTCATGAGATTCCATGATCTTAGCTTTCAAGGCTTTTGCCGCAGAGACATCTTGCTCTGTTCTCAATATTTCCGTTTTGGCAACGTTTGAGCAAGAGACAATGACTCTGTCTTTTCCGCCGAGAATGCCACCGATCCAGGCCTTAGTCGCTTTTTGTCCGATCTTTATCATCGCGGGGCTGAAGGCCACCTTTGCTTTCAAAGCCAAAGAGTCCTTTGTGTGCCCCTTTATACTCACATCCTTTGGAATTATGCTACTGGCTACCTTAAAAGCCACAGACTTGGCTAAACTCGGCGCACTTTTAATTGTTTCTTTATACACAGTTATGGACTTTAGAACGCCCTTCGCCCCCATCGACATGACGCCCTTTTTCGTATAGTCGTCAGTAGAGGCAGGGGCTGTGGTCTGCTGATAGCTTTGAGTTATTGGAATATTATTATGAACATCCACAAAACAACTCTCATCAGGTTTTTAAAATTATGTACCTATACTATTATTATAAACCTGATTTTTTAATTTAGCAAATATGTTAACATTACTTAGATAAGACTGCCATAAGATGAGAGGCTTAGAATTAATATGAAAAAACAAGAAGGTTATGACGAAGGAAAGAATGCCATCAATTTAATTGGTAGCTCTTGTTCTCAGCGCGGAAGTGCTTTGCCCCGGAAGGAGTAGTATCCCGAAAGGCCTGTTGATTCGATATTAGTCGTGAACCAAGCTACCTCTCCGGCTTCCGCGCTGAGAAAAATTTACGTAGAATGTCTTCTTCTAATTATGCAGGAATAGCATTACATCGCCATCTTGGACGATGTAGTCACGACCTTCGACACGCAACTTACCGGCTTCCCTGGCGCCGTGACGCCCTTTATGGGTGACCATATCGTCGAATGCCACGACTTCGGCTCGTATAAAGCCTTTTTGAATGTCGGTGTGAATTTTACCTGCAGCTTCTGCGGCTGGTGTACCTTCGGGAACTGTCCAGGCACGCGTTTCAATTTCGCCGGTGGTCAAATAGGTGCATAAACCCAGCATCTTAAACGATGCTTTGATCAAACGCTGCAAACCTGACTCTTCCATACCTAGCGTTTCAAGGAACTCTTGGCGCTCACTTTCTGGCAATTGGGCGATTTCCTCTTCCAATTTGGCGCAGATTGGGATCACGCTGTTTCCTTCTGCCGCAGCATACTCCATCACGCGCTTCACTAGATGGTTTTCCATACCTGGGAGTTCATCTTCTGAAACGTTGGCGACATAGAGAACCTTTTTCGAGGTCAGGAAGGGGTAAGGCTGCAAGAGAACGCGTTCTTCTTCGGTGAGTTCTAAGGTGCGAACAGGCTTGTTGCCATCCAGGTGGTCCTTAGCTTTTTTCAGGGCTTCTATCGTTAATTGCAGCTCTTTTTTGCCTTTAGCCTGCTTTTCTACACGTGGGATTACATTTTCCACCATCTGTAGGTCAGAAAGCAACAGCTCTAGGTTGATAATTTCAATATCGTGGATAGGATCAACCTGACCGGCTACGTGGATGACGTCCTCTGATTCAAAACAGCGTACAACATGAAGAATGGCGTCTACATCGCGAATATTCGACAGGAACTTATTGCCGAGCCCCTCACCCTTAGAGGCTCCTTCTACTAACCCTGCGATATCTACGAACTGCGTCGTCGCATAGATGATCTTCTTGGAGTTAGAGAGCTGAGACAGAATGTCTAAGCGCTTGTCAATAACCTCCACCACTCCCACGTTGGGATCGATGGTGCAGAAGGGATAATTGGACGCTGGCGCCATATTGGAAGTCAGCGCATTAAAGAGCGTCGACTTACCCACATTAGGTAACCCTACTATTCCACATGAAAGTCCAGCCATAACTACGAATCCTGTTGTCTTGTCAAGCTTAAAAGCATATCATAACGCCGGAAAAAATCACCATGGATTACGTAACTGAGTTTGATAATTTTTTGATATTTTCCAGTAGTCTACACTAGAAGGCCTCTAGTAATTATTATTATGCTTTTCATTGACATTGAGGTACTTTCTAAGATATACTATAATAAAGAAGGATTCTTCGCATGGGTGATAAGACCGAAAAAGCTTCACCTAAGAAATTGCGCGATGCGCGTAAGAAGGGTCAGGTGGCGAAGTCTCAGGACTTACCTTCCGCCTTTACCTTTATGGCTTCGCTTGGCGTTACGGTCTCCATGGCTTCCGGCTTATTTAAGCAGATGGCAACCTTCCTCACTGGCGCCTTTGATATGGTGCAGCGACCTGACCTCCTATCCGTTTTGCCTGAAATGTATAACCAAGCAATGGGGCTTATTTTAGCTGCTAGCCTGCCTATTTTAGGGGTGGTTGTCTGCGTCGGTGTAGCTATTAACTTTTTAGCTGTAGGCCCTTGCTTCGCCACCGAAGTTTTTAAATTCGATATTAAAAAGTTCAACCCCATCGATAACTTAAAAGCTAAGTTTAAGATGAAGACGCTTGTTGAACTCATTAAATCTATCCTAAAAATTACCATTGCTGCCTATCTGATCTATGGCGTTTTGATGGATAGTATCCCGGTACTGATAAAAACTGTTTCCTTGCCGATTGCTGGCTCTCTTTTAGTCTTTAAGTACTTCATGATGAAGGTCGTCTCTAAAGTAGGCTTTTTCTTCCTCGCCGTTGCCATGATTGACTTTGCCTACCAGAAGTATAGCTTCGGTAAAGAGATGATGATGGAAAAATTCGAGCAGAAACAAGAGTACAAGAACTCTGAAGGTGACCCACACATCAAAGGGAAACGTAAGGAAATCGCGCGCGAAATCGCTTATTCTGAAGGACCTTCAGGCGGTGTAAAACGCGCCAAAGCTGTTGTAACCAATCCTACGCACCTAGCTGTCGCCCTGGCGTACGAGCGCGAAGTAGACTCCGCGCCTTACATTGTTGCCATGGGCAACGACGAGTTAGCCACGCGTATTGTCAAATTAGCCGAAAAGTTTGACATTCCTATTCTGCGAAATGTACCCTTAGCGCACTCACTTTGGGAAACTGGCGAGCTTTATGAATATGTACCCGAAGATACCTACGAAGCAGTAGCAGAGATCTTGAGATGGCTGGCCTCTTTAGACAGTGGTTCGCCCGAGACATACGAGGAAAAATAGAATGGGTTTTATAATAAGCATCTTGGACGGCATTACCGCGCGCATGGGCGGTGAACGTTCTGCTGAGAACATTAACCGTTCCGCAGACTTAGTCCTTATTGTCGTCCTTATTGGTATTTTAGCGATGATGGTTGTTCCAATGCCTCCAACGGTATTGGACTATCTAATCGCTGGTAACATGACCGTCTCGATTACTCTATTGATGGTTGCTTTGTACATTCCTAGCGCCGTTCACTTGTCGATCTTCCCTTCTCTCTTGCTGATCACTACTCTTTACCGCCTAGGGTTGAACATAGCCACCACCAAACAGATTTTGCTGCATGCCCACGCCGGGGACATTATCTACGCGTTCGGTAACTTCGTTATCGGTGGTAACTACATCGTCGGTGGTGTTATCTTCTTAATTATCACCTTGGTGCAGTTTATCGTTATTACCAAGGGTGCTGAGCGTGTCGCCGAGGTTGCCGCGCGTTTTACCTTGGACGCCATGCCCGGTAAGCAGATGAGTATCGACGCCGACCTTCGTGCCGGTGTTATCGACCAAGACCAAGCTCGTGAAAAACGTCTGGCCATCCAAAAGGAGAGCCAATTGTATGGTGCCATGGACGGTGCCATGAAATTCGTTAAAGGGGACGCCATCGCCGGTATCGTCATCACCATGATCAACATTATCGGTGGTTTGACCATCGGTACCATGGTTAACGGTATGGAGATGGGCACAGCAGCTAAAGTTTACTCTCTATTGTCCATCGGTGAAGGTCTAGTCGCCCAGATCCCAGCGCTACTGATCTCTATCTCCGCTGGTATGGTAACAACTAGGGTTTCAGGCGAAACGAATGATGCCAACCTTGGCCGTGAGATCTCTGGCCAGATGCTACGTCAGCCCAAAGCGCTGATGTTCGCAGCAGCCGTTATGGTTCTGATCGGGCTAATCCCTGGCTTCCCTAAGCCTCCATTTTTCCTACTAGCAGCTGCCATGGGTATGATTGGCTACGCCCTTTGGTCAACCTCTGGAGCCGCAGCGATAAGCGCAGGCGGGGGCGGAGGTGCTGGCTTAGGTGGTGGATCCATCAGCTCAGCAGCCGGTGGGGCCACCATGGGTTCAGCCACCGATACGAAAGTTAAAGGTCACCGCGCAGTCACCGGCGGTGGTGTCGACAGTTACGCTCTAACCTTACCGGTTATCCTTGAAACCGGTAACCAGCTCAGTGAAGAAATACGGCAAGCACAAAAAGGCCGAAGTTTTGTCGACGAAATGATACCGAAAATGCGGCAAGCCCTCTACGCGGACCTTGGCGTTCGTTACCCGGGCGTACACGTTCGTACCGACGCGCCCAATCTCGACCAGGACGAATACAGCATTCACCTCAACGAAGTACCTGTGGTCCGAGGCAAGATTCTAGACCGCTACGTTTTGACAAACGAGTCAGAAGAAAACCTACAGCGCTACAACCTGCCCTTCACCAGCTACAAAAACTCCCTAGGCCTGCCATCTTTGTGGGTCGAGGAGCAATATGAAGAGCTGCTACAAAAGGCCGGTATCAAATACTGGAAATCGCTGGAAGTTATCATCCTTCACCTCTCCTACTTCTTCCGCCACTACGCCAACGAGTTCGTAGGTATTCAGGAAGTGAAGTCGATGTTAGAGTTTATGGAAAAATCCTTCCCTGACCTAGTCAAGGAAGTAACTCGTCTTATCCCTCTGCAAAAATTGACGGATATTTTTAAACGACTCATCCAAGAGCAGATATCTGTCAAAGACCTTAGAACTATCCTAGAAGCCCTAGCAGAGTGGGCACAGACAGAAAAAGATACCGTTCTGCTTACAGAATACGTACGTTCCTCTCTGAAACGCTACGTCAGCTACAAGTACTCACAAGGGCAGTCGGTTCTATCAGTATACATTCTGGACCCGGAAATCGAAGATATGGTCCGTGGAGCTATCAAACAAACCTCCGCAGGCTCATACCTAGCTCTTGACCCGGATTCAGTACAGCTGATTCTACAATCGATAAGAAATACGATTGTTCCGCCGCCACCTGGAGGTCAACCACCCGTTCTGTTGACAGCCATTGACGTGCGCCGATTTGTTCGCAAACTGATTGAAATGGAATACCCTGACGTCTCAGTGGTGTCATACCAAGAGATCGTCCCCGAAATACGTATACAACCGTTGGGTAGGATTCAGATTTCGTAATCTAGTGAGGTCTGCATATGGGCTTAGCTGGTGGAGTATCAGGACCACGAGAGAATGTCACCCTTGAAGCGATGAAGGCTGTTGCTCAGGATAATGTGCAAGAGCTAGGTGCTGAACGCGAAACAAGCGCCGAAGCTTTTTTGGCCGCCAACGCTGAAAAGGCCAACCCCTTTGCCGCTAAAATGGCTCAGTCTCGCAAGCCCGGTAAATTACGCCATCAAAAGGTTCAAGGAGCTCTCGCCGGTGCCGAGAAAGAGAAGCGTCTTATCCCCCTTAAAATGGTTAAAGACACCGCACAGCAATACCAAACACGTAATCCTGAGCTTAAATCCAAAATGCTCTTGTTATTACGTGAATACTTAAAGCCTACAGATACTGCGGAAGAGATCCTAAAGAAAGCACGAGAATTCTACGAAGATCCAGCCCTAGCTGACGAGGCGCTAGAGTTCCTTATGGACACCTCTGAAGGTAACCTCAACGCAGCTTGTAAAGAGGCCAAAGAACAGCTGAACTCCAAGTTTGGCCGAGAAGTTAATGCTGGCCGTAATATGGGTGCTGTCGCACGACAAGCGGCGGAAACAGGTATTGGAACACCAACCTCTCTCAGAGACCTCTACCGCGATATCACAGGCAGCCCACGCGAAGCGACCACTCTCTTCCAAGAACTCTCGCAAAAATGGGCCTTCAAAGAACTCGCAAAGGTCATTAAGTTCCTTATGCACTCCTTAGGAGCAGACCTCAACGCCGGTGGACCTTCTATTCCCCCAGGCCTTCTACACAACCTTCTTAACGAAGCAAGAACGCTACAAGCTATTCTGGGCGTCTATAAATTCTTCCAAGCACGCATGAACCTCATGGGAAAACTCTTTAAACAAAAGGGCATGCAAATGCCCGGACACCTCAATTTCGAAATGATGGCGCGTGAGTTCATGGAGTTTGTTGGCGACCGATATCCCTCGTCGGACAAAGCGCTCCAAACAGCTGTTAAACTAGGCCTCGAAAAGTGGCTAATCGCCAAAATCATCGCTCTGAGCCAATTGCGAGATGCTATTCGTGAAGTTTCCGCAGGTAAAGTCTTCAAGTCCACACAACACCGAGACGACTGCTACCTGGCCCTCCTAGAAGCCCTAGAGGATCTAGAAGATGAGATGGAGGAAATGGAAGACCAACTGCGCGCCAAAGAAGAAAAGGATGCAGAAGAAAGGCACGAGAAAGATGAGCGTGATAAGAAAAAGCAAACAGATACCGTGGGCAGTGATGAATACTAAGACGGGGGTTTCCTATGGTCTCTAACCTTTATGAAACATTGCTTGCCGAGATCGGATCCATCTTAGGCGTAAGCCTATTTCCCGACAGCAATAACAGTTGCCTTGTTAAGCTGAAAAATGGCCTCCGTGTACAGTTTGAAATGGATCCACACGGACGTCAGTTTATCCTAGGGGTCGATCTAGGCCCCGTACCATCTGGCCAATATCGACAAACATTATTCCGCGAAGCCTTACGTGCCAATGGCATGCCTTATCCCCGCCTCGGAACCCTCGCCTTTAGCCAAAAGACTGGACATGTAGTTCTGTTCGAAACCATGAGTCCGCAAGATCTAAATGGTGAAAGAATTGCCTTCCGCCTCTTCCCCCTAGCTGAGAAGGCCCTCAAGTGGAAAGATGCCATCGAGCATGGTGAGGTGCCTCTCATCGAAGCGCCAGCCAGAGGAGGCTTGGGACGCACCATGGGACTCTTCGGCATCAGACCATAGAAGAAAATAGCAAAAAACTCCTCTCCAGGATATGCTCATTGGCGCTTATAATCTCTAATTTGGATTGTAAGCACATTCTGATGAGAAAAGGCCCCGCCTTTGCTCATCAAGTCACATTAACCACACAATAAGAGTAAGATAATCATGACACTAAACGGTGTTGGTCCTTTGAGTCCTTTGGCCTACATTTCTGTTACATCCCCTGGGGGAACCCTTAAGTCAGTAGAAGTCACCGATGAGGGCCCTGAAAATATCTTGGAAAAAGGTGATACCTATGTAACCCAATGTGGTTTGTCTAAAAGTGAAGAGTTCAGACAGTCTCACCAACTACGAGAAATCGCTGTAAGGCAGAAGTTTGAGCAAGAATTTCCACCAGTCAATAACAACAACAACAATCCATTGACCCCACCGATTCTAATCGAAGATGACCAAATGGATGTTGACGAAGCTTTCCCCTCCGTACCTCAAGTTATAGTGCCTCCGATTTTGATAAATTCCGCGCTCAACCATGACGAAATAACATTTTTAGACGACCTCAATGAAGTAATGAACGAGCACCCTAACTTTCAAAAGAAAAGACATATACTCATTCAACTTCAGCTTTTGCATTCAAGTCGAACGCATCCCGCTAACCTTGTTGACGCAGCTGGTTTCTACGAGAACTTGTGCAAGAAAGTCGTTAATTTGACCAAAGAGCCTGGTGGATATCAACTGTACGAACGCCAATTCGACATCGCTAATGCGTACTTGGACTGGGAGCACAGGCCCTCGTTAGATATGACGATCAACAACTTCCTAAATCCGGTGCAAGAAAATGATCCAGCTTTCGTCAACTCACCTCCCCCTGCTCAACAAAATGTAATTGGAGGGCAACAATATACCTTTATTGATTGCAAAGACGGTAAACTGCCACCACCAGAGAATCCAAGAATTGCTCGCAAGTCTTCTAGTCCGTACGAAATCAATATGTTTAAGCTATAAAAGCCCTTTACAGCTAATCGCGAAGCGATTTAAGCATGTAGCCACAGGTGTCAGCCTGTGGCTACATGCTTTCATCGCTTCGCGATTAGCTACAGAACAGTCTTAAACAGATTTATTATGCATAATTCATTAAATTAAAGTTGCTTACGATTTGTTTTTCAAAATTAAGCTGATGCATATGTCTGCTTATCCTGTTAAAAAATGTTTTACATTTCTATAGTGCGGAAATGGATTCAACTAACCACTTGGCAACCGGCCCTACCGCAGAACAATGGCGCACCATCGGTGTACGCCATCATCACGGCATTAATGTCCCGCTATTTTCACTGCATAGCAAGAACAGCTGCGGCATCGGTGAGTTCACTGACCTCATACCACTCATACAATGGTGCAAACTAGTTGGCTTGGATGTTATTCAGCTGCTGCCATTAAATGACTCCGGCAGAGAATCTGGCCCATATGGTGCTTTAAGCGCTTTTGCTCTAAATCCTATACATTTGGGCCTAGCGCACTTACAAAATGCCTCGGGCCTTGATGCACTTCAGGAGCTCAATAAGTCGCCGCGCATGCAATTCAACGAGGTACTCCAACTCAAAGAGCGGTGGCTGCGCGACTACTTTTCCAAAGAAGGCCCTGAAATTATATCCAGCGATGAGTATCGTAAGTTCATACAGTCTAACCAATGGCTTAGAGGCTACAGCCTCTTTAAAACCATCAAGCACTTAAGAAACTGGCAGCGTTGGGAAGAGTGGCCCGAAGAGCTTTTAAATCTTAATGCAGACGCTCTAGCCGAACTGGAAAGGACTCACAGCAAAGAAGTTCAATATCACCAGTTTGCACAATTTCTGTGCTTTCAACAATTCCAAAACGTTAAGAAAGCAGCAGAAGACGCTGGAGTATTTCTAAAAGGCGATATCCCAATCCTCATAAATAGAGAAAGCGCCGACCTATGGGAACATCGACAGCTCTTCCTACTAGACTACACGGCTGGCGCACCACCTGATATGTACTCAGAAACAGGTCAAAAATGGGGTTTCCCACTCTACAACTGGCCAGCAGTAGAAAGGCAAGATTACAAATGGTGGCGCCATAGACTGAAGGTCGCTAGTTCCCTATACCATCTATACCGTCTAGATCACATAGTTGGGTTCTTTCGCATCTTCGCCATACCAGTCGACAAAGAGGCTAAGGATGGATTTTACTTCCCACAAGACGAAAGTGTATGGCTGGAACACGGACGAAAAATCCTAACGACACTAGTGGAAAGCTCCCCTATGCTACCTATCGGGGAAGATCTGGGTGTCATCCCAGACGGCGTTAGGCCTTTCCTAGCTGAGCTAGGCATTTGCGGCACAAAGGTCATGCGTTGGGAACGTTACTGGCACACGACGAAACAGTTTATACCTGTCCAGGAATACCCACCAGAAACCATGACAACCGTATCGACGCACGATTCCGACACGCTAGCAGGATGGTGGAAGAACTATCCTGACGAAGCACAGCTCTACTGTGACTTTAAAGGCTGGGAATATGTCGAGGACCTCCCAATAGCTTACCTTTTCGATATACTAAAAGACAGCCATCGTAGTGGAAGCCTTTTTCATGTTAACCTGCTGCAAGAGTATCTAGCGTTATTTCCAGAGCTAGTGAACCCCGACCCCAATGAAGAAAGGGTCAATGTCCCAGGAACCATATCGGATCAAAATTGGACTTATCGCTTTAAGCCAAGCGTAGAAGAGATCATCGCGCATCAAGCGCTCGCCAGCAAAGTTAAGGCACTTGTCAGCACGCATTAACAGCTTCTTTATGCCGTCCCTTCAGGACTCGGTTGCTCTTTTGTATTTACCCAGGCCTCCGCTTCGCTTCGACCTGGGCTGTGACATAACGACCCTTCGGGCCTGAGAATAGTCCTGGCGGCCTGAAAGGCCAGCATATCATAGCCCAGGTTGGAGTGTGAGCGTAGCGAGCACGAAGGCCTGGGTAAGGCAGGAATGTCGGCCGAGTCCTGAAGAGGCTGACAGGAAACTTAAATCTTTAAGTTTCAGTGGCATAAAATCCGAATTGTTGATAAAATTTCGTTTTTCATAAAGCCTCCTAGGTATGTTTTGGAGGCGTATAGCGGATAAAAACGAAATTCG
>JAUXSF010000029.1 GCA_030679955.1 Chlamydiales bacterium | reverse complement strand
CGATCCCGTCGTCCTACACATAGGGCTAACACACTTACATCGCTACGCGATTAGCTCATGAACAAACCAAATAAGCTAACAAATAATTGAATTTCGATACCATCGCGATATTCTCGATCCCGTCGTCCTACACATGGGGCTAACACACTTACATCGCTGCGCGATTAGCTCATGAACAAACAAAATAAGGTAACAAATAGTTGAATTTCGATACCATCGCGATATTCTCGACCCGTCGACCTACACATAGGGCAAGAACATAGACATCGCTGCGCGATTAGCTCATGAACAAACCCAATAAAGTAAAAATTAATTGAATCTGGAACCCTCACCAAGACCGGATTCGGATCTTTACTTTTAAGGACTCGGTGCCTACAATAGACTTTCCAACCGAGGAGACACGCATGCCCTCCAAAACGCAAAAAGAATTGAAGCAAATGCTACAACCTTTTGTTTTTGTCCTGAAAGAAGGGTCAGAAATTAAGGAAGATCTCCTAGACTACGCCTTGATGATGCTCCATGTTCACTGCCTGGAAGTCATCAAAAAACCTAAGAAAACTGCTAGAAAGATCACTCTGCCGAGCAAGGCTGCGAGCAATGTGCTTCCACGTCCTGCAGCAGAGAAGCCAGTCAGCCGCGCTAAGATCTAACAGTTTTTCTTTCCAGAGCGAATTTTAGCATCCTGATCTAGATATTAAACAGGTTCTAAGGTAAGATCCTTGCTTATCGGCCCAGGAGAGATCATGGATATAGACCAAGAGATCGATCGATTGATTGATATCGCGCTTCGCGAAGACATCGCTACAGGGGATATTACCTCTGATGCCTGTATTCCGGACGATGCTTGGACTCATGGAGCGTTAA
This sequence comes from Chlamydiales bacterium, assembly GCA_030679955.1. Taxonomy (GTDB): domain Bacteria; phylum Chlamydiota; class Chlamydiia; order Chlamydiales; family JAJFMA01; genus CAMFKD01. Next base: position 6,218 of record JAUXSF010000029.1, on the reverse strand, counting down.
TCACCAAGCAAAGTGGCACGTTGGCAGGGCTTCCCTACCTCGGGCAAATTTTCCATAAAGTAGATCCACGCATTGACGTAGAACTTCTAGTAGAAGAGGGTTCAACACATAAGGCTGGAGCCGCTATAGCGATGGTGGAGGGTCCTGCAAGGGCCATCCTAAGCGCCGAGCGCACAGTGCTTAATTTCCTACAGCACGCCTGTGGCGTAGCCACTATGACAGCGGCCTATGTCCGCAAATTAGCTGGTTACGAATGCGAGGTAATGGATACGCGTGCGACATTGCCAGGACTGCGTGCTTTAGAAAAATACGCTGTTAAAGTAGCCGGAGGAACCATCCACCGCTACGGACTCGATGACCGCTTTATCATTAAGAAAAATCACTTAGCATTGATCGAAGACAAGCACCCAAGACCGATCATTGAAGCAGTACGTTGCGCTAAAGCCTTCCGCCCCGATGTACAAATCGAGGTAGAGGTCAACCGCCTAGAGCAGCTGGACGAAGCACTGCAAACGGAAGTCTTCGCCATCATGCTCGACAACGTATCACCCGCTCAAGCTAAACGTTTTGTAAAGAAAATCCATGCCGCCAAGAAGAAGGCCTACCTACAAGGCTCTGCAGGTATCGGCCTGGACACTATCCGTGAGTATGCTGAAACAGGGGTCGACGGTATCTCTATCGGCGCAATCACTCAGGCAGCAGACAATCTTCATATCAGCATGAGATTAGCATGTAACCGCGAAGAGCTGCAGGTATTCTCTGCAGCAATGGCAACTCGTCGCAAGTAGCGCCGGCGTAATCTCAATAGCTACAAGCAGAATGACAAGAAAGGAGAAAAGACATGACAACAACACCTAAGGACATCATCTTCGAAGAAGATGCTCGTAACGCACTCTTAGACGGTATCAAAAAACTCTCGGACGTCATCGCCTTTACGCTAGGGCCCAAAGGCCGCAACGTTGGTTTGGAGAAAAGCTGGGGCGCGCCAACAATCACTAACGACGGCAGCAGCATTGTCCGCGACATTGAGCTTAAAGACAAATACGTCAATATGGGCGTATCGATGGCCAAAGAAGTTGTGCAGCGTATCAAAGAGAAATGCGGAGACGGCACTACTACAGGCACATTGTTGCTAAGAGCATTGGTGGAAGCTGGCGTGAAGCAAATTGCAGCAGGCCATAGCCCTATCAGCATTAAGCGCGGCATCGACAAAGCTGTTGAAGCTGTGATACAGGAAGTTGAAAAGTCCGCTATTCCTATTAAGAACTCGACCGAAACACGCAACATCGCAACAGTTTCGGCATCCGGCAACGAAGAAGTCGGCAATCTGATTGCGGAAGCGATCGAGAAAGTAGGACGCTCTGGTGTTGTAACTATCGAGGAAGCTAAAGGAACTACCACGACAATTGAGATCGTGGAAGGCATGCAGTTTGACCGTGGTTATGTCAGTCCTTACTTCTGCACAAACACCGATAAGATGACCGCTGAGCTACATGATGCGCAGATCCTTCTTGTCGACAAGAAGATCAATAACATCCATGAACTGCTCCCTATCCTGCAAGGCGTAGCCACAACAGGAAAAGAGCTGTTAATCGTTGCGGAAGACATCGAAGGCGACGTTTTATCAACTTTGGTTGTTAACCGCCTAAGAGGCACCCTTAAAGTTGTCGCTGTGAAGTCTCCTGGTTTTGGCGATCGCCGCAAGGCTATCCTGCAAGACATCGCAGTTTTGACAGGCGCCACAGTGGTATCCGATGAGACAGGCTTGACACTGAAGGATGCAACAACATCGGTTCTAGGTTCTGCCGAACGCATCATCGTCACCAAAGAAGCAACAACGATTGTTAATGGTGTTGGTAAGACAGAAGATGTTCAAGCTCGCGTAAAGCAACTAGAATCCGAGATCGCAGCAACAACTAGCAGCTACGACAAAGAGAAGCTAGAAGAGCGCAAAGCAAAGCTTAGCGGCGGCGTGGCGCAAATTCGCGTTGGTGCAGCTACCGAACCAGAGCTAAAGCAGAAGAAGCAAGTCTTCGAAGACAGCTTAAGCTCTACTAAAGCAGCCCTAGAAGAAGGTATTGTTCCTGGAGGTGGCGTAGCGCTGTTACGTGCTAGCGCAGCTATTGACAAACTTAAACTCGAAGGCGAAGAAGCTGTCGGCGCACAGATTGTTAAGTTGGCTTGCCGCGCACCATTGAAGCAAATTGCTGCTAACTCTGGCTTTGATGGCTCCGTCATCCTAGCAGAAGTAGAAAAAGCGAAGACAGCCTATGGCTTTAACGCTATTACCGAAAGGGTTGAAGACCTATTGGTAGCTGGTGTTATTGACCCAGCTAAGGTAGTGAAAAACAGCCTGATCTATGCTGCCTCTGTTGGTGGTATCGTTCTTATCTCTGAAGCTCTGATTGCAGACGCAGAAGAAGACGAAAACCAAGCCTAGTCAGAACTACACGAAAAACACGGGAATGACCTTCCCGTGTTTTCTCTTTTTTTTTACCACGGTAAAGGATGAAATCCTCTCGGCTCTACATTTTTGCAACCGTCTTCGTTTTAGGCTGGTGGATTTTAGCGTTTGCGCCCTCCAGCAACACGTATACGCTTGTTACAGCCGCCCATAAGTCTTCTCTGCTAGAAACCTCCTCTTCTTCCCCTTACCTCTATCCGATCTCGCGTCAAAAGCTACACCAAGCGCTCCTTGGCGACGCGGAAATAATGATCTCGCTCATGGCCCAATGGGACACGGAAGCACGCTTGTTAGCTTTCTGTGAAGCGAGCAATTCACAAAGACTCTCCAGCAATAAATACCTTAAAGCACAATTGCTGGGCCGTCGCATCCAGGCACGTGAACAAGGCATTGATACAACAGAGTATCCTACACGCTTTAACGAGACAGCTGATGATGCCGGTGCCTTCCATGACTCACGTCGTCGTGAGCGATTCCTGCCACAAACATATGTTGCGGCAAGCTTTCTGCTCGCTCTCACAGAGCCTGAACAAATAGTAGCTCTTCCTAAGGGCCTACGCGACCTTCATAACCTCTACCCCGCTGAGCTGCTAGACCGTATTCCACTCGATTGCGGTCCCTACCAAACAGAAAGTTTATTGAAGCTGCGCCCTGACATAGCTTTCATAGCTCCTTATTCCATGCCAGCAACTAGACAGGCATTAGCCAATCAAGGTATTGAACTTTTCACCATCAGCAACATCAATACACTAGAAGAAATTCAAGATGCGCTCCTAAAAGTGGGTGATGTTTCCGGCAGGCCTGAAGAAGCTGAGCTACTGGCGCTATTCATGGAAGCTGCTATCTGCGCGCTAGATAACCGCCTGCTGTATGCTGAAAAGAAAAAAAAGGACGTACTTTACCTAAATTACTACTCCAAATTTGCCGCACCGACTGACCATACGCTAGCAGGCTCTTTGCTGCACCGCTTAGGCATTAACCAATTTGCTCATCTCAAAGCCTCCTCAAATCATTGGCAGATACCGCTGGAAAATGAAAGAATCGCAAGGTTACAGCCACAAGCCATTATTCTCAGCGCTAGTAATGGAACGGAGCTAAAGTCCCTGGTCATGAATCATCCGGCCTTTCGCGATGTTCCCGCCATCAAGACAGGACAGATTTTTGCTGTTGACGCAAGCATTCAAGACTCCTCCTCTCAATTCGCCATTCTCGCGTACTACGACCTTGTCAATGCGCTGCTAGAGGTAGATCAGCAATGAAATCATCGGCGCGCGTTATTATTGCCGTCGTGTGGTTACTCTGCTGCGCTGCCACCATCTACTTGGGGGAGACTCCATGGTCAGAGGTTTGGCAAGGCGCACTCGACCGTCTGACGGGCCATAGCACACAATGGAACCCCCTTCTCGATGAACGCCTGCCTCGCCTCATCATTATCATGTGCACCGGAGCCTCTCTAGCTGTATCGGGAGCAGTCATGCAGTCGCTTTTTCAGAATCCCTTAGCCTCCCCCATGCTTCTTGGATTAGCCTCAGGAGGTAGCCTGCTAGTCGTGTTGATCTTTATTATGGGTTGGCATCTCTCACACCCTTTTACACTGCCTGTTGCGGCTGTTGTTGGATGCCTTGGGACTCTCCTGATCGTGTACAACCTTTCGCGGCAGAATGGCGTCGCTAATATGAACTATCTGATTTTGTCAGGTATTGCACTTTCGACGGTGTTGGTGGCTATGCAAGGAGCGATTATGTACGCCTTTAGAGATCATTGGGAGCTTGTGCAAACCTTTACAGAGTGGGAAGCGGGATCTTCTACGGATCGCAGCTGGTCCCATGTGCATCTTCAGTTGCCACTCACACTTCTTGGCTTGTATGGTTGCTACAACTATCGCACAGAGATCAACCTTATGGCTCTTGGGGAAGAGGAGGCAACAAATCTTGGTGTAGAGGTCGCAAAAGTACGCTGGAGACTCTTCCTATGTGTCTCTTTGCTTACTGGTGGCGCCATTGCTGCTATGGGAATCATCGCCTTCTTCGGTCTTGTCCTGCCACATGTTCTTCGCAGCCTATATGGCCCAGATAACCGTTTACTGATCCCCTTTTGTATGATGCTAGGTGGTCCTGCCCTGCTGCTCTTCGATATCTTTTTACGGAGCTTCTCCATCCACGAGCTATCGATCGGAAGTATCTCTGCGCTATTGGGAGGCCTTTTTTTCCTAGCACTACTGTTGCGTCAACAACGCCGCGAAATCGCTCTGCTGGAAAGATAAGGTCGGAATATGCTTCAAACACAGGGTCTGACCTACCGCATTGGTTCTAAAAAGCTGATCAGTGATGTTACACTTACGTTTAGACCTGGCAAACTTCACGGCATACTAGGACCCAACGGATCTGGCAAATCGACCTTCCTTAAAACACTCGCTGGCATCTGGAAACCCTCCGCTGGCCAAGTGTTATGGCATGGGGAAAACCTTCATCTTAAAGAGCGACGCGCTATCAGCCAAACGATGTCGTTAGTTCCTCAACAGTATCCTGTTTCCTTTGATTTCAGCGTTTTGGATCTTGTCGGCATGGGACGCTATCCTTATGGCGGAACCGGCAAGAACTGTCCTATTGTAGAAAGAGTCCTGCACCAAGTCGATGCCTGGCACTTGAAGGATCGCCTGGTCACTCAGGTTTCACAAGGTGAACGACAACGAATCCTAATTGCTAGGGCTCTGGCTACGGAATCTCCTATCTTGTTGTTGGATGAACCGACGGCTAACCTGGACTTACGCCATCAAGCTCAAATTTGGATGTTACTAAGAGACCTAGTGGACCACGGAAAAGTAGTCCTAGTCACCCTTCATGATCTGCATGCTACACGCAACTACTGTGACAATTCGATTGTCTTTGACTCCGGCCGTTGTGTAGCGGAGGGCCTTCCAAGTGACATACTATCACCCACCCTGCTACATGATGTGTTTCAGATAAATGATCATTAAAAGTTCACAAATTAGTCTATTTATAGTACATTTAACGTTCTAACAAGAAGGCCTAAAAAAATGGATTTAATAGCCAATCTGCAATTAGAAGCGATGGTCGTGGGGGTCGTTTGCATTATTGTGCTATGCCTTTTCATCGTTGCCGGCATTCGTCAAGTCATGAAAGAAAAAGACTAATCTTTCAAATGTCTGACAAACTCAATCTACTCGAGAATTCGTCAAATCAGCCCTGGTACTCCAAAGGTTTGAATTTTGAATGCACGGGCTGCGGCGGTTGCTGCACCGGTGGTCCTGGTTACACCTGGATCTCTGAAGAAGAAATTCTCGCTATGGCGGACTACCTAAAGATTTCCCTCGATGATTTCGGCAGAAAATACCTCCGGCAGGTCGGAGGTCGCTACGCCCTTCTGGAAAAACCCGCCTCGTATGACTGCATTCTTTTAGATGGCAAACGCTGCACTGTTTATCCTGTTAGACCCACTCAATGCCAAACATTCCCCTTTTGGCCCGGAACTATCCAATCCGAACAAGCTTGGCGAGATACCGCTGTGCATTGCGAAGGTATTCGTGATGATGCCCCCATTGTTAGCTTCGAGGAAATCGAACGACAAAGAGAGCGACAGATAGAGTCTGAGCTTTAAACCCGGTTGGCTACCTATCTCGCAGGCTCAGCGTAAGCGAGAACCATGAGGTTTGTTGCCGCGCAACGAGACTGAGTCTGTAGACTCAGGCGAGGAGCGAGGCAACAAAGATCATGCGTTCGCAGCTCGCTGAGAC
>JAUXSF010000018.1 GCA_030679955.1 Chlamydiales bacterium | reverse complement strand
CTAAGCTGCCTGTGCGGCAGTGAACTAGAAGCATTCTGCCACCATCCCTGCCATTTATTTCTAAGCTGCCTGTGCGGCAGTGAACCAGGCAGCGATACTAGCTGGGCAATTTGAGAATAACTAAGCTGCCTGTGCGGCAGTGAACTAGGCGCTGTAATGAAAAAGTATTCGTAATATTTTCTAAGCTGCCTGTGCGGCAGTGAACCTGAATTCAATAAAATACTTGACGCTAAAGCATTTCTAAGCTGCCTGTGCGGCAGTGAACTAGCTTGTTTGTCAAGCGGGATTCCCGGCCTTTTTCTAAGCTGCCTGTGCGGCAGTGAACAGTTGTGCCTAATGCATCGGCTATAGCGCTTATTTCTAAGCTGCCTGTGCGGCAGTGAACATATAAAACAAAATAGACCGGAAGTAGTAAATTTTCTAAGCTGCCTGTGCGGCAGTGAACCCGACGAATGGCACCCTATCTCATTTGTGATATTTCTAAGCTGCCTGTGCGGCAGTGAACGAGATCATGAAATACCTTTGCGACGACCAAGATTTCTAAGCTGCCTGTGCGGCAGTGAACCAACTATGCGCATATTCCTACTTAAGACACTATTTCTAAGCTGCCTGTGCGGCAGTGAACGTAAGCGTTATCTCTTGTAATGAATCCGTTTTTTTCTAAGCTGCCTGTGCGGCAGTGAACTCGCTACGCTGCTTTGCCCACGCTAGGCACTTTTTCTAAGCTGCCTGTGCGGCAGTGAACCTGTGCAAAGTACTTCGTAGCCTTCACCGTCGTTTCTAAGCTGCCTGTGCGGCAGTGAACGGACTTCCTAGCTATTTTAGCCATAACATCTATTTCTAAGCTGCCTGTGCGGCAGTGAACAGTAAAGAGATGGATGGACGAGCGCGGGCAGTTTTCTAAGCTGCCTGTGCGGCAGTGAACTGTTATTGCCCTAGATAACCATGCTCAAGCTTTTTCTAAGCTGCCTGTGCGGCAGTGAACAGAGGAGGGCCATACCAGTGGCCCTCGTGGAATTTCTAAGCTGCCTGTGCGGCAGTGAACTCCAGCTTCTGAGTTTATCACTGATTATTTATTTTCTAAGCTGCCTGTGCGGCAGTGAACTCGGGTTATGATCAAAATTAGGGGATTGCTCTTTTCTAAGCTGCCTGTGCGGCAGTGAACGGTTAAAAAAGTTATGAAAGAATTCAAGCATGTTTCTAAGCTGCCTGTGCGGCAGTGAACGCTTCCCCTCAAAAGCTAAAGGCAATCAGAAATTTCTAAGCTGCCTGTGCGGCAGTGAACACCCATTAGCAGTGTTACCCGCCTCGATACTTTTTCTAAGCTGCCTGTGCGGCAGTGAACGTGAGAATGTCCTCCGAATACAACGAACTCCGTTTCTAAGCTGCCTGTGCGGCAGTGAACATGAGGATCAAGCGCGGGCGGTAAAACCATACTTTCTAAGCTGCCTGTGCGGCAGTGAACTTTTTACTCCGGTTGAAGTAGAAGATATAGGATTTCTAAGCTGCCTGTGCGGCAGTGAACAGGACGGAAAATTAGCTATAACACTGATTTTCAGCCCTGTTGACATTGGAAAGGTTCAAAAACCCTATTTTTTCCGCCATATAGTAAAGCACTGATTATCAATACCCTTCAGAATGGCTCTAAAATTTGGGTCAAAACCAGGGTATTGTACCAGCCACGCTAAGCCCATAATCATTAAATGACCCGATAACAGGGCTATCTACGAATGGACCATGCTTCACGAATAGCAAGAAGGCGTGGCCGGTAGTAATACTTTTTACCTTTAAGAAAGGAAGGGACAATCGCTTATCACTTCCCTCCTCCCTCGCCTTAGCCAGAGCCTCCTGTTCGGACATCCACCCTTTTCGAACGGAGCGACGTAAGAGGCGCGCCGAGCTACTTTTGCATTGTGCACGTGAGACAACACGATAGCAGGCTCCTGCTGGGACTGGATGGATTTCAGAGAAGGTCACATAGTCACTGAATCGTTCGATCCAAGACAACGCCATAAGACGCTGTAAGGATGTCTGATTGCCATGTAATCTAAGCAAAGATCCCAGACTTTTATCTACCTTTGGGAAACTTACTGCCACTTCTCCTCGCCCGGTTTCATGAAGCGCTTTATGAAGAACAGAAAAGACTTCATTCATTAGTAAGCTATCAGAAAATTCAGTATTTGGAAGGATATGAATATCTATATAATGGTTCATAGCAGACCTACTCTTTTTCTTTTTCGCCAAAAACTCCACCCCTGATCAAGCATGCTACAACAAAGTGCTGTTGCTCTAAAGGAGGCGTTTTGTCCTTCAAGATCCAATTGTCCAACAGAGAGAAGAAGTCCATCTTATCTTTGGGCTGACGATATGCAGCGCCACGACTAGTAACGGAGCCGTATGGCTCTACTGCAATAGGACCAAACTCAGCTGACTCCGGATACCAAGTATCGACAGTTCGAATGGCATTCCCTATTTTCTGTGAGTGCAACGCTGCCACCTCGTTCACGGCATACAAAAATTTACTCTTTTTATATTTTTCGTTACCGCTATCACGTACTAGCTCTTGCGAGGGGAACACTTCTTGTCCTTTTCCAATCCTTACGAAAGCTTCCACTTTGAAAAATACATGAGCATCGCCTAATAAACCTTTTTGAATCGTTTCCGCTAGTGCCGTAATCTGGGCGTTTGAAGCAGAAAATTCACGCAAGTTGAACTGCTTTGCGTTGAAGATCCAAACTTCTTGAGGCTTATCACCATCTAACAGCGTTACCTTTATCTCAATTTCTTCGGCTCCAATGCGATTCCTCCATAAAAAGCGACCGTTAGCGAGATTCTCAGCATAACGTAAGGAAAGCTCACGGCAGTTATTCTCAGTTAAATAAGTACCAATTTTTTCGGTAAGTGCCTTTTGATACATCTGGTTGTTGCAGACTGTTGGCATTGATAAATTTCCGAGTACTCTGAGAGTAAACATCACCTTCAGACTATCAGTGTCAAAAGACAGCGCTGCAATGTCCACTGCCTGCAAGTTTGCCTTTTGAATTTCGGCGTCCAGCTTAAGTGGATCTAATGTGATAGCATTTTTTAAACGATTAGAAATGGTTCCTCTTATATCCTTGTGCTGCAGATTGAGCGACTGCCAAGTAGAGTCATCTGATCGATTTTTCCAGTTACCTTCATACATTAAGGCATCTGACGGACTTAATTTTCTTTCAAAAGCTAAAACTGAGGCTGTTTTTAATGAGCTCATAAAATATCCTATGTTGTTTTGTTAAATTTATTTGTGCAAATATATAAATCTTGAGTCTTTTGATATCTCCATATAACCGAAGCTATATCAGTGATTCGATGAGGGCTTAACCATTCACCGAGTCCATATATGGGTTCTACAAACTGAAATGGAGTATTTGGATCACGAGCGCAGGAAACGCTACCGCTTTCGCACAAAGGCGAAATAGCTTTGTAGCCAGCTTGAATAGGTACGAGCCACCCCATGGAGGGTTTATCAACATGACTCCATTGAACCTTATCGCCGACCAAACTCGATTTGGATTTAATTGTATAAAAATCCATTAGCGCTTGTAGAGGATCCAGTTTGGGATTATTTTTGAGGTACTCGCTAAAGATATCGCCTCGGTCACGCAATATAAAACCAGGCAAAAGCTTCCGTCGTAAGCGTCGATAGAAGTTATCCTCTTCGTCTTCAGTTTGCGGAATATGTTGAAACGTCGGGGGCGACATTTCTGTAATCAATCCCCCGGCTAAACGTCTCACCACCGCTAAATTATAGATTGATTTCAAAAACTGTTGAAGATCTCCCCAAGCATCGAGATCTTCTTCCCTAAAGTCGCACTCGATAATCAAAGAGACCTCAATGCTAACCTTCCCTTCCTCATTAAAGGGAGCTGTAACACCTTCCTTAGTTAGCGGATTTCTTGATAGCGCGAATACTTTATCGCGACCGATCGAGTGAGCGTGCACCTGACAGTGATGACATACAATTCCGCAACCACCCAAGTTGATGTCTTTGGACTTGGCACTCAGCTCCCTCGAAATGGAATGGGCAAATCCCAAAAAGTGAGTGACCGCTGGGAAACCATAGGTCAAACCAGAGATAGCATTAGCCCCATCAACTTTTATGCGTGGCAAAATTAACAAGGATTTCATCGCTCAATCTCCTCTAAGGCCTTATAACATTCGTCACTCAGTTCCCGATGCTCAGCATCTAAAAATTTCAGCTTTTCATGCGTCAGCTGCTGACTAACCCAAGTAGCGAACTTCTTGGAAACATCTGTCTTCCAATCAGAATTTTCTCTCAGCTCTTTGAAATCCTCGCGATGAGGATCCAGCCATAACTGTTCAAACTGCGGTGTTTCCGCAGCTGCGCTCCAACCGGGTGTCATATTTTGAATATTTGAAGCCGCAACCACCAACAAATCCACGAGCAGCTTTACGTAATTCTCTCTTTTTTTTCGGATATCTACACTATTTCGATCTGCGACGCTTAATAAAAATTCTTTAAAATTCTTGATATCTTCCCTGACCACCGCCTTATAATGCTTCCAGAAGACATCCTTCTTTATTGGTGGCTTTTTGATCGATGTCCACACCGGAGGAACAGCAGCAAGTAAATAAGATTTCCCTCCGCGCACGCTATTGAGACGAGAGATGTTCTGTGGTTTTGTTCCTCCAAAAGCCTGAACGGCGAGATTAGGAAAATCAACTACAACGTGTTCAGACAGCTCTCCTTTTTTCTTACACTCCCTTGCCACCTTAGCCTTTTCGCCAAATTTCGTATCAGTAATAATTGCCTGAAGAGCATGAGAGAGAGACGACGGAAATAACGGTGCAAGCAAGTGATATTCACCAGTATCGACTGGAAAATATACCTGCTTGGCAAACGCATGAGAACTCAACGCTCGATCCACAAAGATGGACTTAAAACCCCTCATCCAAGATGACAGTTGGTCTGGATCCTTAGTAAAGGAAGCAAACACTGAAGAATCGTCCTGTGCAATCATATCCATAAGCGTGATGCCATTAACTTCGATGTTTAAGAACGCCGCAACATCCATTGCCGCTGCATTTCCAACTACGTCGATCTGTAGCTTGGATAAACCATCCGTCGATACGTAACGTTTAGATAGCTGGTCAGATAAAGCTGCTTTCACATAGATATTGGAACCCTTTGCATCGCTGTGTGTGAACTTAAGCACGTGCGTCGCCACCGATATTTGCGACGCGCGCTTGGCGGCCGAGTCCAACCAAATTGCGACACAAAAGCTCGCGCCTTTTGCTTCTTGTTTTTCTCTAATGAAAATCTCTATTTTTTCTGAGAATATGCTCATAATTTCTCCCTTATTATTTTGAAAAACAGAAGATTAGCTTGTGATCAGATTTAAGTCACGAAAAATTCAACCTATCACCTTTGTTTATTTTTCCATAAAAAAGCACAGTTGCCAAAATCCCTATAGGAAGATATGTTTTGGGTAACTGCCGTACAGGCAGCTTAGAAATATCAGCTTCGATTATTTGAGCTCGTTGAGTTCGTTTACTGCCGTACAGGCAGCATTATTTTTCATAAAACCCAAACACTGGGTCAAAGTACCATCTGTTCCCATCTTTAAGTTCTCGAAGTCTAATCCAGGTAAAACCTCGACTTACGTTATGAACATCTTCGGCCAGTCTGGTTGCAAGAGATTCGATTTCTGTAGCTACATCACAGTTGATCCAAACATTAAAGCCGGTGGCGGGAACGAAGCGCTCCTTGTTAAAAGCACTTTCAGCTAACTGCGGATCATCCAGCCCATTAAATGCGCATAACTTAGGACCGTCCCAGTCCTCGGAATAGCAATAGATGAACTCTTCTTCCTTGCACTTTCGTCCTCTAAATCGACTGAGATCTTGAACCACTGCACACCAGTCTGGATTGTGTTTCCACCACATACTGGCACACAGTTTACCTCTGCTGTCACCAACTAGGACGGAATCAAGCCGAGCATGTTCTAAATCAACAAGGTTAGCGCTACGGTTAGAGCTTTCAGAAACGCGCAGACGTGGTACAGCAGTGATTTCTTTATACTGTGAGTCCAAGAGACTAACCGAAAGATCTTTGTTGCTCAGTTGGTAGGCCTTTGATTCAAAGCCAGGCATGCAATAAGCTTGCTCATCACCCTGTAAAGCCCTGATGTTCTTTTGCAGTATTGCCAGATTAGGTTCCGATACAGACATGCGTCGATGACGCTGCACACGCCCCGCGAGCTGTATAATAGATCGCATGGAGCTAGGTTCCACAATAGCCCAATCGTAGTCGTGGTCACGACCAACCTCTGCTACTGACGTAGCAAAAACCACGAAAATATGATTTACCTCTGGAGAAGCCTTAAGCGGCAAGTCAATTTCGGGGATTTTCCATAATCTACTAGGATCATGCCTACCTAATACGTTATCAAGCACCTCTTCGATCTTTGATCGAATGAGCAAAGGGAATCTAGAGTGGTAACAACAAAAATGTATTCGGTAATTCGATCGAACTTCTTGACTAAGGAGTTTTTGCATCACCGATACCATAGGATTGATATTGGCCATGCGCACAAGCCCTATCGAAACCTTTTGATCTGTGGCTGGGTGAACCTGATGATGCTGATCATGCAGGTCGTAGATCATGCTATGAATAGTATCTGCATACGCACGTTCAGCATCTTCAGCAGTAGGTTTGGATATCACTGGAATTAGTGACGCCCGCCTCAGCACTGTTTGCTGCTTAAGCCTTGCGACTCGATTGTCAATAAAGTCACAATGCGAACTCATAAAAGAATCAGAGTCTTCGTGATCGCTTGAAGCTACTTCGAACTCATCAAACCATGCACAACATATCTTGGGCTCTGTATCTACTCTACGACGCGCTCCATTGAAAGCCCGCCGACCTGTTACATAAGCATCGAAAAGAGCTTTTACAATAGAAGGAGGAAGCGTTGCTGACGATAACAGCACTCTGGAGCCAAATACTCCAGCAAAGTTCACAAGTCGACAAAGAGCTGGAAGGTCCGCAACATCAAAGTCGTCGGGCTCATCAAGCACCAAGTCCGAAGTCAATAGTCGCAAAATTGGAGCTATCTGCTTGCCCCCTCGACAACCTTCTGTAGCAGTAATCAGGTGATCAATCGTGCTTACAAGAATTGGCGCACTAACCAATTTGTTCAGTTTATGCGATGACCGTAGCCATGTGCTTAATCGACCATCGTCGAGACTTCCCTCATAATGCACGTAGTGCTCTTCATCAACTAGATCTGCGATCGATTCCGAGCCACCGAAAGCAGTATCGGATGTCTTATCATTTTTAAGCTCGTATAGCCTTTGAAACGCACGTGAGCCAATCATTACCGCTAAATCATCATCTTTAAGAAACAGCTTTTCTCTTAATGCATCGCCAGTTTGGAGAGTCAATACTCTAAGACCCAATGCAATGCTAAAGCGACACCCTTTTGCCTCATCGGACAAGCCGTACATGATACGTGCATTTCCTAGAGTTTTCCCGCAACCTGTAGAGGCTAGATTTACTCCAAAAAATCCTCTCTCGTCGCTAGCGCGTCTGACGCTATAGGCAAGATCGTAGGCCTTATCCTGCCAAGAAAACCTAGCGTCTTTAGTCCGTGACTTAAACGCCTTATGCCTCGCAATAGAAGGAAGATGTTCGCGTAGCTTCGGAAGGCTTTTGCTTATAAAAAAGGCGCCGCGAGCGACGCCTATATTATGTTCATCAAGCTTTTGCTTCAGGGTACGCTCCCCGTTCTCGTAATGAGTGTTTGCATATGCATCGTAACCTGAATCCTGCAAGTTAGCATGGGGAGAACCTGCCGAATAATGGTGATCGGATAGCATCAACGCAGCACGCATAAGATGCATTGAAAAACGATCTTGAAACCAATCACGCTCTAAATATTCATAGTTCTTTAACGCTCTTTGAGCTGCTCTTTTAGCCCAATAGCACCATGTCTTGCTCCTAAAAGGAGTACCTTCTGGAAAGGTGCCAACATGCTTCAAATCTGGCTCGCAGTTAGAGCTATCGTAATAGGGAGAATTCCATGAGGCTGTAAGTACTTTGCTATCCATCCAATTGCTAATTCTGAAGAGGTCCGGTGCCTCATCTTGCCTATGCACAGGAAGTCGATGATGGGAGAGAATTAACCATCCAATAAACTTCGCTAAGGGAGGTAAACCCTGCAAAGGATTTTCTCTAAGCTGCAGCCCTTTTGGCAATTTTTTTAGAATCAATTTTTCATCTTTTAGCGTAATTCTAGATAGCCTTTCGAGCCACTCTCTATCAGAAGACTCACCCACAAATAGTTTAAAGAGATAGAGAGAAATCCATTCATGACGATAAGGTTCGTAGGATTTATCTCTTTTTCCGCTTAGTTTTTGCTGAAAGAGCTTTCCGGCTTTTCCAAAGTCATGAAATAACCCTGCAATGCTTGATAAAACAGCGATAGACTCCCCGGTGTGCCAATCATCTTCATCATTTGCCCTTAAAATGTTCCTAGAAGTCGAATTGGTGGGAACCGTGCCTTCACTATTAAATTTTTTAAGGCTCCCAACAATCCAGAGAAGTTCAGATTGAAGTCGTCCTCTCAAAAGGTGACAAGCTACTGCCGTGTTTTTGCGTGCAGTGGCCTTTAGTAGTTTCTTTACAGTCTGAAGCCCATGCTCTGTGATGTTCGTTTCCCAAATATTGTCGCCCTTGCGCTCCGCGAATTGATCGATGATTCTTCTAGTTTCACCTAAGGCATTTTTGGAGCATTGTGAAACCAATAAAATCTTCATGTTTCGACGTCCGGTAACATTGCGATTTCTTTAAGGCTATCAATGATATAGTCTAGAGCCTCACGATTGAGAAAGTTACGAATGCAATTCATCCTAAATTCTTGATCATCATGTCCACGAATAGCTGAAATAAATGCTTGAGGTAAGACCAATGCGTCTTTGATAAGATCTGCTGCATCAAAAACTAGAGCGCCTCGTCGAGTCTTTCCATGCATGATTGAAAGGCTATGCGGAAGACCTAATACCCATGTGGCTGTAGCTCCGAGCCCATAAGCTAAATAATTGCCGTAATCGAGATTTCTATTAGCAGGATCTTTTCCTTGCCCATGCTTCGACCGCGTGAAGGCGTGATACTTGACCACTTCACAAACAATTTTATACAACTGCTTTGTAAAACGAGCTTCTATCGAAAACAAATCGTTCATCGTGTAGGCATTTTGGGTTTCAACTTTGTACTGGTCCAAAACTGAATCTAGAAGGGGTGAACTAAAACAAAAATCTTCATCAAAGGTCTGGCTTTTGGCACCCCACGCTTTTCTGATAAAATTAATACGGAGACTTAAGAGTTTTTTCGCCGCTAGTAGGCGTCTTTCATCACTTTGCCACAAGCTAAACCATGACTGAAGATATTCTGTGGGTCGATATTCCGATTGAGGAGACATCCACAATATACCTAGCTCATTATCTGTAGCGCTATAGAGAGGTGAACCCCCTCCACCGCAGAATCCCACCATTACCCCAGCCTTAGATAGCTCTCTCATCGCAGCTTGAGTAACTGACGTTCCAGTTCCTAGCAAGATGGTCGTCGTGTTTGCTATCGGGATATTCCAATACAATGATTGGGATTGTTCGTCCGTGACATATTCTACTCGACCGCCATTGACCAAAACTCGGCAGTGTTCCAAATAGTAAATATTTGCGCGTTTGGAATGCAAAATAGTTTTTAAATCGGATGAAACTATATTTTTCATGCCTCAAATGATATCAAATGACGGATAAAATACAACGCAAATATCTAACAATCAAGGGAATGCTTAATATAAAATTGATTTACTAAACATGGTTTAGATTTGTTTTTACGGGTCCTTCTCCGATCGATAAATGTTGCGCTGTTTTTGATTACATACCCCCACACATCTCTGTGCACTGCATCGGCCCCATCACCCAGCAACATTTGGGTACTATTTATCAGGCCTAATATTAGGCTCAGTGACAATACGCCTCCAGTCGCTACAATTATTTTTTTGAATTTACTGACTATACCTATCTTCTAATCCAATGCCCAAGTTCGAGCTGGTTATACCTATGAAGCAAGCCTGCGACATAAGCGCTTTCCTCTGCTTGCTTCGTCCATCTAGATCTCATTAAGTAAAAGTTGGTGCGGCTACAGCCCCATTGCTTCATCAATGCGTTCAAAACCCAGGATTTTGTAGCTGTTGGGTTGATGTCTAATGCATCTCTAAGGTCATTTAATCTCAACTCGTATTCTTTTTCTATCGTCGATCCGGTTTCGCGACAAGGTAGAGTAGGTTCTACGATGGTTGAACTAATGTCTGGTTCTTGCATAGATGCATCAGTTAAGAAGGCTAACTCGGGCGGAATATCCTCACACAAGCTAAAGAGATCCGAAGCGGAAAGCAAAGATGTCCCCAGAGAATCTACTTCAGGTGCAGCGGAAGGCCTCGCCAAACTCACATGTCTTCTATTCCACAAATATAATGAATCATATCTGCGAACTATCTCCTTGCATTCTGGTGTACCATTAAGTCTCCAATCGTTGATTGTAATGCGAACGGTATCCCTACAAACATCCCACTCCTTCCTTAATAGCTCATTGACCTCAAGAAGCTTCAGATTAGGAACATTTAGAGCGCGTTCCAAATCAACTGGTTCTCTCTGTTTTCTTTTTTTCGAATACGACCTCTTTATCGACGTACCGGGTGAAAGCAGATTATTCTTCTCGAGCAAGCCGGTTATTCGTGGATCTCCCTTACCGGTCATCCACCGCTTTATTTGTGCTTTAACGGTTCCTGGGGTACAACCCCATCTTTGGGCTAATTTGTCTATAATAATGGCCTGGGTAGAATTAGAATTTTCGGCTAATACACACTCAAAATCATCTAGTTTCTTCGCCAACTTCCCCTTCCTTTTGGGGGTGCACCTATAGGTTTTAATGATAGTTGGGTTCGGCCCAGGGATGCCACGGTTTGTCGCTGTAACATTAGGTTGTTCGAGTGGTGCGAAAAGACTATCTAGTTCTTCGAGGCTAGGTAGGGAAGCCTCATCGAATGAAAGGTCGTGCTGCCAAAATTCGATTGTGTCCACATTGGAAGTCGGTTGTGCCACAACTGGATTGACAGGTGCTGGAATAGAGCTAATTACATTTATGTTGGAAATGTCCATAGCTACAACCTGTTGCACTATTGGTGGTGGACACACTGACCATGGACCTTCAATAATCGAATGAGCTGGCACACTCAATGGAGTTTGCTCAACCCTAGCAGGGATTGCCTCAGGCGTGCCGGTTGAAAATAAACTATAATCAAAATTCATCTTAATCTCTTTATATTAAACTCATTAGCTATCGAAGTTAGCCTCCTGACCTTAAGTAGGCGGCTACTTTTTAAGATTGTCGTACTTTCTTACGACTTCCTCTGCTTCCGGTGTGTCATTTTCCCTCCAGGCCCTGATGGCTTGGGAGACTACACTTGGACTACAATGCCATAGCGTCTGTAACTCCCTTGAAACAGTTCCCCGTCTCATATTTGGCCTGGTGACAAGGGCCTCCAGATGCTCTAATTTTCTCTCATTATTTTTTTTCGCATAAGATATCTTTCCTATCCCCTGTCTCTTCTTAAGCTGGTTAAACCTTTGGAGCGAGCGTGCAATATCAGAACTTTCCTCTGCTGTCATCTTCCATCGAGATAACATTGTGTAAAACGTAGTTTTCTGGCAGCCCCATAGCTTTAACAATGCGTCCACAACCCAAAATTGTGTGCCTTTTGGATTCATGTCTAACGCCCTTCTGAAGTCTTCTAATCTCAACGCATACTCTTCTTCTTTGGTCGATCCTTTTGCACGGCTAGGCAGAGTAGGTTCTTTAATGGTTGAATCATTTTCTGGTTCTTGAATGGATGCATCAGCCAATAGGATTTGGGCTGGAACGGGTGGAATTTCCAGACACAAGTCAAAGATATCCGAAGCGGAAATCGAAACATTATCCACGGATTCTACGTGTGCTGAAACGGGATGCTGAGGAAGATTATCAACAGGTGTATCCGAATGCACCACCCCCTTGGCGTATCCGGTGTTTAACGAATCATACCTACGGACTAATTCCTTGCATTCTGGTGTACCATTAAGTCTCCAATCGTTGATTGTAAGGCGAACGGTATTGCGACAAACACCCCAGTCATTCCTCAACTGCAAATTAACCTCATATCTGTCTGTGTTGGGAACATTTAGAGCGCTCTCTAAATCAATTGGTTCTCTCTGTTTTCTTTTTATCGAATACGAGGTCTTTATCAATTGGCCGCTTGCAAGCTGATTATATTTCTGGAACAAGCCAGCAATTCTAGGATCACCCTTTTGAATCTTCCACAGTCTCCTCGTCTCAAAAACGGTGTCTGGGTTACACTTCCATTTCTGAGCCAACTTATCTAAGATAATCGCCTTGGTGGAATTAGGATTTTCAGCTAATAGTTGTTCAAAATCATCTAATCTAGCCGCATGTTTCTCCTCCGTCCTAGAGTTCCTTCGGGCGGTTTTGGCGATAGTTTGAATCGGTCCAGGGATGCTACGATTCGTCGTAACAACACTATGTTGGGGGGTGAATGGTATAGAAAGACTGTCTGATTCTTCGCTGCCCGTGAGGAAAGCCTGATCTGATGAAAAGCCGTGCTGGCAAAATTCGATGATGTCTAAATCAGAAGGCGGTAGTGGCACAACTGGATCACTAGCGGTCAAAGGTGGCCATAAACTTGAGCCCATTACATTTGCGGCAGAAATATCCATGCCTACTGCTTGTAACGTTGGCGGTGGGCACACTGACCATGGACCTTCAATAATCGAATGAGCTGTAATGCCCAGAGGAGTAGGCTCTACCTTATCAGGAGTAGCGCTAGGGATTGCATCAGGTGTGTCGATTGAAAAAAACCTATAATCATAATTCATTCTAATTCCATATATTTTCTACAGTAAGATTTTAATTTCCTGTTAAACGATAATATAACGTTAATTAAAAAACAACAATAATTCATTATCTATTATGATTCACGGAATAAACTGAGCCGACAATATTTATAGGGATTAGAACGCTGCCTTCAAAAGTATTGGAGAAATCGATAAGCTATTGATTTTTTACTTAGCCTGAGTCCGATGTACCAATTGTTGATAGGTCTGATGATGTGTATGAGTCCATTACTAGCCCATACGGAAGCCTTTATCGCTCATAATGGTATCTACTACCAAACCTACGGCAAGAGAGAAAATCCCGCAATCCTGCTAGTCATGGGTATGGGTGGCCAACATATTCTATGGCCTGCAGAAATGGTTGAAGGCCTCGTCAAGGAAAGCTTCTATGTGATCACCTTCGACCACCGTGACGCTGGTCAGTCGATCTCCTATGACTTTGACAAAGATCCATACAACCTTATGGATATGGTCAAGGATGGTATCGGTGTTCTCGATCATCTTGTGGTTCCAAAGGCGCATGTCGTCGGACTATCTATGGGCGGGCCAATTGCGGAATTGATGTCCGTTTATCACCCCGACAGAGTGGCCAGTATAACGCTAATAGCAACGTCGGCAGATTTTCGTCCCCTGCACTTAGCGTTCGATGGCTTGCCTCCGGAACAGGGCTTGCTATCGAGCCCTACTGAAGAATACAACGAATGTAGAAACCGATTTCTTGTGGCTGCTCCAAACAGCGATGAATGGGTGGCACGTCGAGTTGATCTGTGGCGTGTTCTAGAGGGATCAATGCCATTCGACGAAGATTTCTATCACAAGCTTTTTTCGGACTATCTGTCCCGTCAGAAAAACCCTGCAACATTAACAAACTACGTCCGAGCTACTAAGGCGTCTGAGAATCTAATACGAACGGTACCTTTTCAGGTGACAGTGCCGACACTGATCCTACATGGCTCTGAAGACCCTATTTTCCCCTCCGATCATGGCTTGGCACTGGCGTCAGCGATTGCTCATTCCGGGTACTTGCAGATTTTCGGCATGGGACATCTTCCCAATCGCCACTTTGCGGCCATGTTGGTTGAAGCGATAAAAAAACATACCCTCTGTCCAGCAAAATAGCCTTGTCAAAAAAAATCTAATAGCATAAAAATTTCCTCACTAACCTGTTGTGGGAACTTTGAATGCTCAGATCTTTGGCGATGCTAACAGCCCTGCTATTCTTCTCTTCGGCTACTCTAAATGCTGATTCAACGCAGTTTCTAAGTCACACGGAAGTCGATGGCGATCCTTCGGCTTTGGTGGCAGGCTGCGTTAACGCCATTACCGGTAGCTTTAGTGACAACGAGATAGATATCGTCATTCCCGGTCCAGAACCTTTGATCTTTCAGCGTTTCTACTGTTCGACTGATTGGGAAGGTGGTGTGCTATGTGATAATTGGAGCTACAATCACGCTAAACAAGCCACATTGTACCACGAAGGCGGACAGTACCAGTTTGGCGTTGCAGAGGCTACTGGAGGAGCGCTTCTCTATAAAGGTGGCAAGGTCCGCCGAGAAAAGACTGATCACGAACGACACTATCTTGTCCCTCTAACTCGCATAGATGCAGATATCAAAACTGGTAATGACAAAGGTCTTACCAATATCGGCTGCGAAGAGATTTCGGGACGCACTAACTTAAAAAATCAGTCGGCAAGCTATCACAACGACACAAACAATCTCGTTACACATCTATGTAATGGCTGCGTTAGAACCTATCAGCCTGAGAAACCTGTTGGCTATTGGGATGTGTTGCCAATTCACTTTGTCCTTACTTCTGAAACGCGGCCCAACGGCAACCAGGCGATCTACGAATACTCTACAGAAAGAAACAAGAAGCTACTTTCCAAGATCTCGACCGCAAATGCTACCGGACAAGAGACCTTTGCTTCCTTACACTATGACTACAGCGGCTGTAATAATCGTTCAACCACTCATACCTTAAAGTTATCTGCTGATGATGGGCGTGAGGTAAACTACACGTTCAAATATCATCCCTTTAAGGTTGGTATCAACTTTTGGGACAGATGGTACTTAACAGAAGCTGTACGTCCCAATGCTCCGAAGATTAGCTACGATTACATTACCCACCCTGATTGGATTGTCGCATTAGTTTGCCGTAAAGCCACTGCTGACAACCGCTTTCTAGAGATAGATTATTACCGCAATGGTTCAAACTTCGCTGGAAAGGAGAAGATTGAAATTCCGAAGGGGCATGATCGTCGAGTTGGTAAAGTTCGAACACTAAAAAGTCCCGCTGGTATAGATTCAGAGGCGGTTTCCACCTATTCTTTCGTTTACAATACGGGTTTTACGGATGCCTATGACGCCTATAATCACAAAACGCGTTACCGGTACAATGCGAGTGAAAGGCTCACTTCGATCGAAAGATATAGCGGCACCGATGATCATAAACCTTATGCCACCGAAAAGTACTTTTGGGGTCATCAATCTACCAATGAACACTGTAATCTTCGCTGCAAGGCACTCTTGGACCACAACAGTATGGTTCGCTCATGCAGGGTTCTCGATTATGATGAGCATCATAACGTTACCTCAGAGAAAATATATGGGAATCTAAGCGGATCTTGCGACGTTTGTCCGATCCTTGATGGCGCTGGAGTACCCATTGATAATGGCTGTGAATGTTGCGTTATAAAACGCACCTATTCACAGGACGCCTTTCATTTATTGATGAGTGAGACGCTGCCTAATGGCTGTACGACCAGATATACCTATCAACCGGGCACTAACCTCGTGAGGTCTAAACTAGTTGGAGATGGCCTTAGAATACATCTCCGCGACTTTTGCGACTATGACTCTAATGGCACTCTTATCTTATCCATATCGGATAATGGCTGTGGAGAACGCGCCAATGATCTTTCGGGGGTTACCTTTCGAAAAATAACTCGTGTTACGCCTAGCTTAGAGGCACATCATCTACCCCACGTTGTCGAAGAATCATTCTGGGATAAAAAAGCAAGCTCTGAGCAGCGTCTTAGTAAAAAGGTAAACACTTATTCACGTGAAGGCTGGCTGACGCGTCAAGAGCACTATAATGCAGACGATCAGCTTTGCTATACTTTGTGCTGGGACTACGACTACATGGGCAATGTGATTCTAGAGCAAAATGCTCTTGGAGAGATCACCGAGCGAAGTTATGACGCCAATGGCAACAAAATAAAAGAGAAGGTTTTAGGTCAGAATCATCACAAAACATATGTTTATGATTTTTCGAACAGGCTGATCGGTGAATCGATTAAGTGTGACTCTGGCGAAGTCTTTCACCAATCTTATAGCTATGATTACCTGGGCAACCGCACGTCCCACACGGACGTGCTGGGCCAAAAAACCACCTGTACTTTCGATGATTTTGGTCGATGTATCAGTACGACACTGCCCGACAAAAAGCTCACAACTCATCTGGAATATGATATTGCCGGCAATGTCACCGCTATCACAGACGTGATGGGTAACAGAACTCTGAAACGCTATAACCTACGTGGTAAACCGACTGAGGTTCTTTATCCAGATGGCTCGTCAGAATCTTTCCGGTATAACTTGGATGGCTCTCTCAACTATCAAGTAGCTCCTAATGGCACGAAGACGTGTTTTGCTTACGATGTGTTAGGAAATGTCATCCGAAGAGATGTGTACGATGCATCCGGGAAAATTTTAACGACAAGCACAGCAACATACCAAGGAAATCTACTTGTCTCTGAGGTAGATCCCAATGGTAACACTAAGCACTATACCTACGACGGAGCGGGCAGGCAGACTGTAGTTGCCACGGAACATACATGGACGCGCTACGAGTACGATTCACTGGGACGCAAGTATCGGACCATCCAGTGGGTCGGCCCTTCAGAGGACGATATCAGTGTTACTGCTCACGAATTTGACCTGTTGGATCGCATTATCGAAGAGCGCATTGAAGACGGCAAGGGCAATGTTTACACACGAACTCAAACCGCTTACGATTTGGCGGGTAACCCTTGTTCGACCACTATCTTCACTGCCGCTGGTCCAGCGACCACATGCGCCCTCTACAACCCACTTGGAAAGCCTTCTGAAGTGGTTGACGCACTTGGAAACAGAACTTTGACCCGCTACGACTATTCTGGCAAGACGCTTCGAGTCACTGTAATTGATCCAATAGGCCAACAAGCCATCACAGAGCATGATATTTTTGGTCACCCCACTCAGATTACACGTAAGGACATGTTTGGACAAGAAATTGCTCACACCAGCTATCTCTATAATCCACACGGCAAACTAGTTAAGCAAACTGATACAGCATTGCTCGACGGTAAAGCAATCCGAGAAATGGTTACAGAGTGGCAGTATGATTCTATCGGGAGACTTGTAACACTTATCGAAGCTGCTGGCTCCCCTCTACGCCGCGTTACGTACTATTCCTACAATGCTTTTGGAGAAAAGGTTACCGATATTCACACTGATGGCTCGGAAATCAACTACCATTATGACTCTATGGGTCGTCTCGGCAGCTATAAGTCATCGGATGGTTCGGTTTCCTACCAATTCACGTACGATAGCAACAGCAATATCCTGCAGATATTTGATGGAGTTCACAACACGACTACCATACGTCAATATGATCGCGAGAACCGTGTAGTCAGCGAAACCCTTGCTAGTGGCCTGACGATGACTTATGGGTATGATGGATTGGGTCGTATGGGTGACCTGAGCCTTCCTGATGCTTCTTCGGTTCGCTATTGTTATGACGCTGGGTTTCTGAGAAACGTCGCGCGCTGCGACCCTTCCGGTAATGAACTGTACAGTCATCGCTATCTTGACTACGATTCGGCCGGACAGCTGACTTCCGCGCAAATGATAAAAAATGCGGGAGATATCACCTATTGCTATGATGCGTTAAAACGTACCACAGGCATTCATAGCACCCACTTCGAAGAACATATCCCTTCAGATGGCTACGATGCCATCGGCAATCTGCTCATAATGCAAAAAAAGGATGCTATTGGTCCGAGCATCAACCGCTATACCTACGATACCCTGTACCAGTTAGCTAGCGAAGAAGGTGCCTTTAATCATCGTTATAAGTACGATTCTTTGAACAATCGAATGAAAAAAGACGATGTGGACTATGAGGTTGACGTGTTGAATCAACTGCAAACCCAACAAGACACAAGCTACGATTATGATGCCCGCGGCAACCGTGTGGAAAAGCAGAGTCCGGAGGAAAGCCATCGCTATCGTTACGACGCCCTAAATCGCCTGATAGAAGTTCAAGCAGGCACCCAACGCTGGCAATACAGGTACGACTCCTACAACCGTCGCATTAGCAAAAGCCACTATGACAAGGATAGTCGCGTTTCTCATCAAGACTATCTCTACCAGGATCAGATGGACATTGGCACGGTTGAAGCAGATAAGCTGACCGAGTTTCGCATGATTGGAAGAGGCTTAGGTGCTGAAATTGGTGCAGCAGTTGCCATTGAACTTGGGGACAAGCTATTCGCGCCCCTGCACGATCATAGTGGCAACATCGTAGCGCTTGTCAACGCTGACAACGGCAAAGTTGCAGAGGCTTACCGTTATAGTGCGTTTGGCGAGGCATCCTGCTATCAACCTGGCTGGCTTTGGGGCTGGTCGCCTTCAAAAAAGCACTTAAGCCCTTGGCAATTTGCGAGCAAGCGCTATGACGCTGAAAGCAAATTAACCAATTTTGGACGTCGTAGCTATGATGCTGAAGTAGGTCGTTGGCTCACGCCGGATCCTAGCGGATTCGAAGACGGCCCCAATCTTTACGCCTACGTTCATAACAGCCCTTTAGTTCACATAGATCTATATGGTCTTTGTACAGAACGTTGTGCCAAATGTGGACGACCTCTAAATGGTCAGCAACGCCATAGCACAGGCTATAAGCAATGGGATCCGCAAGCACGCCGCTATACCTATGGACGCGGCCAGCGCATATATCACTGCCCGAACTTCGAGAAAATAACACCAAGGGTTCCAGCATCTAGAACCGGAGATCTAGGTGAAGATCGCAAAAAACTTGAATATGGGGCCATAGGATTTATCAACGGTATATGCAATCACTTTAGAGACGCCTTTAATCATGCCATGCACATTTCAGATCTATCGGGTGGATTCAATGTGAACTTCATATGCAATCAGACTCATAACATCATCTTTGATATAATGGAGTGTATTTTAGGTGTTCATCACGTAACAACCCGCCCGGTAGAGCTCCTGCATAAAGAATGGGACAAAAGTTTAGCGGCAGAACCCACTATCTTACAAATTTGCACAAGTCAGGGCGTCATCCATGTTCGTAATGCCCTGTTAACCTATCCCGAACATTTGCGTAACCGAATTATTGTGCTGGCTATCGCGCCAGCGGTATATATCGATCGGGATCTTTGTCGTCAGGTAATTCACTATCGTGCAGCTGATCCCCGCCGAGATTTCATTCCACGGTGTTTTGATAAACGAGGTGAGGCCAGAGCAAGAGAGCAAGGCACCATTCGTGATGTTCCTTCGCATAAAGATGCCAGCTTCTTTGACCACAGTATTAGCAGCCCAACATACAGCGATCCTATTCAGCATCACATTCAACAGTATACGAACAGCCAGGGACAAAGAATATGAAGATATTTTTGGTTATTACTACAGCTATCCAGCTATTTTCCACACACTGCTTCGCAGTTGCAAGACCTCAGTGCTGTCGGCCTAATTTCGATCAAGCAGCTTCATTAATTATTAATAGATCAGCTAGCAAGATTGAAAATCGATATCATATCAAATGCATTGGCACAGGGGCTTCTATGCCCGGCGGTCCTATTCGTTTTATTACGCTCAGCTTTCAGATAAGAGGGGGTCTTTCCAAAGAGCATTTGCGAAAAATTTTGCTCTCCTCTGCTCAAGACATTCTAGAAACGGCGCAAGAAGTACCATACCTTGATGCCTGTTTATATGAACCCCCTTTTGGAATTCAAAGTTTGGATGTTGTCCTATTTGTCTATGATAGAGATGGAGGCAACATCTATGACCCTTGGATCACCGTAGCAAACCTTTCCCAAGGCATTCTACAGTACAAAGTTAAAGAACAGGGCTCTAACTTTTTGAAGATAAAAGAAGGACTTACCGAGACTTACGAAGAGGCTCTTAAAGCCATCGAGGAAGAAAATGGCACTATTTGTAATGCTCCTTAGCATCATGATGCAAGCTATTTTGACCATAGCATCAGTAGCCCAACTTATGGTGCTGCTATGGAAGGCCATTTTATACAATACAAAAGCAGCCAAGGACAGAGCATATGAAACCTTTTTTTACGGTATTTACAACTATTTTTCTCGTAATCTCATCCAACTGCCTTGCCATTTCAAAATGTCAGTGTTGTAGTGGCCCAAATTATGACAAGGTTGCTGCAATGATCAAGAATAGGGGCATCGCTGCAATTGAGAATCGCTACAAAATTGAATGTATCGGCACGGGGGCTTCTATGCCAGGAGGACCAATTCGCTTTATTACCCTTAGCTTTCAAGTAAGAGGGGCTTTATCAAAGCAAAACTTGCGAAGAATGCTTGTAACATCAGCACAAGACATACTTAAAATTGCAAATGAAATACCAGACCTTGACTCGTGCCTGCATAATCCCCCATTCGGTATAAAAAGCCTGGATATCCTACTGTTTGTGTACGATGTTAATGGCCGGGACACATATGATCCCGATATTTCATCTGCCCGTCTATCAGACGGAATTGTCGAATTTATAACAGATGCCCCTAACTGTTATCTTAAGGTTCAAAACCAATATACTGAAACATATGAAGAGGCTCTTAAAGCCATTGAGGAAGAAGATGGCCTTAAATAAACTGCTAAAAAATACAGGTTACAACATCATGAGAATACTATTTTTAGCATGCATTACAGCACTTTTAGTTGGTTGTGCGCCCCGCTATAATTCCCAAAATTATGGTCAGTGGATGCCAAACAGCAGACCGTACACGCCTACTGAGGGGAAATATCCCTAGCGCAGCAAGCTATGCTTACCTATCCTTCCGAATTGCGCAGACGAGTTATTATTTTTGCTACGTCGCCACACGAAGTGATCGATCTTATCCTGTGTCGACAGACGGTATTCTACCTCACCACTCCCAAACGAGATAACTACGGCATTGCATTAGATGAGGATGGAATTGCAACCGCTCTTGTAGATGGTCTTGTACATGATATGACTCAACCTGGCTTGGACTTCTTTGACCGCCATATCGGAGACCCAACCTTCAGCGCCCCCCTCTACGAACATCTTGAATACAGTCAGACTCACGGACAAATATGAAAACACTTTTTCTACGCTTTGCTGCTACCGTATGTCTCATGATTGCCTCAGGATGTTTTGCAGCTCAATGCCCTCTTGCCTGCCGAGATATTGCTGCTCGATTCATAGCAGATGCCGGACGCAAAATTTCGAACAGTTATGGCATCCATTTCTGTGGCGCGGGAGCGTCTATGTTTGACGGACCTATGCAGTCTATTACGCTTTCGTTCAAAGTAAAAGGCATTTTGTCTAAAGAACAAGTACGAAAAATATTGGTGACCTCGGCACAAAGGGTTCTTGAACTTGCGAAGGAAGTTCCTGACCTCGAAGAATGCCTAGCGGAACCACCTTTTGGGATAAAAAACTTCCATATCATTCTATTTATGACGAACTCAGACGGCACTTATTTGCAGGATCCTTGCATCTCTGTAGGGCGCCTGTCGGATGGTCTTATCATGTATAAAACATATGACCCGGAATTTAAATCCCCTAAAACCAAAAATTGCTACGAAGAAACGTACGAAGAGGCCTTGCAAGCACTTGAAGAGGCTACGCAGTGATTTTATGCCATTCTTTCAGAACTCGGCTGCTTTTTTGGCATATACCCAGGCTTTCGTCCTCGCTACGCTCGTCCTTCAGCCTGGACTGTATCATTGCGACC
The DNA here is from genome assembly GCA_030679955.1 of Chlamydiales bacterium. Classification (GTDB taxonomy): domain Bacteria; phylum Chlamydiota; class Chlamydiia; order Chlamydiales; family JAJFMA01; genus CAMFKD01. The sequence continues at coordinate 61,989 of JAUXSF010000018.1, read as the reverse complement.
CTTCGGGCCTCAGGACCAATTCGCTTTGTAACCCTTAGCCTCCAAATACGAGGCTCTCTATGCAAGGAGAAATTGAGAAGAATATTGGTAACTTCGGCTCAGGATATACTAGTTAAGTTTTTCGTATTTTTGCATGACTTCTTGGATGCTAGCATCTGGATGATTTCTCCAATTCCTAATATTGTACATCACACCCGTGTACTTGAGCCCCCACGCACCTTCAAGCAACTTATGCAGACCAACTTTCGACATACCGGGCTTATCTAATTCTCTTCGTAGAATAGCAAATCTTTCCATGTTAACTTTTGGCACCGTAGCAGGTACATGATGTTTGAGACTATCATATCTTGTTATAGCTGCCTGAATATCAGCTGAGTCGCGCATCGATCTCCACCTATTAAACTGGGTAAGTACTGTTACTTCGCACTTGCCCCATAAGCTCATCAGTCCCTGTATGACCTGATTCTTATGTTGGCTCGCATCTACGAGGGAGTCAAAGTCAGAAATTTTATCTGCTAGGCTTCGTGAGTTTGATGTACCCTTTGATTTTGTGATCGCTGGGAATACTCCAGGGATTGACAGAAGATTTCTCTCGCTAAGGCTCGTTCGATTCGTCGCTAGGTCATCTGGAAAGAGATCCTGACAAAACATTAATACCTCGTCATCGCCCGGCAAAGGAAGGTCTGCTACAGTCAAGCCCTCGACGATCACACCAGGGAACGTTTTTCTATCACGTGGGAGGAGGGTATATTGGTTAACTAACGCCGCGCCCTCTTGTGTGTCTTTTTTCCATTTGCGGAACACTGCATCAACTGTATTTCTCTCGCAATTCCATAGGCTTACTAACTGTTCTTTAACTTCGCGCTTGGTTATATTGGGTTTATTTACAAGCTCCGCTAAATGAGTTATTTCTTTTGGTATTTTCTTTTTTGCATAAGTTACCCTTTGCCCTACACCATTTCCAAGTTCATCATATTTTTTGAGAAGCTTTTCTATATGAGAATTTGTTTCGATCTCGCCCTCCCACAGCGCTCTCATTTGATCGACCGTCGGAATGCAGCACTCCCATTTTTTTGCTAATTTTTTGCTAATTTGAAATTTAGTTTTGCCTGGATTTTTAGTTAACACCTCTTCAAAATCTATCAGTCTTTGATTGTACTCCTCTTCCTTCTTTCCTAAAGGAGCGCAGGCTTGTTGATTGAATCCGAATATGTCTGTCTCCTGATCTGCGTCTTCATCTAAAAACGCTAGATCCTGAAGCGTAACCGTTTTTGAGGCGCACAATATTTCAAAATCGGAAGGCGAAGGCGGTGGCAGTACCTGGACTGAATCAACAGGCGGTGGGCATAGCCTTTGGTTAGGAGCCAGTACACTCGCTCCTGATATATTGCTGGCGACCGTATTTTGTAGCGACGGCGAGGGCGTTCCCCAAGGATTTGGTGCAAAGGGCTGCATAGGAAAACTCAAAGGAACCGCTCTTTGATCCTGGGGTAAACTCGAGGTTTTTTCTGTGCTATCAGTTGCAGAAAGAATTAGTTTAGGATCAAAATACATTTAATTTCCTAATATTAACATCAATTTCAAACAGTTTTTATTTCCTATAAAACAATATACGTTTGGTTATTATAAATCAAGTATGCGCATCCAGCTAACTTGTTTTCTGATAGTAGAAATTCATTAGTCTGTAGAAACTCGTTTTTCTGGAAGTGACGCTGACTTATCAGGAGTAGGATTGATGATCGCCTGAAGTGTACCAAATGAATTATAACCAAAATCCATTGTGTTCTTTATTGCAGCGTTTATCCCTCAGAAAATGCGCATTAAAAGTAAAACAAAAGACTCAGCAGGCATGGACGGTGAAGAAACACTCACCTCATCGGAGCGACGTCAAGTATGCCTGGGTGTTCCGCAACCGAATAAAGGATAATAGATGAATTCAATAGTTTAGGTAGATTAGTCTTTGCTGCGGTTGCGGTATTCTGCGAGCACCTGCACTATCACAGGATCGACCGATTTCGATAATCTAGATCTAATGCTATCCACCCGAGATCTTTCACAGCCCCATTTTTTCATTAACTCTGTAATAATTTCGCCCTTGGTTCCATCGGGAAATTGATTCAAAATCTGTGCAAAATCCCTCGCCACTTGGTTTAACAATTCTGGCGTCCAGCGTTGTCCTCTTGTTAGTAGAACTTGCCCTGTCCCTTCTTCGACGGCACTCTTGCATGGATCAGATTTTCGCTGTTTGTAATCCTTAACTTCTTGTTCTATTTTAAGCTCACCCTTGAATGGAATCAATGATCTTACAAAATCCTGCACTTTCCATCTGCTATACCCCCACTTCTCTTCTAACTTTTTTAAGATTTCGCCCTTCGTCGCATGGGGAAATTCCTTCAATACCGATTGAAAATGCTCTACCTTCTGAGGATCTATGTCTTCAAGTTTTTTAGATTTTGCGATAGCCGATGAGAGCCCTTTTGGAATATGCCGAATCCTTTTCTGAAGTTTCGCAGACCGCGCAATAGGGTCTAATGCGCGGGATGCCATCAACTTCGAAGAGGCTATTCCACGGCGGTTATAGTCTGCGAATATGGCACTCACCCTGTCGTCGGTTTCTGCAAACAATTTGGCCCTTGCGCTGTGAACTTTTTGGACATCGCAGCCCCATTTTTCTGCTATATTTATTAAAATGAGTCCTTTCGGCGCCGAGGGATCATTTGTCAACGCCCATTCAAAACTCTCTGCTATTTCTTCAATTGATGGAATAACGAATTTTTCAGAATTTGATTCGACAATTGTTGCGGAGGGTTCTTGGTCTAAAGTGGGTAGAAATGGCAGATCCTCATCCTCCATGCCATGAGATGAAAAAGCTAAATCCCCTGGAGGAAAAAGCGGTAAATTAAGCTGAGCCTCATTAACATCTGAGATGTTAATGGCAGTATGAGATGCATTGCCCCCCTCCTCAATAACTGGAAAGGGTATCTGTGGCTCTGCCTTTTCAGGAGTCGGGCTTGTAGGACTCGAAATAGGGCTCCAATCAAATAAATGAAAATTCTGGGTTCCAGTCGAAAAATCGTCGTCCATATTACTCCTATATATTTTCAAAGTTTCTAATTAATATATAATTTTGGTTTATATTATTAAATTTCCTTGAGCATTTTAAACTGGTCTAATAATAAAAATCAACATAATCAACTATAAAGATATTATAATCATGGAAAATTAAAAAAGTGGACAAGCAAGCTCCAAACTGCGCTTAACAAGACCAAATTAGGCTCAGAGGTGATACCTGCGTTGAATTGACAATGTGGGGTATCGTATGGCCTTCAGACAATTCAAGTATATTTGCTTAAACTTGGGATGATATTTTTGCGGGACAAGTTGCTTCACTATGTTTGTTAAACTATAGGGTGATAGTGATCTTCCTATTTTTTTTAGAAAAAGCCTGCAAAGCAAGCCTGGGTTGTCTTTAGGGATAAATTTCCACACATTATAGCGATTGGTGAGAAGCTCAAAAAATGAGAGCCATAGGAAATATGGAATCATGACCCTTGAGGGGGGTGTGGATGACGATACAATGTTCTGCAGGGTTCTTTTGTTTGAAAACCATGAGGATATTCTTTCGGCAATGTCCTCTCCAAGAAATATGGAGGCGTCCACCCAAACATTAGGTCTCATGTCAGCTTCGAAATAGTACCTTCCGGAACCATCAGAAGCTTCTATACACGTGATATTCGTGAAGCCGTGGGCTCCTAATGCCTTTCCGATTTTCCGAAGTTCATCAAATATGATCGGGTCGACAGTGGCTAGTGAGTGATAGTTTCTTAGTACAGAAGGTCCGAACCTGTTTAAGACGACTTTTTCCATTATGGAGTAGCTGAAATGAATCAATTCGCCGTCCAAAAAAAGAGCGGAGAGATCGAGAGTTGTGCCTGCAATCATCTTTTGAATAAGTACTGGCTTTAGCCATACACTGGCATCCAGAGCTTTAATATCGGCCGCAGAATGGCACTCAAAAATGCCGCTGCCTCCTCCGGAGGCATCTAGTTTTAGCAAAACAGGATATTGCATTTTCTGAGCTACTTCACAGGCCATATCATGATTGGTTGCCTCAAAAAACGCTGGGGTCTTTACTCCCGAATTTGAAAAAATTTTGGAAAGACTAATTTTAGAGTAGAGATGAGAAAAATTTTCCTCTTTTAAAACTGGAAGGAGTTTGAGCTTCGTTTTTGTGGATAAATCGGAATGCAAAATATCATGTAATAAGTGATCTTCGGTAATAACAATCCAGTCGTACTCTTGGCACTTTTGCGCAGCAAGGGCGACAATGGATGTGCTAGGAGGAATGACCTCACAATGTCTAACGAATCGGCAGCTTCTCATGAGGTGCGAGCTTGTGAGAACATCTACCACACAACCAGCTCTGGATAGGATGGAAGGCAGAAACCACATCAGCCAATCATCTCGACCGAGCAACAGTACTTGGCGGGGTTTTGCTTGTTTGATGCTGGGGTCCATGTTGAGCACATTCAAGCATATCAAAAATATTATATCCCCACTTTTTATCCTGCTTATCCCATACGCATCATAACCAATTAGACTCCATATGTTTGCATGGCATAACCTTCTCTATAGCGGTTTGAACAAGATTTTGAGCTAATGCTGCAAAGCAGCAATTCTTATCTTAGCCCCTAGCCATACCCGAAGAATGAGGGTTGGCTAGGGGTGGAAATGTCAATATCATCGCGCTGCGGAGCATCGCGTCTACGCATCTAGTGGAAGCCATCTTATTGCAGAATAATACGTTACCTAGACGCGGTGCTCCGCAACGCTAGCGTTTTTTTATCCTACCCACAGCCAACCCTCCTGCGTCGGGTATGGCAATGGGCTAAGATAAGAATTGCTGCTTCGCAGCATTAGCTGCAGAAGACACGCCAGCCCAAGAGATATACGTAACCTGTTGAAGTACAAATATTTACAATGAATGCTTGATAATTAGCCTGATGCTATGCCTGCCCATCCTGTAAAAAATGTTCTTTTGTGAAACCAATACGGGACTAACTAGGTTGTTCTTCGCTTTCTTGAACACCACTATTAAACTTTTCAAGAAGTGCTTCTGTGGTGATGGCGCCAGTAGAGACATCTTCGATCGCCCCCGTGTAGATGGAGAGAATATCCTTAACCAATAGAATCGTTGATAGAGCTGTGTGGTAATCTGGATTACTTCTGCTCAAAACGAGAGAATGGCGATAAAAGCATCTGTTTTCATACTCATCGTAACCGAATGTTCCGATGATATTGATCTTGTTCAAAAGATGAAGTAGACGAGACACATCTTTCACCATCTCCGGATCCTCTATCTCATAGGGAAAGGGATAGAGAACATTTAGTAGATCAAACTCGCCAGCAGATTCGAAAGCAGCTTGAATGATCTCTGCCTCTACGACGGAAATGATAAGCATGAATACTTCGAAGTCATTGACCTCCGAAGGAAAGCTGAGCAGCATATGGGGAAAAGGAATAGGCTCGGTAGCTTCGCTAAGCTCAACCGTTAGCTCATCATCTTCTTTAAATAGCTCTTCAAGTTTTTGCAGATGAACGCTCATAAACTCCTTACGCTGCTTGCTCTTCGGGAGGCAACTGTGCCATTAATTGGGAAATGTCGTTTTCAACCTGGTCTGCGAAGTTATGGATCACAGCCGAGGCTTTCTTGAGCATTTGCTTATCACCGAGTTTCTGAACAGTTTGCTCAACATGTTCAACAAAACCGGCTTCATCAATAATTCCATGGTACTTGACAATGCTTGGTAGCGCAACTCCATTTTTTATCATCTGTGCTAAGCGAATCTCTACGCCTAAATGCGACTTAGATATCCCTTTCTCATGCTTAGGATTATCACCAAAATCGACCCTATTGAGCATTTTTTTCTCAGTTCGCTCTTCCATAACCTCACTGCCCTTTTCATAGCCAAATTCGGTTAGCATGAGCGCATATTTTACCCCGGTTAGCCCCAAGGTAAGCCCATACATCGTAGCAGAGGTGGTAGGTTCAGGTATTAAGGTAAGTAGAGACGTCGAACTGGCAGCTATTAATGCGGTGTTCTCTGCTAGACCTATGCTGTTTACAACAATTTTTCTGTTACTGAGTTTCTTTTGGATCTGTACGTAGTCCTTGGCAAGTCGAGCATTTTGCAACTCAAGTTGCGCTTTCGCGTTGCTTACTTGTTGCGTTCTTGAATCTTGTGTGGGATCGGAAGCAATGGATTGTTGATATAAAGCTCTTGCCTTACACGCTCTTGCGTCTTTCTTAATGCCTTTCAACACATTCAGTGAATTGGCACCTTTTGCAATATTACGAGTCTTTAAAGCGACACCGGCGGTACCGGCAGCCAAGCCTATACCAGCAGTGATAGGAGTTAGGGCTGTACTGGCTAGGGCGATATCCCCCGCTAGACTACCGACCTTACCAACGGTGAAGACCGAATACGAGGCTCCGCCAACGGCGCGACTGCCATGTCCAAAACCCTTTCTGTTATGCTGATCCTGCTGCTTGACCTTCTGGTCTAACTCATCAATCTTTTGTTCCTTATCGGTTTGAGACATATCCGCAGTAAACAACTTACAGCGTAGAGTTTTGACGTGCTGCGACAGATCCCCTACAGCTATTTGGAGAGCTTCGCGATCGTGCATTTGCGTCTGCATTTTGTTTGAGTCCAGGGGTGCTTTATCTCTCTCCTTGTAGTCCTTCGCCATTTCTCTATCGATGTGCTTAATTTCCGCCTTCAGGTTTTTTATGTCGGCTTTCTTTAGCTTAATTTCGCTTTTGATAATTCTTACCTCTTTTCTGGATAGAGGCTCACCTTTTAACTCCTTTTCAATGGCCTTGGCCTCTTTCCGGCAGGTGTTGGCTTTCTTGTGTTCAGAAATCGTTTCCGCGGCATAGCCGACTCCAAAAGGCACACTTTCTATGATTTCGCCCTTTGCTTTCCAAGCCTTGCTTGCAACCTTACCGCCACTGTCGATAGGATTTCGCAGGGGTTTTGGTATGATACTAGCTCTATTTGTTCCCTTGCTCATTGTCTTCACAGCTTGCATCAGCTGATCCTCATGGTCCAAGGCTGCATTTTCACCTTTTCTAAAACCAACTTCTTCCGAGGGACGACGTTGGGGCGGAACGTTGGGCAACTTAGTGATGCTGTGGGGGATTTCCTGAGAATCCCGCCTATCGGAGTCTTTTCTGTCGGGCTGATTAGAGCTCTCTACGAGCGATTGCTCGGAAGATTCCATCTCTTTAGAGACCTCTACTTCAAACTCATTAAAAGGACGATAAGCGTTAGAAGACCCAAGACTTTCCATAAACATTCCCTTTAAAAAATTTTAAACGGCCATATTATAATTATATCATGAATTGAAATAAATACTATACTTTCTAAAAACCTTAACCCTCACCTCCGGAATAAAGGTATTACCTCTTAAGCACTTGCAAAAATTACTTGTCGATGTTAAAAAAGGTGCACTTTTAATCACCAGGGGTGCTGAACCGCCAAAAGGCGGATTTAGCTGAGAGAGTCCCTTACAACCTGATCTGGTTCGTACCAGCGTAGGGAGTGTGTATGTACAGGATATCCGTTAATCAACGGGTAATCGCTTTGCGGTTACTTTCTCGCTTCTCCTTGGTGGTTTTTACCTATAAACAACCATGGAGACTGCAATGCATGCAATTCGGCGATGCTTACCATTTGATTTGTCACTTTATGTCGTGACACATCGTTCCTACGCACGAAGCGAAGTTGAGTTTTGCTACAAATGTCTTAGAGCGGCAGCGGGCGGGATTAACGCGCTACAATTTCGCGAGCATAACAAAGAAGCACTTGAACGCACCGTAATGGCACTAAAAAAGCCCTTGCAAGCACAGGGCGTGAAAGTGTTCATCAACAATCACCTGGATTTGGCAATAAAACTAGGTGTCGACGGCCTACATATAGGCCAGGGCGATGTTTCATTTAAGGAAGCGCGTAATAATTTCGATGGGGTCATTGGGTTAACAGTCGACACATGGAAGCAGCTCGAGGAGGCTCAGCACCTGGATGTCGACTACATTGGTTTGAGCCAACTCTTTCCCGGAAGTGAAACGAAACCAGAACGCAGCGATCCCTACTGGCTTCTAGAGGGCTTATCGAAAGCTCGTGCTTTCTCACGCCACCGCATTGTTCCTATCGGAGGTATTAACCTTGACAATCTTGAATCAGTCTTTGAACAGCTACATTTAGGTTCTTGCAATGATGGAGTAGCCCTCGGACGCGCTATCTTTAACGATACCGATCCGTTCTACGCAACCCTTAGAGCAAAGGTAATCTTAAGCAACGTGTTAAACAGGAGGGGCTCAAATGCACTTGTTTCTGATTGCGTTTAGCGTTGTCTTTCTGTTGAACGTCAACCATACGATTCTAAGAACAGTTCGCAACACCTTGGCGGTGGCCGACCTGGGTGGAGGAGCTCACACAATCCCCCTTTTTGAGCTTTTTGGAGCCTTGCCGGCTTCGATTCTGATGACATTGCTATTGTGCTGGATGTTAAGGCACTATTCGCTCCGAAGAGTATTTTTGATCACTGTTTCAACATTTTTGGCGTTCTTTTCCGCATTTACCTGGCTCATATACCCTATCGTATCCAAGGAGCAAACATGGATCTCAATTATATCTTCGATGACTTTTTATGTCATGGCAGAGCTGTGGAAACCAGCGGTGGTAGGCGTCCTCTTTTGGGGAGCTATCAATCAATACATAGCTGTGGAGCTTGCTAAGCGCTACTATGCCCCACTAATGTTGGGATCTAGTTTGGGAGCATTGTCAGCCGGACCAATTGTGATGGCTTGCACGTCCTCATCCAATGTATGGTCGAATTCACTATCAACAATGACATTGCTAATTGTTGTCATAGGACTATTAGCGTTTGGCCTGTTTGCTATCATGTGGAGACTACTATCCAACCACAGAAACACTCTTAAGCCTGAAGGCAGTTCTTTATCCGAATGTCTACAGCTATGCATGCGATCCCCACCCCTGCGCCTACTTACCTGGCTAGTGTTGGCGGACTATCTTGTTTACTCTCTGGGAGAAGTGATCTTTATGGAGATATTGCGAGAAGCAAATCCATCTCCTGTGAACTACTGTCACTACATGGGGATTTTATCGTTTTGGAGTAGCGCACTAACCACAATATTCGCATTAACAGCAGCCCCTCTAATGCTCAGTCGCTGGCCTTGGATCTATTCTGCCTTAGTACTTCCCATAGGTTTGTTAATGGTGGAAGCCGCGTTTTTTCTATTTCTTCGAGTAGAGAATTTTGCGGCGTATTTAGGTTGGTCACATGGTGAGTGGATAGCGATTGTCACCCTATTGGGATCAATACACTATTGCGCTGGACGCGCTATGAAGTACACTTTCTTTGATGCGTCCAAAGAGTTGGCATTTGTACTCATACCACCTGAACAGCGCATGGATGGAAAGCTGATCATCGACGGCATCTGCACGCGTGCAGGACGCGGAGTGGCCTCAGGAATAAGCCTGTCACTGATTGTGTTATTTGGCGGCGTCATTGCCAGCGCACCTATAGCAGGTATCGTGTCCATAAGCACTATATTAAGCTGGATTTGGTCAACCAAAGCATTGGCAAATAGACTTGCGACTAAAACATCAACACCGTTAAACAAGTCTATTTGGTAAGCTTCTTGTTTAGAGAGGTAACCGTGCGCCTGCCTATAAGCTTATTACTATGCCTAGCTAGTACAACATTATCTCCAGTAGCCACATTATGCCAGAACTCGTGGCTACCTTTTTTCCTAACAAAGCGGTGTCCAGCCTCAAATAATGTCTGGACCACAAAACGCATCTTTCTCGATTTAGATGAAAAGTTTAAGACGGGCTCTACTTTTTTAGGATGTTCCGCTACAGGTGCAGCACTTTTGGGACCTTTTTTTGCAGCCGGTGTGGAAGAGGCGCCTTTCTTACCCTGAGGTTGCCGCTTTTTATGAACTCGCACTTTTTGAGGATAAGCAATAGGGCGCTTGCTTTCAGATTTCACTTCCTCGTTGGCTACGCTTCCCGGTGCAGTAAGGAAGTCATTAATATAGGTTGTTAGCGCCTGCTCATCTTCAAACAAATGCGTAACTGGCTGGCTGGGTCGCTCAACAACCGGTTCCGTTGCTGCCGCTGGCTCTTCAGGTTTAGTAACCTTAGCCTGCTTCGCCTTTGGAGCTGGTGGAGCTTTTATTTCGCTTACATTGTCTAGAGAAGGAACGCTTACCACGAAAGGCAGTATGCCAGCTATTGCTCCAAAGAACACCGTATTGAACTTCTGCGTCTCTTCATCTAATTGAAGCTTTTGAATAACTTCAAATATTTCAAGTAGAGGGTCAACTATTTTTTCTGACAGAGAAATCATCTTAAAGAGATCAATAGGATGAATCTCCCCTTTCGTGTGTGTAAGATTCTGAACCTCTTCTAGAGCCTTGCCCTGGCGGTTAATCCGCTCCCATCCTTGAATGAATGTTTGGCATAATGGTCGAACATGCTGCGTGAAGACTAAGCCGCCTACGGTTGATTCGCATAACTTGGCCCAGTTTATGTGGGAAAACATTTCTGACAGCAAGTCGGCTTGATTAAACAATTTGAGGTTATTTTCAAAAGTAAAAACATCTCCTCTTTCTAATTTTAGAGCCAAAATAGTTGTATCAGTGAGGTTGGCGAGCTCTGTAAGTGTATTTGTTATCCCCATTGCTCCATCACAAATAGCAAAAAGTTCCTCCGACTGCTGCTGGGCGTCGTGAAAGTTATTTCTTAACTTCACTAGTTCGTCAAGGGCGTAGCCTAGTCGTTCTTCATTTATTGGAATCAGCGCTTCCTTAATTCTCTGACAATGACTTTTAAAAAGTGGAAAATATTCTTTAAGAAGAGCAGCAGCAGGACGATTGCACTCATCTAAATTTGATGGGTTGGTAAGATCCAACACCATGGTGATGCGAAAATTGATGGTTGAAATGAGTTCATTGAATGGCGTCTTTGAATGACCACCGATATGTTTATTACACTTTTGCGCTAAAGCCCGTTGACCAGCCTCTGACAGCATTAACTTTTGAACCAATTCCAGCACAAAAACAAGTTCTTCAATATCCTGAGTCGCCAATTTCTTTAGCTTTGGCCCTAGCCTGCGAGTTACAGAATTTTGCTCGATGTCCATTTTTAGAGCGCGCATTTCGATAATCAGGTCGTTCAAATTGTTTTTTTTCACGAGATCGATAAGCAGTGCAAAGTTATTCGATTTGCTAACCGACCGAAGCGCGCATCGATAATAGGCCAGTTTTTTAGAGAATATGGCAGAAGAGTGTGCCAGGTTATTTTTACTCGCCACTCTGGAATAAATCTCGTTCACGTACATGTAAGCGGCATCTATCAGACGTTCGGCTGGAAAACAGAAATTCCTCTTCTCCAATTGCGTGTACAAATGATCCAGATCCCTAACTTCACCCGCATTCAACTGGGGTTCAGGTAAATGAGTAAACTCACATGGTTGCAGGGTTGTCGTCACTGTTTCCGAAGGCGCTTTACGGTCAGAGCCCGCCACCTCCGTCAATTCTTGTAGATGCTTTGTGTCTTCCGCAAGTACCTCCTTTAACGCTGCAATGAAGAGCTGCTCAATTTCAGCCTCCGCCCCTGCACGTTTCGGTGGGCGACTCTCATCTATGGCTCCCACAGTCAGATTTGGCTGATTCTCTTCTCTAAGGGCTTCAAGCTCTACCTTTTTTTCGGGCGCCGTTACAACGTGACGATTTCTAGTAGAACGCCAAAGCAAAAGTGAACTACCTAATACACATACCGTAAAAAAACCAATGCCAAAATAACTATTTTGTTCTTCTGGCTTCTTAAGAGCCCTAGAAGCAGCCTCTACAACTGATGAGAAGGCAGGTACTGCAATAGCTACAATCTGAGGATAACTTATATGTTCTCTAATGCGATCAAAAGCACTTATCATTTAAAAACCTTAACTATTTTATATTCGATACTGGAATACTGACCTATATTATTTTATCTCATCAATCGAAAAATTCCATTATAATTAGGTTACTAAATTACACCAACCTCAAAAAGGTTACCAATTTACTGATTTTTGGAATAGTATAATTTACATATAACTAAAAATCGTCCATTAAAGGAAAGACCGTTTTTTTCCTATAGTTACTACACACCATATCCCAATTAAATAAACAACTATATGATATAATTAATTATAAATACGGTTTATTGCGCCTGGGTGATTTTTATCGGGGAAGGTAAAATTATCTGTTAATTCGAAAGATGCAAAGGGCAATACACCCCTGCGGTTAGCGTGTCTAGATGTGCAGGAGAACGCCGAAGCCATAAAATTTTTAATAGAGAACGGGGCTGATCCATCGATAAAAAATGATGAGGGCTCCGATTCTGTTTCCCTTATCTGCTCTAAAGACCCAGATTGGTCATTCACAGGTAATTCGTCACTACCATCTGTTTTCATCTGCTAACAACTCTTGCCAAGAAGGGGCTCCATCCGCAAAATGAACTGCGGTATCATAACAAATTTTACAGGAGAAACCCCCACATGACAACCCAGCAACAGACGCTTCCTGAGCTACCTTATGACTTTGCCGCCCTCGAACCCACTATCAGCGCAGAAATCATGGAGCTTCATTACAAAAAGCACCACCAAGCCTACGTTACCAACCTGAACAAGGCCCTAGAACAATACGCCGAGGCAGAAGCCAAGGGTGATGTGCCAAAAATGATTCAATTACAAGCAGCAATTCGCTTTAATGGTGGCGGACACATCAACCACAGCATCTTCTGGACCAACTTAGCACCTGTTGACAAAGGCGGAGGCAAACCACCAGAAGGCGCTTTGGGCAAAGCTATCGACCAACTTTTTGGATCTTTACAGAGCTTCATCGACGCCTTTTCAGCCAAAACAGTCGCTGTTCAAGGCTCCGGCTGGGGCTGGTTAACTTACGATCCCGAGCGCAAGCGCCTTGGCATCTGCACATGCCCTAACCAAGATCCTTGCTCGCTTCACGGACGTATCCCCCTGCTCGGCATTGACGTTTGGGAGCACGCCTACTACCTCCAATACAAGAACGTACGCCCCGATTACGTTAAAGCCATTTGGAACGTTGTAAACTGGAAGAATGTTGCTGAAAGATACGATGCGGCTGTAAAGGGATAATTTCATGAAATATCGCGGAAATGACGAAAAATTTGTTTTTTCCGCGATATTTTCTAGCCAAACCTATCCATTCTTATCCAAATAGGGTGAATCCTCTTGTGTTATTTGCATCGCTATGAATAAACTTGCGTCTATATGAGTATTAGTGGGCGGTAATTTATGGGCTTGTTCTCAAGAGACAAACCGAAGATCAAAGTGCAAACCACTAAAAAAGACGGATTTAGTGGTTGGTTAAAGTGTACACATTGCACCGAGCTTATTCACACAAACGAGCTCGAGCAGAACTTTAACTGTTGCCCTAAATGCGACTATCATTACCGGTTATCGGCACACGAACGCATAAAAATGTTGGCTGATAAAGACTCTTTCACAGAGCAATACCAGCATATCGAGCCACTGGATCCCCTAAATTTTGTCGACACCCAGCCTTATTCCGAAAGATTAGCCAATGCTAAAGAAACAGCAGGCTCCAGCGAAGCAGTTGTTGTAGGTACATGCACGTTAAATGGTCACCAAGTTGCCCTTGGCGTCATGAATTTTAACTACATGGCTGGCTCTATGGGATCTGTTGTCGGCGAACGCCTCACATTACTTATCGAGCAAGCTCTACATAAAAAGATCCCGTTAGTTATTGTTGCCACCTCTGGCGGCGCACGCATGCAGGAGTCTATTCTATCCCTAATGCAGATGGCGAAGACTTCTGCCAGCCTAGCACGCCTCCACGAAGCGAAAATCCCTTATATCTCCGTTCTTACCAATCCTACAGCGGGTGGCATCACAGCATCCTTCGCTTCATTGGGAGATATCATCATAGCCGAGCCCAACGCACTTATTTGCTTTGCTGGTCCGCGCGTCATTGAACAAACCTTGAAACATAAACTTCCCCCAGACGCTCAAAAGTCAGAATTTCTATTGAAACATGGTATGATAGACGCTATTGTCCGTCGCCACGACTTGAAGAGTAAGCTCACTACATTCCTAGAGTTCCTGAGCCCACCAAAGCCGGAAGATAAAAAACTCTTCCAAGCTTTGCAGCAAAAAGTGGAAAAGCCACAAGAATCGCATCGACGCTCGAGAGAAAGAGCTGTAGCTGCAGTAACCACATAATATAGACAAATGACAACTGTACAAGAATCGATTGATATTGAAGTGACATTAAGCCCCGGCGCGGAACTTCCGTCGTACGGGACCACCGGCGCAGCCGGAGCTGACGTGCGCGCAAATCTGACACAGGATATAGTCATCCCGCCAGGTAAAAGCGCATTAGTGCCTACAGGAATCCGTATGGCGATTCCAGTTGGTTATGAGATACAAGTTCGCCCACGTAGCGGATTGGCGCTGAAAGATCAAGTGACAGTGCTGAATACGCCTGGCACGATCGATAGCGACTATCGCGGCGAGGTCGGTGTTATCCTCATCAACCACGGTACGAAGGACTTTGTAGTAACACCAGGCATGCGTATTGGTCAGTTGATCCTAGCCCAAGTGTACCATGCGCGGTTTATAGTAGGTTCCGACCTAACAAGCACAACGCGTGGCAATGGCGGCTTTGGCCATACCGGTGTGCACTAACAAGAGAACTTATGGTAGATATTTCCAAATACTTGGATACCGCTCTTGTATGCTTTTTAGACGTCGCTACGCGCGACGAAGCGCTCCGCGCTATGGTAGAAAGGGTGCAGGCCACTGGAAGGCTTGAAGATCCTGAAGCGTTCTATCAGGCTATCATTAGTCGCGAAGAGATCGTGACGACAGGAATCGGCATGGGAGTCGCTATTCCGCACGCCAAACTGTCGTCTTACAACCAGTTTTTTATCTGCATCGCCGTATTGAAAAGGGGTGTCGACTGGAAGGCTTTAGATAGCGCGCCAGTACGCCTAATATTCATGATCGGCGGGCCTGACGATAGGCAGACAGAGTATTTGCAAATTCTGTCCGGCCTCACATCTGCACTACGGGATGAAGAAAGACGAAAGAAAATGCTCACGGCGGATACGCCACAAGCGGTCTTGGATTTGTTGATAAAGCGCTAAGATGATCAGGGGGGAAAATGGATCTCAAGTTAAAAGATGTCGCAGAACTATTGAATGTGTCAAAAACAACGATCAGACGTTGGCTAGCGGATGGCAAGCTTCCCGCTTACCGCATCAATAACCAATACCGCTTTAACCGCGGCGAAATTGAAGATTGGGTGCTACGTCACCGTATCGACCCCTCCCAAGATGAAGTTACCATTGAAGAAAGCGCCGAAGATGACGAAGATGCCATCAATGACAACGCTACAGCAGGCACCAAACAGTTCAGCCTATACCGCGCTATCAACAAAGGTGGCGTGCTCTACCAAGTGCCAGGCGTTGATAAGGAACAAGTCATACGCAATGCTATGGCAATCACCGCAAATTCACTAAACTTAGACGGTGAAGTACTGACCGACCTTTTGCTAGACCGCGAGAAACTTATGGCTACCGGCCTAGGTCATGGCATTGGCGTGCCACACACCCGCGACTTCTTACTCAATGGTCAGCAAGATGCTGTCATCGTCGCCTTCCCAGAAAAGCCAATCGACTATGATTCCCTCGATGGACAACCCGTTCATACGCTATTTTTCCTCTTCGCCTGTGACGACAAAAGGCACTTGCATTTGCTAGCAAAGATAGCACATCTGAGCAGCCAGCCAGAAACGCTGGAGCTCCTAAAGTCTCGCCCACCTCGTGGCGTGTTCTTAGAGTATGTGAAGAATTGGGAAGCGCAGATTGCGCAACACCGCTGTGTAGGCGTTTAGTAACGTCTGGAAAGATAAATTTAACGCAAAGGCGCAAAGACGCAAAGAGGAACAAAACTCCTTCTTGCGTCTTTTCTTTGGCTCAAGGGTTCCTGTACGTATTTTTCTTTTCAGCGCGGGAGCGCTGAGCCTCCTAATAGCCCAGGGTAAGGAGCCGATAGGCGACGCAACCCTGGGAAAAACGCAATTTATGAATAGCTCTACGGAAGTAGAGCGCCAGATGTATCGCAGAGGTACAATTTTACACATTTACGAAAAACCAGGCTGACGCTCCGACTTCCGCGGAGCGATACTTCTTCTAACTCTGTCCCAGGGTTGCGTCGCCTGTCGGCTTCTTACCCTGGGCTATTAGGAGGCTCAGCGCTCCCGCGCTGATAGCAAAAGCAAAACTGTTAAAGCACAAAGACACAAAGAAGAACAAAAATTTTTCTTTGCGCCTTGAGATCAACCCCATCGCCCCCTATTTAGCTCTTTATACTCTTGACGTCGCTTTTCTCGAGATTGAGAGGTTTCTGGGTGACTCTTACATTTATAACAATGCCACGAGTCAACGTCATTAACATAAAGTGCAATCACCTTGCCTTCATCTCCATAGCAGGTAGAGCAGAATGGTCCTTCTTTTTGACCTTTATTCATCCTCCAGTAAACCTTGCTGTCATCATCAAAATGGAGTTCATCTTTCAGTTGAAGTTGACGGCGCAAATTTTGCCGTTCTTCCAACAGTGAATTATTCTCGTCCCTGACATCGAGTAATTTTGTTTGAAGATCGATGCTTAGCTGCTGCAATTGAAGCAAAGCAGCTCTATCGTCAACCTCTTTTATTGTTTTTAATACAGCAAATAGACTTTTTCCAATATCCATAGCGCCTTGTAAAGCTGAGATAACTTCCATAAATTTCACCTTAGTCTAATACATATCCAAACAGTTTGCATGTCTAACAATAATATGAAAGCTATTTTAAGGTGAGAAGAAGTATGTTAAAATTGGAAGCCAAGATATCACATCGCTGTATGAGTTATAATGCGAAACTTTTAATGCACAAAGACGCAAAGAGGAACGAATCCTTCTTTGCGTCTCTGCGCCTTTGCGTTAAGGCTTCCCTTTCCCTGCCGCTACTAGGTAGCGTTTGCAGGTTGCGGTGGTGCTGCTGGCGGAGCCGATGACGACGAATCCGTCTGCCCAGCGGCGAACACCTCTTGATCCTTAAACACCAACTTATCATCCTCGACAGTAATAAAGACTTTTCGGCCTTCTTCAGGATGCATAAGCAGCTTTTCTGCCAAAGGATCTTCGAGATATTGCTCGATCAAGCGACGTAATGGTCTCGCTCCCATTTCTGGTTGGAAGCCCTTGTCCACCAAATGATGTTTCGCCTTCTCGTCGAGGGAGATATAGATCTCTTTGCGACGCAGGCGATTAGCAACCTTCGTGATTTCAAGCTCGATAACCTTCATCAGGTACTCTTTGCTCAATGGTCTGAAGATAACGACATCATCTACACGGTTGACGAATTCAGGCTTAAATTGCTTCTTAACAGCCTCTAGAATCTTGCTCTTAATTTGCTCGTAGTCGAGAGAGCCTTCAGAGACACCAAAGCCTACGGTGGTGGTCTTACGAATAAGGTCCGCACCAAGGTTAGACGTCATGATGACGATGGTGTTACGGAAGTCAATCTTACGCCCAAAGGAGTCTGTCAAGCGTCCTTCTTCCAAGATTTGCAACAGAAGGTCCATTACATCAGGGTGCGCCTTTTCGATTTCATCGAAGAGGACCACAGAATAAGGACGCTGACGCACTTGTTCGGTGAGCTGACCACCCTCTTCATGACCTACATATCCTGGAGGAGAACCTGTCATACGGCTGACGGCAAATTTCTCCATGTATTCGGACATGTCTACTTGGATAAGTGCTTCTTCCCCACCAAACAGATGTATAGCCAACAATCGTGCTAGCAGGGTTTTCCCGACGCCTGTAGGACCCATGAAAAGGAAGGCACCGATAGGTCTATTGGGGTCTTTAATGTCAGCACGGCTGCGGCGGACAGCTCTGCAAACGGTTCGGATTGCCTCATCCTGACCAATAATATGTTTGCCCAGCTCCTCTTCCATCTTAAGAACTTTTTGCGTTTCGCCCTCTGTCAGACGTGTTAGAGGCACACCGGTCATCTTAGCGACAACATTAGCGACATCCTCGTCCTCAACAATCACTTCATTTTCAGCTTTATTGATTTCCCACTCTGTGCGGCTTTGCTGCAGCTTTTCACGTAGTTGCTTTTCTTTATCGCGCAACTTGGCAGCCTTCTCGTATTCTTGTCGGCCGATAGCTTCTTCCTTGGCGACGCGCGTTTCCTCAACCTCTCCTTCATATTTGGAGATATCTTGAGGCTGGCTCATCATAGAAATACGCATCTTGGCGCCTGCTTCGTCGATCAGGTCGATCGCCTTGTCAGGTAAGAAACGTCCATGAATATAACGATCAGAAAGCCTTGCAGCAGCTTCCAGTGCTTGTGGGGTATAGATACACTTATGGTGTTCCTCATACTTAGCTTTCAGGCCGCTTAAAATCTCAATTGTCTCATCCACAGATGGCGGAGCCACAAAAATCTTCTGGAAACGACGTTCTAAGGCCGCATCTTTCTCGATGTGTTTGCGGTATTCATCGACAGTAGTTGCACCAATACACTGGATCTCGCCACGAGATAGTGCAGGCTTCAAGATGTTGGAGGCATCGATAGCACCCTCAGCAACACCAGCGCCCACAATAGTATGCAATTCGTCGATGAATAGAAGGATGTTTCCATTCTTCTTAATCTCATCCATGACCGCTTTAATACGCTCCTCGAACTGGCCACGGTACTTAGTACCAGCAATCATCAACGCAAGGTCTAAGTTGATCAACTTCTTCTTGCGCAGGTTATCGGGAACATCACCGCGTACAATAGCCTGTGCCAGTCCTTCAACAATAGCCGTTTTACCTACACCAGCTTCACCAACCAGTACAGGGTTGTTTTTGCGGCGACGACATAGAATAAGGATAAGGCGTTCGACCTCTTCTTTTCGGCCGATGACGGGATCCATCTTGCCTTCGCGGCAAAGTTCCGTCAGATCCAATCCATAAGCACGTAGCGCAGGCATTTTGTCCGATGTAGAACCGGGCTTTTCATATTGTTTAGAGGAGCCCTGAGGACCTGATTGTGGGCCTGCACCCGATGCAGAGATTGGAGGTAACTGTAGATTAAATGTCTCAAGTTCCTTCAGAACCTCTTTACGAACCTCTTTCAGGTTGACATTGAGGTTTTCTAGAACTTGTGCGGCAACACCATCTGTCTGTCGTAAAAGACCCAACAGCAAGTGTTCTGTGCCGACATAATTGTGGTTTAAGCTGGCTGCTTCTTCATTGGCGTATTCAAAAACCTTCTTCACCTTGCCTGTGAGGGCAGGATCACCATAAACTTGAATCTCTGGTCCATAGCCAACAAGCTTCTCAACCTCTGTACGGACGGTTTCGAAGTCAATGTTGAGGTTGCGAAGAACGTTAACCGCAACGCCCTGTCCCAACTTTAAGAGTCCGAGCAATACATGCTCTGTCCCTAAATAGTTGTGGTTAAGGCGCTGCGCTTCCTTCTTCGCCAGTTTGATGACCTGTTTAGCGCGGTTTGTGAATTTGTCAAACATCGGTGCCACCTTATTACTGTATATTCTATCCGGATGGTAGTGGGGCTTGCGCTTTTTTTGCAAACTGGACCACGGATTAAAGACGATTTAACCGCTTTTTCCTGTGGTAATGCAGTCATTCACAGACACGCCGTGATAACTACTCCCCGTCAACTTTATAGATAGCTTAGCCTGAAGCTCTGAAACGCGCTGCGCATGACCCAAAGTATACTGAGGAATCGCATGGTTCGCCAGCTTAACGGTGGTGACGTCAGGCTCAGCGTAAATGCTGAGATGACGCCTAAGTCCTTCCTTAGCAATCTCAATGAAATCCTCAACCGAATTGTTAGCGAAATTTTTCATATGCTCGCCACCAATCATGCAGGTTAGGCGCGTTTCGTCCTTTTGCTGGTTATGTTGTGGAAACGCAGACGAGTCCCAAACAACACCTAACAGCTTTTCTGCCTCAGAAGAAGGGATTAAGTAGCCAAATCCATTTAGTGGCAGTACAGACTGCGAATATCCGAAACAAACAACAGCCACTGAGGTGAACGGTATTTCATTTAGAGCTGGGTCGTTAAGGATTGTTGCCAAGCTGTGCGAAGGAACAGCTGAAATAATCTCATCGCCTTCAAACACACCTCTAGTCGTGTAAACTGTTTGCCCCTCAACTTTGGTGACTGTACAATCGGTTAATATTTCAGCATCGACACGTATCCCGAGTGTATCCACGAGCTGCTGCATCCCACGACGAAAAGTAAACAGTCCAGCCTTAGCTATGCTCTTTACAAATGCGCTGGAATATACCGCAGGGGATTGCTTAAAAAGCCCACCGAGAATCGATCCTTGTTTTATTTCCCACTCATGTAAAAATGGTAAGCAGGATTTAACCGACAACTTGCGCGTATCGCCAGCATAAATTCCCGAGATAAGCGGGTCGATTAACACTCGTGCAGCATGAGCGCCAAGGCGTCGCTCGACAAAGTCGTGAATTGACTCATCCTCAACGCGGCTCGCTGGTACTCGCCACTCTCGCAATAATGGCCATATTAAAGGACGCGTCAGTGGTGAGATCAAAAATGACAATGGGTTAGTCGGAACCTTGCGCAGCGCTCCTTTAGTATAGATATACCGTTTCTTAGCATGAGATGAAGGAACGAGGATCTCGCTTTGAAGGCCTAACTGCTCCACTAATTGCAATGTAGACAGCCCGGATCCACTAGCGCGACAGCTGCGAGGACCAAGCTCAAATAGATAACCTTCTTGGCGATGCGTCTGTATCCAGCCACCCAAACGCTTTGTGCGCTCTAAGATAGTTACATCAACCTCGGATCCATGAACCTTTTTAAGGTGCCAGGCAGTCGATAAACCCGAAATTCCGCCCCCGAGGATAATGATTTTACGTGCCATTTGTTGCTTTCCTTAAACCCCTTAGCTTACGAATAAGCAACTTAACAGTCATTAAGGATTCAATGCAAACCGTTATGGCATATGCAGCATGGACTTAACAGGATGGTGCCTGCATGACCCAGCGCTCCAGGCTCTCTCATGTCATCGCGGGAGAGAAATATGGATTATGCATACCATCAAAATGCTGTTCCATTATGTGCCTTAATACGTATTCCTCAGAGCATGAATTAAACACTTCAGTAATCGCTAAGTCACATTGGATAAAAAAAGAATAGACACAAACAATTACTGGCCCCGCGTCAATGCGATTTCCCCTGCGTTCACCCGATAGTGAGAGTTATGGACTGTCACTCTCCCTTTTGGTGTATGTAACACTGGAAACTCAATTGAGTCTTTAGCATTGCTGATTTTTAACAACGCAACATCTACGACAGAGTGGCAGTCACTTTCATTTTCAAAGTTCTCAGCAGTAATTTTAAACCGACCAATGTTATTGACTTTTGCCTTATTACAAGATATATAAACAACCTTTATTTGGTTAGGTTTAATCGTAACAGACAATTTTGAATACAACTCATTTTTATACTTCACTTTGAATTCCCCCTGTGTTTCCACTGATACTTTCACAGGAACATCATTTCTATGCGAAACGTGAGTGTGTATCTCCCTAAGAATTATGTTATCCATCGTCGGGATGGGTCCCTTAATATCAACGATTCCTTCGTCTTTAACCCTGGACTTATAAACAATATCAAACGTCCGCGCTGCGGGATTGAGTAAAAGAGGGAGAGGGTCAGATCTCAAAGTAAGCTCTGGCCTATTTGCCGCTGCTAGCGGCGCTTCAAGCCGACGGTAGGTATTATGGACTTTTTTAGCGACTTTGTTCACTGTCATGTTGAAAAATTCTTCGGCTTTGTGGTCTGAGATTACCTTGTGATCCACTTTTAATAATTTTACGTGAACGAGGGAAGGAGAGGGATCTATCCTCAACGTAGCACCGACAATTTCAAATAAATTAATTGACAACATAGATAATTCAAATTTTGCAGCGTCAACAGAAGTAACAAAAAAACTTATAGTTTCATTCGGATTAATAGAAACCATAGCTTTGTTAAGCCTGTCTTCTTGGAAAAGGAGCTTAAAATTGCCCCCTATCTCTGTTAAAATTTTTACAGGGAGTTCATATGTACTGGAAATGTAAACCTCTACCTTTTTATTTACGATGTTCTCATATCGTGGGATGGGACCCTTGACAAATTCAGGAGTACTACACCTCTTTTCAGCAGCACTATAAAAAACTCGAATTTCTTTTATAACATCAGCGGAATCCACAACAGTGGAGTCCTGATATTCAAAGGTGTCATTCTGAGTGAGACACAGCATTGGTTGCACAGACTGAGGAACGTGTGGTTGCACAGGCTGCGGAGCTTGGTCCACAGGGACTTCTTCCCAAAATTTATTTATGAACGAAGGTTGACTAGTAGGGCTTACCATTTTATTTTTCTCTAATTAGTTAATAACCATGAAAATAATATATTAATTCAACAAATGTAGCAATCTTAATTGATACAAAATCAAGAAAGCATCTTTGAGCAAGCTAATGAGGTGCTCTTGAAACAATTTTCACTAGCACCTGACACATGAACTTATTGACAACTCAGCGGCGCAATCGATCGGGAAAGGACACTGAACTCGGCTGCTTTTCTTGTCTTACCCAGGTCGAAATGTGAGCATAGCGAACACGAACGCCTGGGTAGAAGACAAAAAGCTACTCTCGAAAGGACTATGCTCCTCGTCCCTGAGTGATACCATTTTATTCCCCAGTAGCCACATTGGAGAACTGTAGCCGCTCAAGAATAGGGAAATACGGATTATGGTACTTTTTGTTGGAAATAACAGCAAAGCGCTCTAATTTTTTCTTCGACGCCATGTTATGACCGACTTTTTCAAGGGTTGCAGAGATCAAGACTCGATTAGCAGGAACGACATGAGTAAATTGAAGGTCCTTCAAAGTAATTTGAAATTGGCAAGAGGCATGTACCGTAGCTTTATTACAGAGAATTTGATACACAAAAGTCGTTCCTGGCATCACCCATTTATCTAACTCAAGTTTGGGTTCTTCTAATTCTGCTTTCAACACAAATCCACTACTCCCCGCTAAACTAGAGACGTATCGCACAGGAAATGCAAACGTATTAGGAAGACTGACTTCTAAAGCCTTGCACATAAAATTTGGATATCCAGCCCGAGGGCCCGCTACACCCTTAGGCGCAGCACATTTCTGTGTAACAGCCTTATAAAAAATATTAATGGGCACTTGTGTGAACGGATTCCTCAAACCGCTTCGTAAACATTGAATGGCTACCTGATCTACTACAGTTGGATACTGAAATCCATATGGAGTCAAAGCAACACAAGCTGGTGAAAGTACGTGGGTAACATTTTCCTTCACAGGATTTTCTTCCCAATACAAATTGTCCCACACACCAGAGTTTAGTCTAAAAGCCCCATCCATAATAATTCATCCTTTTATTTATTATTTATAATCTGTTCTTGTTGTAGTAAATAGTGTGTAAGTTAGAATTCAACTCTGTTGCTCCAAATATTTTTAACGTATCCCGTTGTGCGCGCGAGTCTGCTTGCGCAACATGTTGGGGAAGAGGGTTTAATATAAGACTTAGGTCCAGTATTTTTCCTTATTAAATTTTTCATCCGTATGGATATTATATAAATGAACAAATTAACACAAGTAATTATCTAAAAAGTGACACCGAAATTAAATTACTACTACCTGCACCGAAAAGACTGTAATAATACTAAATAGACCTTTGGACTGGAAAAAGCTGCGCTCTCGTCACGGAGTGACAACCAACCTAGCCTCTTCCTCGTCTATAAGGTCCATCGAGTCCATAAGGTCCATTGAGACAGCTATCGAGAATACTACATATTGTGAAAATATTTGAAATTAATAAGGTTGCCACATATGCCTGCCTATCCCGAGCACATAAGACGACAGAACTAACTATATGCCTTTGGAAAAGTTGCCGACGCCACTTTTCTGTTGGAGATACCAGTCAAATATGGAGGCTACATTACGAATGAACAGGCGTCCGGTGGGGGTTGCTACTAGCTTGTTTCCAGCATCGACCAGCAAACCATCATCGATAGCTGCTTGAATGGATGGAAGCTCAGCTGCGAAATAACGGGCGAACGGGACTCCATAGATTTCGCCAAATTGATCCTTATCCAGCTCAAACTGACACATGAGCTTATTGATAACCCAGCGTCGCAGCCTATCAGATTCCGATAGAACTCTACCCCGCTGCACCGGTATTTCACCACGATCTAGAGCAGCATAGTAGGGCTCAAGCTCTTTGATATTCTGAATGTAAGCATCGCGACAATAGCCTATGGAGGTGACGCCAAAACCTAGCATATCTTCAGCAAGATTCAGGGTGTACCCTTGGAAATTGCGGTGCAGTTTTCCCTCGCAAAAAGCAATGGCTAGCGGATCGTTCTTTAAGGCAAAGTGATCCATGCCGAGACCGAGGTACCCCCCCGCAATAAGCTGCTGGCGAGCCTGAACGTAGATCTTAAACTTCTCTTCTGTAGAAGGTAATGTTTCGTCCGGAATAGCTTTCTGATGCTCTTTCAGCCAAGGGATCTTGGCATAAGAGAAGAGAGCGATGCGATCGGGATGCATCTGCACAATCTTATCGATAGTGTCCTTAAACTTCTCTGTCGTTTGTAACGGCAAACCATAGATAAGGTCGATATTGATACCGCCAAAACCTATCTCCCGAGCTAATTTGTAGGTTGTTAGGGTCATCTCGTAACTTTGGCGGCGTCGCACAGCTTCCTGTACATCCGCATGAACATCTTGAACACCAAAGCTCACACGATTAAACCCAAGATCATGAATCTGACGGAGCTTCAGCCCTTTATCCTCGAATACAGTGCGAGGATCAATCTCGATGGATATTTCTGAATTTGGAAACTGAAATCTCGATCTCAGCTTCTGCATCACTTTTTCAAGCAGCTCGATAGATAACTTGGTTGGAGTGCCACCACCAAAATGCAGCTGACGTACAATCTGACCTTCATGCAAATGATTGGCAACAAGGTCAATTTCCTTCAACAAATAGGCTACATAGCGCTCTTCATTTTCCGGACGCCGGTTTAGAATCACACTGCAACCGCAGAATAGACACATCGTTTTGCAAAAAGGCACGTGAAAATACAGCGACAATGGAGCTTCAGCATTTTTTAGTGTTTCTAGCTGCTGCAAGTATTCATGTGGAGTAAGACTCCCCCATTCTGGCGCTGTAGGATAGCTGGTATAACGTGGAACAGGCTTGTCAAAGCGCTTTAGAAGCTCCACATCAATATGTTCATTGCCAAAATTTTTCATTATCGCTTCGCCATACATGTGCGCACACAATTCACTAGGGTTTCAACAGCCTCGATCGGCGTTTCGGGTAGTACCCCATGCCCAAGGCCAAAAATAAAGCCCTTATCTCCCCTCATACGAGATAGAAGATCTTCCGCTTCACGTCGAATAACATGTAGCGGAGCAAAGAGCAAGTGGGGGTCCAGATTGCCCTGAATAGCGATATTTGGCCCCAATAGCTTACGTTGATGCGCCAGATCGCTGTTCCAGTCGACGCTAATAGCTGAGGGCTGTGATGACGCCAGTTGCTTAGCAAAGACAGAAGAGCCGCGACAAAAGAGAATTATCGGCTTTTTGGTTGGTTCCAGGGCCTTCACAATCTTGTCCATATAGCGGAGCGAAAACTCCTCAAAATGGTTGGGAGCAAGCACTTGCGCCCAAGAATCAAAAACTTGGATCGCATCGACTCCTGCAGCTACTTGCAGCTTGAGGTAGTCGATATTGATCTGAGTAATGATATCCAGTAGCTGATGAAAACTGTCGGGATCCTGAAACATCCAGCGCTTAGTCTTGCTGAGCTCACGGCTACTGCCCCCTTCGATGAGGTAGCTTGCGACGGTAAAGGGTCCGCCACAAAAGCCGATCAAGGGTTGTCTTAGCTGTTGCTTAATGCGTGCGATGCCTTCAGCCACAAATGAGAGCTGCGAAATATCAGCAATCTTTAGCTCATGAACATCTATAGCATTTGCCAAGGGGCGGTCAATAACAGGCCCAACACCCTCTTCAAAGCGAACTTTGCGACCCAATATTTCCAGAACAATCAGAATATCGGAAAATAAAATCGCTGCGTCCATGTCAAAACGCTTGATAGGCATCAGCGTTACATCGGCAATTAATTCGGGCCGATGACACATATCTAAAAAGTCATGACGGGCACGCAAGGCGCGATATTCAGGCAAATAGCGCCCAGCCTGACGCATCAACCACACAGGTGGTCGACCATCATTGCAGCAGCTGAGCGCGTTCAGAAACAAACTGGTCATAATATGCGTTCTAAAATGGATTCAACGGTGAAACCAAATTCCTTCGCCAAAGCTCCTGCTGGAGCGGATAGGCCGAAGCCTTCCATGCAAATAGCGACGCCATCCATACCAATGTATTTGTGCCATCCCATTTCGACACCAGCCTCAATGCTTACGCGACGACCGATATCGCCACCTAAAACAGAGTTCTTATAGTCCTGGTTTTGCTGCTCAAAAAGCTCCCAGCAAGGCATGGAAACGACGCGGACAGCTTTGCCTAGCTTCTCTAACTCTTGAGCCACATCCATCGCCAGAGACACCTCTGAGCCAGTTGCCAGTAGGGTAAAGTCCGGATTACGTGTCTCCCGCTTAATAATGTAGGCACCACGACCAACGCCCTCTGCATAGGCAACGTCTGTAGCCGGCAATGTAGGTAGGTTTTGGCGCGATAAAATAATCGCAGTAGGACCAATGTAGCGTAAAGCCGCTATCCACGAGCCTTTGACTTCATTCGCATCCGCTGGACGTATCACGTGTAGGTTTGGAATAGCCCGCAATGCTGCGAAATGCTCAACAGGCTGGTGAGTAGGACCGTCCTCGCCCAAAAATATGGAATCGTGGGTAAACTGATAAACAACATGTGTATGCTGTAGGGATGCTAATCGTATAGCATTTCTCATGTAATCGCTGAAAGTCAGAAACGTTCCAATAAACGGCAGTATCATATTTGTTTGGTTTAGGCCAGTAGCCATCGTCGCCATGCCAAACTCACGCACGCCATACTTTATGTTGCGTCCTGTAAATATACCAGGAGCTACTAGCCCGCCACCTTTAATCATGGTGAGATCAGAGCATGATAGGTCTGCGGAACCACCGATAATCTGGGGTAGCTTGCCAGCCAAAGCGTTTAACACGATATTGGAAGCTGAGCGACCTGCGATGGGAGAGGCTACTTCAACGCCTTTAAGGAAGCTTTCTATATCCTCTGGCACTTCATGGTTAGCCATGGCGTCATAGGTTTTCGCTAGTTCAGGATTGGCTTTTTGCCAAGAGGCAAAGCGCTCTTTCCATTGATTCTCCAACGAAGCATCTTTCTGAAGCTTCTGGGTAAAGAAATTTTTCACAGCCTGAGGAATATAGAATTTGTCCTGCGGTAGACCAAGCGCTTCCTTCGTCAGCTTAACTTCTTCCTCACCCAACGGTGAACCGTGAACTTTATAAGTTCCTGCCTTGTTAGGAGAACCCTTACCAATAATCGTATGCGCTACAATTAAGCACGGGCGCTTCTGATCAGTCCGCGCTATTGTCACAGCTTGGTGTACAGCATCGAGGTCATTGCCGTCGATCTCTTGGACATCCCAGCCATAAGCCCGGTAACGCATCATAGTATCTTCCGAGCAGCATTCAGCTAATGGGCCGTCCAAAGAAACGTGGTTAGCGTCATAGATGACAATCAGATTGTCTAATTTTAAATGACCTGCCAATGAAGATACTTCAGAGGTAACACCCTCCATAATACACCCATCGCCAGCGAGGCAGTAGACCTTGCCGTCAAAAATAGAGGCATCAGGTGTGTTAAAACGCGCACCAAGCAGTTTTAATCCTAAGGCTTGACCTACAGCGTTACCAAAGCCCTGTCCAAGAGGACCGGTGGTGGTTTCGACTCCGTCGGTTTCAAAAGCTTCAGGATGGCCAGGAGTCTGTGAATGCAACTGGCGGAAGTTTTTAATTTCCTCCAGTGACAAGTCAAATCCCGACAAATGCAAACATGAATACAGCCACATAGAGCCATGGCCTGCTGACAAGATCATACGATCGCGCCCAGCCCATTTAGAATTCTTTGGATTATGCTTAAGAGCGTACCCATAAAGGTAAGCACCAAGCTCCGCGCAACCCAGCGGTAGGCCAGGGTGCCCTGAGTTGGCTTGCTGGACAGCGTCCATGGATAGTTGGCGGATAGTATTAGCTACCTTGCCTAAAATTTGCTTGGTTTCAGCGTCTAAATTTTCAACCGTTTGACTCGTTTGTGCCACCGATTGTCTCCTAAATCAAAATCATTGTTGTAAATTGCCCAGTCTAGGGGCGCGCCTGTTTCCCAGCAAGAAAAACGTTTAGGCTAAGCAAACCAAATAGTTGACTATTAACCCAACAAAGAAAGTGATATTATTTACAAACTATATTTACAATTTATTAACAATAATGTATATTTACTGATTTGTTTACTATAATACACCTAATAAAGAGAACTAAAATGAACTTTCAATTAAACGAAATTAATGACCAAAGCGATGGCTGGATCGTAGCAGTATCGAAAAATTCCAAGAAAAAGACAAAGACCTGCGGTGTAGATGGAAAGAGCCGCCAGTATAAGGCTGCTCAGCCCGCGGATAAATTCCACCTGCCGTACAACGCGAGCTTGGGTATTATTAAGGACCAGATTGCGCGCCATCACAGGAAAATGACGGTAAGCAATACAATGCAAGCCTTAATAGAGCTATCCTATTGTAAGGAGAAGAAGAATCCCCAACTAAACGCGGAAATCTCAAGCGTAGCAAAAAAACTCCTTCCAAAACTGAAAGATGGCGCTATTGCTCTAGAAAGACAGTCGCTCGAAGATCTCTCTAACTTATCCAAGGCACTTGCTGAGCTGTTAAAAGAAGAGTCTGTTGATTTGATGTCGACGATCATACCTTTTCTAAGAAGCAAACTGGAAGCAGAGAAAAAGCCCCGCCTATGCCTACTTGGAATGATCGCTAGAGCCTGTGCGCGGATTCCTGTTGTTGACGAGGCAGCTAAAGCGGAAGTAGCAGAGCTACTGACAGACATTTGTAGAAATGTCAGCCATCAGGTCAGTGCAAAATCAGTCGACGAGTACGCACTGATCCTTACTGCGCTTGCACGCAACAACCTTCGTAACGAAGAAGCTAC
This sequence comes from Chlamydiales bacterium, assembly GCA_030679955.1. Lineage (GTDB taxonomy): Bacteria > Chlamydiota > Chlamydiia > Chlamydiales > JAJFMA01 > CAMFKD01. Next base: position 32,553 of record JAUXSF010000018.1, on the reverse strand, counting down.
ATATTTTGTAACGAAGTTGGCAGAGAATCTAATAATGAAACCGAAAGCGGTATTGAGTGGACGGCAGAGTTATTTGATACCGATGCTCTTATGGAGCTTCGCATACCTAGACAAGCTATCCCCTGAGCTGTTGAACGGTCTACTCCCTCTGATTACACCAGAACGTTTAGACGACAGCAATAAAATGCAGCTGCTTCAAGTCAGAGGGTATTGCAATGTTGTCCATCCTCGAGTGTTTACTGAGGTCAATTGGTCCGTAAGGCTGACCTCAACTTTGGATGCATTTCAAGACAGTCTGGAGCATTGTAAGCCGCGGTCATCCAGGCTTCACCTTGAAATTGCTAGTTATCTAGAGCGGATCACTCCTGTAGTGATCGAAAAATTAGTTGGCCATTGTTTTGTCGATATCGCATGCGATGATAAACTTATTGATGTCCAAGGACCATGTCATAAGGCTTTTCAACGAAGAGATGAGTTCAAAGAATCCTTTTTGAAAGCGGGTGGCCATAAGCTCCGAACAATCACTCTCGAGCAGTGGAAACACTTAAAACATAGCATGGATAAGATAACATTCTTAAAAAGCGTGTTAGCAAATTCACGAAATGAAAGTTCCTCACCATTGCGTCAGTCCGTTGAAGCTCCAAGCAAGAATAGTCAAGGTGCAATATACCTCGACGAACTATCCAGCTCATGGAAACAAATTAAACATGAGATCACATGGCTTAGAAACTCCGTTGAATCTCAACAAGAAGCAATAGAGGATTTCGGATTGCTCCCCATTCCTATTCAGAGCTTTGTTCCTGAATCATGGGAAGAATGGTACTCTGAGGAAGACGCCGAGCAGCATGTTCCTTTTGCTCCGCAACAAATTAACCTGAGACAGGCCTACACCAGATTGGACAATACTTTGAACAATAAAGCATCCGAGGAATCATCCGATACACACATACTTCAGTCTGCTGAATTTTTAGTAGACTCAGATAACAGTGATGCGGAGGGTTCTGACGCAAACATCTCTGGAACCTCATCACAGGACTCTTTTGATTTCGTCAATGAGAACCATAATGTCCTGGAAGAAGATTTTACAAAAGATGTAGCAGTTCAAAGCTCTTCATTGATCGGTGGTGTTATGTGGCCTGCAAAGTATCTCATGAACACCGTGCAGTCTCTTTTCTCTCGTTTCCGCTCATAAGTAGCATCGAACTTCAGACCAGGTCTATTCCTGGCCTGAAGTTTTTTTTTCAAAAATGGACCTTATGGACGAGAAGACTCTAATTTCGTCGTGGTTACAATGACGAGGTATCTCTTCTGTCCATAAGGTCCATAAAAGAGCTACATGGAGCGTCGGTATTCGCCGCCACATTGATACAGAAGATGGGTGATTTGCCCTAGAGACGCATACTTGACTGTCTCCATCAACTCACCAAAGATGTTTCCACCGCTCAAAGCTACCTTGCGTAATCTCTCAAGCGCCTTTGCGTTTTCATCACCCGCTTTTTCGACAAATCTTGCGACTCGTTCAATTTGCACTTGCTTTTCTTCTTCGGTCGCACGTATGACCTCAATATGCTCGTAGTCGGGTTGTCCGGTATCTGAAAGAAAGGTATTCACGCCAATAATCGGCAGATCACCAGTGGACTTGAGGGTTTCCCACTTCATGGATTCGGTCTGAATAGCATGACGTTGATATTGCTTTTCCATGGCGCCTAGAACTCCACCTCGACGTGAAATGGAATCGAACTCATTTAAGACGGCCTCTTCAACCAGGTCTGTGAGCTCCTGGTAAAAAAATGATCCCTGCATCGGGTTGTCACACTTACTAGCACCTAGTTCTTTCGTTATGATGAGTTGGATAGCCATCGCACGGCGAACCGACTCCTCCGTTGGAGTAGTAATTGCCTCATCATAGGCATTGGTGTGCAGAGAATTGCAGTTGTCATACACAGCCATAAGAGCTTGCAATGTTGTGCGTACATCATTGTAGGCTATTTCTTGAGCATGCAGGCTACGGCCAGATGTCTGAATATGGTACTTAAGTCGGCAACTGCGATCATTGGCGCCATATTTATGGCGCATCGTCGTCGCCCAGATTCTTCTAGCTACTCGTCCAATCACAGAATATTCTGGATCTAAGCCGCTGCTGAAAAAGAAGGAGAGATTGGGAGCAAAGTCGTCGATGGCCATACCACGAGATAGGTAGTATTCCACATAGGTGAATCCATTAGCCAGGGTAAATGCCAATTGAGTGATGGGGTTGGCACCTGCTTCAGCAATGTGGTAGCCACTGACACTAACAGAGTAAAAATTATTTACTTTGTTTTGAATAAAGTACTCCTGAATATCCCCCATCATCTTTAACGCAAAAAGTGAGGAAAATATGCAGGTATTTTGGGCCTGTTCTTCTTTCAAAATGTCTGCTTGTACCGTTCCTCGAACAGTTTCTAAAACGCGCTTTTTCGTCTGTTCATAAGGATCGCTTGTGCGAGCTACCTCAAAATCGATGGCGGTGTTTAAAAACATGGCCAATATCATGGGTGCGGGGCCATTGATGGTCAAAGACACGGAGGTTAACGCATCAACTAGGTTGAAACCCTTATATAGCTCCTTCATGTCATCTAGGGTTGCTATGCTAACACCGCTGTTCCCTATTTTCCCGTACACGTCCGGTTGCTTGGCTGGATCCTCCCCATATAACGTCACAGAATCAAATGCCGTGCTCAGACGCTTCGCCAGGTCGTTACGGGACAGATAGTGAAATCGTCTATTGGTTCGCTGCGGTGATCCCTCCCCAGCAAACTGTCGCTTGGGATCCTCCACATCGCTCTTGAGGCTGAAGACACCAGCGGTGTAGGGAAAGCGTCCTGGAAAGTTCTCCAAACGCATAAAGGTCAAAATATCTCCCCAATCTCGATAGCTTGGAAGTGCGATTTTTGGAATTTTTAAGTCCGACAAGGATTGAGTAAATAAGCTGCGGCGGTGAATCTTATCGCGCACTTGATACTCAAAAGTATCCTGTCGATATACCTTTGATAAATTCTGATACTCCTCAATGAGTTTTTGGCTATCGCCTGACAGCTCTTGCTTTTTTGCTCCGAGCTGTACGGAGGCCTCGACACCTACATCAACAGCCCCTTGAAGGCGATATACTTGAGAAGCTATCTCAGATTGAATTTGCGTTGTCTTCTTATAATCTCGAACGTTGTCGGCTATCTCACCGAGGTAAAATGTACGTTCGGGAGGGATAATTGTGAAAAATTTAGCACCATCCAGCGTTTCTACGCGACTGAGGTCTACATGCGGCAGCTCGAAATCTTTCTTGCGCAGCGAATTAATCAAATGCTCGTACAGTCGTGTCACACCAGGATCGTTGAAGTGTGAGGCAATCGTTCCAAAGATAGGGAACTTGTTGCGATTTTCCTTAGTCACTCTTTCATTACGTGCCGAAGCATAAGCGTGTAGAACATCTTCAAAAGCATCCAAAGATCCCATGCGTTCAAATTTATTAATCGCTACGCACTCGGCGAAATCTAGCATATCAATCTTTTCCAGCTGTGTGGAGGCCCCATACTCACTAGTCATGACATATACCGGCAAGTCGGATAGCTCGACGATCGCTGTATCTCCTTGACCAATGCCAATTGTCTCTAGGATAATCAGGTCAAAATTAGCCTGTTGCATAAGCTTTAAAGCATTGGTAACCGCCGCGCTTACTTCCGTAGCGCTTCCTCGAGTTGCCATCGATCGCAGAAATACACGTCCACTGTAAATACTGTTCATGCGAATGCGATCGCCTAGCAATGCCCCACCAGTGGCTTTTTTAGTTGGATCAAAGCTTAAAATGCCTACACGACCCTCCGGAGAACTATATTGAAAGCGCATCACCAGTTCATCCACTAAAGAGCTTTTTCCGGCACCTCCTGGACCAGTAAGGCCTATGATAGGAGTCCTTCCCCTAGCCTCTCCAGGAATCCTGGAGGCAAAATCAGTACTTTGCTCAGCCATAGTAATTGTCTTGGCCAGTTGCAGGTCTGTAGTGGCTTTTCCAGCCTTTAACGCTTCCTCATAGAAATCGGCCGACCGAGCCACCGAATTGATGCGTTCGAGAGCATCCTTAATAACTCCACGTAAACCTAACCTCCGGCCATCTTCAACATGATAAAGGCGTGTGATACCATAGTCTTGTAAATCCTTAATCTCGCTGGGTAAGATCGTTCCACCACCACCGCCGAAGATCGTCACATCACCGGCTCCTCGCTCCTTTAAAAGATCATAGAGATAGCGAAAGAATTCCATGTGCCCACCCTGATAAGAGCTAATACAAATGGCATTAGCATCTTCTTGAATGGCTGTAGTGACAATTTGCTGTACGGAGCGGTTGTGTCCTATGTGTATGACCTCGCAACCCTCCTTTTGCAGAAGACGACGAAAGATATTGATCGAGGCATCATGCCCGTCGAACAATGAAGAAGCTGTGACTACCCTAACAATTGACATAGTCAAAATTCCAATTAGCCTTTATATTGTTCTTCTAACATATAGGACATTTATGGACTTTATACCTTTAGCTATTTCGCAAAAATGGGCACCAAATCATCAACTCGCCTACAGATACCACCATAATATGGTTAGCCTAACTGAAGATGCGTTGATTCGTACCAAAAGTGCGGTTAAAGCCACCTTTGGCCTCATTCTAGTTCTGCCACTTTGGAGTTGGTATCAGCTGAAAGGTGATGCATTTCATACCGCAGCTCGAACTAAATGGTCTCCGATAACACGCATCTACCTTCACTATCAGGGGTTTAAGCATGAGATTCGAGGGTGCAAGAAGTTTTGCAACACAGTTGCCAAACTTAATATCTGCTCAAACCTCAGATGGACATTTACACCTGCTAGGGCCGCAGCGGCAGCTTACCAGCAAGATGTGCGAAAGATCATTATGCGTATTAGTGACAAGGCTCTCGACATCATTCTTGCTGTAGCAACCGCTATCGGCGCTTTGACCGCAGTAGCGTGCACCAACTCAGTCGGAGTCCTTGCACTCAAAATGATTGGCGGTGGGGTCCTCGCCAGGTTTGTGACGGACAGAGCTCTAAAAGTCCTAGCCCAGTATTAACAGCATGGACAAGAGCCCTTAGGGACGAAAGGGACCATAGAGAAACAATAGGATTCAGGAACGTTCGTTGTCCCTATTGTCCCTTTCCTCACTAAGGTCTCTTGCGTCCAACTACATAGAACCAACTACTTTAATTCTGTTATTATTGTTATAATAATAGAATGGATACTATTAGTCATAGTAGACGAATGATCCAACATCAATCGGAGGAGCAAATCCGGGAAAGGCTTTCCGGTGACTCCAAGTCTGTCTCTGTTTTTTTGGAAGCTCTATCAGATAAAACGTGGTGCCAGCAGCACGCTGACCTTTGTCTAAAAGTCATCAAAGCAATCCCTAACGAGTCAACGAATACACCAGAAGGGAAGAAGTTTCTTTCTATATTGACTACCGCCAAAATCGTTGAGCACCACGAACCCCTGATTGTTCAATCTTTCGCCTTAGCCTGCCAGGAGAAGGACTTTGTGGCAGCACGTGCGCTTCTGCAGCTGGGCCTATCGCCTCTTGGCAAGGATGCTTACGGGGATACACCATTTCACCATGCATGCGGGTCGGGGGATCTGAAGCTAGTAACCGAAATACTCACCAGCATACAGAGCGGACGATGGAACCTTGTCGGCAAGGCTCGAAATTGGTGGTCCAACCCAGTGAATATCCCCGGATCGCACAAGCAAACTCCCCTACACTTCGCATGCCGAAATGGAAACCCGGAAGTTGTACGCCTTCTCTTGGACAATGGTGCTAAAGTTGCTGCCAAGACAGATGAAGACGCTACTCCCCTCCATGACGCTTGCCAAAGCGGAGTAGTCGAAACCGTTAAGGAACTTATCGCTCGTGGCGCAGACATTACCATTAAAGGTCGGTGGGCCGGGACACCACTACAGTGCGCTTGTAGCCAGGGGCATGGTGATATTGTCAAGCTACTGATACAAAACGGTGCGAGCGTTAGCTCTGAACCTAAAAGCAAGTCTCCCCTACACATCGCCTGCGAAAGGGGTAATGTAGGAGTTATGAAGCCGCTCCTTAAGGCTGGTGCAGATGTTCACGCTACAGATTTAAGCGGCAACACGCCCCTACACCTCGCGTGTCTTTATAATCGCCCAGAGCTCGTGGAGCAGCTTGTCAAATATGGTGCACGGTCTGATGTCCTCAACCTGGGTAAGTCATCTCCCCTTCATACCGCAGCACGTTCTGGAGAGGTTCCACTTCTTAAGTTGCTTCTAGAAGCTGGAGCTCTTGAGATCAAGGATAAAGAGGGTAATACTCCCCTGCAGATAGCATGTAGACAGGGAAATAGCGAGGCAGTACGGGAACTGCTCCACGCCGGAGCATTAGCTGACGCGCGCAATGCCGAGGAAGAAACACCCCTACACATTGCGGTAGCCAAGGGCGATCTGCCCACGACAGCACAACTGGTTGAATCTAAAGCCGACACAGAAGCCATTACCAAGAGCTTTGGTGACACACCTTTGATCATCGCAGCGAGAAAAGGACAGCTGGAGATGATAGAATACCTGAAGACCAAGGTAAAGGTAGATGCGACTAATGCTACGGGTGAAACGGCCTTATCAATTGCCAGCGGGAACCACAATGTACGAATTGTGAAGGAGCTTCTGAGTGTTAACGCAAACCCTGATCTAGGGGATCCTTTAAAAGCTGCATGCACTTCCGACGATTCCGCCATCTTTTCTGCCCTATTAGAGGCCGGGGCGGATCTGGAAGCCTTAAATATCGAAGACAGCCTCCTTCAGATGGCTTGCAGAAAGGCTGGGCCGTCCATTATAAATGCCATTTTGGATAAGCAGCCCTATCGCTCAGCTTTGGATCCCGCTGGTAACACCGCCTACACAACCGCCTTGGCCAATACAAAACTAGCTGGCGATCCCGTCATTGAGAGGCTAAAACTTCAGGACGACGGCACCTCGCAAGAGCTTATCTTCCGCAAACTGCTAGCCCATCGCTTTTCTTTAAAAGGTGTCGTGAACTTGGGAGAAAAGCAGTTTCCAAGAGAAGCATGGTCATTCCCACAGGCTAAGATCGCGTTAGAGGACTCAGTCACAGCTTTCTACAAGGATCTGCAGGATCCAAATTCAGAAAAATGGCAAGGCATCGTTAGATCCTTAACCGATGATACTCTCCGCTCCCTAATCGTGTTGGGTAAAGAGGAACTTAATACCGTCCTAGATCTCGTTAAAGAGGCCATCCAACATTCGATAGACCCTATTAAAGAAGAAAAAGATGCCACAATAGCAGCCAAAAGAATCGCTGATGGAAAACCCACCGCGGTGTTAACGGACTGGTTAGGCCACTGCGTCGCCTTAGTCTTCTTTGGCGATAAAGTCAGTCGCTGCAACAAAGGCACGGATAAAGAACCCGGAATTCACTGCCACACTATCGGAAAGAAAGAGAACATCCCACATGCACTCATGAGAGTCGCTCCGGTTATGGCCCAGCATTACTTTAAAACGGGTATCGACTCTGACCTAGAGCTAAAACCCAGTATCTACCTTGCCCAAAAACAGCAGAAAACCGGCAACTGCACCATAGCTAACTCCAATGGAATGGAGTACGCCCTTCTCTATATGGTTCTTGAGGACAAGATCGGACCAAAGGCTGCGAAGGAACTCGCTTTAGCGATTAAAAAAATGCGCTGCGAAGATTCCAAAAACGGCAGCCTTCAGGAGTATTTAGACCTACACCTTCAATCTAAACCCAAATGGCCTCCCGATTGGGACTTACTTAAAGACATCTATAACAAAAAAACCGCCGACCCCGATGACGATAGACAACGAAAGATACTTCTGGACGACTTCGCCACCACCTACATGGCTCAAAAACCCACAAATACCTGAGATTTAGGAATTCAACGCAAAGACACAGAGGCGTAAAGAAATTTCCACCTCTTCGCGCCTCCGCGCCTTTGCGTTAATATCCCCCTTTTTTCTGGCCGACGAAACCTACCTTGCAGTATGAGCTTGTGTAAAGGGAACAAGTGCCGCTATGCCAATGGAAATGCTATCATACCTCGATGTAAACGGGAATCTGAGCACTAATTGCCAGCATACTATTCCTGATGATCAACTAGTGCGCGGTTACGAAGTCATGCTGATGACACGTCATATCGACGATCGCATGATCACACTACAACGCCAAGGAGCTATCAGTTTTGCTATGAGTTCTTACGGCGAAGAAGGTTGCGTTGTCGCAAGTGCTGCGGCGCTAAAGCTACAAGACTGGCTGTATCCACAGTATCGTGAAGATGGCATCATGTTCTGGCGTGGCGCGACCGCCCAGCAATACATTCACCATATGTTCTGCAATGGCAAGGATCCGATCCTTGGACGTCAAATGCCCAACCACTTCGGTTCGCGTGAGCTTAATATCGTCACCGTATCCTCACCCTTAGCGACCAAAATCCCCCATGCTGCGGGCTGTGCCTATGCCATGAAACTGCAAAAGGAAGATGCCATAGCTGTCAGCTACTTTGGAGAAGGCACGACATCCAAGGGAGATTTCCATGTCGGCCTAAATTTTGCCGCCCTCAGACACGCCCCAGTAATCTTCTTTTGCCGCAATAATGGCTACGCTATCTCCACAAAAACCAGCAATCAATATGCCGCCTTCGATGTCGCTTCAAAGGGGCTGGCTTATGGAATCACCTCATACAAAGTGGATGGCAATGACTACTTCGCCGTGCATGAAACAGTAACCAAAGCGCGGCAGCAATGCCTTGACGGAGCAGGGCCAATCCTAATTGAAGCTGTGACTTATCGTCTGGGCGCACACTCCACCTCTGATGACCCCTCTGCCTACCGTGAAGATGTCGAGGTCGAGGAGTGGAAAGGGCGTGACCCTGTCCTGCGCCTCTCACGCTACCTGCGCAAGAAGGGCTTGTGGGATGATGAGAAGGAGAGAGCCTTCTTAGACAAAATCAAAGGCGAAGTAGACGAAGCCATCAAGGTTGCTAAGGATACGCCACCACCTCCATTGTCGAGCATCATCGAAGATGTCTATTTCGAAGTACCCCCAAAGCTACAGCGCGAATACGACGAGCTGAAAACCTTCTTTCCGGAGACCACCTAACATGCCGGAACGCAATATCATACAATCCCTAAATCAAACCCTGCACCAAGCATTTGCCAAAGATTCGCGCCTAGTGACCTTTGGCGAAGATTGTGGAGGTTTTGGCGGCGTCTTCCGCGTAACAGAAGGTCTACAAAAGAAGTATGGGGCAGATCGCTGCTTCGATTCGCCCTTATCTGAGCGGGCTATTGTTGGCTTTGGCATTGGCATGGCTATGAAAGGGCTAAAACCCATCTGTGAAATACAGTTTGCCGACTACATCTTCCCAGCCTACGACCAAATCGTCAACGAGTTAGCCAAGATACGCTACCGCACGGCCAGTCAGTATTCTGTGCCACTTGTAATTCGTACGCCATACGGAGGTGGTATTCACGGCGGTCACTATCACTCTCAGTCGCCAGAAGCGCAGTTTCTGCATACCCCAGGACTTCTTGTCGTAGTGGTTTCTGACCCCTATGATGCTAAAGGACTTATGCTATCAGCCATACAATCCAACGATCCAGTGCTATTCTTAGAGCCTAAACGCATCTATCGATCGCTCAAGGCCGAAGTGCCAGACGAAGAATACACAATACCCTTTGGACAAGCTCACGTTGCGCGGGTTGGAAAGGAGATCACTCTGATTGGATGGGGCGCACAGCATCACCAAAACATGCTAGCCGCCAAGCAGCTTCATGAAGAAAGCGGTATTGATATCGAGGTTTTAAACCTAAGAACTTTAAATCCCTTGGATATCAACAGCATCATCGCCTCAGTTATGAAAACAGGGCGATGCGTTATCGCCCACGAGGCCCCACTAACGCAGGGATTTGGAGCCGAATTAGCTACTCAGATCATGGAAAACTGCTTTCTGAGCCTTGAAGCACCCGTCAAAAGGTGCTGTGGATTAGATACTCCATTCCCGCATACCCTTGAGATCGAATATCTGCCCGACGCGTACAAAGTAAAGAAAGCTATCCTCGACACCTTGGAGTATTGAGATGCAAACCTACACAGTACTCATGCCAGATATCGGAGAAGGCGTCGTAGAAGGCGAGGTAACCGCTTGGCTGAAAAACGTTGGCGACGCTCTAATCCAAGATGAGCCAGTAGTCGAACTGATGACCGATAAAGCCACCGTGGAGCTACCAACACCCTATCCTGGAACGCTTGCTAAACAATACTATAAAGTCGGCGATATCGCTATTAAGGGAAAGCCGCTATACGACGTGTCTGTTAGCAGCGAAATTGCTTTGCCTCAAGTTAAGCATGAGGACGCATCGACTCCCGCACCACAAAAGAAAGTGCCAACAGCAACTCATTCGCCTGTTCAAGCACGCATAGGAGAAAAAGCCCTAGCAACCCCGCAGGTGCGTAAGATGGCGTGTGAGATGGGCATTGATATCAACCAAATTCAAGGAACCGGTAAAGATGGACGTGTGGTTGCCGAGGATCTTAAAGGCATGCCTAGTGCGACCCAGTCTTCCACTGCCGCAACTCGTCTCGAGGGCGATGTAATCCAACCTCTAGTCGGTATTAGACGCTTGGTTGCCAAAAAGATGGCAGAAAGCAAGCGGACCATTCCTCACTTTGGCTTTTGTGATAAAGCAGATGTCTCACTACTGACCAAGTTCCGAGACAAAAATAAGCAAGAGGCTACTAAGCAAGGCATACATTTAACTTTTGTTCCACTTTTTATCAGGGCTCTGTCGCTGACCTTAAAGGCCTTTCCTCAGGTAAATGCGTCGGTAGATGATGCCGCACAAGCAATTATCCTCCATAGATCTCACAATGTTGGCATCGCGATGAAAACCCCTCAGGGCCTTATCGTGCCAGTGCTAAAGGATGTGGAAACCTTGTCGTTTCATGAAACGATACGCAACTACCAAGCGCTTCGTCAACGAGCTGTAAAGGGTGAACTCAAGCCAGATGATATGCGAGATTCTACAATTACGCTAAGCAACTTTGGCACTGAAGGTGGCTTGTGGGCAACTCCAGTCATCAACTTCCCAGAAGCAGCCATTTTAGCAACCGCCAAAATCCACAAAGAGCCAGTCGTTAGAGGCAATAGTATTGTCATTAGAGATATCTTGAATTGCTCTTGGTCGTTTGATCATCGCATCATCGATGGTGACCTCGCGGCAGCCTTCTCCAACCACTTCATTAAGTTAATCGAAAACCCCAGCTCGCTGTTGTAGAGAAGGGATTTAACGCAAAGGCGCCAAGACGCGAAGAAGAAAGTGACATTGCCATCTTTGCGTCTTTGCGCCTTTGCGTTAAATTTCCTTTCTCTCAACCTTTTAGACGGTGACGCGCATACGGGAAAGCTCATCAGCGGTCTCTGTCAGCCAGATAGCTATCTCAGCTGTTTGGTCAATCATTGTATGAAATGGCTCTTGAACCAACCATCCGCCATCTTCAGACTGCATGCTAATCAAATGATCGGCTATGCGACTAGCAAAGGTTGCATACTCTACACTGCCGGTAATGGAGGCTAATAGGGCCGCGCCCCACATCACTTTATGGCTAAAATGAAACGCGGTAATATTGCCTTTGCATGACATCGCAAACTGCAGATAGTTCTTAGCTGCTTGAAGCACTTTCCTTTCTCCTGTTGCTTGAAACAGCTTTCCAAGAAAGGCTATTGGATATCCAATCATAAAATAGAACTGGTTATCTTCTGTGGTGCTTACCTGATGTAATCCTGCTGCTTCATGAGGAAAAGTCGTCACCAGTGTTCCACGTCCATCAACCCTCAGAAAGAACTTAGAGCCAATATCAGGCTGCTTATCCAAAATGTCGGCCAATAGGACTCCACAACGTTTAGCTCTATCCATATCACCAAAATAGAGGCTCGTCAGCCCCAAATGTGCCGTGGTGATCACATCGACAACCTCATTGCCGGTATTGTAGGGCTTTTGCGTTGTGAATCCACCAAGTTTTGGGTGGTAGAAGGATTTGACATAGTCATAGGCAGGCTGAGCGATATCAAAACGACCCATGCGCTGTGCTGCAATAGCTATCCACCCGTTAGTGTACGACCAGAACTCGCAGAAGGCAGGATTTGCACTCTTTGCAGTCTCGGATGTAGTAAAGTCACCATTGCTACGGAAATAGCGTTCTTTGATGTGATCGAGAACCAAATGTGCCGACCCGCGCTGTCCCATTAGCGAAAATAAATAGGGAGACTTGTAGTAGCATGCTAAATCCTCTGCATCCAAACCATACGAGCCATCATCATGAATTTGCTGCTCTAGCCAGCGTGTCGCACGTTCGGCAGCTCTTGTAAGTTTTTCCATGGGTAGCCTCCATCATTTGCGCGGGAGCATAGCAACTTCGGTTCTTGCTATCAACCAAGATCTTTAAATAATCTTAACAAATGCTATTTTTCGGATGCCAGCAGATCGCATAAGACATGGACAGGTGTATCGGACAGTTGACCGAGATCCTCGAATAGGTCCAATAATTTTTCTACTGTGCTAGCATGAAACCGGGTTCCGGCGTTGGCTACGAACTTTTGATATAGCAGTGGAATGCCCTCCTGCCTCCGACGCTGATGTCCTATTGGGTACTCTACTTCTGCACGAAGCACTTCTCCGGCCTTAAAATGGATCTCAACTTTATTGGCTATGCTGCGCTTTTCCGGATCAAGATAGTCCTGAGTATATCGTGGATCTTCCACTACCGTCATAAGTGCACGAAGCTGATCTATGCGTGCATCCAAAGCAACATCTTCTTCATAGTGATCTGCCGTTAGATCGCCATGAAGTAAGCCAATTGCTACCATGTACTGCAGGCAGTGGTCCCGGTCAGCAGGGTTTTTTAGAGGGCCTTTCTTGTCGATGATGCGGATAGCTGACTCATGAGTTTGAAGAACAATCCTCTCGATATCATCCAAACGAGCTTTAATTCCTGGATGCAGCTTCACAGCGCACTCCACAGCAGTCTGCGCATGAAACTCCGCTGGAAAGCTGATCTTAAATAACACGTTCTCCATCACATAAGAGCCAAGCGACCGCGCAAAAACAAACGGCTGACCCTTATAGAATACATCGTAAAAGCCCCACTTTGGAGTACTTAAGGCTGAAGGATAGCCCATTTCGCCTTTCAGGGCCATAAAGGCATGCTGAACCCCTCTACTGGTAGCGTCTCCAGCGGCCCAAGACTTTCTAGAACCAGTATTGGGATGGTGCCTGTAGCACCTCAAAGCACCACCATCAATCCAGGCATTGGAAACAGCCGCCAGAACCTGATCCTTGGAGCCACCTAAAAGGCGAGTTACTACAGCAGTGGTGGCGACTCGCACCAGAATAACATGGTCTAGACCTACGCGGTTGAAGCTGTTCTTTAATGCCAATACTCCCTGAATCTCGTGAGCTTTAATCATTGCCGTAAGTAAGTGCTGCACGGATAAAGATTCGTGATGCCTGCTGAGGTAATCGGCAACGGCTAGGAGTCCCCCAAGATTATCAGAGGGATGCCCCCACTCAGCTGCCAACCAAGTGTCATTATAGTCTAGCCAACGGATCATAGTACCGATGTTGAAGGCACCTTGAATGGGATCAAGCATCCAGGGCGTGCCTAATACACGACAGCCTGTTGGCACAATGGTTCCTGGAATAGTAGGACCAAGAAGTTTACTACATGCAGGAAAATTAAGGGCTAGTAGCGCACAGCCAATACTATCCGCCAGGCATAGACGTGCGGTATTGTACGCCTCTGAACTATTGATAGGAGTATCGCAGACATAGTCTGCGATAATCTGTATAGCTTCATCATACTTCATGGTTACTATCTTTTGTCCAAGGGCACCCATGAACGTGGTTGAGGACCTATATAGTTACTGACAGGACGAATGAGCTTGTTATTCATACGCTGTTCCTGAATGTGTGCAGACCAACCTGCGATGCGAGCCATCACAAACAGTGGAGTGAACATTTGCGTGGGAATGTCTAACAAGTTGTAAACCACCGCGCTGTAGAAATCGGCATTAGGGAAAAGCTTCTTCTCTTTCCACATCACCTTGTCGATAGCTTCAGCTATAGGTAGAAGGGTCTTATTCCCTTTCTCTTTAGATAGCTTCTCTGCCCAGAATTTATTAATCGGTGACCTCGGATCCTTTGTCGTATAAACACGATGCCCAAAGCCCATGATCAGGTCCTTATTGGCTAGCATCTCAAGAATGCCTTTCTCCGCCTCTTGCGGTGTAGAGAACTTCTGCATGAGCTCCAAAGCCTTCTCGTTAGCGCCACCGTGCAAAGGTCCACTGAGAGCACCAATAGCACCGGTTACAGCAGAGTAGAAGTCTGCCATCGTACTGGTAATCGTACGTGCGGTAAAGGTTGAGGCGTTGAACTCATGCTCCGAATACAGAATAAGCGAAACATCGAGAGCTTTCTTGTCAGCCTCTGAAGGCGCTTTGCCATGCAGAACATCAAGAAAGTAGCCTGCAACAGTATCTTCCTTGCTATCGAGATTCGCCTTACCCTGCTTGTGGAAATGATACCAGTACAATAGCATAGGACCAAAGCATGCAATCAAACGGTCTGGTCCGGCAAATGGATCCCGGGCATTCTCTTGCTCTATATTGCCCAAAAAGGAGCATCCTGTTCGCAGAACATCCATCATGTGTGATGTTTTTGGAATCAGTTCTAAAGTTTTTTTAAGCGCTTCAGGAAGCACCCTAAGCTCTTTCAAGCGCTGACGATATTGGGTAAGCTGGGTCGCTTTAGGCAGTTCCCCTCGAAGAAGCAGCCAGGCAACTTCTTCGTAGCTAGCATGGTCAGCCAAATCAATAATGTTGTAGCCACGGTAGGTTAGCGTTTCGTCTTCCGCGCCGCAAACACAAATGGAGGAATCACCTGCCACGATGCCAGCTAGGCCTCCGACCTTCTTTTTAGCGATTGTCTCTACCATGGTTAACCCTCTCTTCATGTTTTAGATAATCTAGATATTGATATAACTCATCGCGCGTCTGCATAGTGTCGATAGCGTCTTTCTGTGTTCCCTTGGAGCGAATTTCATGAAGCACATGCTCGGCAGCGCGGTACATGGCACGTGCAGCAGATAATGGATAAAGAACGATGTCTACCCCAGCGCTCTTTAGCTCTTCTGTTGTGAATAGTGGCGTTTGCCCAAACTCGGTAATATTGGCCAGGATAGGGATGCTGACAGCGCTTCGAAAAGCCTTATATTCTTCTAAAGTCGTTAGGGCTTCGGGAAAGAGCATATCGGCGCCAGCCTGTTCTAACTGAACTGCTCGTGTTAGTGCTTTATCCAAGCCTTCTACTGCTACGGCATCTGTTCTTGCCATTACCACAAAGGCTGGGTCGCTCTTGGCATCTACAGCCGCACTGATACGCGCTACCATCTCGGTGATATCCACAATGCGTTTGTTTGGGCGGTGTCCGCAGCGCTTGTCGAATACCTGATCTTCGATATGTATGCCTGCGGCACCAGCCGCGATCATTTGCCTCACGGTTCGGGCTATCATAAGCTCTGCACCCCAGCCGGTATCTGCGTCAACCAATAGTGGTAAATCCACCGCTGAGCAAATACGGCGTACCTCTTCCAACACGTTATCCAGAGAGGTAAGGCCTAGGTCAGGCAATCCAAAGCAGCTATTAGCGACACCCGCACCAGATAGATATAGCGCTCGGTAACCAGCTTTTTTTGCCATCATGGCGACGTAAGCATTTATACAGCCAACAACTTGTAGCGGCTTCTCCAGTAGCAAAGCGTCTCTTAACTTCTGTCCTGCACTCATAACGCCCTTGTAGCACAGCATTTATTTTAACACACAGTATGGACATAAGAGACCTTAGGGACGAAAGGGACCATAGGGACATTGACCTTTCCTAGTCCATGTCTCTAAGGTCCCTTTCGTCCCTAAGGTCTCTTATGTCCATAGCCAACATTTATGGGTAACTGATATATCGAGGAATCCGGAGGTAATGCATGGACCATTTACAGTTTGCTGCTCACGAAGACATTGGCGTTCTAACGATCAACCGACCAGAGGCTTTAAATGCCCTCAACCATCAGTTGCTAAAGGACCTAGCCGCCTTTCTAACCAAAAAGCACGCCATACGTGTACTGATTCTCACTGGCCAGGGCGACAAGGCGTTTATCGCTGGTGCGGATATCCGCGAGATGGAATCCATGTCTACGGGCGATAGCCAATACCTATGCGTCCTAGGACAAAAGGTCTCAATGCTACTTGAAAGCGCACCTTTTGTAACTATCGCTGCGGTTAATGGCTTTGCGCTTGGAGGTGGACTAGAGATGGCATTAGCCTGTGATTTCATATACTGCGCTCGCAAAGCCAAGCTCGGCCTTCCGGAGGTATCTTTGGGGCTAATTCCAGGTTTTGGAGGCACCCAGCGCCTAGCGAGAGCTGTCGGTACGCGCATGGCTAAGGAGCTAATCTTCACCGGTAGAAAGATTACCGCCGATGAGGCGTTTAGAATTGGCCTCGTCAACCATGTTTGCGAAGACCACCAGCTGTTAGAAATATGCCAACAAACAGCTAAAGAGATCCTTAAAAACTCGTCAGCGAGCATTCTACGCGCTAAGCATGTAATTAACAGCTGCTTCCATTTATCCATAGAAGTGGCGCTGGAGCATGAACGACAAGCGTTTATACAATGCTTCAGCTGTCCAGATAGGCAGGAAGGGATTCACGCCTTTCTAGAGAAACGCTCCCCTCACTTTGAAGGAGTCACTAAATGCTAGATACTCTGTTGCAACATGTAGCAGTCATCGGGGCTGCTGGCAAGATGGGTAGAGGCATCTCCCTGCTGCTGTTAGAAGAAATGGCTCGTCTCGAGGCAGAAACAACCGGAGCCATCGGTCAGGGCAAATTCCGTTTAGTATTGATCGATACCGATGAAGATGCTCTCGATAATCTTCGCCAATATCTGAAGCCAAATATCCTTAAGTGGGCTGAACGACATATCAATGCACTACGCGTCTCGTTTAAGGATAACCCTAAGCTAGTAGACAACGCCGATATTGTGCGGGCCTTTGTCGATGGCGCCATGAATATGATCCATCCAAGCATAGATGTGAAACGCGCTATTGGCTCCAGCCTAGTCTTTGAGGCGGTTATAGAGGACCTGCACATCAAGGCAAACTTATTTAAAGAGCTGGAAAAAGGGCATAAAGAAACCTCCACTTTTTACTTTACCAATACCTCTTCCATCCCGATTCAGCTTCTGGAAGAGCATGCAGGGCTAAAACATCAAGTCATTGGTTTCCACTTCTACAATCCCCCACCTGTACAGCCTCTCGTAGAGCTTATTGTCGATGAGTCGAATAGCGATCTTAAAGCTCTTGCCGTGGAGATGGGCCGCCGCCTAAATAAAACGCTCGTGCCATCTAATGATGTTGCAGGATTTATTGGTAATGGTCACTTTTTGCGGGAGATCTCCTACGCGTGTGAGCAGGTAGCGGAGCTTTCTGCACAGTTTGGCGAGGAGGCAGCCATTTGTATTGTCGATGCTGTTACGCATCACTTTTTGTTACGCCCTATGGGCATCTTCCAGCTCGTTGATTATGTGGGAATTGATGTGGCAAAGCGAATCGGCTCCATGATGTCCCACAACATCAAGGGTCTCCAGCTTCATCTAGACCTGATCGATAGGATGGTCGCTGCTGGCATTACCGGAGGCCAGCGGGGCGATGGCTCACAAAAAGATGGCTTCTTTCGTTATCTAGAGGGTTTCCCCGAAGCTGTCTACAGCTTAAAGCAAAAGGACTACATTCCACTGCCTGATATCGGTGCGTTAATTGGTCCACTGCCAGAGGGACACGCTCCATGGAAAAAGCTACTAAAAGACCCGCTAAAACAAAGTAAACTCTACGCCTATTTCCACAATCTGTTTTCAGAAAGTAGCCCAGGCAACCTACTTGCACAAAAGTTCCTGCGGCAATCCCGTCAATTTGCCCAAGATTTGGTGACAACTGGCGTGGCGGCGAATAATGAGGATGTAAATCTCATCCTAGAAAACGGTTTTGCACATTTGTATGGACCCATTAACAGCTACTTTTGAGAGGCATTCTCATGGCATTTCGTAAGAAAATCTACGCGGCAGCGGGTTATAGCACCACTTTCTTTGGTCCAGGCAGAAAAGAGTTCAATCCAGAAAAGCCCATGGCCTCCTTCGAGACCTATTTGAAAGAGGCTGCCGATGGAGTACTAGCACAAGTAGCTAATAAGGATATCGACGAGGGTGTCATAGCTAACTTTATGGCTCCACGCTTCATCAAACAAGCCAACCTGCCAGGATTTCTGCCTTCTGTCGTCCCCTCTCTATTGGGTAAGCCTTGCACTGGTGTAGAGGGTGCATGCGGTTCAGGCGGTCGTGCCATAGCTACTGCAGTGCGCAATGTGCTGTCAGACGCCGCTGACACCGTATTCGTTCTAGGCTTTGAGCTGCAGAATACGATGAAGTCAATCTATGGCGCGGATGTCTTAGCTGGAGCAGCCTATTACCAAGCCGAACGCAAGGGTGGCTGTGCACACTTCTTTCCAGGAATCTTCGGTGCTCGCGCCGGCGCTTATTATGAAACATACGGCTACGACGATACGCGCAAAGGCTTAGCAAAATGGTATGAACAAGCTATTTTGAACGCGCGCAAGAACCCAAAAGCTCAAGAGTACCACAACTCCGCACAAGATCTGTTTGCTCTGGGCATGACTCAACCAGATGCCAAAAAATTCATCCCAAATTTGAATCTGTATGATTGCTCAAAGATCTCTGATGGCGCCGCAGGGCTTATTATTGCCTCTGAAGAGGGTTTGAAAAAGCTGGGAATCGATCTGTCGCAGGCCATTGAAATTGTCGCTGTTGGTGCGGCTGAAGGCGACATCACCAAGCCACCACCAAATATGACAGTTCTCACCTATACTGAAAAAGCGGCACAGAATGCGTTGCAACAGGCAGGCGTTTCAATAGACGATTTGGCGCTGCTAGAAATACACGACTGCTTCTCCATCACCGGACTTTTATCTCTCGAAGCTTTAGGCTTCGCAGAAAAGGGAAAGGGCGCTGCTATGATCCTGGATGGTCAGCTTAGCAAGGAAGGGCGCATCCCCACCAACCCTTCAGGAGGCTTGTGCGGATTCGGACATCCTGTAGGTGCTTCCGGGGTGCGTATGTTGGTAGATCTTCTTCAGCAGTTCACCAAGAAGGCACCGAATCAAATGGAGCCTAGAACACCTTATGGCATGCTCGTCAGCATGGGTGGTAATGACATCACTGTAACTTCCGTGATTGTCAAAGGGAACAATTGATTAATCGCAAAGACGCAGAGGCGCTAAGCGCTTTGCGCCTCTGCGACTTTGCGTTGAATTCCTTTCTTTAGGACTTTTATGATGAACTTTGCACTTACAGCAGAACAGGAAGCATGGAAACAGTCCATGTGGCACTTTTGTGAAACCGAGGTGCTTCCTATCAGACATCGTCTTGAAACTGAAGTAGATGTTCGTAGCCAGTTATTCGAGAAAATGGCTGTCAAGGGCCTGTTCCTTCAAACAGTACCCAGCAGTTACGGTGGCAGCTACACCGACTCCCTGACCTATCTGCTAGGACTAAGCACCGTGGCAAAAGCGGATGCCGGCGTTGCAGTGGCTATGTCTGTCAGCAATTGGGTGGCTGAAGCTCTATTTCTATATGGAACCGAGGAACAGAAAAGGCGCTACCTCCCACAAATGAAGCAGGGCGAGTGGCGAGGTGCCTGCTTTGCCCTTACAGAAGAACACGCTGGTAGTGACCCCAAGAGCCTGGAATGTGCTGCGGCTCACGATCCACAAACCGGAGGCTATATCCTAAACGGTCACAAGCGTTGGATCACCAATGGCAATTTAGCCAATGTTTGCCTAGTCTTTGCCAAGGTTTCCATGGATGATGGATCGCACGGCATCACAGCATTTTTAGTGGAGAAGGGCACCACTGGATGGACTGTACCGACTATTGTCGACAAAATGGGTCTGTTGACTGTCAACCTGACAAACATGCATTTCAAAGATTGCCGTATCCCCCAAGAACAGGTCATTGGCAAACCAGGAGATGGACTAAAGCTAGCTCTCTCAATGCTTGACCGCGGCAGGCTTGGAATTGCCGCCCAGGCCATAGGAATCGCCGAAGCAGCCTTTGACGCCAGCGTAAAGCATGCTAAATGGCGCGAGCAGTTTGGCAGGCCCATAGGTCAGAACCAAGCGATAGCCTTCAAACTTGCCGATATGCATGTAAAGCTCGAGGCCTCACGCCTGCTTCTATATAAGGCCGCTTGGCTACGCGATAATAACGAGTCCTTTACCCAAGCGGCCTCCACGGCTAAGTTATTTGCAACGGAGTCATGCAACGAGATTGTAGAACAAGCAGTGCAGATTCATGGCGGCTACGGCTACATCAAGGAATATCCTATAGAGCGTTACTTCCGCGATGCGCGCATCACCACCATCTATGAAGGTACCAGCGAGATCCAACGCATTGTCATCTCTCGTCAACTCTTAGGCTGTTGACTCTTAGCGCCTCTTAAACATGGGCAGGCCGCACATCCCCATGGTGTATTTGGGATAGCTCTTTACATTGCAGTTGATTTTGTACGAAGCAGCTGCTGCGGAAAGCGCAATTAAACCGATCACAGGCAAAGCTACAGAACTTGCAGCAAAATATAAAGTAGTCGCGGCAGCAACTAGAGCAATCGCCACAACAACGTTAGTGCGTCGATTGGCGATGTTCACACTGTTCTCCACTTCTTTTTGAAGTACTCCAGGTAATTGGATAACCTTGTACATTGAATAGATCAATGTAGTAGTGACGGCTCCAACAACTAAAGTTGACACAACAGGTGATTAAACGAAATTTTGAATACTTTCCATGATAATTTAGGCTCCGATTTTGTTTTCGTCTAAATTGTAATTCAAAAGCGTAATGAATGTGATAAGCTATCTTAAAGATTGTAAATCACGAACGTGTAGTTGAGTAGGATCGTGCTGCAGGGACTACTAAGGCAGCGAATTTGATACTCACCCTCAGCCCCTAAACTACGCTGCTTCCGCTTTTCTGCTTTGGCTTGAGAATTTTGTATGGTTGCCAACATCGTAGTCATGAGCTCCTTTCCCCTTCTTTAACCATATACTGGCCATTGACAGGTCCAGAATCAGGCTTACCACGCCCGTCCATTTCTCATGCCTTTGTACATTAATTGGCAAGTTATGTTATTATATCTGTTTTCGATAACAATGGAGAGAGAGATGAGAATTCAGTATGTTCTAATTGCCATTTTGTTAGGCATGGCCGGAATGTTCTTAAATCCTAGTGAAGCTACTGCTGGTCATCATAAGCATAGACACAGCAAGTGGAATTTTGGTTTATCTTTCGGCTGTTCGTCACCAGCAGTCTGTTACGTTCCTGTCCAAACATGCGCAGTGCAGCCTATTTATTATGCACCAGCCTATGCTCCACCAGCACCATGTTACGGTCGCGTAGTTCCTGGTAGTGCATACTATGGGCCAACACCTGCAATGGCGCCTTGTATGGTACAGGCGGCACCATATCCCTGTACTTATTGCCAGCCATGCCACCTCCAGTCCTTTGGATTCGGCTGGTCAAGATAATAAAAATGGGCGGCAAAAATGCCGCCCATCGTGAGCTAAGACTTAGTTTCTTATCTCTACAGCGAAAGGGATGAGGTCGACCGTTGCGCTTGATCACGAAGGCGCTTAAACTGGCCCTCCAAGCTCTCCCATTGCTGGCGGTTATTTGAAATAACATCTTGATACTGGCACTCCAGACTCTTCCACTGCTGAGAGATACGCTCTTGATGATCGGCCAAGAATGGATTCTCCATCTTAAAGCGATCTGCGCGGGCTCTCAAGTGGTCAAGCTCTGTTTCCAAATCGGCAGCTTCATTACGGTGGCATTCCAGTGCCTTTGATACTCGCATGTATTCTTCCGTCGCGCTCTTAAGCTCCGTCTGCTGACGGTCACGTTCGGTAGTCAGCGTGCGCAGCTGGTCAGTTATTGGCTCGAGCTGAGCTTTACGCTGATCTAACTCTTTAGAGAGTGTCAGATAGACAGCAGAGGCCTCTTTAACTTCATTGGCACGCTTATCGCGCTCTGTGCGCAACAGATCAGTCTCTTGTCGCAATGAATCGCGATCGTGCTGCAATTGGGCGAGCTGCGTTACGCAACGCTGATATTCAGTGTATTCGTCACGCAACTGAGTCAGTTTGTTATTTTGCTCTTGGCATTCCTGAATGACATCGGCATGTGAGTCAATCCATTGTCTTGATCGCGCTTCTTCAGCTTGATAACGATCACGCTCGGCTTTACGGTCATCCAAATCACGAACTTGGCGTTCAAGCTGGCGTTGCTCTTCGGCCTTTTGATCGCAAAGGCGCACTAGTTCTTGATAGCTATAAGCTAACTCTAGGCGCTTTTCACGATTTCTAATGATCCAATATAGCCCAAGTACCCCAATGGCACTGATGGCTAAAAGTATCCAAACACCAAGTCGAAATCCGAAACTGAGGAAAATGTCTTCCATCCTGCGGCTCCTTCACTAATTGTAAACATCCAGGTCAACGGCTTTGTTTCTCAGGTATTAGCAAATTTTTGACTTGTTTGTCCAAAACAATTCGAAAAAATACTTTTCGCTTATAGCGTTCATGTGCACAATGCGTTGGAAACGCCGAGGAAGGATATGTCAGCAGCACGTTATCGAGATTATGTTTGGCTAAAAGGTGTGCCTCATGGCCGGGAACCCTTAGGTTCGGAGGAAACTCAAACCGAGGTGGTGAGCTATAAAATTGTAGATGATCCTTATCACAAGCGCTACTCCCTAGAGCGATATGAAAAAGGTCACTTTAGCAGCGTAGTATATGACTCCATGCAGCTAGACTTTCGCCATCTTAAGCCGGCTGAACAACAGGGATGGTGTAAGGAAGTTACTTGTGCCGACGAAGATGCGACGTCTTGCTTAATCCGTAATCAGGACGATAGAGTTATCTACCTGGAGACACACCTTTTTGAGGGCGATGTTTGCAGGGAATGCCATATTTTTTCTCCCCAGGGTCTATTACTGGCTACCAACCGCATGTACTATCGATCTCAAGGTGACGCCACGGATGGTGTCGTGCTATTTGATAGACTGGACAACCCCGTGATGTACAAGCTCTATGAGACGGGTGAGGATGGTCAATTCACCGAGCTAATCGAGGAGCGATGGGACCTAAGCGACGTATTAGAATTTCGCAAGTGGTTCCCGATATTAAAACGCATGTCAGATAGTGGTGCAAAATGAGTTACTGTACCTTAACACTGGCCAATTCCGGCGCGAAACTACAACTTAGATGCGGAGCGGATCTTCAGGCGGTCACAGAACTGCGCTTTGGGTGCCGTAAAGCTTGCTGCTGTCTATGCGTTATTCGTGTCGTAGAAGGGGCTGAAAACCTTTCGTCTCAACGTCTTACCGAGCGCGAAGCACTTATCAACAAGGGCAAAGATCAATCCCTGCGCTTAGCCTGCCAATGTGCGATCAATGGTGACGTCACTATCGCCCAGGAATAAAAATGGAGACGCCGCTACGCGACGTCTCCGGGGGGAGGGCTTTGAAAACTAATTTATCTAGCCTGGTGCTGCAATAGCGCTGTGCGCTTATCGAACACCGTTTTGCTAACTGGCGTGCCGTAGTAGAAGTAGTCGGTGATGACTTGACCTTCAACATAACGTGTTGTAGGGCCATGCTTAGCGTTGTTTGCCCAGCCGATTTCTTCGACAACTTCGTCGTTATTACGGAATCGCTTCTCTACACCACTGCGTTTACCTTGGTAGTAAGGAATCTCGGCAATTTTCTCGCCATCTTCATAAATGATGGTAGTGCCGTGCTGAATACCTGCGCTCCACTCTTCAACAGAATAGGGTTCACCACCAGGCAGAAAGGTCTTGCGAACCCCCTGAACGACGCCATTCGAATAGGGCGTGGTAGCCTCTGGCATGCCGTTAGGATGATAGGTTGTAGTAGCAGCTAAAACGCCGTTTTCGATGGTGTCCACAGACACAAGCTGTCCGTAGATATCGCGCTGAGTTCTTTTGCCGCTAAAATCATCTACCTTGGACTCGACTAGATCATTGAAGTTGTAATAGGTAGCGGTTTGAAGCTGCTTGCCTAAGAAATGCTCTTCGCTTTTGCGACCACCTTGGTCATAAAAAGCACGAACAACCTGTTCGTTCTCGGAAGGATACGCTATTTCGCTTTTCACGACGCCAGATGGGAAGTAATGCGTTTCTTTAATGAGCTTGCCCTGGCTGTAGATTTCTACAGTTTCGATACTGTCACGGAAAGGAAATGTATAGGTAACTTCCCCTTCCACAACACCTTTTTCATAGGCGCTTTTAACGGTTACACCGTCTTTATTGGTGACAATAACATCGCCTGAAGAGCCTTGTCGGCACCATTCGCCACCCGACATTTCCAAGCCATACGGGTGAACATAAGTTTCACATACTACTTGGTCGCAGCAGTTCTGACGATTGCAGCTAGCTGTAATTAGCAGTGCTGGAATTGATAACAAAAACAAGACATTACGCATGGGCATCCTCATTACTTAAAGAGCATTTTCAGCAGAATTTTGCTGCTGAACGGCTGTTCCCAAGCCGGTGGTCACTTTTTCAATTAAACGTGTATGTTTAGAATCCACATCTTCTTGCTGAACTGTTCTCGTGCGATCGCGGTAGAAGAAGCGGAACGTTACATTTTTTACACCGCTGCCCAATTTCTCACTGCGGTATAGATCCAAAAGGCTCACCTGCTCCAGCAATGCTGGCGCAAACTGGCGAATTAAGCTAAAAACAGTACCACAGGTGACTTTTTCTGATAAGGAAATGGTCCAATCACGTTCGGAGCCTGGAAACTGTGGCAGCTCGACCATCTTTGGTGAATCGCCTTTCAGGCGGTATAGATCATGCAAGTTCAGTTCAGCGAATAAAATGCGCTGAGTAACATCCAAACGACCTAAGATGTCTGGATGGACTTCGCCGATCGCTCCAACATCAATACCGTTAATCAAAACACTAGCTTGGCGGCCAGGATGGAAGGTGGAGAGTTTACTGACTTCAAAGGATGGCGAAGGCATCGACATGTCAGACAAAAAGTCTTCGACAATCCCTTTAAGATCATAAAAGTCGAATGGCCCTGGATGTTGTTCCCAGCTGTGTGGACGCGATTTCCCTGTTAGGATAATCCCAACAACGGATTGCTCTTTAAAGTTCTTGCCTTCGAGGAAGTGAGTACGACCAATTTCAAAGGCGCCAACGTTTAAGTTCTTGCGGTCTACATTATATCTTATTGCTTGCAGCATACCAGGAAGCAAGGACTGACGTAAAATAGACTGCTCGGCTGATGTAGGGTTGAGAACTCGCACCTGCGTGGGATTATCACCGATATTAGGCAGTACGTCGAGCATTGAGGGACCGATAAGGTCACAGGTCATAAATTCTTGTAAGCCTTGGCTTAGCAAGCGTTGGCGTGATTGTCTCTCGAAAAGGAAAATGGGAGCATGCGGTAAAGTAGACGTATGATAGTAGGCGGGTTGCCTCTCGATATTGTCATACCCATAAATACGCGCGACTTCTTCAATGAGATCAATTTCGGCATGAATATCAGCGCGGTATGTTGGCACGCGTATGGAAAATAGCTCTTGTCCATCCCAAGTGCATGGGAAACCGAGACGTCGGAACACGCCTTCGACCTCTCCAGCCGCTAAATGCTGCCCAATAATACCTTGGATGCGGCTAAGGCGACAGACGATCTTACGATCGGAAAATTCACTGTTTTTGATGTCGACTAGCCCTTTGACAATCTCTCCACCAGCAAGTTCTTGAATAAGAACTGCTGCACGATCAAGCGCCGTAATAACGCCGTTAGGATCCGCCGCACGCTCAAAGCGTCTGGAGGCTTCAGTAGTAAGCCCAAGGAATCTGCTAGTGCGTCGAATGTTTGATGGCTCAAAATAGGCGGACTCTAGAAGAACGTTCTGAGTCTCATCCCCTACTTCTGAATTCTGCCCACCCATAATGCCTGCTAGGGCTACGGGCTTCTCGTCATCACAGATAAGCAGTGACTCAGTGTTAAGCTTGCGAGTTTGGCCATCTAGAGTGACGAACTGCTCGTCCTCTTTCGCTGTCCGCACCACAATTTTATGACCAGCCAATTTATCGTAATCAAAGGCATGCAGTGGATGACCGAGCTCCCAAAGTACATAGTTAGTAGCATCGACAATGTTGTTGATGGGGCGTAGCCCGCACTGCAATAAACGATCCTGGAGCCATTTGGGCGATGGAGCTATCTTAACATTTTTGATAACGCGGCAAGCGTATCGAGGGCATTTAGTGGTATCTTCAATGCTGACGGATGCTTCAGTTTTTATCTGTTCACTATCACCGTCGTCGATGTATACCTGCGGAAGCGAATAGGATGTGTCTAAAAAGGCTGCTAGTTCGCGAAGCACGCCCTGGAGGCTAGCGCAATGCCCAAGATTTGGCGTGAGGCTGATATCAAATACTGCGTCGCCATAAAGCTGCTGCAGATCAGTTCCCAGAACGGTATCTACAGGAAACTCAATTATACCATCGTGAGACTGTGAAAGCCCTAACTCATCTTCAGCACAGAGCATGCCGTTAGATTCCACGCCACGAAGTTTAGCTTTTTTAATTTTGAAGGTTTTGCCTTCTGGATCGGTGAGGGTTCCCCCAATCTTTGCAAAGGCGGTAATCAAACCCTCTCGGCAATTGGGCGCAGCGCAGACAACCTGGACAGTCTCCTGTCCATCCGAAACCATCGCGACAGTAAGCTTGTCAGCATCGGGA
The DNA here is from genome assembly GCA_030679955.1 of Chlamydiales bacterium. Classification (GTDB taxonomy): domain Bacteria; phylum Chlamydiota; class Chlamydiia; order Chlamydiales; family JAJFMA01; genus CAMFKD01. The sequence continues at coordinate 5,505 of JAUXSF010000018.1, read as the reverse complement.
TGTCGCTCAGTTTTAACGACTTGACCAACAACCACTCCAGTGAAACTCATCGGAGACGTGTCGATACCCTCAACTTCTAACCCAAGCATGGTTAGGGCGTCCGCCACTTTGCCCGCAGGCAATTTGGTCGCTATGCACTCTTTAATCCAGGAAAAAGGCAGCTTCATTGCGGTAAAGCTTTTTTAAAATCCATCATATAATCGTAAAATCGGACATGATGTATAACACATGCCTTAGAATTCGCGAAAGCCCAAAGTCGCATTCTTGCATGATGAGCTTCACAGACGATGCGCAAGATTATACCACTTTCGGCGTCAAACTATGATTTGGACCGTGCCAAAACCACGTTTGACACCGAGTGTGGCATACATCATGGCTGGGCAGGAACGATATACGCGCCAGTTTTTGAATAATGTATTATACCTTTAGAGGTCGGGACCTTCGTTTTAGATCCGTCCTGTATGAAGTAGCCAATTACTTCACCAAATTCAACTTTTTCAGTGTATCCAGAACAGCCTGGAGTATAATTGGCGATACGACTCCCCGATCCGGCAAATCTCCCCACCAATGTTTCTGCATCTTTGTACGTCAAATGACTGGTTCGAGTGTTCCTTACGAACTTATCTTGCTTCTTCCAGTCGACTTCGACGTTTCTAAAATATTCATCACGCTGAACCGCGTGTTTTAATGCCCTTTCCGCAACCAGCTCCAAACTATCACCACAAGCTTCTAACAAACATTGGCGGTTGGCATGTTGTAAAGCCTTGAACGCCATGACACCCTTCATTGTGGTGCCTGCAGTAAGGATGTTGATGCCATACTTCCCGATAAGGTAGCCAGTCAGCCGACCACGTTCATGAGGCCCTAAGGCATCATGTTGTTTGACCAAATATTGCCACTCTTTCACCGTTTCGCTTATGGATGTTTGTTCGAGATTCACTGAAATAGTAGCGATTTCAGCACAAGCATCCACAAAACGACTCCAACCGGATAAGGGGTTTTGACAGACAGTCCACAAGGTGGTTTCAAGACCGCTTAGTGAATGGCCGAAGCAAGGCGTATAGCCATCTAGGTTCGAATCTGATTCTCCTTCTACTAACCCCTGGAGTAAGCCCTCAGCATATTCAGAAGAACTCTTTAGCTGATAGTTAGCTCCAGAAATCACTGAATCCCGGATGACGCTTGCAAAATCACCCATTTCAAAGCGTATGTAAGCGCGATGGTTTGAAAGCCCATCCAAATATTGTAGAGCCTCGTCATACTGCCCTACTTCCAACAAAGCAATACCGTAAAAAGACATTATTTCCTTTCTGGGGCCGCCCTGGCGAAGAAAGGCCTGCACATCCGAGATACTGTCGTGATAATTTCCCCAGTCATAGTTCAAGCGACTACGCTGATAAAAAGAATATAGATGTTTGTGAGTACCTATACAGCCAGAATAGAGAGTTGCAAACATACCCGTAATATCTTGCCAGCCTTTCCATAACGCATCCTTGCCAGGCTGATCGCTACGGGCAAGTGCCTCACTAAAAACATCTGACATCCCGCCATAGGTATTTGTAAACTCCACCTGCTTGGCAGCCAATTCACGAAGTGTGATCGATGTCGTCTCTTTAAAAATTCGCCCTCCAGCACGCTGTGCATCACATAGACTGTTAGTTGCGCAGTACTTCGCTTCTCGAATCTCTGGCCCATGTTTGTAACAGAATGGTGGTCCCGCAGAGATATGAAAGGGAAACACCATTGTCAAAACAAGTGCAGCAAAAAGAAATTTTTTCATCGTTCCTCCAATTTCACCAATTTCAAAGAGATAGTCTAAACCATAACCTAGAAAAGTAGAACATCAGATCAAGCTCCGCTTTTTAACGAGAGAGCATTTTTACAAAATGGGGAAGATCGTGTCGGAACTATTATATACAAAATTATTACGACAACAACTATATAGTTGAAAATAATTGTAATTTGATGCATAATTCTTTAGAACTATATTAATGGCATTATAATGAATTCAATTAGTCCCACATCTAGCTATTTTCCCACACAGCAGACAGATATAGGCTCAGCACCTAATGCGGCTCAATTATCAAAACTACGCGACCGTTTATCGCAGATAAATTACGACACCTCGGAAGTCTATGAAGAATGGAGCCAATTAGCCTCAGACCCGGAGGGATCAAGTTTTGCGCTTTCAGACAGGTTGATTGATGACATCGTAGAGTTGGCAAAGACCCAGGCAAATCCAGAAAAGGCAAAAATCCTTGAAAGCCTCATACAAAATCTTAGAATGGGAAAATGTACCTTCTCTGAATCTACTATTGACCAGTTAGTTCAAGAGCATTCGCTAAGTTGTGAGATGGCTAGCTTGCTGAAATGGATTATGAAGCGTGAGTTTGTAATCGCACAGACTGAAGGAAGGCAAAAGTACCTGGAAAGCACCAAAGACGAGCGTCTTGTTGTGAAGGCTCTCGGCTTTAGTGTACGTCAATTAAATCAACGGACCCGTTTGTCCAACGAACTAGAATGGGTTCTATTTGAAAACGGCCAACAATTAGCGTCTAATGCTGCGACAATTCAGGAACTAAGAAACTCCATCGATACAATAGCACGTCAAGAGCGCTTGAAGCTTGCTGGCATCCCAGAAAAAGGCATCTCCAACGTCATGCGCCTGATTGACCAAATCAGCCAGACTAGAGATCTAATCTTGCACGAAATCGAAACCAAATTGCCTGATGAAACTTTGATAGATGGATTTGCATACCTGCCAAAAGCCTCGACCTCCATAAAGGAGGAGATGAATCAAAGGAGGCAACTAAAGGTACTAGACATCATAAGTGACGTATTGAACCAATGCTTAGAAGGAAGTACCCTACATAAACAGTGCATGACAGGTGATTGCAGTGATCTTTTGGAAAGATTAGGCGAACATCTCGTGCAAAAAGCAGCAGATCTTGATCCCTCATCAATTACGAGTATTGAATTGGATCGTACCATCGCTTGGTACAGAAAGTGGGCTCCAAATATCACCAACGAATGTATTCAAGGATTGCACACTCCCGATGAACTCTTACACATAGGTCTTTGTAGAGCCATATCCGCTCGGATCTCCATGCGTGAACAGGACAATGCAGATTGTCGGAATGAAGATATCTTGGGTCCTTTTCAAGCCACACCAACAGACCGATACGTTCAAGCGCTTTATGAATGCGAACTGAAGGCCAAAGCAGAATCTTTTAGAGGCAAAAAAGCCACTATTGAAACAATTTCAGCCCTTCAAGGCTTAACTATTTTGGGCCAAAGAGGCTACCAAGCAGAACGTGCGCTTTTTAATGTGACCCCATTTCCCAGTGAGTCTTTAAGAACAGCGTTTACCTATGGGGCTAGCAGCTCACAAGCTTTCATCGAGATACTACAGCAATTGATTTTGCAATTCAAACAGGAGATTGTTAACCGCGCTGAAACATTAATGCTATCTGATGGTGTGATAGGTATTTGCCTTGGCGGAGAAAGCTGGGGACACCGCATCCACATGCGAATTGATACACAAAGACAAATATACAGACTGTTCAACCCAGATGTCGGTATGCTACGCTTTAATGATAGTACTGGGCAATTGCAAGTCATGGAGTGCTTCGCGGATCTACTCGAAGCATTTCACCCCGATACCTTGGCGATAACAGGCTGGCAACTAATAAAGAAGTAGCGGCCATAGATTCTCCTCTATGCCTACCCCATATGCAAGTTTTCTCCGTGGTAGCCCTGGATGATTTCACAACTAATCGCGAAGGGATCAGATCCACTAAAACCCACTAGGTGTTTAAGCAACATCGTTCATCAAGTCCAGCATCGCTTGAAGAGAACCGTTAAAGTCCTTGTTCACCAAATCTTGTGGATCCTGGTTTGGATGATCGATGAGCATATTAAATTCGGTTGATTCTATTGGGAACCCTAGCATATCCCGCGCAGAATCCAGAACTTCGTTTATCTGGAAGAAGTCCGTACTAGACAAATTTGTAGAATTCGCAGGAAGGTCGGTAATCAAGTCATGTGCAAGGCTGCTGTTATAGTAATCCAATGAGTCAAACCCAATCATTTCTCCCGTGCTTGTCATTTGATTATCTCCACCCACACCATAGAAACCAGCTGGATTGATTACTAAGTCGTCTTCAACGTAGTCGGGAGATTCAATATAGTTATCATCTATAATAACCGACTCGCTGGCCGGAGCGATAATAAACTGCCCAATCGTATTTTGATTTAAGGCATTTAGAGAAATCAAGAAGGTCTGAGTCGAGCGATCAACACCCCCATTTGCTGTTCCGCCTCCATCGACCAAAGTAACATGCACTGCAACAATACCATTGGCTTGATCGGCAGGAGTAAAGCTCAATTTGCCTGAGGCATCGAGAGTGGGTTGTGAAGAGAATAGTGCGGGATTGTCATTAACAATATCCCAATTAAGGGGCTGACCAGACTCATTGGCAGGCCCGGGGGACATACCTGTTGCAAATGGATCAACTATTTGAGCTCCTGCACCAGCAGTGATGTCTGGTCCAAGATTAAAGGTAGGAGCATCATTCACAGAAGTAACAGTGATTGTCACACTGGCCACATCAGTTGCGCCCCCAGCATCGGTCACAGAGTATGTAAAACTGTCCGTGCCAAAGAAATTTGCTACTGGTGTGTATGTAAAGTCACCATTTGCACTTAAAGCAACAGTACCATGAATCGGACCTGTAATTAGAGATGCAGTTAGAGTAGCACTGTCAATGTCGCTGTCATTGCTAAGCACGTTGCCAGCGATGGAATTGTCCTCTAAGCCCGCATAGCTGTCGTCTGCCGCAACGGGGGCATCGTTTACTGGAGTGATGTCTAAGCTTACTGTAGCTATGCTGGTAGCAACTCCATCACTTAAGATGTATGTGAAGCTATCCGCCCCGTTGTAATTAGCGTTTGGAGTATAGGTGAATGATCCATCGAGATTTAGGACCACAGCACCATGCGCAGGGCCAACATCCACGGTGGCTGATAAGGGACCTTCAACATCAGAGTCGTTAGCGATTACATTGCCTGTGATGTCAGTGTCTTCAGCACCACTATAAGTGTCTGCGTTGGCTATTGGAACGTCGTTAACTGGTGTGATATCCAAACTAACCAAAGCTGTGCTGGCAGCAACTCCATCGCTGAGGGAGTATGTGAAGCTATCAGTTCCAAAATAGTTTGCATCTGGAGTATAGGTAAACGAGCCGTCCGAGTTAAACACCAGAGCACCATGCGTCGGGCCTGCGGTCACTGTGGCCGATAAGGGGCCTTCTACATCAGTGTCATTGGTGATTACGTTTCCTGTGATATCCGCATCTTCAGCACCACTAAAACTATCAGCATTCGCTACTGGAACGTCGTTAACTGGTGTGATATCCAAACTAACGAAAGCTGTGCTGGAAGCAACTCCATCGCTGAGAGAGTATGTGAAGCTATCAGTTCCAAAATAGTTTGCATCTGGAGTAT
>JAUXSF010000030.1 GCA_030679955.1 Chlamydiales bacterium | reverse complement strand
TAAGATCTCAAAAATTTCAGAAGCTTTTTTCATGATATTCCTTGTTTTTGGCTTGGTAACCAAACAGGAATATCATGAAATTTTTAATCTCACAAATATTTAATTTTAAGTAGCTTATCTCTTAACTTAACACCATTGGGCGTAAGCCTGTGGTATAGGAATAGTAAGAATCGAGCCGCGAAGGCGGCGACAGAGAACTCTAGGTTAACCATGGGTACCTTTACCAAATTAAGCTACCATATTGTATTTAGCACAAAATTTCGCTCTAAATCGATAGTAGCTTCATTTGGCGAACGCCTTTATGAATATATAGGGGGGATCATTCGCGCTCAAAATGGTCATCTAATCGAAATTGGAGGAATAGAAGATCATGTCCATTTGTTGGCGAATTTATCCCCGGCCAAGGCTGTTTCAGATGCTATTCGGGAAATTAAAGCAAACGCATCAAAGTGGCGTAATGAGCTTCCTGACAATGTTGGCCGATTCGAATGGCAGAAGGGTTATGGAGCGTTTACCGTAAGTTATTCCCAAATAGAATCGGTCCGTTGCTACATTCGAAATCAACGTGAACACCACCGCACAAAAACATTCGAGCAAGAGTATATTGCATTATTAAAAGTGCATAATATTGAATTCGATTCTCGATATTTATTTGAGACAGAACATTTTGGATGATTGCTGTCGCCGCCTTCGCGGCTAAATTTCGCTTTATCTTATTCCACAGGCTCACGCCTGTGGCTACATGCTATAGCCGCCTTCGCGGCTAGATTTTGCATTGACGGTTCGACTGCCAAGAGCTTTAGTTAACAGATGCTCCGGAGTCAGCACCGTCAACGGAAACAACCCTTAGAGTCTCTTGCCAGTAGGCTGCTAAGATCATTCCCCTACTTTCAATGCCCATAATCTTTGCTGGCTTCAGATTTGCGACCACAACAACTTTCTGCCCTAGCAGCTGCTCAGGAGCATAGTGTTGCTTAATGCCTGAAACAACGGTGCGCTTTTCAAAACCGAGATCTACCTCAAGCTTAAAGAGCTTTTTGCTGCTTGGAACAGGCTCACAAGCGATAATCGTTCCTACACGTAGGTCTAGTTTGTCAAAGTCTTCGTAGTTGATGAGATCTTTAAGTGGCTCATAGCTGATCTGTGGCTTAGCTTTTGCTTTTGACATCGTATGGAGCTTCTCAATCTCCTGAGCAATCTGCTCATCTTCCACTTCTTTAAACAAGATAGAGGGCTTGGGCAAGGCTCTGCCAACAGGCAAGCTGGCAGACATTACTTGATTCCAATTGGCATGCGCGATTTCTCCAGCTTGTCCTAACAAGTCCCATATTTTCTGTGCGGCTTCAGGAACGATTGGGCAAGCAACCAAGGCCATAGCCTTTAGGCACTCAAGACAGCAAGAAATCGTTGTATTCATACGTGCGTGAGTATCTGGATTTTTGGCATCAGCCCAAGGCTTCTTAAGGTCAAAATAGACGTTTCCGGCCTGAGCTAGCTCCATGATGGCTTTTGATGCGCGGCGCACTTTGAACGTTGCGTAAGCACCATCTGCCTCGCGAACAATTTGTTGTATTTGGTCAAGAAATAGGCTGTCAGCTTCTTCTAAAGGCCCTGGCTCAGGTACTTTGCCTCCACAGCGCGTTTGCATAAAGGTAAGAACGCGGTTGACCAAATTGCCAAACTTACCGACAAGCTCGCCGTTGCAGCGCAGCTGGAAATCCTTCCAGGTGAATTCTGCATCGGATGTTTCAGGGGCATTAGCTGCCAGCACGTAACGTATTTGGTCTGCACTGTAGGTCTGCAAAAACTCGGGTAGATCAACATACCACCCGTCCGTCTTGCTAAACTGGCGTCCCTCAAGCTTCAAGAACTCGTTAGCTGGAAGCTCATCGACTAACTTAAATGGTTGCTTCTGCCCCATTGTCATAGCTGGGAAGATGACAGCGTGAAAAGTGAGGTTGTCTTTACCGATAAAGTTAACAAGCTTGGTCTCAGGATCACACCAATATTTCTTCCAAAGGTCTGGCTGCCCTTGCTTTAAGGCCCATTCCTGCGAAGCAGAGATGTAGCCAATTGGAGCGTCAAACCATACATAGAGGACTTTGCCTTCAGTATTCGGCAGCGGTATTGGTATACCCCATTGTAGGTCACGTGTGATGGCTCGTGGACGCAAATCTTCGATGTAGCTTCGCACAAAGTTAGTGACGTTAGGTTTCCAATCCTTGGTCTCTAACCAAGCAACCAAACGCTCTTTGAATTTATCCAGCATCAAGAACCAATGCTTGGTCTTTTTCAGAGTCAATGGGCCACCGGTCAGACGGCAGCGTGGATTTTTTAGGTCCATGGCTTCGTACGCCGCACCACACTGAGGGCACTCGTCGCCTCGAGCTTCTTCAAACCCGCATTTAGGACACGTACCGGTCACATAGCGGTCGGCTAGGAAGCGTTTATCATCTTCCGAATAGAGCTGATCGGTCACACGTTCTTCAATGTACCCTTGGTCTACAAGATCATTGAAGTACTGGTGGACAGGGTGCTGATGTCCTTCCCATGTCGTTCTAGAGTAGTGATCGAAGGAGAAGTTCAGCTTTTGAAATAACTCTTTATTAATCTGGTGAAAGAGGTCAACGTGCTCTTTGGGGGACCTTCCAGCGATTTCTGCACTCATTGTAATAGCTATGCCGTACTCGTCTGATCCGCTGATGTAATGCACATCATTGCCCTTAAGACGATTAAAACGTGCGTAGCAATCGCCCGGAAGATAAGCGCCGGCAATGTGACCAAAGTGTATGGTGCCGTTGGCGTACAATAGCGCTGAGGTAATAAGTATCTTTTGCGACATAGTAGGTCCCTTTAGTAGTATTTGCGCGGCTTTTGAACGATGAGTACTTCCAATTCTGTGCCGGGAACGCGCTTCCAGCCTAACAGCACTTTAGTTTGAAGGTCAACATATAGAGGACCAGGGCGTTCCAGAGCATACTCTGGGGTAATAGCACGCGGGCTAGGCTCTGGCGAAGAATACTCCGTCTGAAAGCCTTCTAAGCTATGATGCGCTCGCCTGATCTCGTTTTGTTGCACCTCATTCAGGCTACCCCAAGAGACATAATCACCCTGGTAGCGCGCTTGCAAAAAGGTCCAATCTAATTTTGTTCGACCAAATATATCTTCCGCATTGGGGAAAATTCGACCTGTCGTGCGACAAACAGAGGCGCGATTGATGTTGAACATACGATTGTCGTACTGGTGTATACTCATCAAGAAGAGGTAAACTTTACCAATACTCTCGTAGGGAAGTTCCGCAGCACGACGCAGAGGCAGGTCACCATAAATGCTGTTTGGCGGGCGTCTCTTAGAAGCCTTATACCCATACCAAAGCAACCCAATCATCATCAGAACTACTGCGATAACCACGGCAATAGAGAATCCCACCCAGGTATAGTCGTAGAAGTCGAAGGGCAACGGCTGTGCTTGCGATAGAAAGAACAAGAAGTCTCTACTGTGCATACAGCCTCTTTAGAACCTAAACGCAAAGACACAGAGGCGCAAAGGAGAATTGGCTGAAGAATTGAACTATAATGTGAATATTCGTAGTTCCTTGCGTCTTCGCGCCTTTGCGTTTAATCTCCCCTTCTCTAACCTCTGTGTCTCGGTGGTAAAAAATTATAACTAATCAGAATGGCGCTCGCGAGGATTTTCATTGCGCTGACGGACTTTCTCACGTGCTTCAATGATCTGCTCAAGGCTAACTGCCTGGTCTTTGTCATTCAAAATTTCCAATAGTACGCGGTACATTGGATTCTGAATATCTGTTCGCACACGTGGATCACGACCGGATTTTATCAACTCTTCAGCAATACGTATGCTGTAGTTGACAAGCTCAAATAGACTAGAGAAACGCTTTGTCAGCTTTTCATTCGTCAAAAGGTCTTTTACGTCCATGGGTACTCCTATTTTGGTTAACTCTTGTCATTCACCGCGCTGGGCTGGTGCCAACTGCTGCGGTGAGTTTCTGCCACGACGATGCTGCGCAAAATCTGATACGCCAGGTCAATTTCGTCGTTGACGATTAGATAATCATAATTAAAGCGTTCTAAAAACTCTACCTCAGCCAACTCCAGACGGCGCGCTATGGTATCGGAAGTGTCAGACTGGCGATCTTCTAGTCGCTTCTGAAGGGCTTCTGCGGATGGGGCCATAATAAATATCGAGGCATGTGGTAGTGTGTCAGCTATGAGTTGGCGTCCCTCAGTATCGATTACCAGGAAAATATGCTTGCCGGCCTTTTGCTGTTCTTCAACAGCGGTCTTTGAAGTTCCGTAATAATTCCCATCAAACTTCACATACTCGCAAAAATCGTTAGCGACTATACGCTTTTCAAACTCTTCCACACTAACAAAGTTGTAGTGTTTGCCGTTTTCCTCTTGGGGTCGCGGTGGCCGAGTTGTAAACGATGTGCTGGCCACAATCTTGGAGGGAAACTCAGCGGCCAGTCGTAATACGAGCGTGGTCTTTCCAACGCCGCCAGGACCACTGATCACAAAGACGATTCCCTTCTCTAAGGGAGCTAACAATGCCTCAGCCATCTTTATTCCACATTCTGAAGCTGCTCTCGTATGCGCTCCAGCTCCGCTTTTAAGGCGACCACATCTTGGGCTATTTCACTATCCATAGCCTTCGATCCAATCGTGTTACACTCTCTGTTAAGCTCCTGCAGCAGGAAATCTAACGTTTTGCCCATGCAGGGCTTGTCAGAATCCACGGTGCTGGTTAGCTGCTGAAGGTGTGACTTAAAACGAATGAGTTCTTCAGTATAGTCACAACGGTCAGCGAAAATACACACTTCGCGCATCACGCGCTCTTCGTTATCCACCAATTCAGGCACAAATTCTTGTATCTTGGCCATAAGTCTTTGGCGGTATTTCTCTGTGGCCTGTCCTGCTCGCTGCTCAATGCGCTCTAGTCCCTTTTGAATGATTTCCACGCGCATCAGAATGTCGCTGGCAAGCGCTTGACCTTCCTGCTTACGCATTTGGCTAAAGTGCTTTAGGGCTTCTTGTACAACTTGGTGCAAGGCATCGCGATAAATAGCTTCGTCAGTAAGGTCGGTCTCGTAGTGAATAAGATCATCTTCCTGGGACAGCAAGGTCACCAGAGACTGGGAGTCAACTTCAAGGCTAATAGCGGTCCCTAGCTCTTGCCACACTTGTTTGAGTTGCCGCGCTAAAGGCAGATTGGGAACAGCTCGTATCGGCGCGACAGCCTCGAAAGAGGCTTCTACGCGTATAGTCACCTGGCCGCGTCCGACAGATTCGCTGATCCAGCGACGCACATCCATCTCAAAATGAGCTAATTCTTTGGGTAGCTGTACGGTCATTTCAAGAAAGCGTCGGTTTACCGACTGCACCTCGGCTACCAACCGGCCAAAAGAAGCAATGACTGTCGCACGGCCAAAGGCCGTCATACTGCTTAGCATCCGATGACTTTTATTAATTGTGAAAAGATCTCTTAGCAAGAGTCTACCAGATGTAAACCCCTAATGTCAAATATCATTTGTCTGGGAGAGACCTCAAGGGCGTAAAGGACCAAAAGAACCTAAAAAGGTCGAGAAAAACAACCACCTTCCTCGCCCCTTAGGCTAAAATTCTTTTCTAAACCCTACCGAAGGTTACCTGAACATCAACAGCCTTGGCGCCTTGGATCAAAGCCTTCAAGGTCTGACCAAGTTTTTCCTCAGAGGTGACATAACGGGTGATTCCAGCAGTAAGTGATGACTCCAGTAACATATCATTCTCCACAAAGAGCATGACATGGTCGTAGCGCTCTGGTTTAGTATTGGGCGCAGTAAAAACCAGGTCGCCCGCCTGCAAATCCAGACCACTAATTTTTTGGCATTTCAACCATTGGTCGTGTGCGTCACGAGGAATTTGCACGCCGATCATAGCATAAAGTAAATAGACCAAACTGGAGCAATCGACACCGCTCCTTTCAATACCATGAGGTCTTAGGCAGGGACTACAACCTCCCCAAAAATAGGGAACACCCATAAAAGGCTTGGCAGCCTGTTTGATCCATTCGGAGCTCATCTGTCCGGGTAAGCAAGGTTTTTGCTTGATTTCTGTCCAGGTCAGAGCGTTCCACTTAACCCATCCGGGATAGCTATGCCATCCACGATCAGTGGTAAAGCGTTGTTGACGAGGCGCTTCAATACGCGCCCATGAACCTTGCACCTCAATCACATCTACCGGCTCGCCATAGCGCAGCTGCGTTTGCTGCAAAGGATCACGGATGCAGTACTTTTTAATCTCTACTGGTTCACGTCGAAGATCAGCTACCGGTACGGTCACATACATGCGCATAGGCACACCCCTTAGCAAAAAAACATTTACAACATGTTAGCATGTAGACAGGATACAGAAAAATCGGGAGGAGTAACATGTCAAAGTTCTGTCAGACCATTTTTTTAATGCTATTTGTGCTCCTACCGTCTATGGCTAGCGCAAATGAAGCACATACAGTTGTCATTGCAGAGGGCGACGGAACAACCAACGTCTTCGGTCCAAAATTTCTTTGGGATCACGAGCATAATGCTGATCTTCAAGGACTCCAGCTTGTCCCAGGCACCATCTTCTTTAAACTGACTGATGGCTCGGCAACACTACAAGATAATGGCACAGATGGCGAGCTAGTGAAAAGTAACTATGGTAACGGCTTTGTAGATTACAATACAGGCCTCTACTATCTGATCTTGGCTAATCCACCCGCTCAAAATGTCAATGTTACAGCAACGTTCGACATGAAAAAGGATAGTCGGAGTAAAGAGCTTTAAGGCTCTCCTTGCCTTCGCTATAAACATTATTTGAAAAATACTGCTGCCATTACTATGATCCGGCTTATTCAACAAAGGCTTACCCATGAGAAAACTCGTACACGCCATTCTGGTGCCACTTCTTTCGCTGACAACCCATCTAGCAGCTATAGAAGTGACTTTTGGGCCAATGGACTATATCGAACCTTCGCGAAGCTCAGCTGCACAATCACTCTCGCCAGAACAAGTGCGCGAATTACACCAACATATCTCTAAACGTGCCGCCGATGCTAAAGCAAACCGTGATCAATCACTGATAGCGCAAGCATCGGCTACTTTTACACCTGCAGCGGGTCTAGATGGCTTGCCAGCGGAAAAAAACGGCATTTTTCCTGTTCAAATGCCCGTTTACAATGGTGTAGAGCAGATTCTTGTTCTCAGTAACAAGTGGGTTATCGTCGCCGTTACAAATCTGGATGAAGTTTCAAAACAACTCAACATCTTAGCGAAAGCAGACCCTGCCTTCTCCTCGTTTGACTTTGCCGCCGCACAAAAAAAATGGTCGGATGGATGGCAAACAAAAAAATTAGACTGGGTGATGAAAAAGGCTCAGATTGACACTGTTATCAAAAAATACCTCGGACAAGCTCGTATTGATGCGCAAGAGGAATATCTAGAAAACCCTTCCTATTTTAGAATCACCAGCACCGATGACACTAACTACAAAAATTACAAGAATCCATCCTACGTCACACGCTTTATGTATTCGCAAGGTGCTGAATTTGCTACCGGCTATCAACCCTATCTCGCTGGCTTCGATATCTGCTATGGCCTCTATTCCTACATTGAGATGCCAACGCCTATGCTTGACGGCAAAACCTACACAATCACATTGATGAACGGCAAAGCTGTTACCTTCACATATGATGAGCTTACACTTGTTTCCAGAGCCATTAAGGTAAACCAAGTGGGCTACCTGCCAGATGCTAAAAAATATGCTTATGTCGGTGGTTGGCTGCAAGAACGCGGTCCTTTGGAACTACCTGCCAATACAACCTACAGCGTAGTGGACGCTAACTCCGGTCAACCTGTTTTTTCCGGTACCGTAAAATTACGCAATGCCAATCCCCGCTTTGCTGTAAAAGGAACCGAAGCAGCTAGCTCACGGCCGCTCGTTTCAGGAGAAAACATCTATGAATTGGATATCAGCTCCATTACTAGTCCTGGCACCTATTTTGTCACAGTGAAAGGTGTTGGACGTTCCTGGCCATTTACAGTGGACAAAAATGCCCTTGCCGAAGCCTTTTACACTGCTTTTAGAGGGATGTACCACCAACGCTGCGGCATTGCCATCGGCGAGCCGCATTCCCCCTGGCCACGCATACGCTGCCATTACCAACCAGTATTCGAATGTTCCTATATACCAATCTTCTTCGACCCTCTGTTGAGAGAAGGAACCTGGCTAGATTTTGATATGGTCGGCGGCACGATGAACAAAAACATCTCCACAGCCGATGCTACGGGTGGTTGGCATGATGCCGGCGACTGGGATAAACGTATCCAGCATTATGCCTGCGTCTTTGACCTTCTGGCACTTTATGAACTTAAGCCAAATAACTTCACGGATGGACAACTCAATATCCCTGAATCAGGAAATAACATTCCAGATGTACTTGATGAAGCGGAATATGGGCTGCTCGTATGGAAGAAAAGTATGCGCGAAGATGGTGGCGTAGCTGGCAGATTGGAAACTAGCACACACCCATCCATTGATGATCCAGCCTATCCTTATGCCTATTCACTTAGAACACGCTGGTCCTCATTGATATTTGCAGCGGCGGCAGCACAGTATGCCCACCTTGTAAAACCTTTTAGCGATGTCAAATATAATGAATGGTTAGGAGCAGCCAAATCAGCTTACGCATTTGGCACTAACGCCAAAAACACTCTAGGAACCATCACCATTAAACCAAAAACTGATCGAGGTAAGGGTACAGAATACAATGTCACCTGGACCGAAGTTGACCATTTCAACAAGCCGTTCCTTATAGCTGCGAAGCTCCGTCTAGCCATCGCAACTAACGACAAGTCCTATGTATCCGATCTAGACCAACTGCTAAAGGAGATGGATGTTCCCTACTCCTTTAAGAGCCAAAATATCCGCTTAAAGCCAGGCACATGGCCCTTCACAAACCGCGATGGATCACTATTCCTCTATAGCGGAATCTTCCATCCAACCATCACTGCCCTACTGCCTGCCGCCACAGTAGATTTTTGGAAAAAGTGGTACGTGAGTTTAGCTGATCCTTTAGTAGCACTAAATGATGCTGAGTACTATCGCCGTAGCCGCCAACTATACGACGATACACGTATGGCATGGGGAACAGACGTCATGACCAACGACGCTAAAGTATTGCTGTATGCTTATCACCTGACAAACGATCCAAAATACAAGCAAGCCGCCTTATACAATATCGACTACATGCTCGGAGGTAACGCCACTAGTATGTCGTGGACAACTGGTATAGGCTATGTTTACCCAATTCCTATCCACCACAGAGTAAGTACGGAAGATGGTATCCGCGACCCAGTGCCCGGAATCGCTATCTATGGGCCCACAGAAAGTAACCTAAATGGTTTCAGCAACATGTGGTCGCCAAAAGATCCAGCTGGAAAAGCAATAGAGTTTCTTAAACCGGAACAATATGTCAACGGATCGGTCGTGTTGCCTCGCCTACGTAACTGGGTAGGACACCCAGTTGTCAACGTGGATATGAATGAATTTACAGTCTGGGAAACAAATTCCAGTGGTTTCTTTGTTTATGGCTACCTTCTCGATGAAGATTGGACTCCTCCAGACTTCATCAAAAACCGCAAGCCACGCGATCCACGCGTTCTCTTCGGTCAGTGGTACCTGCCATAAGCAGCCATTAGAGCTCAAGGACGAGATGGACAAGCTCCATCTCGTCCATATTCTCCACTCTCGTCTTCATTCGCCCAATTTTGCCTGTTATTACCTCATGTAAGGGCATACTTGTACCCACGTTTTTTTTGACAAAGAAAGGTGCTTCAAATCTTTAAGTACTCCTTCTTTGCGACTTAGCGTCTTTGCGTTTAATTCCACGCCGAATCATGAGTAGAGCACTAAAAACCAAAGCCATGCCTATATCACAACATGGCGATCTATACTGATTTTTTAATTAATATCCATAATTATTTTGATTTTAAATAAAAAATATAGTAAAATTAGTTTTAAACTGATAATACAAACATAACAAAAGAGTTTTATTATGGATTTTAACATACAAGGTTACGATGGCAATAAGGCTATCTCTATAAAAGACACTAGGGAGGCGACTCAACCCTCTGTGTTTGGGACATTTTCAGGAGCAGTTTTTGCTTTGGGGAAAGCCATCCTAATTAGAGCCATTCGCGCTCCGTTGGTTTCTCTTTACACAATGGCGACAACAAAGTTTGCAAAAACCGACGTCTTTGCACGTGTCCCCAATCCGGTGCTCCTGAAAATAATGAGCACTGAGACTTTTACCATAGAGGAAGACTATGAGACAGAGGCATTAGAAAACACCGAAACTAACGCGCAAGATACAATTAACAGCGAAACTGAAGCTAAAGCGCTAGAAGTCATTGATAGCGAAACTGAAGCTAAAGCGCTAGACGTCATTGACAGCGAAACTGAAGTTAAAGCGGAAGACACCATTGACAGCGACACTGAAACTAAAGCGGAAGACACAATTAACAGCGACACCATTGACAACGACACTGAAACTAAAGCGGAAGGCACCATTGACAGCGACACTGAAAAATCGCCCATCCGAACAATTACAACTCCTAAACGAAAAAACACTAAGGGAAAAAAGCAAAGTAAAGCTAAATCAAAGATTTCTCGTCAGCAATTTGGAGCGTTCCCGGCAACGGCAGATTCTACAGGTTATAATGTTTTCGATCTTCCATCAGACTTGTCAGACTTGTTAAGGCCGACGAAAACCAGGAAGCCAAAGAAGACAACGAGCGCAAGCGCGGCTCTAGGAAGTGCTGCAGGCCGGAGCGTTCCTTACGAAGATAAGGTTAAACTACCGACTCTGGGTTTAGCACAGGAGTCATGGGCAAAAGCCATTGAGGACTACGACCATGGGAGAATACCATCTATTCCGGTAGCTCGTGGCCAGAGAACATACACCGTCGATATATCCGCGGAGATGACTAGGAACTTAAAAGGGGAGCGCGACAATGATCACCATCTTTCTCTCAATGTTCTCCAGGCTGTTTTGAATGCTAAGATTCCTGGTATTGTGACAAAGACTAAAAAAAATCAAAATAAAAATATAGAGGTACTTTGCAAGGTACAAAGACCAGACCAGCAACGACCAACTATATTTAAGTTTATCTTCATAGCTGAAGGGTGGCACGCTCAGCAACAAGTAAGACTTATTACCGCATACCGCGTTTCGACGGAAACTGTAGTCAAGAACTTGGGTGGTAATGTAGTCGGGCAGTTCACGGTAGATAAGTGGGAGACCATCAAAATAGAGCACGAAGAGGAGTTTCTGAACGCATCTTAACGGCTCTTAAACCACCTGACCTATCTCGCCGGAGGTGATTTCACTTCCGGCTTCTTCATTTTCTCATTTTTCCATTGCTAATGAGATACTTTGATATAGTTCAGGATCTTCGCAAAAGTCGTCTTTATAATGTTCCCAAAGATAGCGCTGAAAACAATTGAATAGGGACTTCCCCTCATGGGGTTGAATTCCCTCACAACTCTCCCAGTAGGTCAATAAGGCGTGTAAGCTATCCGCTACACAGCCCCTTTCCCCGCGTATATTAACGGTACCAGAGGCCAATAGTGGCTGCCAATCTTTGCTATTGCTTTCAGGGTAATAGGCGGTTTCACAAACCTTGTCACCGACTTCGGCATCGATTGAATAAGTTCGGAGCATAAAAGTTAGAGATATGAGTTTTGACAGCTGAAGTGCGTCAACCTTTTCCTCCGTATAATGCCTCACCCGCCATCCGCCGGCTTCGATCCGTTCTGCCCCACGTTTAGTACAGGGCTGCGTGTCAAATAATTTAAACGAGTAGTAAGCAGCCTCGTTACATTTTGATACCATAATGAAGAAGAAGTGGCCGTTATTATCTTCACCCGACCAACCAGCTGGCAGCAGCATGTATTTCCCATTCTGCAACACAGCAAGGCGATTCATCGCATGCGTTAATATATCTTTAACTACGCTTTTGCGATCCTCGTATTCGTCTTGATTGCCTTGGAAAGCATAACTTCTTAATGGGAAAGAATCGTCTAAATAATCCCCGCAGCAAGAGGTAAGCTGATCTATGCTATCGGTGTTCCAAGCTGAAGAGCGCACTCCCTCATCCTTAAGAAAGCTCAAGAATGCTATCATACACATCTCGTCGTGAATACCTACGAACCCCTCGAGGTTTACCTCCGGATTATCTACAGCACACATTCCCCAAACCAAACGCTTACGCGCCTCTAACCAATCATTACCTAACTTGCTAGTGTCAGTATCGAGTACCACGCTAATGAGCCTTCTGCGGACATGATTATATTCGTATAACCCGTCTAAAGGTAACGTATCTTCTAGTCGTAACTCTTCGAAGCGCCCCAAATAATAACTCAACGGATCAGCTAATCCTTCGCCTGATAAGGAGAGTGTTGAAGGTCTCATAGTACTATTCACACAGGGCATAATATTTTTGTTATCACTAGAGTTATGTATTGTTTTATTGCTTGTTGAGTATACACGTCCTATTAACTAAAGTCATGTAAAAACGTGGAATTTACGTCAATTTAGGTTGAGAAAATTATCAGTCGTCCCTGTTCCTCAGCGGAGCGCAGAGAACAAAAAAATCTCCTTGAAAGAACGGCAAAAAACAAGATAATTTAAGTCCTGTGGATCTCTGTTCTCCATTAAACTGGCGCAACAAGGACCATGGACTTAACCGGTTCGAATGAGCGACGGTGAATAGAGCAGGGCCCATGCGCTTCTAAGGCTGCCCTATGGAGCTCGGTTCCATAGCCTTTGTGCTGATCGAAACCATAATGCGGCCATTGTACATGATATCCGCGCATAAGGTCATCTCTGGTCTCTTTAGCTATCACGGATGCTGCTGCGATGGACTGAGAAAGAGCATCGCCCCCTATGACCTTACGACAGGGAATCTCGGGATGTGGCAAGCGCATGCCGTCCACCAGCAACAACTCCGGCTTTTCGGCCAGAGCGTTAATGGCTTTCAACATGGCTTGAACTGTAGCTTGGAAGATATTAATAGAGTCAATGACATCGACCTCTACTATGCCTATAGCATAAGTAATACGCGGATGCTTAATGATCCGCTCAAAGACTTCACGACGCTGTAAGGGCGTTAACTTTTTACTATCATCCACACCAGGAATAAATATTCTTGGTGGGATGATGCAAGCTGCGGCTACGACGGGACCCGCTAAGGGACCGCGGCCGGCTTCGTCGACGCCAGCAATGATGCGTGTTCCCTTAGTGCGCTCTTCTCGTTCAATAGCCGTCAAAGCGAATAGTCGCTCCCTTTCAGCGTCAGTGGGCACCCCTTTCTCTCTCCACTACAAAACGCTAAATTATTCCGCTGAGTTGGATGCAGCAGCTTCTCTAGCGGCTTCCTTAGCACTTACTGCAGCTTCTTTGGTGCGTGCACCTAGCAGGCTGCGTACTTTAGCTTTCTTACCGGAAGTTCCGCGTAGGTAGTAAAGCTTCGCACGACGTACACGACCACGCTTTACAAGCTCGATCTTAGAGATACGTGGGCTATGTAGAAGGAACACACGCTCCATGCCTTCGCCATAAGCTACACGGTGCAGAGCAAAGGTCTCTGAAAGACCAGTACCACGACGTGCAATCACTGTGCCGGTAAAAACCTGAGTACGCTCTTTGTCACCTTCAACAATACGAATGTGAACGCTAATGGTGTCGCCAATGCTAAACTCAGGAAGTTCCTTGCGTAGCTGCATCTGTTCGACTTTCTCGATGACCGCTGGTCTGCTCATTTTTCACGATCTCCTAATCTATTAACTTTTTGTCTTCCGAAGGACCCATTGATATCCATCGGGATCAATAAACCAAACTGTTTGCTCTTCGCCCGCCGTTTTAACGGTGGCTTCGAGAGTAATGGGTTGTCTTTCGACACTCCCCTGCAACCCTTCTACCAAGGCAATGCGCACATCACCCACGGAATAGACGAGTTTTTCGTTATCCTCACTAACCGCTTTAGCACCCAATACCTGGCGGTAATAGCGTCGGCTGCGTCGCAGGTCGCTAACCATTAGCGTAACTTGCTGCAGTGTCGCTTTGGATGGCGATTGGGGCGCTTCATCCTTATCCAGATACTTCACCCAAAGGTCTGGGCGCACTAGCCTAGTCTTTGCCACTGCTCTTTCGTGGCGCCACTTATCGATCGCAGCGTGATTGCCTTCTAGCAACACCTTGGGCACTTCTAGCCCCTCAAACACCTCTGGCCGCGTATAATGCGGACAGTCGAGCAGTTGATGCTCGAAGGAGTCCTCGGCAGCCGCATCGCTGTGCCCAATCACACCCGGGATAAAGCGGGCTACAGCATCGACTAACACGATTGCTGGTAAACATCCGTTCGTCAGAACGTAGTCGCCAATGCTGATTTCCTCATCTACCTCGGTATCCAAGACACGCTGATCAACACCTTCGTAATGGCCACACAGTAGGATTAAGTGTTCTACTGTGGACAACTCGCGGCACTTCTGCGCACTAAGGGGCGGCCCCTGTGGCGATAGAAACACTGTCCGTTGTTGCGCATTAGGCAGGCGCTGCTTTGTGTCACGCAGCGCTTTGGTAACTGGCTCCGGCATTAGTACCATGCCGGGCCCACCACCATAGGCGCGGTCATCAACTTGCTTATAGTTACCTACGCCATACTGACGAAGGTCTACAAGGTTCAGGTCGATAAGCCCTTGCTTGCGAGCTCGGGCTAGCATACTTTCGTCAAAAGGTCCGCGAAAGTAGTCGGGGAATAGGCTTAAAATATCAATATGCATGCGCTACTCCGTCGACATTGCTGCAACCTGCGTCGATGACGCTTTACCCTACTTAGCGGCTTTGGCTGCTTTACGCTTAGTACGCATCTTAACTTTATGAGCTTCTACCTTAGCACGGTAGGTCTTCAGAAGTGTTGGGGCGCCACGCGCTACCAATGCTTCTACGCTCTCTGTCAATTGCGCACCGTTATCCAACCAATGTTGAATGCGGTCTTCTTTGAACTCAAAGTTTTGCTCTGCTTTCAAAGGGTCGTACCAACCCAACGCTTCTAGATATGCGCCGTCGCGACGAGTTGTTACTTCTGTTACCACGAGACGGTAAAATGGGCTGTTTTTACGCCCTTGTCGTCGTAGTCGTATTCTTAACGCCATAAGGCTCCTCCGAGCATCTTTTGTATATTTTTCTTAGCTGGCATATTCTTAAAAAACTGTTTGGCCTGCTTAAAAGACTTCACCAGCTTGTTTACATCTTCAATTGTTGTCCCACTGCCGCGTGCTATTCGCTTGCGGCGACTCGGTACTAATTCTTCTTTCTCATTACGCTCATCAGTCGACATGGAGAGGATGATCGCTTCGATCTTCGAAAACTCTTTGTCGTCGATGTCAAATTCGCCGAGGCTTGACACCCCTGGCAGCATACTTAAGAGGCCCTTAATGGAGCCCATTTTCTTCACAGCTTGAATCTGACGCACATAGTCTTCATATGTGAAGGTTGCTTTGCGGATCTTCTCTTCAAGCTGCTGCGCTTGGTCTTCATCGATATGCTCTTGGGCTTTACGCACCAGGTTAATGGTGTCGCCCATGCCCAATACTCGATCCGCCATCGATTGCGGATGGAAGGGCTGCATATCTTCTAGTCGTTCTCCGATGCCCTCGAACTTAAGGGGCTTGCCAGTGACCTCTCTAATAGAGATCGCAGCGCCGCCTCGAGTATTGCCGTCGAGCATCGTCAAGATCGTTCCGGTGACCGTAACGCGCTTGTTAAACTCTGCAGCCACATTGACGGCATCCTGACCTGTCGTGGCGTTAGCCACGAAGAGGATTTCGGATGGATTAACGGCAGCCTTGATATGCTCAAGCTGCTGCATCATCTCTTCATCAATGTGGAGGCGGCCTGCGGTGTCTACGATGAGTACATCGTAACCAGCGCTGGAAGCCTCTTTCATGGCTGCTTTAGCAACCTTCACGGGGTCTTTTTCCCCGGGCATGGTAAACACATCAACATCGATCTGCTTACCAAGCGTTTGCAGCTGCTGTACTGCAGCGGGTCTCTGCAGGTCACAAGCAGCTATCAATGGCTTCTGAGCTAGCTTTTCCTTTTTCAGGTAACGGGCTAGCTTAGCACAGTGTGTTGTCTTACCAGACCCTTGCAGGCCGCACATCATAATAACAGCGGGCTTTTGCTCGAGATCTAGCTTTGCTTCATTACCACCCATTAGGGCGACAAGTTCGTCATGCACGATCTTGATGAACTGTTGTCCCGGGGTTACCGAGGTAATAACAGCTTCGCCAAGTACTTTTTCTTTCACGCGGTTGATGAAAGTCTTCGTAACTCCGTAGTTTACGTCAGCTTCCAACAAAGCCAAGCGTACCTCGCCGACTGCTTCGGAAATGTTGTCTTCTGTAAGCTTGCGTTTGCCGCCAAGCTTTGAAAAGACGCCCTGAAGTTTTTGACTTAATGCTCCGAGCATGTAATGGCCGCTTTTAATGAAGGCAGAATACTTAAAAAATCATTCATTTTCAAGGAAAAAGACCGTGGGTTACACAAATATGGAGTGCGGTGACTTGTCACCGCTCTGTTAAGCCTCGACTCGTCGAGGCTAAAATGGAGGAACCTCGACAAGTCGAGGCTTAACAAAGCGGCGACAAGTCGCCGCACTTCATATGGGCTCATGGCTTACTACTTAGCGTTACGTGTACAAAACGGTCGTGGCCAGAATAATCTTTATCGACAGCAACGCTATGCCACTCACCAAATAGTTCCTTTACTTTAGGTCCTTGCTGATACCCTAACTCTAGCCAGACCTGAGCTCCAGGTTGCAAGAACAGCGGTAGTTCGCGCGCTATTCGGTCATAGAAGGCGTATCCGTCGAGCTCGGCAACCAACGCAAGGCGTGGCTCGTGGTCTAGCACCTCGCGCGAAAGAGTCCCGTATTCGTGCTCGGAAATATAGGGCGGATTACACACAAAATAGTGACACTTGCGATCGGCAAAAGGAGCAAAGAGATCTCCGTGATGGATGGTAATATCTACTTCGTTTGCTTCGGCATTGGATTTAGCAACTAAGACAGCTTCGGGTGAAATGTCGCTCATCTCAACTTTCAAGGCTGGAAATTTTTTCTTTAGTGCGATACCTATACAGCCTGACCCACAACACAGATCCCACAAAACCATGCCAGTTAGATCAACATCTTTCAGGGCGTTCGCGACGCGTTCAACCAGCAATTCAGTTTCAGGACGTGGTATTAACACAAAAGGGTTAACAACTATTCGGCAGTCAGCAAAATCCACTTCGCCATGAATATAGGCTAGCGGCTCGCCCTTTGCGCGACGTGCAAGCCTTTCACGGCATAATGTGAGCTCTTTCTCGGTCAATGGCCTATCTATGTCCATGTACAACTCTACGCGCTTTAGGTGCAGTGCATCGCAGAGAAGATCTTCTGCCTCGCGGCGAGGATTGGTAATATTGCGGTCTTTGAGGTATGTGGTAGAGAGGCTAAGGACCTCGCGTATTGTCTTCACTCTATTCCAACGGGGACGTTTCTTCTGATTGCAGCTTCTGCTGATGGTAATGAGCCACCAGGGCTTGCACAACCTCATCCAACTGCCCTTCCATTACCTGATCGAGGTTATGCTTAGTCAAGTTAATGCGATGATCTGTAAGGCGGTTCTGAGGGAAGTTATAAGTGCGAATGCGCTCGGAACGGTCACCACTTCCTACCTGGCTGGCACGTGTCGACGATAGTTCGGCGTGCCTTTTCTGTTCTTCTGCTTCCGCCAGTCTGGCTTGCAGAAGGCGCAATGCCTTCGCTTTGTTCTTATGCTGACT
The DNA here is from genome assembly GCA_030679955.1 of Chlamydiales bacterium. Classification (GTDB taxonomy): domain Bacteria; phylum Chlamydiota; class Chlamydiia; order Chlamydiales; family JAJFMA01; genus CAMFKD01. The sequence goes on along the minus strand of JAUXSF010000030.1, from coordinate 149,287 downwards.
ACGTTCTTCTTGGCAGTAAACAACGACCCCAGTAGGTATGTGCGTCAAGCGCACGGCGCTATCTGTGGTATTGACGTGCTGACCACCCGCTCCGGAGGAACGGTAGGTGTCAACTCGAAGATCTTTTTCTTCTACTTTAATCTCTTCCGTCTCGTCAGGCTCCATCAACACTGCAATAGTAATAGCAGAGGTATGAACTCGCCCTTGAGCTTCTGTGGCAGGAACACGCTGAACGCGATGCGTGCCAGCTTCATGTTTCAGGTAGCGGTAGGCATTCTCGCCCGATACGACCATCACATATTCCTTGTACCCACCCACTTCGGAGGGTGTACAGGACAGATGCTCGTACTTCCAGCCTGACCGATCGGCAAATAATTTATACATTCGTATGCAGTCGCCAACAAAAAGCGCCGCCTCATCACCCCCTGTTCCTGCCCGCAATTCAATGATTGTATTGCGGTTATCGTTCGGATCGGGGGGGACGAGAAGGCGCTCTAGTTGCTGCTCTAATTCGACTACACGGGCCTCTAGAGACTCAACGTCATCGCGAAGCATCTCGGTCAGCTCTCGGTCAGTCTCGGTCTTGAGCAGCGTGCGGTTATCTTCTATCTGCTTCCGCGCTTCAACTAGGCTATCCCAGCATTGTTTTACTGTGGACAGGTAGGAATGCGTTTGCGTCAAGGCGCGATAGCGCTTCTGATCCTTCAAAACCTCTGAATGACCTAATTCTGCTTCAACACCACCGAGTTGAGACAATAGCCGTTGAACTTTAGTTTCCATAGATGCCTATGCAGAATTGACCTTATACCGTATAGAGGCAAATAAGCTATTTCTTAGCTGCTTTTTTTGCTGGCGCTTTAGCTGGGGCTTTTGCCTCTGCTTTCTTTGCAGGAGCAGGGGCCTTAGCTGGCGCTTTAGCTTCTTTCTTTTCGCCAGTAGCTGCTGCTGGAGCTGCCTCTGGTTTAGAAGCGGGCATAGAAGCGGTTGCTGGGATAGCTGATTTGGTGCCGTAACGCTTACGGAACTTATCAACGCGACCTTCTGAGTCCACCAAGCCTGTTGACCCTGTGTATAGAGGGTGGGAGGCTGAGGAAATAGCTACGCGATATGTTGGATACTCTTTTCCTTCGAAGGTCTCTTTCTCACCTTCAGGCTGTAGAGTCGTTCCAATTAAAATTCTGACCCCCGTCGCTGTATCAACAAACAAAACTTTCTGATACTTGGGGTGGATATCCTTCTTCATGGTGAGCTCCTTGACAAATTGAAGCAATACCATATCCAAATTTCACTTTATCCACAAGCGGGAAGTCTAGGGTTGAAGGACCAAAACGACGTAAACGATCTAAAGAGAAAGTTAGCCTATGTGCCTTTTTAAGTCGTCTAGGCCGTTTTCGTCGTTTGTTTTCTGCCCTTTTGCGTGGAATTTCCACTCGTAGAAGGGGTTTTCATAAATAATTGTTGATAAATAACTTACGTATTTCTAACATGATTATATAAGGTTTGATTAAAACAGTTCTTAAACAATTGCCACTTAGTTATTTGTAAATAATATTTCCAGGAGGAAGTATGAAAATAGTAAAAGCGTTATTGGTAGCAAGCTTGTTTACTTTTAGTGCCGCGAATGCGGGTATTATTGGTGTAGCGGGAGGTGGTCAAATTATCGCTTCACCCCCAGCCGTTTTGGATGGCTTTGTCACCAATGATCACCAACAAGGTTTCAATGAGCTTCAGGGTGTTTTCATCCCAGCTGCCCCCCCTACTTTGGTGGATGTTTTTTCTCTAGTTCCTCCAGGAACTCACGTAAATAGCCACATGATCTTTTTGAACTCAGTAGGCCCAGAGGTAACCCAGAATGGTGTTACATGGGTCTTTGATGGAAATGTCCTAGGGGTAATGAGTGATCCTTTTGGTGTCCAAGAGTTCTTTTCAACTCCCTTCCTAGGCAGTCCATTTACAGTTTACCCAGGCGCACCTTTCTCGGGTCGGGGAATGGAAGTTATTACCGATAGCTACGTTATTTTCGGTAATACGCTAACTGTCAATATGACAGATGGATTGTTGGGCGACCCAGGCGACTGGATCCGCGTACTCACCGTCGTTCCTGAACCAGGCACCTACCTAATTCTAGGCGGATTTTTGGTGCTCACTTTATTTGCTGCGAGCCGTCGCCGCAGCCGCGCATAACCTAAATACTTCATGTACAAAGCCGTTTGTCGATTCATTCGACAAACGGTTTTCTTTTTTTCATCAGTATGCAAGACTGAATGCACCTAACCCCAGCTAAACCTATGCATCGCCTGCAAGAAAGTATCGGTCCCTCCTCTACCCCCCAGGTAATTAAGGTACTTATCCTTATTACTACTCTGACTACCATAATTGTAGCTTTGACAGATAGCTTAGTACATAGCCTCCTAGGCGTCCCACTAGATACTCTTCTAAGCTTATCCTACTGGGGAATCACTCATGGTATGCTCTGGCAGCTAGTCAGCTATAGCTTCTTGTACAACAGCTTTGGCTACGGGATCACTCTGTCATTAATTATTTCCGTCTTATTTCAAATGTACCTGTTGTGGGTCATCGGCAGTGCGCTAGTAGAGCGCTACGGCACCCGGCATTTTTTGCAGCTCTACCTAGGAACCGCTGTCGTCTCTGCCTTGACAGCCTTACTAGTCATGATGGCAACGGGCTACTACACTATCATTGGAGGAGCTACTGGCCCTATTCTGGCCATGCTTTTCGCTTGGTCTATGCTGAATCACGAAACGGAGTTCCTGCTTTTCCTAACCATCCCGGTAAAGGCAAAGTGGTTAATCTACGGCTACCTTGCCATGATCTTCCTGGTCGATCTCTCTCAGGGCGACCTTGTCAATATGGCCTATATCTTCTCTTCCGCTATTGTCGGATACCTTTATGGATTATGGGCTTGGGAGCTATCAAGCCCCTTTGAACCCCTACTCCCCCTAGACAATAGTCTTCTAGCTCTCAAAAACCTATTTGTCACCCAGCGCTCCTACGACGGCAAAATAATCCCTCTAGACCAACGCCAGGCAGAGGATGAGCAGTTCCTAGACGATATGCTTACCAAAATCTCCGCTAAAGGGGAAAGCTCTCTATCTTGGCGCGAGCGTAGAAGACTTAGTAAAATATCTAAGTACAAAAAGAACAAGTAATCACTTTACTTTTAATTAATTTTAATCTATAATTCACTTTAGTTAAGTTAAGTATTTAACACACTAACTAACTATTGTTTTCCTGCAGGCTTAAATCGATGCTTCTCCCATTGACTTGAGCCATTACCTACCAGCAGGAGCGGTATGACCCGTCCAAGGGCATACCGCTTTTTTTTACTCATTTACTTTCAATTGGCACGCAACCTGCATCATATGGTCATCCCGCAACTCGAATTAATTGAAGCGCGGTACCCCAGGCATAGAACGACACAAATTAACACTACAAAAATGAACTATAAAAGTAGTGCAACGGAAAGAAGGAGAAAAGCAATGAACCGTTTGTTTAAAATTGCTCAAGCCGGCCTAGCTGGCTTATTTCTAGTTGCAACGTCATCCTCATCCCTAGAAGCAACAATCACAGGGGTGAACAATGGTGGCGTTATAATAGCTCCCCCCGCATCTGTTTTTGATAACCCCGGTGGGGCAACAGGTGACATGCAACAAGGTTTTAACGAGAAACAAAACGTGTTAGTCACAGATCCTATCGCTACAGATTTAGGCACCATACCTGTTGGTTATACCGTTAGCAGTCATATGATCTTCTTAAACCCTGCTGGCGGGTTCGGTTCTCACGGAAACGTATCATGGACCTTTGACGGAATTATCCTCGGCGTCATGAGTGACGGCCTTGGAAACCTAGAATTTGCATCAGACGCGCAACTTGGCAATCCTGGCACGGCGTATCCAACGCCATTCGCAACACGTGGCCTTGAACCTATTGACGGTTACTTCTTCGTAGGTAACACACTCACATTAAAAACGGTGGTATTCCCACCAGACAGAGGTGACTGGATCCGTGTTGTCACCCTGGGCGTCGCAGTACCGGAACCTTCTACATACCTGTTATTCGGTGGATTCCTGTCACTAGCAGCTTTCCTGAAACGTCGTAAGACACAAGTAAACGAAATTAGTTAGGCAAAAAACTAATCAAGCAGACTGAAACAAAGGCTGCGACCCACCAAGGGTCGCAGCCTTTTTTTTGTTCAAAAATAGAAGGGACGAAAGAGACAATAGGGACATTAGCGACCTTAGACCTTAGGGGCATTAGAATCGTCCCTAAGGTCTCTTTCGTCTTTTCTACTACCAATTAATTATTTAATTAAACATTACCTTATTGGCACTAATAATGCATATTAATAAACAAAACAAAAACCCGTCACTTTCAGGAGGAACATAATATGAGTCGTTTGTTTAAACTAAGCCAAGCTTTCTTTATTGGAGTGTTTCTGTTCGCATCACCAAGCAGTATAGACCTTGAAGGAGCGATCACGAGCGTGAATAATGGTGGGGTAATAATCTCCCCACCATCTTCTGTACAAGATGATCCTCTAGGTGCCACTGGTTTGGTGCAGCAAGGGTTCAACGAGGTACAGAACTTTACTCTAACCGACCCTCTATCTGTGGATCTAGGCGCCACAATTCCTGTCGGCACAGTGGTAAGTAGCCATATGCTCTTCTTAAATCCCCCTGGTGGAGGCAGCACCTCCCATGGACCGGTTACCTGGACCTTTGACAGTATTATTCTTGGGATCATGAGCGATACCGGCGGTCTATTAGAAGGAGCATCTAGCCCCTTTCTAGGGAATCCCGGCACTACCTATCCTTCGCCCTTTGCAGGGCGCGGATTTGAGCCTTTGGATGGCTTTTTCTTCGTAGGCAACTCTTTTACAGCTTCGATGACAGTTCCTCCTGGCGATCCAGGCGATTGGGTTCGTGTAGTCACCTTGGGTGTTGCAGTACCTGAACCATCAACCTACCTTTTGTTCGCAGGGTTCCTAACCATAGCGTTTATGCTAAAGCGTCGCAAGGCCGCCGCTAAATCCTTGTAAAGAGTTCGATTCATCTGACAAAAAACCACAGTTCTAATGAGCTGTGGTTTTTTATTGTTTAGTTGATTTCCCCCGTGATTCGACAAAAATCAGTGTCATGCGTATACTGTTGCGTATTCTACGTGACTTCGGGAGGGAAGCGTATGCAGTCTTTGACCATTTTTAATCATCTGGCACAGCCTTACAGCGAAAAGAAAAAGAAGGTTTTCTTCTACAAGATGACGTTTTTCAACCTAGGCGCTTTCTTGCTGATACTTAGCGGTGTACTGTTTTTGTGCCATCCACATTGGATCCTCTGTGACCTCTATCTGGGTTATTGCTGGCTACTAAAGGGCATCGTGGGATCCTTCGCTGGTTTCCTTGGCGTGACATCCATTCTTATCGCAGCGCAGTTAAAGGTGGAGACAGAAGCTGTCTATCAAGTTTGGCTAACAGCCAAGCATCGCCTGCACCGAATGCACCTTACCCAGCTAGCGGCCGCGGGGGCAACGCGTTTTTCTCACTTTATTGATGATTCGCCAGAAGTTCGACGCCTCCGAGCAGCCTACCTGCAAACCAAACATGCAATGGTAGAAGACAAACATCGAGTGCTAAAACGCCTGCGTCAGATAAATCAAACGACGCCGCGGAGCCACCTGCTTTGGGAACAGTCGATGAATGAAACGCTTGTCGACTACGAGACACGAACAATTCGCACCCTAGCCGATTTCGATAAGAAATTTTAACGCAAAGACGCAGAGGCGCCAAGGAGTTCTTAGCGTCTCTGCGTCTCTGCGCCTTTGCGTTAAGAATCCTCAGAATCGTTAAAGTGAGCTCGTAAGGCCATCTGCGCAGACTGAATACCCGCCAGAACACCTTCCTCGTAACGAAACGCTGGGTTATGCTCGAGTTCAGGATAATCATTGGGTTGCAGCATATCTTCGGGAGTCAAAGTTGAAACAAACTGTCGACCTAATCTAAGTAAGCGCTTCTGTTGACCCTCAACTAACTCTTGAAGCAAAGTCTCGACACTATTCCTCATCTTTTTTTCCCTTATTTTCTAAACGGCGTCGCTGAAAAAAATCACGAATTAAGGTTGCGGCATAATCACCTAAAATTCCCTTACGTATTTCCACGCTATGGGTAGGGTGCTGTTTAGCAAACAAATCCACCCAACTACCGTTTGCGCCATGGCGAACATCGGGAGCACCCCAAACAATAACAGGTACCCTAGAGAGCAAAACGGCTCCTGCACACATGCTACAAGGTTCTATTGTACAGTACAGTACAGTGTCGGCTAACCGCCACGCCTCCATAGCTGCCGCTCCGGCTGTCAGGCAAAGCATCTCAGCATGCGCCGTGGCATCTTTCAGCATTTCCACCTGATTGTGACCGCGTGAAATCACACGACCTTGATGCACTAAAACAGCGCCTATAGGAACTTCACCGGCCTGACCAGCCTTCCAAGCCTGCTTAAGCGCCTCTAACATAAATCGCTCGTCGTCCGTCGTCGGACTAATAGAAAAAGGAAAAGGTTCCATCAAAATATTCCAACTATGTTAAGTTGTAAAACTGTAGCATAGATAGCTTCAGAAGGAAAGATGCATGACACAACATCACGAACACCCCTTCTACGGCAAATATATCCTGCGAGAGCGCGAGCAGGAGTATATTCGCAAGCTGCTTTCAAAGTACCGCCACGATCCTGTGAACGAGGAACTGAAGCAGAAAGTTTGGGACGAGTTAATGATGGAGAAACACCTAGGCAATGTGACGATACCGTTTCGGGTAGTGGTCCGACGCGATGTCTACGGCAAATATCCCCCGCATATCGAGGTGATATTAGACACGAAGGTGTGAGCCTAACCCGTCAAAATCTTTCTTTGCACGTTCTTTACACTTGATTAATAATTCCGATCCATGGTATGATCATGTCTTAAATTGCAAGAAGTTAGAATAAATAAACCCGCCGCTTTTCACGCCAAACGGGAGGGGGTACATTACATGTCGTTGGATAAAGGTACTAAAGAAGAAATCACCAAGAAGTTCCAGCTTCACGAGAAGGACACAGGCTCAGCCGACGTCCAGATCGCGATTCTGACAGAACGGATTGCAGAGCTAACGGAACACCTAAAACGTGCTCCGAAAGACCATGCTTCCAGACTGGCTCTTCTGAAACTGGTGGGTCAACGCCGTAGGCTGTTGGACTATCTGAACTCAACAGATACCAAGAGATACCAGGCTTTGATTAAGAAGCTCAATCTGAGAAGATAGAGAATATAAGGCAGTTGCTGTGCAACTGCCTTTTTAGTTTATACAGGGGCATGGGAGAAGTTAGGTATAGAAATCAGAGACTACCTTTGAAGAGTCCTTAAAGGGTGCTTTCTGAGTTCTATCTTGCCTAGCCCCTCACATCCCTCCTACATACACTCAAATATACATCTACGAATGGAAAGGAAATCATTCACATGGAAAGACACGTCATTACTATAAAGGTAGGGGCTCATGAAATATCCTTCGAAACAGGAAAGATAGCCCGCCAAGCCAACGGCGCCGTACTGGTGCGTTGCAACAATACTGTTCTATTCTCCACTGCCTGCGCCTCGCCAAAAGCCTCGCCAGACATCGACTTTTTGCCACTGCGCGTCGACTACCAAGAGAAATTCTCTTCAGCAGGTAAAACTGTTGGAGGCTTTTTCAAGCGAGAAGGACGTCCAACAGAGACAGAAGTTCTCACTTCACGTCTTATTGACCGCCCGATAAGACCGATGTTCCCAGAGGGTTATTATAATGAGGTACAACTACTATCGTACGTTTGGTCGTTCGACAGCACCGTATCTCCGGGTCCTTTGGCTATTTGCGCCGCATCAGCTGCCCTAGTCGTTTCTGATATCCCATTGCTTAAAGCAATCGGTGCAGTAAAGGTTGCGTACATCGACGGCAAATTCGTCGTAAACCCAACGATTACCGAGCAGGAGAAATCCAAGCTAGATCTAATCATCGCCGGTACTGAAGACGCAGTATTGATGATCGAAGGCTACTGCGACTTCCTAACGGAAGAGCAAGTGCTTGAGGCCATCGAAACAGGTCATGCCGCGATTAAGACAATCTGCCACGCCCTCGAAGAGTGGCGCGTTAAGATCGGTAAGCCGAAGAAGACAGATACACTACGCATCGTTCCAAAAGAAACGGTTGATGCTGTGGCTGAAATCGTGGGCAAGCCCCTTGAGACAGTTCTGCGTATTGCTAAGAAGCAAGAACGTGAGTTGGGCGTTGAGGAGATTAAAACTAAGCTTACCGAGACACTACTCCCAGAAGGCAAAGAATCAACGCATAAACCTCTGGACGTAGCAAAAGCATTCAAAGAGCATCAGTCGCAGATTCTGCGCAAGATGATCCTTAATGAAGGTTTACGTAGCGATGGACGCACAACCAAGTGTATCCGTAATATCGACATTGAAATGTCTCTTCTGCCACGTGTACACGGCAGCACATTGTTTACCCGTGGTGAAACACAAACAATGGCAGTCTGCACACTCGGCGGCGCTAACATGGCCCAGCGCTTTGAAACGCTGGACGGAGAAGGCAGCCACCGCTTCTACCTACAGTATACCTTCCCGCCCTTCAGCGTAGGTGAAGTAGGTCGAGTTGGCTCACCAGGCCGTCGCGAAGTAGGACATGGAAAGCTCGCTGAAAAAGCGCTAAGACCAGCCCTGCCGACGCAAGAAGACTTCCCTTACGTCATTAGAATCGAATCCAACATCACCGAATCCAATGGTTCATCCTCGATGGCCAGCGTATGCGGTGGCTGTATCGCTATGATGGATGCCGGTGTGCCGATTAAGCGCGCCGTTTCAGGCATCGCCATGGGATTGATTCTTGAAGGTGAGAAATTTGCTATTCTATCCGACATCCTGGGCCTTGAAGATGCCCTGGGTGACATGGACTTTAAGATCTGCGGTGACGCTGAAGGTATCACAGCCTTCCAGATGGACATCAAGGTCGAAGGCATTACCACCACGATCATCCGCCATGCCCTAGCTCAAGCTAAGGAAGGCCGCGTACATATCCTCGAGAAGATGATCGCAGCCTGCCCATCTAGCAAGCAACTGGCTGATCACGCACCACGCATCGAAACATTGCGCATTAAGCCAAGCAAGATCGGTGAGGTTATCGGGCCGGGTGGTAAACAAATTCGCGCCATCATCGAGCAAACAGGCGTTGAGATCGATATAGACGACACAGGTCTTATCAGCATCTCCTCCCCTAACCTCGAAGGTATCGAGAAAGCCAAAGCAATTATTCGTGGCATCACCTCTGAAATCGAAGTGGGCGCTACTTATAACGGTAAAGTTACCTCCATTGTGCCTTTTGGTCTGTTCGTAGAAGTACTTCCAGGTAAAGAAGGCCTCTGCCATATCTCTGAATTTGCTCACGAGCGCGTCCAAGACCTTCGTGACCTGATCAAGGAAGGCGACGCCATCAACGTGAAAGTGTTAGATATCAACGAACGTGGTCAATTACGTCTAAGCCGTAAGGCACTTCTAGATTAGTAGTAGGTTGAATTAAGCCAAGTTAAACTAGGGCGGAGTGAAAACTCCGCCCTAGTTTTTTTATGTCATCAACTTTAGTGTTTTTTAAGGACCTAAACGACGAAAAGGACCAGAAGCCATCACTATGCTTCAAGTCGCTTAAAGTCCTCACTCACGAGTTTTTGAGCTAGCCTCTGTGTGATCATGATTTTCGGCAATCTCCAACCTAAACACTGATTAGGGCCACTGCCAAAAGGTAAGAACGATAGTTTCGGCCAATGGTTGTTCCCAAGAGCATTAAATCGCCCAGGATTAAATGCATATGGACCTACCCCAACATAGGCCTCGTTAAACGCAAAGCTACCTTGAGGGATTGCAAAACTCTCTCCCATATTGGTATGTCGACGTAAACGCATGCCTTTAGCATCAAAGCGAACTGCCTCCAGAATAGTATTGCGGAGTTTATTACTCTCTTGAGCCGCCTGAGCAAAAGATAATCCCCTGGCCTGTAAACCCTCTATTTCTTCAACTATAGCCTGGCCAAGCCCAGGATTGTACTTGATCTGTTGCCATGCGAAATCGATAATTGGCACAATCTGCCGGTTGGCATCAAGCGCAATACAAAGCATACTGAAACAGGTAGCTTCCGAATATCCAGCCCGTCGCAAAGCGTCGACCAAATCATTACCATGGTCATTTCTTAGCAATAACAATACACCTTGGTCAGCATAATCGGTGGTGGATCCCTGGACTAAGCTAGAAGCCTCTTCGGCCATCAGCTCCAATCTATCTGAACTAAAAAACTGTGCAAATACCTGGTGAATGCCTTTGTTAGCCTTCGCCGAACAGGTGAATAGAAAGTCCTTTTTGCTCACAGTGGGAATTTTGGGGAACTTAGTGTTTATATATTCGCTAATCTCCTCAGAGACATCGCCAACGATTGTGTGAAAGCCCTCACATGATTCAATAAAATCGTTTTCAAAAACCAGGTATCCATCATTGCGAGAATGCTTCAGCAAGTCTCGGGCAGTATCTGGAGTAGAGCAGTATCTAGGCCTTTGATCAAAGCGATGTCCACGAAGGGTATACCACGAAAGGCAGACCAGCGATGAGGTAATCTGCATCGTAGAACGCGCTGTGCGCAAGAGGCCATCTGCCAATGGCTTCCAACAACCGAGGCAAGATTCAGCTAAAAGACAAAATGTAGACTTTTCTCTAGCACATGATCTTTGGGGATTTATGATATCAGGGACATGCCCAACGCTACTAACTTTCATAGCTATAATTACCTTATTAGTATTATTAAATAGATTCTAATCATATCTCATTTTTGAATAATAAGTAAACTAACTTTGAAACTTGTAGGAAAATAGGATCTGCTGTTCTAGGATGAATTTAACTAGCCAGGAGTACTCTATGCCCCACCTAGCCACTCTACTCGCTCACGGATCTCAACAGCATAATCTGTCGACACTTGAACAGTGGATACGCTGGTCCGGACATCTTCACCCTGCGTTGGTTCACTATCCCATTGCGTTGATCATTTTCGCCTTGTTAGCCCAAGCGATCTATATTTGGAAAAAGGATTCGTTCTATCAAAGCGCTGCTGACTTTATGCTACTCTCGGCAGCTTTCCTGATGATTCCCACTCTTCTGACAGGCTGGGCCTTTAGTGGCAGAATAGGAGGCAGCTTGACCCCCTACCTAACACTGCATGTAGCATTCGCGATTTCAGCGACGGTGGTGTTAGCTATCGCCTTGTTTCTGCGTTACAAAGGCAGCCATATAGCTTACCTTATCGCATTAATCGTGCTGGCAATTTTGATTACTTTAACAGCCTTTCAGGGTGGGGAAATGGTCCATGGCCCGGGACATATGAAAATGCCGATATGGACTTAGTGGACTAGGTGGACTTAGGTTTATCACGTCCACCCAGTCCACTCAGTCCACTTACGTCCCATTTAGACTAGGCTAGGGAGCCTTGTGTGATTGGCGGCGGATGCTTCTCATCGCTGCCAGCCTCCTGCTGTGGCGGAGGTGGCGGAGGAGTGGCCTTGGGCTTCTTGAAGCGTTCGTCGGCTAGCAATAGTCGCGCTCGTTTTTCTTCAGTATTCCATGTTCCGGCGAGAATTAGCTTCACGTCATCGGCATCGAGAGTTTCGAATTCAATGAGCATCTCAGCCATTACCTTCACCTGATCGGCATGTTCTTTAACGATGGCAACGGCCCTAGCGTGACCTTCGTCAACAAGACGTCGTACTTCTTCATCAATGCGTTGCGCTGTTGCTTCAGAGTACTTCTTCTCGTGATATCCTGTCATACCGAGGTATTGACCGGAGTCCGCACGCTCATCATAGGCTACAGTGCCTAAAATATCGCTCATGCCCCATTCGCAAACCATGCTGCGGGCAACGGAAGTCGCTTGTTCGATGTCTTGGCGTGCACCACTGGAAACGTCTTCAATAAAGACCTCTTCCGCAGCACGACCGCCCATCAGAACCGCTAGTTGGTCGACTAGCTCTTTCTTCCAGTAGCTTACACGGTTCTTTATAGGTAGGAACATCGTCGCGCCGAGTGACATTCCGCGAGGAATAATGGTGACCTTGTCAACGGGATCTCCATGCTCCACAACCAAGCCAACAATTGTATGTCCTGATTCATGGTAGGCAGTGGTTTTCTTCTCATTATCATCAAGCTCTAAGCTGCGACGCTCTTTGCCATACAATACCTTATCGCGTGCTTCGCTGACTTCTTGTCCTGTCACCGCTGTGCGACCTCGACGAGCTGCAAGTAGTGCGGCTTCGTTCAACAAGTTAGCTAAGTCAGCACCGCTGGCTCCTGGAGTCGCTCTTGCAACAGCTAGTAGATCTACGGATGTATCTAACTTAATTCTACGTGCATGAACTTTTAAGATATCAAAACGACCTTTGATGTCTGGCAGATTGATGACAACACGACGGTCAAAGCGTCCTGGACGCAACAAGGCTTTATCAAGAACGTCAGGACGGTTAGTCGCTGCCATCAAGATAACACCATCGTTGGTGTCAAAGCCATCCATCTCAACCAGAAGCTGGTTCAGTGTTTGCTCTCGCTCATCATGACCACCACCAATACCGGCGCCACGATGGCGACCTACAGCGTCAATTTCGTCCATAAAGATAATGCATGGAGCATTCTTCTTGGCTTGGTCAAAAAGGTCGCGGATACGGCTAGCACCGACACCAACAAACATCTCGACGAAGTCTGAACCGGAAATAGAGAAGAATGGACGGTCAGCTTCGCCGGCAACAGCCTTGGCGATTAGAGTCTTACCAGTTCCTGGAGGTCCGATACATAATACACCTTTGGGGATACGTCCGCCTAAAGAAGTGAACTTATGTGGCGCCTTCAAGAACTCGACAATCTCTTGCAGCTCCTCGATAGCTTCGTCGACTCCAGCAACGTCTTTGAACGTTACCTTTGTACTGCCTTTTGCCATCATACGAGCTGGGGATTTACCAAAATTCATAGCGCTATTGCCCACGCCTTTCATTTGGCGAGAGAATAGGAAGTAAAGCACCAATAAAACCAACAACACTGGCATTAGTGTGAACAGATAGCTGCCATAGTTTATGGCTGGTTCTTGGCTCTTAAAGGTCTTTTCCAACACGAGATTCAATGGCTGGTCAGGAGCACGGAAGACACCACCGCGGTTTTCAGGGAAGTTCTCCCATTCTTCTTGTGCGTGAAGGAACCACTGGTGGAAAACCTCGGGATCCTGCTTTTCCAGCTGCTTTGTAGAGAGCTCTTGGTTGTTGAAGAACCAAATAACCTCTGCTACATTCTCGCGTGTTTTGTCTAATTGTAGCTGATTTTCTTCCAGATGGGAGGAAAGAGTCTCGAATTTATCCAATTGATCACGGTAAGCGCGGACGCTTCGCAGTTTGGTAAGTCGTAGATGGTCTTCCTCGACATTTAGGTCAGCGATTACGCCGCCCAAAGCGCTCATAACATTGGTGTAGACGCCTAAACGTTCGTTAGTGCCTGACTCAGAATTCTCAGCCTGCGTCAGCTGCTGATCAAGCTGATCGAGCTGCTGCTTCATTGGCACATTGCCAATACCAAGAATTGGCGAGCGAAAGTTACGCAGTAATACCGCCAAGGACTTAGAGAAGGCGCTTAGCTCATTCGCGGTAGGATTCGTGCGAAGGCCAGCTAGCTCTTTCTCGAGATCTTTATAGCTATCGATATTTTTTGGGGGTAACTCACTGATCACAACACTGTAATTATGATCTAACGTGTTGTACAGATCATCGACGATGACATAGCCCTTGGCAGGTATGGGTATGCCGCTCAAATACAAGAACCAATCACCCGCGGAGGTAATACGCTCACGCAGCTGAGCCAAGTCTGCCTGCAGATCTTGCATCGACAAACGTAGCTCGTGGTTATTGTTCAATAGCTCCAGGTACTTGTAGCGCGCTTTACCTTCTTCGGTGATACGCTGCCGGAATTTGCCGCTAAAAGTGACCAAGTTATCGTTAAGAGCTATCTTGCGGCTCTCTTCCGGTTGGATGAGTTCCAAATTCACAAGATGCTCAAGCTGATAGCTAAAGGAGACTTGTGCTGGCTTGGTATCCAAAAAATTCTGTACCATCAGCACCAGCAAAACTGCTGCCATTAGAAACAGAACTAAGCTGTTTGGAAAACCTTTCTTAGTTTCTTTGTTATCACCGTCCATAACTACCTATATAAAGAGGGTATCATACTGCGTCACCTCTCGATGCGCAAATTTCGATTCTACCACATATAACGATTCGACAGCAAGAGGGCAACATCATAAACAAAAATAGGACAATTTTAGAGATTAATTTGGGAATTAATCGCAAAGACGCAGAGGCGCTAAGAAAATATTTCCTCTTTGCGCCTTGGCGCCTTTGCGTTAAAATCTCCTCCTCTTCCCTCTTTGCCTTTTTTGTGATCCGTGCTAACTTAGCTGTCATTCCAAGGGGAGAGATAATGACGAAGAAAGCTCTGATCACAGGTATTACTGGCCAAGATGGCTCCTACCTAGCCGCATTGTTATTGCAAAAGGGCTATGAGGTTCATGGCATTAAAAGAAATTCATCCATCATTAATACTTCTCGCATTGATCATCTCTATGAAGACCCACATACGCCTAGTCAGCGGTTTTTCCTGCACTATGGCGACCTTACCGATGCTACCAGCCTAATTCGCGTGGTTCAAAAGGTGCAACCTGACGAAATCTACAACCTGGCAGCACAAAGCCATGTAGCTGTTTCGTTTGCCAATCCAGAGTATACTGCAAATGTTGGTGCTCTTGGGCCACTAAGACTATTGGAAGCTATCCGCATTCTGGGTTTAGAGAGCAAGACACGCTTTTACCAAGCTTCTACGTCTGAGCTATATGGATTAGTTACTGAAACACCACAAAGCGAGACAACGCCATTCTATCCTCGCTCTCCCTACGCCGCAGCAAAGCTTTATGCTTACTGGACGACTGTCAACTACCGCGAGGCTTACGGCATCTACGCATGCAATGGCATTCTATTTAACCATGAATCCCCTGTTCGCGGCGAAACCTTCGTCACACGCAAAATCACTCAGGCAATTGCCAAGATCTACCTTGGTCTGCAGGACCGCGTCTACCTTGGCAACCTAAATGCTAAACGCGATTGGGGCCACGCTCGCGACTATGTAGAAGCACAATGGCTGATGCTGCAGCAAACTAAAGCTGAAGATTTTGTCATAGCCACGGGAACACAATACTCCGTCCGTGACTTTGTAGAACAAGCATTCGCTGAACTCGATGTTCAAATCGAATGGGATGGCGAAGGCATTAACGAAGTAGGTATCGCTCGCTGTAATAGCGGCCTAGGCGCTGCCCTCAATGGCAAACTAGTCGTTAGTGTCGACCCGCGCTATTTCCGCCCTACTGAGGTAGAAACACTTCTAGGCGATGCCACGAAAGCTCGCACAGTCCTTGGATGGCAACCGAAGACAACTTTCTCCGAACTTGTATCGGAAATGGTTCGTGAAGATTTGAAAGAAACAACTCGCCACCATAAAGCAACCGAAACGGTAACGGTATGAACCACATTCCCCTCAGCGCAAAGATCTATGTCGCCGGCCACAAGGGACTCGTAGGATCAGCTATTTGGCACCAGCTGCAACAGCTTGGCTACAATAATCTTTTCGGCTTGTCATCGTCGGAATGTGATCTGACAGACCAATTTGAGGTGCAGTCTTTGTTTGAGAGGGAACGCCCGCAGTACGTATTTTTGGCCGCTGCCAAAGTCGGTGGCATTCATGCTAACGCCACCTACCCCGCCGATTTCGTGTATCGCAACTTGATGATTCAATGCAATATTATCAATGCGGCAGCACAACATGGCGTCGACCGTCTTTTGTTTCTAGGCTCCTCCTGCATCTATCCACGCGACTGCCCGCAGCCGCAAAAGGAAGAATATCTTCTATCCGGCCCGCTGGAGTTCAGCAATCGTCCTTATGCCATTGCCAAGATAGCCGGAATTGAAACATGTTGGTCTTATAACAGGCAACATGGCACGCGCTTTTTAGCTGCTATGCCAACGAACTTATATGGCCCAGGCGATAACTACCACTCGGAAAACTCACACGTTATCCCTGCTCTGATACGTAAAATGCACCTCGCCAAGGAAAGCAACGCGGACGAAGTCATATTGTGGGGAACAGGCACGGCACAGCGTGAATTTCTCTATAGCGCAGACCTTGCTGCAGCCGCGGTTCATCTAATGAATCTGCCCAGAGAACAATATGACCCGCTGATCGATCCCACGTTAGCGACTCCACCACTCATCAATATTGGCGTGGGTAAAGAGATCACCATCGCTGCTCTCGCGCAGCTCATCGCTAACATCGTTGGCTTCAACGGCCACATCGCTTGGGATAGCTCTAAGCCAGATGGAACGCCAAGAAAAGTACTAGATGTCACGCGCATTAATAACTTGGGATGGATAGCAAAAACGACCTTGGAAGAGGGCCTAAGAACAACCTACAGCTCTGTTCAAGAGCTACTGAATCTTGACCTTGCCGCCGTGCACTAAAACACTGTGCCGGCCAGTCATAAACTGTTTTTTGAATGAGCCTGCCAATACCTGTTGACAGGCATCCTTCAATGCCTCGCGCGATAGACTAAAGCCAGCACGCCGACATAGCTGCCGCAACACATGCTTTACTTCAACCTCATACTTACAGCCTGATAGATCGACCTCCAATCCCTGCTCGAGATAAACTCTGGTCCGTTCATCTAAATAGTCACAGATATCTTCACATTCCTCCCCCAACGAACACAATCCAGCAGAGATATCTTTCCCGAAGGCAGTAGATAGCTGCGGCAACAAATCGTTTCTTAAGCGCGTTCTAAGGTACTTAGGATCGCAATTTGTGCTATCTTCAAAGTATGTAACTTCATGATTCTGTAAGAAAGTTAGTAATTCTCTCTTCTGCGCCTTTAGCAACGGCCGCCATAAAACAATCCCTTCCACATCCGAAACAGGCCTAAGGCCGCATACTCGAGTAACAGCAGCGCTCTCAAAAAGTCGCTTTAAGACAGTCTCGGCCAGATCATCGGCGTGATGCCCTAGCATTACAGCCTGGCCACCAGTCTCTTCACACACAAGATCAAAGAAAGCCAAACGAGCCTGGCGTGCGATGTCTTCAGCGTTGTGAGTCGGTTTACCATCTTGAAGCACCTTTATGTGCACAGGTAGATTAAGCTGTTGCCCCCAAGACTGGATCTGGGCAGCTTCCAAAGCGCTTTCTGAACGCCATCTATGGTCAACATGAGCAATGTGTAAGTCTAAACCCCAGCGATCGCGATAGCGCAACAGTAAATGAAAGAGAGCCAGGGAGTCAGCGCCACCGGACAGCCCCAACAAAACAGGGCGTGATCTATCTAGATGCTGCTTCAGAAATTCCTGAACCAGCACATCGAGGTGACAAGACTTTTTGCTTTTCAGTTTCATAGGAGCATTTTTTTAAAAAAGGACCCTAGGGACGATAGGGACATTAGGGACATAGGACATGAGAACCTTAGCGTCCCTAAGGTCTCTTGTGTCCCTTCCGCTAATAATTGTATCAAAACGCGGTTTTAATGTATGCTTGAGTCCCCAATAGCCACTGAGAATCATTGATGCCCACCGTCTGGCGTTTTTTACTAGGTCAGTACCTAAAAGTATTGTTTCTATGCGTCATATCGTTCATAGCGATATTGCTAACAACGCGCATGGACGAAATAGCCCAGTTCGCTGCCCTTGGAGCCTCCAGTCCTTACGTCATACGTTTTATTGTGTATCAAATTCCGTACATACTGCCGATTGCTATACCCATTGCAGCACTGATTTCCACTGTTATCTTGATGCAGCGGCTTTCAGGGACCTATGAACTGACAGCCTTGCGGGCCTGTGGCTATAGTCTTGCCCATGTTGCGACTCCTCTGCTATTGATGGCCACGCTTCTGAGCATTGGCAATTTTTATATTATCTCTGAAATGGCAACGCATTCACACCTGATGAAACGCGTGCTTAAGCGCGAGATAAAAGCTTTGAACCCGTTGATACTTCTTCAGAATGAAAAGTTAACACGGATGAAAGGCATTTATGCTCACGCTGAAGGTGGCCTGGCCACGGGGGAAGAGGCTAAAAACCTCCTGGTTGCCAGCTACAATGCGCGCAACAAAGACCTTAATCTGTTTCTAGCAAAACACCTTGTTTCCACATCGGAATCCCTTAGCGCCGACAATATTACTATCATTTCCTCACTAAAGTCCGGCGAAGCAGCGGAATATGATCGGCTGCTAATAGAAAACGCCGCCCACATTACTCTACCAACGCCAGACCTATCACAATTAATGGGCAATGCCTCGCTCCACCCAAAAGATGACTATTTGAAAATGTCACTGTTGCTTATGCGTGGGACTCAATACCGAAACCTTATTAGCAATGCCAAGCAAGAAGGAATTGATTCTCGGGATCTCCGTAAATTAAAAAAACAACTAGCAGCCGTTGACAGCGAGATAGTCCGGCGCGTCTCTCTAGCTATTTCCGTCTTTACCTTTACCTTAATGGGTATCGCCTTTGGAATGCACCTAACGCCTCGCCAAGTACAGCGTGGCCTCACATGGGTTCTTATCTTAGCCACAGGCTTTTTAGTGTGTTACTTTACAGCCAAAGGCCTGCATGGCCACATGGGCACTGCCATAGCCCTTTACCTTCTACCGCACGCCATCATCATTACCTTATGTTGCCGAGCTTTGAAACATGTCAGTGAAGGGCGTGAAGCATGACTATCCTACATCGCCACTACCTCTTTCAACTTCTGCGCATGTTCGCCCTGGTTCTTTCCACACTATTTGGACTCTATATCCTGATCGACTACACAAGCCGAGCTAGCGGCCTGCACTTATCCATTTACGACCTAGCCCTTTACTATGTGTATATGTTCATCAGTAGACTAGACATCCTTATGCCTTTTGCCTTGCTAATCGCCGGTATCAATACTCTCTGTCAGTCGAACCTGCGGCAAGAGATCATGGCAATGCGCGCCGCTGGTGTGACCTTTATGAAACTGCTGACTCCCCTAGTTTGGGTGGGCACTGCGGCGACCTTCGCCATCTACCTCTCCACCCAATTTCTTGTTCCCGCATCGATGCAATGGATCTCCAAAATGGAGGACACCTACTCCATACAAAATAGCCACGGAAGCAGACAAATCGTCCACAAAATGGTACTGGCAGATGGCAGCCGTCTTCTCTATCTTTATTACGATCGAGCGCGCAACCAGTTTGTGAAAAACTATTGGATTAGGTCATTGGATGATGTCTATCGCATCAACTATCTCGATCCTGATACAACCCCACCCACAGGCTATGCTGTCGAGAGACTAGCGCGTGATGATACCGGCGCACTTGTCCCTGTCGCCACTTATGCTGACCTTCCGCTAGATATGAAGCTAAATCCTGATGAGGTAACAGAAACGATCACTATGCCCAGTGAACGTTCGCTAACACAGCTGTGGAGCCGCTTGCCGCATTCCAGCGACAACATCAGCTATGAACAAGCTCAGACGGAAGCAGCCTTTTATAAGAAATTGGCGATGCCATGGCTATGCCTGATCGCTCTACTGGCTCCTGCCCCCTTCTGTGTAGCACACAGAAGGCCACTACGTGTCTTTTACGTATTTGCAGGTAGCCTCTTTGGACTCTTTACACTCTTCATTATTCTGAGCGTGGGCTACACGCTGACGCAAAGCCAGCTAATGAGTCCCATTATCGCTATCATCGCACCTATAATGGCAGCCACTGCCGTAGCCAGTTGGAACTATCTGACGCTTCGTTGACATTCACTCCAAGAGCAGCATATTGAGTTTTTCTACCCAAAATCTTGTCGAACTCAATCTCACCATAAGCCTTCAACTGATTTTTCTTCAGCGCTATGTCGAGCTTTAGATTATCGATTTGTAGTTCTTTAAGTTCCAAATCTTTAGGAACCCAATTTTTAATGCTAGCTAACACGTGCTTAACATCCACAAGAATGCCAAAACTGTGAGACATTAACCAACCGCCAGCAATCATTGCGCGATTACCAGAATCCGTTAGGTATTCTTGGAAGTTGTCCGGCTTACGTATTGCATAATCCATTGCCGCGCAGGCCGCGAAGGTCAGTACCATAGTCTTCCATTTATGCCGCATCAT
This sequence comes from Chlamydiales bacterium, assembly GCA_030679955.1. Taxonomy (GTDB): domain Bacteria; phylum Chlamydiota; class Chlamydiia; order Chlamydiales; family JAJFMA01; genus CAMFKD01. The sequence continues at coordinate 128,985 of JAUXSF010000030.1, read as the reverse complement.
GACCTTCCATATACGCGTCGCCAGCGAGCGTGGGGGCATTCCCTTACCTAACTGATGATCCTTGCAGCTTTTTACTAACTCGTCAGGGCTTGTAACTCCGATAGCAGCATTCTGCGCAGCAAAGACTAAATAGTGCCAACTCTGATTGGCGTGATGCGCTACTCGCGTCATGTTTAAACCTTGGCGCATAAACGTATCAACCCTAAAAGCCATAGCCCACAACCGTGTGCTAAGCCATAGAAGATCGGTCGCGGCGACACGACGCTCCATCCAATGCTCCCAAGCAATACTGATATCGCGGGAGAACAAAACGACGTTAATGATGATACGACGTAACCAAACAGTGACGTTAAGCGAGATCATGCCACCATAAACCATGCCCCAGACCGCAGCAACAGCACCAGCAATAAAGCGGTTGAATGCACGTATCATTATTCGTCCAACAACACCGCTACAGGTTCCGGCAGACATAAGAATGTGCGCTGAGGATTCTAACATCGCGGTTCCAACAGCCGCCACGCAAGCGCTACGAGATACTACTTGGCGCTGAAACCAGCTTCCATTTTTGTCCCGACAATGCTCAACACACCGAGCCAACGCAACAGTAGGACTACCCAAAATGGGTACCCATGACTGAGCTCCACGCACTGTAAGGGCAAAATCCGCCATTTTCTCTCCATAGCTTCTCTTACAAAGCGATTTAAAATAACACCATTCCGTTAAGAATTGGTAAAGGGGTTTTTTGCTTCTTCAGGAAATATTGAGTGCGGTGACTTGTCACCGCTCTCAAATTTAATCCCTACCTATCGCTGGGCCTTTATGTGGGCCAACTCATCTCTTAATTCTTTTATCGCCGCATTGAACTGATGAAAATCAGGCTTGTTGGTAAGGTATCTCCAAGCCTCCCCTAGGGTTTTATCTGCACTCCATACGACGCAGTCCTTCGTTGCTGTGAAAGCTGTACCCGCGTGCTTAAGACCTTCGTCCGTCAACATTTTAGCGAGCTCCACCCGCTCAGCAGCTCCAGGCATATTCAGGTGTGCGATAGCACCCGCGGCTAGCAATGTAGTGGTGGCGACTAAACGCCTGTGCTGGTAGAGGCATAAGCCTATGCGGCTAAGAAGCCCACCACGATGGCGCAAAGGCTCAACAGCCCGCTGATATTTACTAGCTAGACGCTCTGGACTAGCAGAAGCTGCTGTTGCTGTGATAGCAAATATTGCCAGAGAAGAGGCTCGCTTTAAGTGATCTTTCCCGTGCTCCCAACTAGCCACGCGATCGACCGCCCTCTCAATCTGATCAGCGTAGGCAGCACAGCCATTGGCAAATTCACCCATGGAATGCAGTATACGCGCCCAAAGCTTCCACTGAGCTACCCAATGGCCAGGACTATTAAAGCCCAGCATAACCTGCAACACAACAAATTGTACCCATCGAATAGGGCTCTTTACAAGAGCTTGCTCGCACAAAACTCCAATAACCACCCAAGTAGCGACAAAGAGAGCTCTCAGTCCATAACATACCGGTGTGCGAATCGCTGCACAGGTCATTAATGTTCCAGCCACGGCCAATTCGCCGATGCTTTCAATGGTAGAACAACCAATGGCGGAGATAGCCACAGTCCGCGAACAAATCTCACGGTCAATAAAATCTGTGCTTTTTTTTAGGTCTTGAGCTTTAATTATTAGTTCGCTAGTTGGATGCATCCAATTAGACTGCGTCGCACATAATACTCCCATTTCACCACCTGTTATCAATAATGATTACAAGCATAGCAAAGAAAGATCAAAGGTACGTAAACACGGTATTAAGAAATTGCAACTTAAGGTACTCTGTCGGCATGGAACCGATTGCGCTAAACACTTACACAGTAAATCTGGCTGCAGTTAAGCAGAACATTCAGGCTATTAGAGCTAAGCTAGCCCCCTACACTCGTGTGATGGTGATGGTGAAGGCTCTAGCCTATGGCACGGAAGAGATTCGCATGGCGACCTTTCTAAAGACCTGTGGAGTCGATATTTTGGGTGTTGCCTTTGTCGATGAAGGCGTTAACCTGAAGCGCTCAGGTGCTTCACAAGCAGTTTTTAGCCTAAATGCTCTTCCAATCGAGGCAGCATTGGCGGTTCATTGGGGAATAGAGGTTGGCGTAAGCTGCCGTGCCTTGATCGAAGCATTAGCCAAAGAAGCCACTGCTCAACAAAAACAGGCCAAAGTGCACCTGAATATCGATACAGGAATGGGAAGGTTAGGGTGCCGCCCTGAAGATGCGCTAGAGCTGGCTGCGCTAATCGCAGAACACCCATCGTTACAGCTAGAAGGTGTGTTTACTCATCTAGCCTGCTCAGAATCACCCGAGGCCGATCAGTTTACCCGTCAGCAGTATGCCCTGCTAGAAACAGTGATAAAGTGCATTGAGGGTCAGGGAATTTCCGTACGCTGGCGACATGCCGCCAACTCCTCCGCTGTGTTAAGACATAATTTCCCTGCTTGCAATATGGTCAGAGTAGGCCTAGCAATTTTCGGGCTGCACGGCTCGGAAACACAAACACGCTGTGATCTAAAACTAGCGCTTTCATTAAAGTCACACATTGCGGGCATCAATCAATGCCGAGAAGGTGAGACCGTGGGTTATGGCCGCGCTTACCGTATCCAGCAGCCTAATGAGAGAATAGCCATTCTACCGCTGGGTTATTTCGATGGAATACATCGTCACTATAGCGGCAAAGGACAGGTCATGATCCGAGGCAAAAGGGCTTCCATGATAGGCACCATTTGCATGGATTACATGATGGTGGATATCACACACATTCCCGAAGCACAGGTGGGCGACGAAGTACTCATCTTCGGCATCAACGATCAAGGCCACTACCTGGCTCCGGAAGAACTGGCTGCCCATGGCGGCTCAGTCGCTCACGAACTTATTTCCTGCCTAGGACCGCGTATAAAAAGACACTTTGTCTATGAATAAGGAATCATCATGACAGACTTATACCAAAAGCTATTCAATCAATCCCGTGAAGCTAAAATACTCGATGGAATCACCGCGCACCTAGGTTGGGATGCCGAAACCTACATGCCTGAAGCAGCGGCGGAAATACGCTCAGAACAGCGCAAGCTACTAGCAGGAATGATCCACGAAAAGCGCACAAACACTAAATACCGCAAAGCACTGAACAATTTGGCGGAAAATGGCGCCGACCTTAGCCCACGTCAAACTGCTGCTGTTCGTGAATGGCAACGTGACTTTCGCATCGCAACCGCACTGCCCAGAAAGTTTGTCGAGACTTTTACCAAAGTTACGTCCGATGCCTCTGTTGTTTGGCGTGCCGCGCGCCTAGATAATGATTTTGGCAGCTTCTCCCCTTGGTTAGAGAAGATTGTCAACCTTTGCCGCAAAAAGGCGGACCTCCTAGGCTATGATGAACACCCCTACGACGCTCTGCTAGACCTTTTTGAACCCTATATGCCGTCCAAAGATATCAGTAAGCTCTTTGGTACGCTAAGAAAGGCAATCGTTCCCTTGCTGCAAAAGATCACGGCAAGCAAGCAAGTAGATGATTCCATCATCAAAGGTCACTTCCCTGAACAGCAACAGATGGAGTTAGCAACTGACTTGCTAAAGTTTGTTGGCTTTAATATGACGTGTGGACGTCTAGATATCTCCACACATCCCTTTTCCAGCGCCAGCCACCCCACCGACAGCCGAATCACCACGCGTGTAGACCTTACAGATGCTGTAGGAAACATCCTTACCACCTTGCATGAATTCGGCCATGGACTGTATGAACAAAATTTGCCCGCCGAGGAATACGGCTCGCCATTAGGAGAAGCTATCTCCAACGGCATCCACGAGAGTCAATCGCGCTTCTGGGAAACACGCATAGGCCTTAGCCAGCCCTTCTGGACATTCGGTTTGCCCTTGCTGCAAAAGCATTTTCCGACACATTTCGCGAAAACAACCCCGCAAAATATCTGGCGGGCAATTAACAAAGTACAGCCCTCCCTTATCCGTGTTGAGGCTGATGAAGTGACCTATACCCTGCACGTTATCCTGCGCTATGAGTTAGAAATGCAGCTGATTGAGGGTTCTCTGAAAGTTCGCGACCTGCCGGAAGCCTGGAATGCTAAAATGAAAGAATTATTAGGTGTCGTGCCTAAAAACGACTCACAAGGCTGCCTACAAGATATCCATTGGTCCTTGGGTGCCTTTGGCTACTTCCCATCCTATTCCCTAGGCAACGTCTACGCAGCACAACTCTTTGAAACATTTGAGGCGGCTAACCCCAAGTGGCAAGAGACCATAGCCAAAGGTGAGTTCGCTTTCGTCCGCGAATGGCTATGCAATAATATCCACAAGCACGGCAAGGCCTATACTGCTCCAGAACTGTTGAAGAAAGTTACAGGGAAGGAGATCAACGCTGATCCATTCATCAACTACTTGAATAGCAAGTACGCTAAAGTTTACGCTTTCTAAGAAGAGAAATTTTAACGCAAAGACGCAGAGGCGCAAAGAAGGCATCTCTTCTCTGCGCCTCTGCGTCTTTGCGTTAAATCTCCCTCTAGTACAAAACTTGAACGGGCTCGGGAATTGCTGTGTCACTTCCCAACATAGGTAACGTGTATAATTTTGTTAAGTGCGTGTCTAAAGCACGACGGAACGCAGAAAAACCATGCTCTTCCCGAGCCAAAGCTATAGCCTTTAGGGCTCCTAAAGCCCTATGGAAGTGTTCAGGCAACATTGCTCGTTCACGGATGAACAGCGGGGGCCCAAACATCATAAGGTACAAGTATTCGGTGTCTCGTGCTGTCATCTCATCACGATTAAACAGCTTCAACATGCCATACAGCAGGGCACTGTACGAACTACCGATGTCAACACCGTCTTTACAGGTGAAGCTGATGCTCTCCGGCTTAACGATCTCCATGACCTTCAGCGATACAAACATGTGCACCAGCTGAATGAAGTCTAGCCGCTCGCGACGCAACAAGATGTTACGAGCACCGTAAAACACCTCATGAACACCTTTTATCACATCTGATAGGAAGTCAGACTTCAACCCTTTGCGTATCGAATCGGGGAAGAAGTAACCACTGCCATCACCAGTCATATGATCTAACAGCTGCTCCATAAAGGGTTCAGCATGGTTAGCTTCATGGTAAGGGGCTACTTGCTGGTAAAAGTCAGTGTGTGTTGCCAAGGTGACTACGCGCAAATGACTGGAAAAATCACTCTTGTCCTGTAACCTCTCCAAAACATCACAACGGCTATGTTCTAGCCATGAAGTGCGATCCTGGAGGTTAAATAACAAGTGATTACCATGATTAGGAGTGTCGCGGTAACTCCTCAACACACCTTTAAATTCGTCATTGCACATGGCCTTATGTATATAATCTTGGCGTATAGGTGAAGGCATACGCACATTATTGATTATCCAGTCGCCGATATGCATATCAAACCAACGATTGGGTATGTTATCTTGTACCAATGGATCGAAGTACTGGTGCTCTTCATCCTTCAACATATCCAAAATCTTATACATGGGTCCGTTCGGGTGACGCTTAAGCAGCTTCAACATGGCGTTGTAGTCTTCGCCTAAACTGTCCCACCAGTTGGTTTGGACAGGTTCTTCCGCATCAGGTACCACAAAAGCACGGCGTGCCTTCTCAATCAAGTTCATGATAAGCGGAGGAAACTCACTGTACCCAACAGCATGGACATAAAGCCCCTCACAAACTTCATGAATAAGGTTCAGTACGCACCATGCTAGCTTATGCGTCTTCTTAGGCGCATAGGCCACCAACTTCTGGTACTCGCGTGAACTCAGTATCTCTCGTAAAAAGTTCTGAAAGTCTATGAAATACAGGTGACAGCTCTTGATGGGCCTATTACGCTTTAGATTGCGTGGATTAGCTGCCAGCAAAAGAGACATCAACATATAGTTCACTAGACCTACGACCTCCTGATCTTTCTCCGCCGCATATAGGCGGTAAAAGTTGTCAGCTCCCTTGCGAACCGTTTTGACGATGCTTCTAGCAGTAATCTGATACATCCAGTCACGCCAAACATCCAAATGCCCCAATGGATCATCACCCTTGGTTTCGCCAAAATAGTCCCCAAAGTCACAGACTAGCCGTATATTGCGCAGCAAAGCGGGCCCGAAATAACGCGTTCCATCGTCCTTGCGCATGAAAAATAGTTCGTATTCGGCGTCTCTCTTAACTGTATCTAAATCGACAATCACCCTCTTGCTCATGTCGACCACAGTAGGCACTTCCACCGGAGCTTCAGCAACTTTGGGCAGGCGTGGTGCCGTTAGCGCCAACACCCATTTTCCCAATGTGCCCTCATCTATCTTGCGAGCAATTCGCTTCTGATAAAACTCCTGAAGCGCCTTGTATTCTTTGGTATTCATCACGCTGGCAGAACGCGCACCGTGGAAAAGTTTGGTGAAACGGTCGAGCTTCTTAGCAGCTTCGCCCACCAACACCATTATAGTCTTTATCCCCTCTACCGTTTGCGAGTCTGTAAGGTAGCCGTGCTCTTCCTTATAGAAACTGCGCACATAACGCAGGACGACTCGAAATGTGTCTTTAATCACATCTAGCGTGGCATCAGCATCTGTTTGCTGCAACCAGTGTACCGTCCGGTAAGTAATAGGCCTTCCACCTACCGCGATATCATGGCGCTGGCTCACTCCAATGTCCCGCTCCAAGTCTAAGTCCGCGATACTCGATAGAGTCTCCACCGCCTCAACTATCGTCAAGTTTGTAGGCTCTTCGCCATCTCGCCGTCTCATGTGTCATCCTTATTTATAGTATGTATGTCGATCATCAATCAATGTATTAAGTAACTACCTTTCAATCGCTTACAGTTTCATTATCCCAGCTATGTTAATTAATTGTAAAAATAATTTACCACTTTGAAGCTGGTTCCTTAATTAGGGTAAGTAAATTGGACAAAAAGTTTGATTTATATGGATCTATAGAGTATACAAGAAGGTCTTACGGAAGAGTGGCAGAGTGGCCGAATGCGTCTGTCTTGAAAACAGAAGTACCGCAAGGTACCGTGGGTTCGAATCCTACCTCTTCCGTTCTCTTTTTTCCCATATACGAGCACCTGCCACAAGAACTCATACCTTAATGCTTTCTTTACTGCATCTTAAAAGGTGAAGGATACAATCTAACGCGGCGACAAAATATCCATAAATCTTACAAGGTGAATAATGACAGCTATAGATATAAACTCAGCGAAACTTTGGATATCTTTATTATTCTCTCCCGAAGTACCGAAAAAAAAAGAAAAGTTAGAACTAAAAATAATAGGTGGGAGTATCCTTGCTTTAGCAGGCTCCGCCGCTTTTTTTTCTCTACGAGGCGCACCCATACTCCCATTGGCTTGCGTTCTTACAGGATTTGCCGCGCTAGGAATAAGCTCCTTTAAAAAACCGTCAGATTATTCACCCATTTCTATAGCAAAAAACATTAAATCCAGCGTGGAGAAAATAAAAAAACAAACGGCTATGAGGCTAATTACTACAAGCTTAGTGAGCGTAGCTATTGCTGTCCCTATTTTTTATTTGCTGAAAAACTTATCGGCAACTCCATACGACAACTTTATCCTGTCCAAAGCTGACCCAAATCGTATTATGGCTACTGAAATCGATAACTTTCAGTCTATTAGCGGCTTAAAGCAAATTAATGGAATCGCTATCAGCGATATTGAAAGAAGAGCACGCCCGGGCGTCCTTGCCCATAGTGGTTTTCTCGGTGCATCAGAAAACCTCAAGGATATCTTACAAAAAGATTGGAAAACCGTGTCTGCTTTAGGGACAACACATATCGAAATTGCTAATCACTTGGAAGCCATTTTTGAAAAAGCATGGCCGATAAATGATCATGGCTATGGCCCTCTGATTTATGATGTAGCCAAGCTTCAAAATAATACAATTGGCAATGGCTCCAGGTTTCAACTGTTGAATGCCATAAGATTTGATACCTGCGGATATCAAGAGAATTTATTTGCCAAAAGCGCAGTTGATTGGTTTTATGATTGTTTTAAAAAATACGGATTTCATTTTAAAGAAGATTGGAGGAGTAACGCCTATATATTACCAAGTGACCTTTGGTTAAAAAACATCGCTACCGGAGAATCTATGAATATAGCGTACGGCACTATAGACTACATTAGAAAATATGGATTCTATCAAGGTGGTGAGGGCACGAATGGGTATAGGAATGATCCAATCCGCCTAGTATCAATATTAACAGGAAATAGTTATCGTTCCATCGCAAATACTATTGGTCAATAGCGAGGTATACCTATCCGCCCTTACAAATCGGCAAAGTATACAAGATACTCAGGCTTGTAATTTAGAGTCTAGACAACAAGGTGAGGCTGTTGTGGCTGTTTTGGTAGAGTTCAATACGACCAGCAGCCTCACAAAAACACAGAAAGAGAGCGCTCGACTTTCAACCCTTTTGCTGCTTAAGCATTTAAGCGTAGTTGGCGAAGCCCAGCATCCACGACAATATCAAGAGTCTTACTGAGAGATTTATGCTGTTGTTTGGCAGCTCTGGCAAGAAGATAATGGCGCTCTCTACTTGTACGGTAAGCTATTTGCCCCTTAAATTGCTCTTTGTCGATGGGTTCAGGAATAGGTTCACCTTGCTTGAGATAGAGCTTAACTGCTGCGCTAATGGCATCCCTAATCTCTCGCATTCCTTCTTCCACAGTTTCTGCATCTGTACAGACACCGGGCAATTCATTAACCCGAATGATAAAAATACGCTTACCTTCAACGTCCTCTTCCTCGATGGTGTAGGACCACTTTAAATTAAGGTAATAATCTAATTTCTTCTTAGTAGTCATGATCTCTCAACACCTCCTGTAAGTCCCTAATCTGATAGGCAAGTAGCTGCGGCCTCCTCTTAATCGACACGTTTCTATAGTATCCTTGCTTTCGGAATACATGATGTGATCCCGTTACCTCGACATCAAACCCTAACCGTAAAAGGAGCGTCTCAGCCTCCTGATAGGAAACTGCCTGCCCATTAAGGATTTTTGCAACCAACTTCTCTAACTTACTCATACTTTAATGATATCATATATGATATCACTATGCAACGATGGATTCTTCGGGACTAGCTACATCTTATTGACATTCGCGTCACTCACATGTCACTATATTGGACGTCAGACAGCAGCAAGTAGCAATAGCAGTCAATAATTGAGCAGTTCGTAACTCTCTGATTTTTCTGTTGTTACGTTTTGGATGGTGTTGGATAGTATAGAAATAGCTCGGTCTTGAAAACAGAAGTACCGCAAGGTACCGTGGGTTCGAATCCTACCTCTTCCGTTCTCTTTTTTTCTTAGCACATCAGCCGCAACAACATATGTTAATGTCTTTCTTTAGTGCATCTTAAAAGATGAAGTGTACAATGCAGCATTAACTGCAGAGCACTCTTCAACAAATCTATCATGCGCACTTTGCTGAATTACAGTTATTTTCGGCTCAAATTTCATAATATTGGCGTATGAGATTTTTAAAATCCTGCCTATATCTTGCCGCGCAGCGATCCTGCCCAGCTCATACGCATCAACCTAATTATGAAAAATGAGTCCTAGCAATTTAATTATAAACCATTTGCGACTCGCATTAGCTCTGTGGAGTATGTGAAAAGTGCTTTGCAGCTAATCGCGAAGCGATGTAAAGTGTGATAGCCCCATGTGAAGGACGACGCGTAGCGGCGTTCGAACGTGGGGAAAAGCGCCAAAAACATTCCAGCCGCACAGCGGCGTAAGATATATCAGGATAGGGTCTTTCGCCGCTACCGCGGCTCAAACTACTGGGTGCAATTTCCCCCACGTTCGGCCACCGCTACGCGTCGTCCTTCACATGGGGCTATCACACTTACATCGCTCTGCGATTAGCTGCAGAACATCATCCAAGCTACCATAGAGAAGGAGATGGCAACGCTAACCGATAAGGGATTTTACGTCTCTTGCAGGAGTTCATATATCACACCCGTTGAAATCGTGCGGGTAATTGGTTCGCAATTAAATTCCAGCTATGTGTGGGCAGTGCCGTGACTAAATTCCAGCTATATGTTGGCACTGTCGCAATTAAATTCCAGGCATATGTAGCGATACTCTTTAATATGGGTTTCGTTACAGCCCAAACCATGCTTGCGGTCAAAAGCGCTGCATTCTTAACAACGCCCCAAGAAATTGCTGCAAAAACTTTACCTGCAAAGATTGCTAAGTTTCCAAGCTGTTTCAAAGCAAACACACTTATGGTTTTCAACGCAGATGTCATTGCAGGCAAAATATGACCCTCAAAAAAAGCAAAAGCATTACGCAATAACTCTACCCCTCTACCGGTTAAGAAGGTACCTAAGCCTGTTAATGCAGACCTAACTACAGGCAAAATAGTGGTAATAAATAGGTTAGAGGCGCCTCTCATTAATTCCACTCCTCTCCTCGCAACAAAACTTGCAAGTGAACCTGTAGCTCTCCCTAAACCTTCTAAGGCCTCCCTGACTGCAGGCCAAATATTGACCCTAAATAGGTTAGAAGCCTCACCTAATACTTCAATCACTCTCCTTGCAGAAAAACTTACAAAGGAACCTATAGCTCTCCCTAAACCTCGTAAGGCAAGACTGACAGCAGGCCACATATTGCCCCTAAAGAGGTTATAAGCCTCACGCAATATCTTAACCACTCTCTTCGTAGAAAAACTTACAATGGAACCTATAGCTCTCCCTAAACCTTGTAAGACACGTCTAACTGTGGGCCACATATTGCTAAAGAAGTGAGCAGCTTCACCCAATAATACTACAACTTTCCTTGTTAAGAAACTTGCAAGGGTACCTAAACCTTTTAACGCTAATCTCACCACAGGCCAAATACCATCCCTTACAAGATTCGACATGCCAACCAGAATAGGCTTAACTACTTTAGCAATTCCAGACGCAATGTGATAGCTGGTCACCGCCAATTTATGGAGACAAGTGCCGGAAAAACTAGCAAGATTTGTCAGAACTGACCAAGCCAATTTAGCAACTGCATACACTACTGGTTGCAGCACTCTGCCGAGCCCCTTCAAACACACGCCAACTCCACGCAAAACAGGTAAAGCGAAAAAGGATACTACGTTGGCTGAAGAACATAGGACTACTTTTAATGCCTTAAGAGCGAGAACAGTGCCTTTGAATAAAGGCACGCCTATAGCGCAAGATGTAACTTTTACCACCTTATGGACTGGAGCCATCATTTTCGGACAGAAAAAGCTCAGGGCGCCATAAGCGGCCAAGGTCACTTGTGTACCAATTAGAATATTCCAAACCTTAGGATCAGGCTCAGGTAGTGGTGGTTGAAACTCATTTGGTGGAGGCAAAAGTTGGGCCTGATATTTATAAGCCGCAACGCCAGCTGCGATACCTGTAAGGAGAACCGCTGTAAGTACTTTTTTGTTAGATAAAATATTTTTTACCTTGATGCTATGCTTTTGCGTCCAACTTTTTGGCTCTTCTGTCCTTTTAAACAAGTTCAAATATTCATGTGCGTTAAGTGCAAGGTGAGGCTTAACAATGGCAGGGACGCTAGCACAAAAAGCAGCTGCACTGGATAAAGAGAGCGAAGCGTGTGTTTTTGATGCCCTAAGCACCTGGCGTACATTGCAGCCTATAAGTACGCATAGTGGAGTCCCCACGATTGCCAAGATTGCATGTGCGATAGCATTACCTAAATCGGTAATGATAACCTCCGCAAGCGGTAATCGACGTTTTAAAATAGAATCGGTTTTGCAGGCACTCTCAAGCTTATGCAGTGGTTTACTGCATAAGTTTAGGTCTATCATCGTTGGGTTAGACTGGATCATTTTTTAACTCCAGTCCCCAAGATTTTTGATGGTGCTGTCGTCAACCAGTCTTTTGCTCGAGCATGCCAAGAGAGCTCAGTAGGAGGAGTCTTTTGCCTCTTTAACCTGTGTATTGCTCGAGTAGGCCAGGAGAGTTTTACAGGTGGAGTCTGTGGCTTCTTAAATCTGCTTGTTGCTCGCTCATACCAAGAGAGCTCAATAGGAGAAGCCTTTTGCTTTTTAAATCTACCAATTGTTCGATCATACCAGGACAGCTTAACAGGTGGAGTCTTTGGGTTTAAACGCTCTCGTGTTTGATTAGCAAGATTGCTTTGCATTTCAAATGAATAGGCTACAAATAGCTTCGCTGCACGAACAACACGCTGTAAGATCGGAAGATTTTTTAGTTCCTGATCTACAAAAGAACTTACACATTCCTGAATGACTTCAGGTGTAAAGGCACCCTTATTCATGGAGTATTTCTTTTGAGCAAGCATATTAAACAGTTTAAATAATGCTCGACCAGTTAATCCTTCAGTCTGATAGAGCAATTTAGTCATCATAATGCTGTCGAAATAGAGGGCGCGCTCTTTGCTGTTTGGGAAAAACTGTTTTAGGTACATGTCTTGAATTTTTCGTCTTTCTTCAACTCCAGGGGGACCGATAAAGATTTTGTGATCCATACGGCTGAGAACTGCGCTATCAATCGTCTCTTCAAGGTTAGTCGCCGCTACAATCATGACTTTCTTGCTCGGGGTACCTGTGCGGCTTAAGAAAGCATTTAACACCTCATGTAGTTGCGAACGGTCAAGGTCTTGCCTTCTCTTGGCTAAATTCTCAAATTCATCAATGAACAAGACCGTAGGCCTTGTGATTTTATCAAATAGCTCATTTACTACAGTCACATGGGTGCCTAAGCCAATATACTTAGCTAGATCTCCCCCGGAGATCATGATAAAATCCATATTTGAGCGTTCGGCAATCTTTCGGGCTAGTTCGGTTTTACCTGTTCCACCAGGCCCGTAAAAGAGTACGTTTTGAAAAAAACCACCATTTTTCATTAAATTGCAGGTGGCATCGGCGATATCTTCTACTTTTTGAGTAATCTTTGGAGCAAAGATAACTTCGGTTTTAAACGGCCTCTTTCTAATTAAAGCTTTAAATGCATCAAAGGCAACCAACCCGGCTGCGCTAATAGCGGCGGTTGCTATGGCGGTATCTTGCAGCGCTCTCGGCCCAAACAAGTTCTTTGTAAACCATAAGGCATCCGCAAAATCGCCTGATGGGAAGTTTCTTTCTAAAAAGGATTTATTATTCTCTAAACAGATGCCGGCAGCTAATACTACGCTCGTCAAAATACTTGTGGGAATCGCCTTTTTGAAAACAAATTTGGTAACAGTAGATACTTTTCCTGCAATTTTATGTACCAAACCTGTTTTACGGACTTCAGAGGCCAAAGTAGGTCGACCAATATTATAAACAGCCTTGCGATACAGGTACAGTACCGTAAGCGGAGTACCTACTGTAAGCGCTGTACCTATAGCTACCCAAGGAAGTACACGAAAAACCGTACCGCGGACAGCACTGCCAAAGAGATTTTGAATATCTACTACTAGACCATCCATCTCTTTATACGCCACGGCGCGCAGCCTTGAAGAAACATCCCCCAAGTCTTGGAAAACACGATCAAAAAGTCCTGGAATATTCAAGCCATCTATTAACCCTACACCACTTTTATTTGCAGCGCCTCCCAAACCTTCGAACCATTTTGATGGGTCTATTTTTAACTTTCCTTGATCTACAGCTTCTCCGAGCTTCTCAAATGTCCCAATAGCTACCTGAGCAATTAGATCAGACAATGCTGGCGCAATTCCAGTAGGAGTTATTTGACATAGGTAATAATGTGGATTGAGACGGCTATAGATATCGCAAGGGCCGGCAACTGTATTACTATTTGATCCATAACCTACCGCCCAAACACCCAAGTCCACGCCAGTGCTTAACGCCGACCAGCCCAACGAAAGCGCACCACCCACATATTCCACAAAGACCTCTCCATGCTTTTTTTTATTCTAACATCATATATGAAATGAGTTAAGAAAGCGTAAAGAGCCTTAGCTTTAATACTATATAATTATATTGAGAACGCTTTTAAGTCGAAGCAAGTGGAGATTTCTTCTCTCCTTTCGTAATCCAAAGTCCATTTTGGATGCGGACAACGATCGCTCCGATTCAGCGACCCGGACATTTCTATTTTGCAGTAACATTCAAATACTTTATTGTTTTAATTTAATTTTATTTAGTGTATCATACTAAATAGCATTAAAAAATTTAAACTAAGACTCTATTCATGCCTGTTTCAAACCTGTCAATCCAGCCCTCCTTTTGGCCGATTCTCGTAGACGATTTAGCAAAACTAAAGGACTCTGCGATATACAAGGATAATGATGAAATTCAACAGCTTTTTAACCGAATTAATGACTCTCTTTCTTTCAGTGATGTCGATTTAAAGGAATTAAACATTCTTATTAAACATATTTTTAAAAGCGAACATCGCATCAATATCGAAACAGACAGCACTTTGGCAGAATGTATAACTAGAATCCAAAGAGCGGGACAAATTCTACAGCTGATCCACTGTGTAAAAAATGTGAAGCCCTCTACCGATTTAGACGCGCAATTGCCAGACTTGCGATCAGCAGTCGCCTTATTTAATCAGGATGATGTATTCGAAGAAAACGGTGCTAATCTACTACTTCTCTGCGCTAAATCACGTAATTACGCAGTCAGAAGCCTAGCGTTAGAATGCTTACAACACGGAGCTAGTTGCCAATCCAAGGATCTTTCTAACGTCACAGCGCTTCACTACGCCTGCGCGTATAATGATGAGGAGCTAGTAACAGCATTACTTTCGCAAGGTGCAGACCGTTCCATTGCTACAAAAGCGGGTTTTACCCCGCTTCATCTTCTAATAAAACATAGCGGTTCAAACACGATCTTAGCCTTTTTACAACAAAAGCCGGAGATTCTTTCTCAGAAATTAGATGGCGTTAGCGTCTACTCCAAGGTGTTAGAGACATGTCTACAGAACGGCTTCTGCTCGGACCTGGAGAAATTTCTTGAATCCCATCTAAGTAAAGAAATTTTAGAAGAGTGTGGCTCTACCCTATTTCAAGTTGCCTGCACAAATAAAAGTCAAAAATGGGTAGAAAAAACCATCGGCGCCGCGGGAGACCTTTCGGAACAGGAAAGGGATTTTATAACCGAGATTTTCAACAGACTTGCGACTAGTAATCAGCACGGTAAAGAGACGCTGCTTTTCTTAGAAACAAGTTGGAAAAAGGGCGTACTTCCTCTCGGACCCCTAAAAGGTGCAAAATCTGCATTAAGGATAGTCAATGAAGCCCTTCACTTAAACTTACAGGACCCTATTATTGAGTATTTCGGACAGTTCCAGACTCTATACACTACTCTAAAAAGTGACCTCTTTTCCTTAAGTGCTCCTACGATTTTAGACAACTTGCACAAATGCGTGCGTCAGCTTCGAGAGCAGGGCTATGCAGGATGTGACCTATATGAAAACCGTTTAAAAGCAGTAGAGACCGCCTTTCAACACCAACATCAAACAGCACTCAAATGGCTGAGAGAATTCGAAGCCAATGCAAATGTGGAATGGCTGACTATGAAAAAGGGGATATGTGAATTTTCTCTAGACGTGGAAAGTTTGCTAACTCTCTGCTGCAAGGAAAACAAACAACACCTGATGCTGCCTTTAATTAATAAGCATTTAAATGAGCAAACCCCCGTAAAATCTTTTACCAAGTTTTTCCACCATCTTGTTTTTGATAAAACGTGGATGAAGAGCCCAACTCTCGCCTCTGACACCAGTTATGAGTATGATGGAGGACGACTTTCCGTAAATACTCCTTTCTTTCTCCAACAAATAGCAGGGACACTGACGTCTTCTTTATCATCTAACACTATGGTTAATACCTTAATGGATCGTTTTGTTAACAACTTCTCGGTTGCAAACGCATACCTTTGCTTGTGGGATGCATGGGGCTTTTGCAGTGACAAGCGACCTCAAATTGCGCCAGAAATTGTAGAAAGGATGAAAGACCCGTCACAAAAATTTGTGCTCGTTCCTACTGGATTTAAGGGTCACGCCGCGTTGTTACTCGTCGAAAAAGGTGATAAAACCGCTAAAATAACCATGTACAATACTGGTGGTGGATTGGTTCAGGAACACCCGCAGTGGAAAAATTCCAACCGGTACCAAACTTTTAAAGTCATTGAGGAGGTGCCGTTAGAGGATCTTGAAAACGTTGAACTTTGGCAAAAGTTTGTAGAGGAAAGCAGCCAAGCTACCTCAATGGATCCAGTCTATGTGTGCTTCGAAGAGCTAGGCAGAAGAGGCCATCTGGTCGATCCTTCATGTGATTCAGAAGATTTTGAATCTAAGCAACTGAACGGAACATGTTCGTTGCACTGTTATCTAGCTCTTTTTAGACATCAGATCATGACCCTGGCGGAAGGGACTAAGCAAGAAAAGCTAACGGCCTATCGTCTCACAAAGGCCTACACAGTCTCGCATGCGATCAAACAGTCTTCTCACCGGTTGGAACGTTACTTCGGAAATCGCGCCAAACTGAAATTAAGTAAGTATGAGGATTTTATACAGCTCAGCAAAATCGCGGAGGATGAATCAAGCTATCAAGACCATCTGAATCTACTAACCGCTTCATTAGAACAAATAGGCGCGCATAGTTTCCTGGACTCTATACGACAAGCGCAACCTTTTTCTGTACTTTCTCGTCTAGCTCTTTTGGAAAAATGTTCTCAGAAACTAGCTAATCATCAAAGCTTTGATATTGCGCGAGTTGATAAGCTATGGGTCGATCGCCAAGCTAATCTAACCGCAATCAACAGTCTAATAAAACATCATCTTGATGCAGGAGAGTTTAAGACGCTCGGATTGTACCTAGCCAGGTTTTACATCAGCTCTCGCTTTTCTAAGGAAATGCAAAAAACTGTTATTGAAATAGCAAACTCAAGCATTCCTTTGGCGAAAAAGCAAGACCTAATGGCAGGCTTAATCAAGATGAATCGGTATAATCCTGGAAAAGTGCATCTTCATCAATTGTGCGAGGCCTTAATAGCAAACAAACAGGAGTCTTTGGCAGAATTCGTCCAAGAGCAAATGAAGCTAGGTGTAGTGGAATTGACCAGCGATGCCATTTAGACGGCCCACGCTACCTCGTCGGTTCTCTTCTCTCTGAGATATAGAGGTCCGTGGCAGGAAAGGAATCAGCTTGGGGTGTGCTGGAACTGTGGTGACTGCATCGGGATCAAAGCTTTTCACGTCATTAGATATAATCGCAAGCCATCCCAGAATACACATACTTGCCTGCTCGCTAATATCAAGTATTCGCAAGGAACTATACGATTCCTAAACATCTATGACGGAAAGATGGGAATTAAACAGGAGATAGGCAGCATACGCATCAACCTAATTATGAAAATTGAGTCGCAACTCAATAGTTTTAAGATGCTTGCGCGACATATACCCTTCTCTATGGCAGCTTGGATGATGTTCTGCAGCTAATCGCAGAGCGATGTAAGTGTGATAGCCCCATGTGAAGAACGACGCGTAGCGGCGGCCGAACGTGGGGGCTATCACACTTACATCGCTTCGCGATTAGCTGCAAAGCGCTTCCACGTCTAGGTCACGAATGTGATCCTACACCTAATTTATTATGTGTATTTATGACCTAATTTTCATAATTAGGTTGATGCGTATGCCTGCCTATCCTTTAAAAGTGTTCCTTTTTCTGGTAGCTGTTGTGCCGAACGTTTGACCTTGTGCGATAAAGAATCTCCTCTTATGCTGTGCGCCAAATTTCAGCCGGATCGTTAAAAAAACCTTATTTCAATTCAAACGTAGAGAGTCATGGAAATACCGAGAACTGAACCATCCCTAGGACAAATCCTAAATATTTTACAGCAGATGCAGGCACAACAAAATGTTAGCGACGCAAGAATTTGCGAGCTGTCTGCCCAAGTCAACTCTTTAGCTCGGGAAAATGCTAAACTCCTGGAAAAATCTACGGAGCAGGAGGGGCAAATAACAGCTCTGCACCAAGCTAATGTCAGCATGTTTAAAACAGTGATAAATATAGTAACCAACGCTCATGGAAATGGGGATAATAGTGGTAATATTGTGCATGTAGACAACGAAGGTGTGTACTACGGACAATCAAGAAATGGCGCTACCCGTTCTGGGATAGGCACCATCGAATATTTTGAAGGGTCGTCATATCATGGCCAATGGGAAAAACACCATCTCGTAGGTACAGGCACGATCACTAATTGGAAACATTTCACCAAGTTAAATGCGGAGAAAGCTGGAGAATATACCGGAGAAATCAAAGATGGCAAACGCCATGGAAAGGGAATTGTCAAATATGAAGATGGCAGTTACTACGATGGTGAATGGGATAATAATATCTATCACGGACAGGGCACCTTAAAGACCTCCGCAGGAACGTACACCGGCGCATTCAAAAACGGGAAGAAAAACGGATACGGAACCCTAACGAATAAGACCATTTTTGCCGGCACTTGGAAAAACAATAAACCTATTGAAGGCACCCTCACCAGCAACGGCGTCCATTTCACCGGTACTTTGGATGATCAAGGGCGCTTATCTGGCAACGTGCTCTGCACGTATAAAAACAACAAGTTTATCCTCAAAAACGATCTCGAAGTAAACTCCCAACACGTAAAATTCGAAGGCAAATGGATACAGGGCAAGCCATTCGGAACGGGAACCTATACCTGGGATGTCTATTCTTCGGACAAGCATTTTCAGGCCTCCTCCCAGGGAGTATGGATAAATGAAAAGACCCCGCCTCATCCTGCTGAGACCTTAACCTTCTTTGAGATCTCTAACGCCAAGTAGACTAAGGCTGAAGTGCGGTGACACGTCGCCGCACTTCAGATTATTTTGGCTCCGTAAAATAAGAATCTTTAGCACGATCGCAAGTGATGAGTTTAGTCTTAAAAATAGCGATCATTGTCGTTCTGACAACGTCCATCACATACAACGAAAAAGGACAGCCGTTTGGGCCATACCCAAAAGGCAGAAAAGGGATAAGCTTGGGATGCGGTGGGATAGAATTGATTCTATCAGGATCAAACTTGTTCACGTTGTATTGCCCATAGCCAGTGACCCTACTATTCTGAGCAAGGTCACCTATCTTGCATTTGAGCGACCCAAAAGCTTCAATAGGGGGCCGAAGTCTCAGCGACTCAATCAGCATCTGATCCAAATAGGTCCTATTGCCACATGCCAGTTCTAGCTGTAACCTCTTCTGCATATCCAACCTTGAACCAATATTAGTAAAAGCCGATTTGGCAAATTCAAGCATAGGATCCAATGTAGTGGAAAACAGATCATAAAGGGTTACTTCAATCGACCTCTCGGAAAAACCGTTTTCTCTCATGCGTTTCACAAAAGGGCTATTGAGTGCCAAAAATGACTCTACAGAGCTATATTCAATAGTTTTCTCTGCGTCCTCATCTTCTTGAAATAATCGAAATACTGCTTGAGCATAGTTTTCTAATAAATCCGCATCATTAATAAGATTGGGAGCTATCAAAACAAGCGTTTCTTTTAGCAAATGTATACTCATCAGATATTCAAAATCAGATATTGTCCCCTCGTTACCCATCGCGACACACAGTTTGTCCGCTAAGACCGTGGAGACTTCTTTAAACTCACGATAAGAGATGCCTGTAAATAGGGTGGAGTAAAGCGCATGAAACTCCTTCGCCGTGGCTAAATCACATGAAAGAACCAAATCGTTGGCTTGTAGGTCTGGGAATAACTTCCGTAGCTCATTTAAATTTTTGTGCCTTTCGTCATAAGTACGATGCACCAAAGCCTGTTGTTTATAAAATTTTATAGTCTTAGGCAAAAACTGCTGCATTCCCGACCAAGCACTACCTAAAAGCGACAGTGCTCGCTGCATCATCTCAGCACAGCAATTGTACTCTTCCGAAATCTCTTCTTCTTTTTGCTCGACAACATCCGAAACTATTCTGCTTCTAATTTCCACAATTAAAATCCAAATAAATAACTTAAACCCACGTAATATTATCAAACATAACATATTGAATCAAGTTATTATATTTGCAGCTCATTGCGAAGCGAGGTGAAGGAAGGGACAGGACCCAAGGGAATAAGACCAGAAGAGATTCTCTTCTGGTCTGTGTACAAAGCCTACCTGTGAGTAGGTTGCTTAGGTTGCTGGTTTGCGGTATTCGGTTTGTTTTTGGATTGCTGCTGAGGCTGATTCACATGCTCTTGGAACTGCCCTTTTTGCTGTTGATGATGCTTTTGATCTTGTGGATGAGATCCACAGCTATCACCTTGGCAGTTACCTTTATTTTGATACGTCTTATCATTTTGTTTTTGAGCACCCATAGGAACCTCCCTCTAGGTTAATTAGACCTCAACCCATTTATAAAAAAAAGCATAACAGAAAAACAAGGATTTTCCGTAGCATGGCCTTTAACCTATTTAGAATACCTCACTTAGGCATCTAAGTTTCTTGTACGATAAGGCATCACCTCTTATGCTGTGCGCCAAATTTCAACACTGAATCAAGATCAGTTACTATGGAAATCTCAACCGCTCATTCCAACCCATACAAATATACGTTAAAAACTATTGAAAAAGACTTTGAATCTTCGATAGCCAGCTACAGCAAGGGTATTTTAACTGACGAGATTTTTGAGCAAAAGTGCACGGCTCTGACAGGAGCTTGGAATGCAATGGTCCTTTTGACCACATCGCAGTACCCAGGCCAGCAAATCGCCAATCAATTTATTCTGAAATATTCATTGAAACTGGCTCACTTTTGCTCTCTTCACCCAAGTAAATTCGATCTTTCCACCCTAACTTATTCGACACATCCGGCCGCATCCAATTCCACCGAAGCTCTTTTACTTAATCTCTGCGAAAATCTCACCTTCGCCCCTCAAGACCCCCTTTGTCGGGGTATGGTTGCTCACATTCATGGCGATACAACCGCTATCCCATCGGGTACCGACAAAGAGAGCCTCAGACTACTCGTAGAGTTAGCAGAACGCGCAGCTGCGATGAACAATCACTACTTCCTATCATTATGTGATAGAGGCCTACAACAAATTCTAAATAGTATTCCTGATCCCATTGGGAAAGAAGGACCTCTTCATCCTCAATGCCTAACGGATCATGTCGGGCAGGATATGGAGTACTTTCATCGCGCCATGCAGCTGCCGCTAAAACGCACCAAAGAGCGTCTAGAGCTGCTCTCGGCGCCTGACGTGCCCCAAATGATTACGCGAAAACTCCAGCAATTCGGCATAGATCCGGCTGATCCCAAAACAACTCGCAGACTACAAAAAATAGTGCAGGATCAGAAAGACTTCACACATCTACATGCAGAAGATGCCCTCTGTGCCTTGCTTTTGGCGTTTTTGCAGCCCAAAAGTAATAAAAAGCTCCATTCTCTCTTGTTCAACCATATTGTGAACCATCATGAAAACGGAACACTGCCTCCCAATGATGCAGAGTGGTTGTGGCGTATGTCTAGTTACATCCCTGCTCTGAGTGCACAGCTTAAATCACTGGCGCATCAGTCGGGTATGCCCTTCCTATATCGCCTGCGAGTGGGTAAGTCTTTGGCATCTGGCCAAGTTTTCACAGCTCACTTTCTGCGTTGGTTAAACAATCCCTGGTGGGCAGGTTTTAAGAATTGCGATGGACCAAGCCTATTGGCTCTGGCTAACGACCTGGTGGAGCAAAATGTGTTCGTGGACAATGCTGATCTGGATGCTTTGCTTGTTGATAAACTTGACTCGTACACATTCGACCAATTCAAACGTGGATTTTCGTGGTACCTTTCACTGCCCAAATTCCACCAAAAGGCGTTATCTTTGGCGTTGGAGAAGTACCCAGCAGTACGTCTGATGCCCGAGACAAACACCCTCGAACTAGCCGATGACACCGAACTCACACCTGAACTCCTTTCATTTCTGAATTCAATTTTGAAGGGCTCTGCACGGCTATCAATTCCAAGCAATCAGCTGCTAGTCACATTACTGGACCATGCGGAAGCCAATGACCTTCACTCTCTATTTGACTCAACTATCGATCTGGCTAACAAGAGGTGGGAAGAGCACATTCTAATAGATGTTAACGCTGATGGAGACCTAGTGCTCGTACATCATGGCAAGGATTCCAACGACCCTTTATTAGCTACTTTGATCGAAGTAGTAGCCAGAAGAGGGTATCATCTAAAAACACGCGGAAAACGACTTTTGTACGGACACACACTTGTTTCTGTCCTTCCGTGGATTCGGGAAGCCGCGTCAGCCAAACTAAAAGGGCCTTCGCTACTTCTTCATATGCTGGATAGCGGCATCGCTAGCATTTTCCATAAGTGGCCCATTAATAACTTCGAAAAGTTGAAGGAATTCTATCCGGATTCCTACGCGCAAATCAAAGACGGCAAGCTTCCTTGCACATACCAAAAGCTTCCCCCGACGATCACCAAGATAACTCTACTGAATGGCCTCAGAACAGAGGACAATCAATCATTTTTCAGTAGAATCAACGACCTTTATCACCGTGGACATCTCACCCATCCAAAAATTCTCGAACAGATAATAGCTCAGCATGAAATTGGACCTGAGACACTGTTTCAGCTTCTTCTCTTTCAGCTAAAGTACATAGAGTCTGCAGACCTTATGCGCTGTGTAGTGCAGCGCTTAAGCGACTCCTTCATTAACAACACTCTCAGCCACAGTACAGCTACCAAGGTGCTGACTCTTGCCCAGCACTTTCCTCAAGTTCAAAGAGCCCTCGAGCAGGATTGCATCACTGTATCCTATCTGAAAAACAATGCCATCAATACCGTGCGTCTTCCTCGCCTCACCTGTGCATTACTATCGAGCAAAATGCATAGAGTCTTAACTGATGTAGATACCAACCTCAACGGTCTCGACAGGAAAACTCTCGATACCTTCGTAAAATGGATACGCCATCCAAAATTTGATGGCTACCGAGATCAGGACGCAAAGACATGGGAGCACCTGTTAACTATGCTAGCCTTCTTTGAATGCCCTGTAAGCTATACAGATTTGCGCGATGCATTGCCAACGCTCATTACTCATAGGAAAGCGAACCCTGTGGCAAAGGCTATTAATGAAATGCTCGATACGCGGTTTTTGACCAAAGATACCTATTGGTCATATGACGCGAATCGAATCCACGTTCAATGTCATTCTCGTAGAGATCACTTGCATCAGCTCAATACCTTTTTTCAAAATGCGACAGAGTTATCTAACCAACCAAGCCCTGTAGAAGATGTGCGACGCCTTATGACTGCCTGCACACAATTTCTGGATAGGTGTGCCGGTAACGTTGCGCCAAAAGATGAAGAACATTTTCTCTTTCATGCTAGCAAAACACTTGAAGCCGTTAGAAAGGCGGGACTTACAGCTAGAGTATTGCTAGACGCAGATATCACACTTCAGTTTCCAAACGGATTGAAGTTGTATGTCAGCCGCTATGTCCTCTCTCACCTGTCATCAGAGTTCCGTAATATAAAGTCAGGCGAGACAATAAAGCTATCAGGGTCCCCTCAACCTTATGATACAATGTGTAGCTATCTATACCCTATTTCTTCACCGCCAACCTCTGCCAAAGACTTCTCGCAGATCTGCGAGATCGCGGAATACGCTAAAGGCAGCCCCTACATCCTGCATAAGTTAAAGACGCTTCTAGAAGATGGTCTGAAACCTATTGTGAATCCCATCGGTGAAGAGGTGCGCACAGATCCCAAGTTAATAAATCTTAAGTTTGGGCAAGATTCGGTACTCTCTAACACGTTGCTAAAGCTAGACCGCCCGGACATACGACATCTAGTTCGACCCAACGCGCGTTTACTCTTCACCAGAAAACGTCTTGAGGAGCATTCAAAAGAGCTGATCAACGCTGAAGATCTTAAATTTTCACATCCTGATTTTGTTTGTCCTCAACAAGACCTCTTCCGTTACTTTCTCTATTTGGGTAGCCAGAAAGAGGTAAACTCCCCTCTTCTAATCACAGTAGCAAAGAGTCTTCAAGCGCTGTTTTTCACTGGTGAACTACCTAGATCAACCGCACGGTGGATCGAGAATATATCCTACTTCCACCTTCCACTGCAAAAAGCGCTGGCTATGCCAAAAGTTAGGGTGGTGGATGAAAACGGTACGAGGTTGTATTTCATGTCTATGATGAAACTGTGTGTAGAGTCGGAGCTTCTGTACCACACAGTCACTCGCCGCCATCAACCCGATCTAAGCCTGGAAATAGAACTTCCGCACTCTTTGGCATCTGCCTTAAAGACGTGTTTGAGGCAACCAAGCACTGCTTATCACTCACATCTTCCCGCAAGCGAGCAACTAGAAATCATCGATGCCTTGACATATTTTCAGATAGCTACCGACTGCCCATATGATCCACGGCGTCCACAAAGCGAGTTATTAGGCTTAGTGAACGTTCAAACTGTAGATATTCTTTTGCCCCTAGCACTTCGATATCATCTACCCAAGCTGCTGGAGAGGTGCTGGACGGTTGCATCACATATCAACATTGACAAGTCCAACATCGTGGTTTTATGGGATGCGGCGTTAAAATATCGCAAGCACGGCCTTTTGAATAAGTGCCACCAGTACATATCCAATGGTCACAATGCAAAGCTTCGTCTTCCTAAAAACCGTCAAGAAGTAGAGGACATCCTGAACCTCCACCAAACCAAGTACATTTGGAAGAATTTTCTTCGCCAATACGGCTTTTTGCCAGATAGTGTCAGAGAAAGGCGTCCAAATATCTATTCACAACTGGTGGAGAAAGGTTCTCTAGGCACGCTACCTCTACCTAAAACAGCATCACCGAACGTCGCTGTTGACCACCAAGAACTGGTCCATTTGTGGACCAATTCAAATGGCTTTATCGACTTTGTGGATAGAGATGCAACCTTCTTAAGCGACCTTTTACAGCTTCTAGAGCTCTATCAGATCCCATACAGCCGTACTAAACTTGACGATCTACTGGTATGGAACCTGAATGACAGCAACCTGCTACAAAACACTGAGATTGCCATAACGCTGCAGCTACCGCACTTGGGAACTGAATGCATGGACCTAATCAAGCAACATTGGCCCAATTTCGAAGAATACCGATATCAGTCAATGGCAGATCTAGAGGATATACGGTTAAAACAACTGCTAGACCTGTTTGAGCGGCTACTACCCAAAAAACCCTAGAGATTTTGGGGGACTTTTACCACAGAGGCACAGAGACACAGAGAAGGAACAAAGGGGGAGGGAGAGAAATGGTATTTTGCTGAGGCAAAATACCTTAATCTAGCTTCACATTCCCTCTACCCTCGTGCTGCTAGCAGCATGTCATAGAGCATTTTTAGAGTGGTAAAAATCCCCCTTCCCTTGCCTTCACTTTGCTCCATCTTTCATCACAATGAGATCTTACTGAACAATCCCTCATGGTCTGACAAGGCACTTTCGGTGTATACCGCTGGATCATACCCCGTACGTACCAATGACGTGGTGATATCCCGTGCGGTTCCCCTCAAGATCGCTGTGTGATCAAGGTTTAAACCTTGTGAGACACGCTTTTCAACGATGCCGGCACAGAACTCATCTCCTCCCCAGGTTTTTTCGGTAAAGGTATTACCCTCTTGGAAGCGGTCTCGACCAGGAATAGCATCAAATTCAGAATCGTCGAAATTTAAATCGCCCGTAAGCACAACACACTTGTCGCGCACTTGATCGATCTTGTCCGCTATCACCTTCATCTGCTTGCGTCGCGCCTCTACCTCTTCATCCGTCGCAAATTCCGGCTCCTCAGAATGTTGTAGATGCGTCGCAAAGATTCGTGCAAAGCTTTTGCCTTCGCTAGATAGATCAAAGGCGAAGACTCCTTTGGCAGCATTCTTGGTTCTGCCTACCAACATGTCCTCTGAATACGCTGTAAACTCTGGGTTTTGTACGTCGTACTTACTAGCAACCAATATTCCCGAGTTCACGCCAACAGCTTTGGGCCCAATGTTAAAGTAAATGTGTACGTAGCCGTGCTCTTTTAACCGTTCGGAAATGTAGGTGGCTGCTTTGACATCAAAGACCTCGTACAAGCAATTGACATCGGCATCCTTAGCAATAATTTCGTCAATGATAGCATCGATACGCGAGGCCCATGGTGCGACTCCCCCGTCGCTAATGGAGTATCCACCACTTATGCAACAAATGTTCCACGACAACAAGGTGAAGGCGTGGTCTGCTGGCAAAGCTTTACCATGACCGTGCCCCTTCACATGAATATAGGGGTGCGACTGCAACTGAGCCGCAGCATACCGTAATACAATTCCTGGAACGCTGGAGAATACCGCCACAGCACCACATGCTACAATGCCTATGTACAAAAAGACTTTTCTAGCCTTGTTAGCAACAGCATGTGCCGTGGGATTCAATGCCTCAACAACATACAACCGTCGGAACAGCTCATGACCCTTGCAAACGGGATCGGTTAGATAAGAGGCTACCTTAAACGCCACCTTGGCCACTTTATCAGCTAGTGAGACCTCTACACACGCGTCACAGCAATACTCAGTAACATCAGGAAAACTTAAAGTATCAATCGATTCAACAGCATCCATCGTAAAAAACCACCTTTTTTCAGTTGTAGAATATACAGAATGTTATTCCTTTACTCCATCTTTAAAAATGAAGTATAAAATTAGCCACTATGATGGAAAAAACGTCCTGGAAGCGCATCCTAGCACCCTTAAAGTTCGACGAGAATCACGCACGAAAAATGGTGGGGTCGGTTCATTTTTGGGACAGCTGGTACATCGGAAGGTGCTGGTATCATGCCGCAGCACGCAGCACCTGTACACTTGTCGCTTTGCCTTGGACGCTCACACAAACAACCCTAACAGCGACTTGGGTCTTAATCTTGAGCGCTCCAAACTACAGTGTTCGCGATCAACAACATTTTTGGACTCGTTTAAGTAGCCTAACACTCCATCAACTGACCACCACCTTCGTTAATAGCCTTTGGGCTTCATTACCAACGGGCCAGCTCACCACATCTTATAACGGCGCGCACATCATCAACGACGACCTTTATACCACCGATAATACCATCGCGGAGCCGCACAATTCAAGCCCTTGGGGTCTTCTATCGATTGGTTGGCTTAGCAGCACCATTTCCTTCCGTAATGATGGCGGAGAGTGCCACGGGCAATGTCTACTGTTCACCAAGCTATTCTATGACCTGGAGAAAGCGATCCCTGATCCCGAAATGCGCGCCTATAAAATTGCGCAGCTGTTTAAAAATGGCTCGCCAAGAGAAGCGACCATCCTGCAAGGGCTAGCAGCAGCCATTAAGCCGCGGTCGTGGCTGATCTCTGCAAAATCTATTCAACCACGTTCGCTTTTCCTAATCATCAATTTGATCGTTGCAAAATGCGCTCAAAGCGGCATCTTTGGAGTTTCCGCAGCCGATGGTTTGCCACGTGGAACCATGTTTGGACTCCATGGCATCGCTAGGTCAAGCGGTGAGTACTCCCGCTGGCGCGATAACGCAATGTTGCCATTTTTAGGGCTATCACAATCCAACATGCGTACCGCCGCAAACCGCGTGTGGGCTATTAATAAGTATGGGGCGCGTACTGAAAAACCTGTAAAGCCGATGCCTGAGGATTGGGAAAACATCAAGCCAGGCATCTACCAAATGGGTCTACGCGGCATTCTGCTATCTCCTGATAACAACTACTATGGCCACACGATGCTCTACATAAAAATATCCGACGACTGCGGCCTAATCTATAACCCCACCCACGGCCTTGCCAGGTATGTAGGGAAGGATCACATCCAAAAGATTAGACCGATGTACAGTGCCAAAATGCCAGAACTCGCACTATTTAAAATGGAACGCAAGGGCCTACTAGGAGGCCCCGGCTTAATAGACACACTATGCTGGATCTTGCGAGGTTAACGTTTTCGCTGGTACAAAATGGGTGCCATAACCAACACATTAACCAACACACAGCCAATATCAATCAAAAAGATTTTCAGCGGATATCCACCCCAAATAACGCCCGAAAACTGCGTCGTTACAACAAATGCCAACCAAACCACTGCTACGACCTTCCAGGCGTGAACCAACGAAGCAGGACGAACCCACTGAAATAGTTGAGCCATACCAATGGACATCACCAAAGCGACACTTGCTGCACCCAAATAGTGCCATGGTGTTGGTTGCAAAGCGTTCATATCCATGCCACCAAGTTCAGCCCAAACATCACCCAAAACTAGGGGCGAATACCACAGGGCACCAACGATCATAAAAGATAGCGCAGCAAGAATAATTCTAAGCCAATTCATTTCAAATAAACCTTCTGTTTACAGCTTCGGCAGCGTCATGCCTTGCTGGTATTGATACTTTCCCTTTCGATCAGCGTAAGAGGTTAAGCAAGCAGTGTCACCCTCAAAAAATATCACCTGCGCTAACCCTTCGCCAGCATAAACCTTTGCAGGAAGCTGGGTCGTGTTGGAAATCTCTAAAACCGCTTGCCCTTCCCAACCCGGCTCAAATGGCGTGACGTTTACGATTATCCCACAGCGTGCATAGGTTGATTTTCCCACACACAACGTTATCACATTTCGCGGGATCTTAAAGTACTCAACGCTCAACGCTAACGCAAAGCTATTGGGAGGTATCAGAATGGTATCCGCTTCAATCTCTACCATACCCTTGGCATCAAACGCTTTCGGGTCCACAACCGTTCCATGCACGTTAGTGAATATGCGGAAATGCCTGCTCACCCGAATGTCATAGCCGTAAGATGATACGCCGTAGGAAATAACCTGACGACCATCCACAGAACGCACCTGCTCTTCTTCAAAAGGCGAAATCATATCCTCTTCTTTGGACTTACGGATAATCCACTCGTCTGCACAAACCATACTTTCCTCGATATTAGTAGTGAAAATGCCACGATCATCGGACGAATTGACATTTTTGTCCAGACTGCCGCTTGAGTTCTTTATTTCTAGTCTGCATAATTCTCCAGTCAGGAAATATACCCACTCGGACAAGCCATGTTTAAAAAGACGATTGCGCTACTCCTACTCCTTGTTCTAACGCTCAACGCTGAAATCATTGAAACCCCTCATTTTAAAGAACTTAAGAACTTCACCTCCCAAGATACCCTGCTAGTCTTAGATATCGATGACACTCTCTTGATCACCAAACAAATGCTTGGCTGTGATGAGTGGTTCACCCGCCGCGTCGTCGACTTAACCCATGCCGGCCTTCCTCACAAAGCGGCAATGGCCAAGGCAATTGGGGAATGGGAAGGAATACGACAACTAACGCAAATGGAACTAGTCGAAGCCGGTACCGAAAGCATCATCCACCAGTTACAGGCTCAAGGGTTCAAGATAATGGGGCTGACGACCCAAGGGCTGGCACTGTCTACTTGCACCATTGGCCATTTACGCGAGGTAGATATCGATCTTGCCAGAACAGCGCCCGCCGAGCACGATCACTACTTCCTAAACGGACTTGGAGTCCTCTATCACAAAGGTATTCTCTTTACCTCCGGGACCCCAAAGGGCGCCGCATTGGTACGCTTGCTGGATCATATCGGATACAAACCCTCTGCGGTAGTGTTCATCAATGATAAGGCCTCCCACCTGAAAGATCTACAAAGCCACCTCGAAGAACGTGGCATTAAATTCATTGGCCTCCGATATAGCTATAGCGACGCGCGGAAAGCCGCCTATTGCCATAAGATCGCCCATATTCAGTTTAACCACTCAAACTTTGGCCGAATTTTAACCGATGCAGAAGCCGCCGGTATTTTCGACAAGAAAGGTCAGTAGCCAGACCTGACCACCCGTTAATTTCAGATCCAACAACAACACCCATAATTTATAACCACTTATACAGTAATTTGTAATTATTTTTATGTAACTGTTATAATAATTTATTATACAGTACATAATTGCAAGGTTACTAACATGAGCGATTTCAACCCCGCATTAAATCGAAGCTTTGAATCCGCACCGATTATTCCTAACGATGCCACACCGGCGCCTACCCCTCCGGAGCCTAAATCAGTGGAAGGAGCAATGCAGTCTAAAACGGGCAAGGTGCACAAGTTTAAGATAATGACCTCCGGGCAGGGAATCAAGTCACTTGCCAGAGTTCAGGCTAATAATCTTGCTACAAAACTCACTTTTGGTAGAACTTCCAAGATGTTTAGTGCCAAGGCGGTACACGCCCAGGCAGGAACGAGAGAAATTGTCACTAAACAGCTTTTCGGCGATAGCGTTATTGGGCATTCCCGCAACATCGCACGAAGAGAGGTTTTGAAAAAGAAAGAGGATATCCAAGCCTCTCATGACCTACTGAATCAGTGTGCGATGATGAAAGCTGCGGACCAAAGAGGCTTTTCAGCAGTCAAAGTGGATCCAAGTAAGAAGTTTGAAAACACCCTCACTGATGGTATCTGCGCTGGAATTCGCCTCGATATCGCGAAAAGACACATCATAGACAAAGAACAAGTAATGAGTGTTGTTGAGTCCAACGCAAAAGGCGCACCCTCAGAAGCCGCAGCCAACCAAGCGATCTACATGATGCTCGAAAGTGGCCTCACCGACAAAGATCACTCCATCGTTCTATTATCAAGCCTGAAAGAGATATCTAAAGCCGAAGGAGGCGACCCTCGACTACTTGCCGACTTTAAAAGCGTTGACAACTGCCTTTTACAAATTGATTACGCTTCTAAAGGAAGAGCGGTAGAGGGCGAAGGCCTGCACACACGTATAAGAGATACCATGAGTGAAGAAATCCAAAAGCTGAATAATGGAGAGAGTTCCTCCTATCTGGCTAAAACAGAGGGAGGAGGCCATGCTATAACAGATTTTGACGCATTTAAGAAAGCAGTACAAGAAAAGATGCTGTTAGAGTTTGACAAGGCACCCGCGACATCGAAGACCGGCGTCCGAGCTCAGATGAATCAACTAGCGAAGGAAGAAAAGGAACTGAACTGGACCATTGGAGTGATGCAGTACCGCTATGCAATGGTGACTCCTACCCTGGAAAAACCTCCCGCTACCGAAACTGGCAAGTTTGGAAACGCTATTAAAGCGTTAAAAAGCACAGCTGCTGCGATCTTTGGAAGGGGAAAAAAACAAGGGACAAACTTTAGCAAGATTTCCGATCCACAGATTCGAGAGGTGATCAAGCAGCTTCACGATAACAAAGCCAATGATGTGTGCTACGGAGCCGTAGCAGCAGCACGGGGGCTCAGGTTGACCTCAACAGAATCCGTACTTGGGCATAGCTGCATGCATAAAAACAACGAGTCCTACTTACAGAACTTCTCGAAACTAGAGCCTGGTTTCTATTCTGTTGATTTTTTCACAGGAGATGGAGCTCACGCTATCTCATACGTCAAAGAGGACGATGGTAAGGGATATATTCTAGACCCCAACGGACACCAACTTCGTTGTGACAGCCCCGAGCATGCGGTGGAACAACTAACCGTTTTGCTCGACTGGTATCCTCAGCCGGATAAAAAGGGCCCTTTTCACAAAGATGAAGCCTATCATGGCATTACCATCCAAAAGATGATTCCGGCAGCAGGATAGCAACCCCATACGCATCAGGATAATTATGAAAAAATCGTCGTAAATAACTGCAATTCAAAAAATCCTGCGTATCCCATACGCATCAACCTAATTCTGAGAATTTAGTCGTAAATAACTGTAATTCAATAAATTATGCATGTATAGTTTGTTTAAGAGTATTCTGCAGCTAATCGCGAAGCGATTCAAGCATGTAGCCACAGGCGTGAGCCTGTGGGATAGAATATAATGGAAAATGCAGCCGCGAAGCGGCGACAGAGATACATATGCTGTCGCCGCATTCGCGGCTTTGGTTTCTAACTCTGCTTATCCACAGGCTCACGCCTGTGGCTACATGCTTAAATCGCTTCGCGATTAGCTGCAAAGAGCTTTCACATATACTACGGTGCGAATGCGATCAGTAGTTAATTTATAATGATGTACTTATGACTAATTTTCCGTAATTAGGTTGATGCGTATACCTGCCTATCCTGCCGCGCAGCGATCCTGCCTATCCTGTTAAGTCCTATTTTTAGATGGAAAGGGGTGTTTTATCTTAGCTTTAGATCAAGAAGCAGGTGACACCAGTCTGCCAAACAAATCCCCGCAAATCCGTATATCAAGAACCCTTTATACTGCTTACAGCAATGTAAAAAGCTATTGGTCGATGGCAGCGTTTGATAAAGCAAGAAAAAGGCCATCAACGCGATACCACCAAGCCACATAATACGCGTCAAAGAACCAAATAAAAACGAATGTGACACGCCCCGATGGCAAAAAACGTTCGAATAAGCCCTAAAGGGAACAGAAAAGAAACCACGCACGGAACGAAGCCTAATATTATGCACCAGATCAAGATCCGGACTCATAAAAAACGTTGTGTAGACAAATGCACCTACAAAAGTCGCGAGATAAACAGACTCCGGCTTATGCATATAAAACTGAGCGCCCACCAATGCCGGCAAGGCTAGAAAAACGTTGAATGAGCAGTGAGTTTTGTAACCAGACATGTCAAACATGCTACAAAAATATCGAAAAAAAGACAAAATTTTTCTGCAAAAATCGGAAGGGGGGAGATTCGAACTCCCGTTACGGTCACCCGTAAATTTGTTTTCGAGACAAACGCATTCAGCCGCTCTGCCACCCTTCCGCAAAACTGGATAGCAAGTCTGCCATATTTCACGAGTTGTCGAAAAGGGAATAATTAACTTAATAAATCAAAAAAATGCTATGGGTTCGCATTTCAAGCATCAATTTTTCAGGAGAGATACATGGCTTCCAAAAAAGATAAGTCCTCAAAGGAAAACAAGAAAGTTGCCGACCTTGCTGTTAACACCGAAATTAGCACAGGAGAATTTCTGACAACCAACCACGGTGTGCGCATCAATGATAACCAAAACTCCCTCAAAGATGGTGAAAGAGGCGGTACCCTCTTAGAGGATTTTATCTTACGTGAAAAAATCACACATTTTGATCATGAAAGAATCCCTGAAAGAATTGTACATGCTCGTGGCTCTGCCGCACATGGCATCTTCGAACTATACAAGCCTTTAAAGCAATACACCAAAGCCAAATTCCTCAATGACACCAATGTGCAGACACCAGTGTTTGTACGCTTTTCCACCGTAGCCGGATCAAGAGGCTCGACAGACCTAGCCAGAGACGTAAGAGGCTTCGCTGTAAAATTCTACACAGAAGAAGGAAATTTCGATCTGGTAGGAAACAATATACCCATTTTCTTTATCCAAGATGCCATGAAGTTTCCTGATCTGATCCACGCAGTGAAGCCAGAGCCTCATCATGAAATGCCCCAAGCAGCTTCCGCACATGATACATTCTGGGACTTTATATCGCTGATGCCAGAGAGCATGCACATGATCATGTGGGTGATGAGTGATAGAGCTATTCCCCGAAGCCTACGCATGATGGAAGGATTCGGTATCCACACCTTCCGCCTGATCAACGAAAAAGGTGACGCAGTCTTTGTCAAATTCCATTGGAAACCGCTACTAGGCGTTCACTCAGTGGTGTGGGATGAAGCTCAGATTATCTCGGGAAGAAATTCCGATTTTCACCGCCAAGACCTTTGGGAAGCCATCGAAAGCGGTAATTTCCCAGAATGGGAGTTCGGTGTTCAGATTATTCCTGAAAAGGATGAACACAAGTTCGAGTTTGATCTGTTAGATCCAACCAAAATAGTCCCCGAAGAATTAGTTCCTGTGATTCCCATCGGAAAACTGACCCTAAACCGTAACCCCGACAACTTCTTCGCAGAGACGGAACAGGTCGCTTTTCATCCTGGTCATCTAGTCTCCGGTATAGACTTCACGAATGATCCACTGCTGCAAGGTCGCCTATTTTCATACACAGACACACAACTCTCTCGCTTAGGCAGCTCAAATTTTCACGAGATTCCTATCAATCGCCCTGTGGCGCCTGTTCACAATAACCAGCGTGATGGGCATATGCGACAAACCATTAACCGCGGCAGAGTAGCCTACGAACCCAATAGCTTGGCCGGCGGTTGCCCATTTCAGGCAAAAATGGCGGAAGGTGGGTTCACCTCCTACATGGAGAAAATCGATGCCAAGAAGATAAGAGGACGAAGCCCCAGTTTCTTCGATCACTTTAGCCAAGCGCGACTGTTCTATAATAGTCAGTCCGAACCAGAACAAAATCATATCGTCAATGCGTTAAGCTTTGAGCTTGGAAAGGTAGAGGTAGATGCCATTAAAACTAGAATGCTTGGATTAATCAGCCAGGTGGACAAAGAGCTAGCCAACCGCGTCGCAACGGCAATTGGTCTAAGCGTACCCAAGAGTCTTGAACAACCGATCAATCATAGCTTTGGTGCCGATGCTGATCCTAAGAAGTGTCAACCTATCAAAAAAGAACAGACACTAAAAAAATCTAAAGCCTTGAGTATGGCCAATACCGTTAAGGATACCATCAAGACAAGACAAGTAGCTATTTTGGCAACGGACGGTGTGAACGAGAAGGCTGTAGCAAAGATGAAAAAGGACTTAACCAGCCAAGGAGCGGTGGTGAAAATTGTCGCACCAAAACTCGGGTCAATCAAAGGAAACAATGGTGCTGCCATCAAGGTAGACCAAAGCTTCCTTACCTCATCTTCTGTGTTATTTGACGCCGTCTACGTTCCAGATGGCAGTAATGGATTGGCTGATGCAAAACCGCTAACGTTTTTGGATGAAGCATATAGACACTGCAAGGCTATCGCGTTGGATGGCGATGCCATAGAGCTGTTTAAGGCGTGCTATGCCGCCAAAAAAGTATCTGAAAAAGATATGGCCTCTTGGGGAATCATCGTTAATGGTACACCAGCAACGTTTGCCAAGGCTATCGCTCAACACCGCTTCTGGATACGTGAAAAAGAATAAAAGGATTTGCAAGAAGCAAGGAATTCAACGCAAAGACGCAGAGACGCTAAGTCGCAAAGTAGGAAGTGAAGGAGATTTTGAGCTTTCAACGATAGGGTCATATATTCATTCCCCTCCTTGCGTCTTAGCGCCTCTGCGTTGAATTCCCCTTATCGAATTGACCCAGAACGGTGGCGATGATAAAATCATCGCCACCATAATTACTAGGGGCTAGTCTAGCCCGAGGCTGACTTCGACAGGTTGCTCGTTAGTGTTGCACTTTTGGCAAAACCACATACGACGGTAACCAGGAACGTTGTACGACCCAGTGTTCGTCAAAGGACTGTCATAGTACCAGTAACCACTATTGCAGCGACCATCTGGAATCATCCAGCGCATAAAACCAAAATCATTCAAGCAACGTTCGACATAAGCTGGGCTGACAAAGCTGCCCAAACCGCCGTTGAAATCATGATTGGCCAACTGACGATATTGGATGGCGTTAGGATCAAAAGAGTTGATACAGTCCGCTTCCAAGATCAGATGAGTACAGTGCTGACACGCTTGAGATATCGTGTAAGATGGATTATGCATGCGGTTTAGCACACCCATGTGGATGATAATATCGTAATGATCATCCAAAGGCCATGGACCCTGGAAATCAGCTGCCTTAAAATCCACGTTAGGATATCGAGCACGAATAATCGCTTCGTATTCTGATTGTGCATCGCTACAGGTAACGATAGCACCTAGCTTTTCAAAGTGGGCGCCAACATCTCCGTAGCCGCAGCCAACTTCTAGAAGTGTTTTGCCTTTAAAAAAATCCGCGCCATAAAAATCCTCTATGGCCTGTACACGTGCCTCTCTCCATTGCTCATAAGGGCCATCAAAATAGCCTAAGAGTAGTGTAGGAACTGCTAGAAAAGTTAAAAGTAACGACTTCATCATGCACACCTCAAAATTTTTTGATCCAAATCTCACGTTTTTACAACAGTGGCGGATTGAGGTGCAAGAATTTATTTTGTCACGAAGATGGTTAGCGAAAAGTGCTAGGGAGAGAAATTGTAGAAGCTCGGAAGCTACAATAAACGTAACTTCCAAGCCGAATGTCAGAACTTATGCCGCGTTATTTTACGACAACTATCCCAACAATTGTTTTAGCCGACGGACCGTCGCCGCGCCACCAAGCATTGAACGCTTGTTGGTCAGTTAATGTCTCTGTATGGCAAAAACGTACTTGATAGACGCCAGATTTCTTAGGCGCCTTTAGCGTAACAGTAGCGTGGCCTGATTTATCGCCCAAACCTAAACTATGTATAATGCAGGCTTGTGGTCCATCATCTGCCAAACCAATTATGAAATGATGAAGGTGAAGCGAAGTCAGCAGCTCTGAATTAATCGCGTAATCCATGTCCGCTACAAACTCTTCTTCTGGATGTACAAAAATGTATTTGTTATTTTCAGCAAAAGTAAAATTACTGATCTCAATACCGTCGAACTTAACAATATCACTTATTAGTCCAATACCAGGAACGTCTTTCACGTAGTCTGTTATACTGTCCGCATATGAATCAGTGGTAACAAGCGCGGTTGAGAGAGCTACAGCTATTAGAGTCGATAGAAATTTATTCATAAGTTCGTCCTTTACTTTTGTATGTATGTGTTTAGTGTTTTGAAGACTGATCGTCTTACTTCTGGATCTTTACTCCTCCTCGTTGAGTTCTAACTAATGTTTAGTATCCTGATCGAAATATTGACTGTAGGTTACTCGACCTACTTTCGTCAACCTTAAATAAAATTATTGATAGACGATTTTGTCCAATGGCAGCTCTCATCCCGTTCTAAGCCATGAAAAAAAATGAGTTTTTTTTTTCGAATTGAGAAAACCAGTAGCCACAAATCAAAACCACAATTTTGACACCTACCATTTTGTTTAACGGCATTACTTACATATAACGAAAACATATTCAAATTAATTTTATAGATGATATAATGATAGATGCTTAAACTAATAAGAGGTATTAGCATGCTCGAAAGCAATGAAAATCAAGAGGAGGCCAGTTCTCCTTGGAAAAGTACCTGTGACAGGTTTGCGGAGCTGCTGGCCACTCCTTTAGAAAACATGCCCCCAGACCCATTGAATGCTCAAAAGCGACGCAGCGCCGTATCGGCGTTAAGCATCGCATTAAGTACAGATGAGTTTTTCGAACTATACATCTCAGGAATTAAAGCGCTGGAACACAGTGATAAAGAAGAATGTAAACAATTATATACCTTTCTGAAAGATCATCCTGAAGATTTTGAAGCATCCATTGATGGGGACCTTGTGGATAAAGTACAAGATTATGCTGTCAACCTATTGAGTGAAGGAAATTCAGCGGCAGCACTACCCTATCTTGGGGCCATTCTGTTTTTACGCCAGGATAGTGGTGATTTGTGGTTCAAGCTAGCTTTGGCTCTTTACGAACTAGAACGCTATCCCCTGGCGGAACGTGCCGCCCTAACCGCCGCACGTCTATTGCCTCAGCAACCTGAGAGCTCACTATTCTTGGGTCTCTGCGAAAAGGAAATTGGCCATGAAGATGACATGATTAGAGCCCGCGAGCAGGCTGAAGAATTGATAAAACTTAATAATATTCAGCTCTCGCCTGAATGGTCAGAGCTTTACGAGAGTTTAAAACAGTAGGTGTACCATGGTAGACAGTGCATCCGGATCCAATTCGGTCCACTTTTCGCAGCCGCTTACAAATGCTGATTCCATCAGCGGAGCAGCTCCCAAAGAAAAGTCCAAGTTTAGCGCTGGCTCGCTTTTGAAAGGTCTGGTGAGCATTCCCAAAAACATTGCCGCCGCAACAATTGGATTGGGAGCAGGCGTCGTAGGAGGAGTAAAAGGTGGACTGGAAGGGTTGAAGGGCGGACCATCAGAGCCCGCGGGACCCAAAACTAATAATTGGCTTACCTGTACTTTCGGAACGAATAGCGCAATAGGTGGCTTTGGGGCTGGGGCCGAGGCCGGTTTTAAAAAGACAGACCAATTTTTGAAAGAGTTGCCAGGGGCAATCATCAATGCCGCCATCAGAGCAAAAGGCAACTAATGGCAAGTAAGGAAAGGCCGCTAACTGTCTAGCAATCAATCGCTAGTAAATTACTTTGCATAGCGCTGTTGAATCGGTTACAGATGGAATTGAAGCAAACTCTTTGCAAGGAGCGAAGAATATGGGCCTTATTCTACTGATAATTATCATCGTGCTCTTACTCGGCGCGGTCCCTGCATGGCCTTATAGCCGTGGGTGGGGTTATCAACCTGCTGCTATTCTCGCCGTGCTACTGCTCATCCTACTAATCCTAGCCCTGTCAGGAACCGTAGTGATATTCCCAACTACGGCTGGTCCTGTTGTACCGGTGGGATAGTAGGTTCCGAAGCACCTAGAAGCTTAAGCTTCTAGGTGCTGTCTAAGATTTATTCACTTCCTTTCGTAGGCTTGTCTATGATCGCCTCAAAACTTAAACGTTATGCTGATATCGCCACTTTTTTAGTGAAGTTTGGTAGGTCTGATATTGTAGCTAACCTTTCTTCAGAATTTCAAGTTGAGAGACCCGAAAATCCAAGTGAACAAGCCTCGATCAAAGACTTGGGGCAAGAACTGCAACGCCTTGGCCCCACATTCGTCAAATTGGGACAATTACTAAGCTCACAAACCAATGCACTACCAGTTGAATACCTCGAGGAGCTAGAAAAATTGCAAGATAAGGCCGACCCGTTTCCCTTTGAAGAAGCGGAAAAAATCATCGAATCCGAGCTAGGTATCAAGTTAAAAACAGCTTTCGAGGAGTTCGATCCCAAGCCAGTCGCTGCCGCCTCTCTATCACAGGTGCACCGAGCTGTTCTTCACAGTGGAACTGAGGTCGCCGTTAAAGTCCAACGCCCCAATATTGAAGAAAACATCCAGCAAGATCTGGAAATCCTTGAAACCATCGTCACTCTTCTGGAAAAAAACACCGAGTGGGCAAAGCGCTACAGCCTTGTGCGCAGCTTCAAACATCTCAGAACCAACCTCCTGAACGAACTCGACTTCAAACGCGAAGCACGAAACCTTGTCGTGCTAAAAAAGAACCTGACGGAATTTACAGATATAGAAGTTCCCTCTCCCATTCCCGACTACACCTCGCGTCGCGTTCTGACCATGCAGTACATGCAAGGAACAAAAATTACCAAGCTAAGTCCTGTCGTAACGATGGAACGTGATGTTGAACATCTCGCTGAATCCCTACTAAAAGCATACCTCAAGCAGGTAGCTGTCGATGGATTCTTTCACACCGATCCGCATCCCGGCAATATCTACCTCGGGGAACAAAAGCTTATCATTTTAGATCTGGGCATGGTCGGACGTATTCCTCCACGCATGCAAGGACTACTTCTGCAGCTTCTATTCGCCATTAGTGAAGGCCAAGGAGAAGACACCGCTGATATTCTAGTGAAGATGGGACGCCCCCTGAAAGACTTCGATCATTACGCACTGAGGGAACAAATCTCAGATCTAGTAATTGAATACTATGATGTCTCATTAAGCGACGTTCCCATGGGTAGAGTCGTGCTGAACATCGCACAAATCGCCGCGAACGCCGGCCTAGAGGTACCCTCGCAGTTGACAACTGTCGGTAAAATGATGCTTAGTCTAGACCAAGTGATCGTAGCACTATCCCCACACATAAAATCTAGCGACATCATCCAACAACATACTGCCAGACTTATCGAACAACGCTTAAGACAGGATTTTAGTCTCTCTACAATATCGAGAACCGTCATCGAATCGGGTGAACTATTTAAGGCGGCACCAGCACAACTTAAAACGATTTTAGATTGGCTTTCGCGAAATGAGATGAAGCTACAAGTCGAACTGCCAGAAACAGATAGATTCTTAACAGGCCTAGAAAAGGTCGCCAACAGAATAGCGGCAGGAGTTGTCGTCGCTGCGCTATTCGTTAGCGTGGCCATTCTGATGAGCAACCACAACCAAGATGCTCTTGTGGGTCCTAATCTGGCCTACATCTTCTTAGTATTAGCAGCGGTAGGAACAGGCCTGCTCGTCTTTTTCCATCTCTGGGGAGACAACAAAAAAAACTAGCAGGCTTTCATTACTGTTTATTGCTGCCCGGAACCGTTCTATCATATGCCGCAACAATATTGGCCACAGTAGTGTCACCTATGTTCACGTTAGCCCACTCTTCTTTTCTCAAAGCTTCAATGTACCTTAAAACCTGACGCGTTTCTCTTCCAGCAAGGGCTGCAAACGCTTTACGAACCACCCCTCTGGGGGCCTGCGGATTCTGCTCAATCGCCGTCTTTAAATATTGCGCAGCTTGTGGCAGATCCACCCGACCCCTTGCCCTGGGGATTTTCTTGTGTATCGGTAAAACTATACCCGAAGCAAGCTCTTGCACGCTTACATTAAGAAAAACAGCATGAGTGTGCTGATGAACACATGTGTGAAAATGCACAGGCATTTCAGGGGCAATTCGCTCAGATTCTTGCTGTATCTCAAACCTGTACTCTTCATTTGCCACTGCTAACAAAGCATCAAAACTATAATTATGATCTACATTCATTCTATTAAACCTTTTTGATTATTTTAAACCTCCCCGTTTATATCATAAACTTAAAATATATTACAATACGTTATTTATAATTAAGTATTAATGATCTCTCCTCCATTGGGATGCAAGATTTGTCCGGAAAAGTAGGAACCATCATCGGAGGCTAAGAAAACATAACTGGGCGCAACTTCTTCAGGCTGACCGGGGCGCTTCATCGGCGTGTTTTTGCCAAACTTACGCATTTTGGCCGGTGAAAAGGTAGCGGCTATCAGTGGCGTCCAAATAGGCCCTGGAGCCACGCCGTTAACCCTAATACCCTTGTCGATAACCGCTAACGACAGCGAACGTGTAAACGCTACAATAGCCCCCTTCGTAGAAGAATAGTCCAGCAAATGCTCACTTCCGCGAAAGGCTGTGACGGATGCAGTATTGATAATAACTCCGCCTTTTTTGAAGTGCGGCATGACAGCTTTTGTCATGAAGAAGTAACTGTAGATATTAGTCCTAAATGTCTTATCGAGCTGCTTCTCGTCGATTTCAGTGATGCTTTCTTTTGGAAACTGGACAGCAGCATTGTTGACTAGGATGTCGATCTTCCCCAAGGCTTGCTTTGTTTTTGCGACAGCTTTTTTACAGAAGGCCTCTTTGCCAACATCTCCGGCGATCAGAATACACTTTCGACCTTCTTGTTCCACCAGCCTTTGGGTTTCTTTGGCATCCTCATGCTCATCGTAGTACATGCAGGCAATATCTGCGCCTTCCTTCGCGTAGAAAACCGCTACAGCCCTACCGATTCCGCTGTCACCGCCTGTGATGATAGCGACCTTATCGAGTAGCTTCCCGCTGCCTCGGTACTTGTAGTCATCGGATTTAGGCTGTGGACGCATCTTGTTTTGACGTCCCGGCTGCCTCTTCTGCTTTTGATTGGTGCTACCTTTTGGCATAAACCCTCCTAGAGCTATGTAACTTATTAAACATATAGAAGATTTTTAACGCAAAGACGCAGAGCAACAAGAAAAATACCGGTCAAACATTTGAAATATAATGATTTACGAACCTTCCTTCTTTGATCCTTTGTACCTCTGCGCCTTTGCGTTGAATTCCACACCTTGTTACACTCATGACGATTTTAACTTAGGAGTTTATGATGACAGGCAAAGTGCCCCCTATTCCAAAAGGTCTACATTCCATAACACCTTACCTAACAGTTGATGGAGCGGAGAAAGCTATAGAGTTCTACCAGAAAGCGTTTGGCGCCAATCTACTAGAAAAACATGCGATGCCCGACGGCAAAATCATGCACTCAAAGCTTCAAATTGGTAACTCCGTTATCATGATTAGTGACGAATTCCCAGAGTCCCAGTGCGGAACAGCAGCTCCTACCACGTTAAAAAGCACGACGATAATGCTACACCTCTACGTCGATGATGCCGACGCAACCTTTAACCAGGCCATTCAGGCTGGCGCGACGTCGAAGATGCCTCTAATCGACGCCTTTTGGGGTGATCGCTACGGACAAATACAAGATCCATTCGGGCACATTTGGTCAGTTTCCACACAAAAGGAAATCCTGACAGATGAAGAAGTTGCGGAGCGCAGCGCCAGCTTTTTTGCCAACAAATAAGCCACCATTTCACCACCAGACGAAGTAACCTGGTGGTGAAATATTTCTAAGTTTGGCACACTTTGTCTAATGGATAGCAAACACATCAAAGAGCCCGTGGCCATCGACCAAGTGAAGCATCTTATCACCTCCTGCGGTGGTGATCCTGACTCCATTTCCGGTGGTCTAGTCACAGAAATGATTCAAACAAGCCTCAAGCTTTTGTTTGAAGGGCATGACCTCGGCCAGGTTAAGCTCATCAATCGCTGTCTGAAGGAAATGCGTTATGCCTATCGCATCTTCAACGAATATCCCCACGCCAAACGCATTAGCGTTTTTGGCTCTTCACGCACACCTGAAACACACCCGGATTACCAGCAGGCTAAAGAACTCGCCGCTACTCTAGTAGCAAGAAAATGGATGTGTATCACTGGCGCTGCAGAAGGCATTATGAAAGCCGGACATGAAGGCAGCCAAGCTGAGGGAGCTTTTGGTCTATCGATCTATCTGCCACAAGAGTTGACGACGAACCAAGTCATTCGTGGCGATCCTAAGCTAATCAACTTCCGCTACTTCTTCACACGCAAGCTTATGTTCCTAAGCCATTCAGATGCTGTAGCAGTATTTCCTGGTGGCTTTGGAACGCATGACGAGCTCCATGAATGCCTAACGCTTATGCAAACTGGCAAATCAAATATCATTCCTGTAGTCCTCGTGGAGGGCCTTGGCGGCACCTACTGGCCTGAATGGCAAGAGTATGTCGATGAACACCTTCTGGCTCGCAACATGATCTCGCCAGAGGACAGAAACCTGTATTACATCGCACCCAATGCTCAGGCAGCGGCAGATCACGTAGAGAACTTCTACACCAATTTCCATAGCTACCGCTATGTACGCAATGCCCTTGTCATACGCATCCACAAAGCAATTAGCGAAAGCAAGCTGAAGCAATTGAATGATGAATTTGCCGTACTAGTCGCATCTGGAAAGATCGAACAGACAGGCGCCCTGCCTGAAGAAACAGATCACCTAGATCTGCCGAGAATCGTCCTTGAGCATACACGCCGCAAATATGGCCTTGTTCGCAAACTCATCGACCGCCTCAACCAGTAGTCAATGAATTCGCCTCATGGACAAAGGGACCTTAGGGACGAAAGGGACCCTAGAGACATAGAACTGGAAACGATTCCTTGTCCCTATTGTCGCTTTCGTCCCTAAGGTCCCTTTGTCCATTTCCTTTCCTATGCCACTGTGATGTCGGGGCATAGGTAGACGTCTTGGATAGCATGAAACAAGGCAATACCTTCGTTCATAGGCCTCTGGAAGGTTTTGCGTCCGCTGATAAGCCCCATACCGCCAGCACGCTTATTGACTACAGCCGTGACAACAGCATCCGCCTTGTCATTTTTTCCAGATGCGCCACCGGAGTTAATCAAGCCCACACGGCCATTCAAGCCATTTAGAACCTGGTAGCGGCACAGATCAATTGGGTGATTGCTAGACAACTCTGTGTACATTTTAGAGCTGTACTTACCATAACCCTTCGTTACCTTATTTAAAGCTTCATATCCACCATTGAGTGTGGGCAGCTTTTGCTTCACAATATCGGCTCCTAAAGTAGCTCCAAGATAATTCGCCTGTCCTGTTAGGTCAGCGCTCTCGTGGTAGTCGACGTTGTCGATTTTAAACCCGGTATTGCGCAAATAACACCACAGGATACAGGCCATTCCTAGCTCATGAGCATGCTGAAAGGCTTCGCTAATCTCCTTAATCTGGCGCGCACTCTCCTCCGAGCCAAAATAGATCGTCGCACCCACCGCCACCGCGCCCATATCGTAAGCTTGCTTAACATTGGCA
Source organism: Chlamydiales bacterium (assembly GCA_030679955.1). Taxonomy (GTDB): domain Bacteria; phylum Chlamydiota; class Chlamydiia; order Chlamydiales; family JAJFMA01; genus CAMFKD01. The sequence goes on along the minus strand of JAUXSF010000030.1, from coordinate 84,946 downwards.
AAAATTGTCTGATCAAAGCGGTTTGGATAAGACAGCAGTTCGTTATGGTTAATCTTCAGAATGAATGGAATCTTGTGCGCATACTTACGCGCAACAATGCCCAAAGAGCCTAAAGTCGACGCTACGGCGTTGCAGCCGGCCTCAATTGCCAACTTCACAATGTTCTCAGGATCAAAATAGATCGGATTCGGAGCAAAAGAAGCCCCTGCCGAATGCTCGACACCCTGATCCACAGGCAAAATGGATAGATATCCCGTGCCACCAAGACGTCCGTGATTAAACAAAGTGCTTAACGAGCGTACCACAGGTATGGGGCGGTCGCTGGCTAGCATCACGCGATCGACAAAGTCCGGACCTGGCAGTACCAAACTATCTCGCGATACACCCTCACAACGGTGGCTCAGTAGACTCTCAGCCTTATCCCCAAGTAAATCGGATATTTCGTTGATGGTGAGAGTACTAGTATCTTTTGTAGTCATCATAAGGGGCCTCCTGTCTGTCTTAATTGTTGTGGTTAACATAGCGGAGGACCAAAAAAAAATCTCTATAATCCTCGAAAAGGTGCTGATGGATATTTAATCATTTGCCGAGTTATTCTCCTCAACTTAACACGGAGAGATCCCATGCGTGCGCTCTTGACGCTTTTCTGCCTAATCTTTGTTAATGCCATTGCCGAAGCACCCTCTACCCTGCAGGATATCGTTCGCGAAGCAAGGCAGTATGAGGCCGATGGCCAAGATGCTCTGGCATTGGAAACTTACTTCCGTGGACTAGCAATCAACCCCGACATCATCGATGCGCAGTTCGGTAAGGATATAGGTACCTGGAAGCCTGAGCATAGACTTGCGCCCGATGAAGATATCGAAGGCAAAATAGTTCTTATCGACTACAGAAAAGGTCATGGCGATACCATCCAATTCGCACGCTTTCTAACACCGTTTATTGAGAAATATCGCCCAGCTAAAGTTCTTTTTATTCCACAAAAAGCCTTAGTCGCCCTGTTTCGTCAATCCCAACACATGTTGGGTGATTGCATAGAGGTCATCGATCCAACTTTGAATCTTAGAAAACTCGCCTATGACAAGCACACACACCTCCTGAGCTTGCCCTATCTTGTCGATGCTAAAGCTAACAATCTGCCCCATAAAGATAGCTACCTAACCACACAAACAACTCTCTTTGATACCTCGTATGGCAAGATAGGCATCATCTGGCAAGGCGATCCCTCGCATATCCACGATAAAGATCGCTCGACAACGCTAAAGGCTTTTTCGGCCTTGAAAGACATTCCCGGCCTACGCTTTTACTCGATTCAAGCAGGTTTTGGCAGCGAGCAACTAACCGATCCTAATAACGGATGGGGTGGCAATATCGTCGACCTTGGCCAGCACTGCCACTCCTTTGCCGATACAGCGTCATTTATGAAAGCGATGGATATCATCATCACCATCGATAGTGCCGGTGCTCATCTAGCGACAGCACTGGGCAAATCAACCTATATTCTACTACCCGCACACCCCGACCTGCGCTGGGTAGGAAAAAGCCAAAATAGCTTTTGGAGCAATAACGCCACTCTGGTACGACAAAGTACTCCGGGAGATTGGACAGAGTTATTCGAACACCTTAAAACGCTTCTCATGGACCATGTTATGTTTACAGGCATTGTTAAAGGCACCTTCCCCATCTCTAAAGTGAACGCGCTACCAGGATTAACACGCTTCAGCGTCAAACTCACACCAGAGCTAACGCAAAACCTAGTCACGGGCGCAAGTGTATCGGTGGATGGTGTATGCCTCACTGTTACAGACATTCATGATCAGGAAGTGTCATTTGATGTTATCGCTGAAACGCTCTCAAAAACGACTCTAAGTGACATAAAAGAGGGAAAGCTAGTGAACATCGAGCGCTCACTACGTTTTGGTGACGAAGTGGGTGGTCATTTGCTATCTGGACATGTCTTTGGCACTGGCACCATTCAAAGTATTGATAAAACACAGAATAACCATGTAGTAACGGTGCGCTGTGATGCCGCCTGGATGCCCTATATTTTCCCCAAAGGCTATATTGCTCTCGATGGTGCTAGTCTAACAGTTGTGGATACCTTCCCTGAAGGATTATTCACAGTGCATTTAATTCCTGAAACTCTGCGTCTCACGACCTTCGGCCATAAAGCTGCTGGAGACAGAATCAATATCGAGATCGATAGCCAAATACAAGCCATTGTAGATACCGTTCAGCGCCTTCAAAATAAGGAATGCTGTGCCAAATAACGTCGATCTCTACTTTACATCACACGGTGAGGGAGAACCGCTTGTAATCCTTCACGGCGGCCCAGGACTCGATAGCGTTTATCTAGAGGCTGGTCTCGCACCACTATCAGAGCGCTTTCAACTCTTCTTCTACGACCAGCGTTGCTTAGGCAGATCAGGAGGCTCACCCTCCCCACAAACGACGACCATCGAAACCTCTCTGCAAGATTTAGCTAAGTTGCAGAACCAGCTTAATCTCGGCCCTGTGCATCTTTTAGCACACTCATGGGGTTCAATGCTGGCAATTCTATACGCCAGTGAATTCCCCAATAACGTGCGATCGCTAAAGCTTGTAGCTCCGACACCTATCACATTTGATGGCATGCGAGATGTTCAAACAGTTGTCCTATCGCGATTTTCACAGGAAGATCTACAGCGCTTATCCAAGATAGCAACATCCGAACCATTCCTGTTTGGCCAGGTGGAAGCGGTAAATGCCTTTATGAGCCTTTGGTTTAAAGCATATGTGGCACCAGACATGGCCGCTGAAATAGCATTTGATCTGCAGGAGCACACGGCAAAGAACTGGGCGAGGGTCAACGCACTTCTTCTGCGCGATCTTAAGCAATTTGATCTACGTGACAGACTAGCTAACATTGCATGCCCAACATTAATTGCTCATGGCGATCAGGATGTTGTGGCTAAGAAACACATAGATGAAATTCAGCATCACATTGCTGATTCAAAAGTCGTGCAGTTCAGCAATTGTGGTCATTTCCCTTTCTGGGAAGCTCCTGAAGCGTTCTTTAATACAATTACGTAGATTTTTCTTATTTTCCCTTCCTCTTCACTCAGCAACAGATAATATCCCTCAGCCGCGAAGGCGGCTGCAGCATGTAGCCGCCTTCGCGGCTTAATTTAGCGAGGACGAGAGGCCTAGGTAGAGCAAAAAAATGCAGCCGAGTTCTGAAAGAACGGCATAAAAATAGCTGCCAGTTCTGAAATTAAAGAGGCGCTAAGACGCAAAGAGAACTAATTCCTCCTCCGCGTCTTAGCGCCTCTGCGCCTTTGCGTTAAAAACTCCCCTTTCCCTACCAGCTAACGCCGCGGTCCTTTAGGACCTGCTGAGCTTGTGGCAAGCCACGGCTAGCAGCTTCGCGGTAGTACTTCAGAGCTTCCTCGTAGTTTGGCTCTACACCCCAGCCTGCTTCATACATACGGCCTAAGTTGTACAAACCAAACTCGTCATGCTGTTCGGCAGCTTTAGTGTACCAGAAGATAGCATCTTTGTAGCTTTGAGCAAGGCCGCCTGTACCCATCTCGTACATAGTCCCTAGGTTGCTCTGACCACGCGAGTTGCCATGCTCTGCAGCTCGGCGGTACCAGGAAACAGCTTTAGATGGGTCTTTCTCGACGCCCCAACCATTTTGGTACATGCGGCCGAGGTTGTTTTCCGCCATCGGGAAACCTTGTTCGGCAGCCTTTTGGTACCACTCCACAGCTAGCTTATAGTCCTGAGTTACGCCAGTACCCTGTTCATACATACGAGCAATGTTGTATTGACCGTAGGTATCGTTTTGTTCGGCGGACTTCTTGTACCACTCGGCGGCCTTGTCGTTGCTTTGCTCGACACCGGCACCTAGCTCGAACATCGCCCCCAGGTTGCTCTGAGCGCGTGAGTTGCCATTTTCAGCAGCTTTACCATACCACTTGGCGGCATCTACATCGCTCTGTTTAACACCCCAGCCATATTGGTATAGGCGTCCGAGGTTATTCATTGCATCGTCTAGCCCCTTATCCGCAGCCTTGTTGTATAGCTCGGCAGCTTTAGCGTAATCCTTTTCGACACCAACACCCGCTTCGTACATACGTGCCAGGTTGTATTCGCCATCTGGATCCTCTTGAGCTACAGACTTCTCGTACCAGCTAATTGCTGTCTGGCTATCTTGTGGAACACCTTCACCCAGTTCATACATAATACCTAGATTGCTCTGAGCTCTGGGATCTCCAGATTCAGCAGCCTTTCGGTACCATGCTACAGCTTCTGCTGGGTTCTTTGTGACACCCCAACCAAACTGATAGAGACGCCCTAGGTTATTCTGAGCAATGGGCAGCCCTTGCTCGGCAGCTTTGCGGTACCATGCGACAGCCTCTTCCAAGTTACGATTGGTGCCTTCACCATTTTCGTACATCCAAGCGAGGTTATATTGTCCGTAAGGATAACCTTGCTCAGCGGCCTTCTGATACCATGTGAATGCTTTCGGTAGGTCCTGGCTAACACCGCGTCCAGTATGGTACATTGTACCGATATAGTTCTGAGCTATTGCCAAGCCTTGTTGTGCAGCCCTTTCGTACCAGGCAGCGGCTTCTTTGAGGTTAGGAGCATCAAAACCCCATCCACGTTCATACATCGTTCCTAGGTTGTTTTGTGCCTCAGCCAGCCCTTGTGCAGCAGCCTTCTGATACCACTTAACAGCTTCTGTATAGTTCTGTGTCACACCCTCGCCATAGGTGTACATGTAGCCTAGAGCTTTCTGAGCAGGAGCGTATCCTTCGTCAGCAGCCTTTTGATACCACTTAAGAGCTTCAGCATAGTCTTGAATAACACCTTCGCCGAAATAGTACCTGTCGCCAATCTCATACCAATTCAACAGCTCAGAGTCGGTAGGCTTGCCAGAATCTTTCTTTTTATCAGAAACATCAGCATTAACCGGTGTGTTGGAAGGCTTGCTAACTGGCAACTTCAACTTTTCTTCAGCTACGTGAGAGGAGAAGTTACGGTTCCTCTTGCTGTTGCCGTAAGGGACGTTGCCCTTGTTGTTGTTGTGGTTGTTACCGCTATCGTTGTAATTGTTGTTGCTGTTGTAGTTGTTGCTATTGTTCTGTTGGTTGTCATCATCGGAATCATTAATGTTTTCCTCGTCATAGAGGTCGTCTTCACCTTCTATGAGATCCCAGTCGTGTTGTTGCGTCTCATTCATTCTATGACGACTACCACTCTGATCACGTTCTGTTACATTGAATCGTGACCCGCCACTATAGCCTCCACGGCTCTGTGACTGCGAGGCATTGCTTTTAGCTCCGCCACCCCATACAGCTTGGTCGGGGTCTTCATTGTGATAAGCGTTCATTGCTAACGCATCGGAACCATCTGCCCATGTTAAACTAGAAAGTGAAAGGGCTACTAGAGTGAACCACGGAAGACTTTTCTTGGACATATCGCCAAATCGCATGTTTTTGACCTCGTATTAGGATCTCAGAACAATTCATATAGAAGTTCAATTTTGTAAATGAATTGCCAATCGGGTGCAAGGATTTTCTCTAATATTTTTTCGCAAAGGCGCATAAAGGAAGGGACATAAGGGACCATAGGGACTCTTTCGTCCCTTCTGCGTAAAATTCCTAAACTACAGAAGGTCGACGAGGTCGTCTAGAACCTTGCGAGCGGCGGGAAAGGTGATGAGCTCGCGTGCTTCGGATAAGCTAAGCCAGCGACAGTCTTGCAGCTCTTCTGGCTGAAAGACGGCCTCTCCTGTGACTTCGGCAGCATAATAGACTACCGTCTTGGAAATTAGCGTGCCTTCATGGGAGAACATATAGCTCTCCATGAACTTACGATCTAATAGAAAGCGGACAACAGAGAGCTGAGTCTCTTCGAAAAGCTCACGAATAGCACAATCGATAGGCGCTTCGCCCTCATCGATATGCCCTTTCGGAAAAGACCAATGACCGGCGCCATGCTGAATCAGTAGCACTTGCCACTGATCGCCCTGGCGCCTTAATGGAATAACGCCGTACGACGTATCTTTCTTTACAGTCTTTTTAGCCATTAAATGGCGCAAATAGAACTGCTGCGTTGTGTCCACCAAACCCAAAAGAGTTCGATAGCGCTACTTTAACCTTTTTCTCGGTAGCTGTTGTTGGAATGTTCAGATCCAACCCAACTTCACGATCTTCTTGGTTCAGCGTTGGGTGCAAAAGACCATCCATAATAGCTTTAACGCATACAATCGCTTCGACACCACCGGCGCCGCCCAACAAGTGTCCAATCATGGACTTGGTGGCGTTCAGGGTAAGCTTCGATACATCGCTAAATACCTTGCGGATACCTTCGATCTCTACAACGTCACCTTGTGGCGTCGAGGTAGCGTGAGCGTTGATGTAGTTAACGTCTTCAGCATTTACACGAGCATCTTTCAAGCCATTGCGCATGCAAAGAGCCACGCCAGCGCCATCAGGACGCAATTCAGTGATATGGTGCGCGTCGCAAGAATAGCCACCACCGAGGTACTCGGCTAGGATATTAGCGCCACGCGCCCTAGCATGCTCTAGGCTTTCCAACAGCAGGATACCAGCGCCTTCGCCCATGACGAAACCATCGCGCTGACGGTCCCAAGGACGTGATGCACCCTCTGGTTGATCGTTACGGCGCGATAACGCTTTGCAAGAGCAGAAGCCAGCTAAGCCAGCGACATTAATAGGCGCTTCAACACCACCGCAGAGCATAAGGTCTGCCTCGCCGGAGCGAATGTGGTTAGCAGCGGCAATAATCGCGTAGTTACCGGTAGCGCATGCGCTGGAGATACAGTAGTTAGGACCCATGAAGCCCAGATCCATCGCCAACAAAGCACCGCCCATATTGGTCAGTGTGTAAGGTATGAAGAAGGGAGAGAGTTTGCTGTGACCGCGCTCAAAAAGCACTTTAATGTTGTCGAGATATACGGACATACCACCCATACCGGAACCAATCAGTACGCCACAACGCTCTTTATCAAACTTTTCTAGCTGTTCAGCATCGATATTGCCAAACTGTAGGGCTTTCTTACCCGCTACGATGGCATAAGCCATGTAGGTGTCAATACGGCGACGTAGCTTCTTGTCGACATACCCTTCGTCATCAAAATTGTGTATACTCGCTGCAAAGCGAGTTGGGTACTCAGCACAAGGGAAGCGATCGATAGGTCCTACGCCGCTTTTGCCAGCCAGCAACTGCTTGTAAAAGACATCGACGTCGTTGCCGAAACAAGAACACACGCCCATTCCCGTTACGACGATTCGCTTTCTATCCATAATACTCCCACTTGTTCCTTTAGTTACCTTTTACTGGCTATTGAGCTTTAATACCTTTTTCTAGCAGCAGCTTACGGACTAATTCTTCTTTGTCCCCTTGGACTTCGATCACACCGTTCTTAACAGTACCGCCGCCGCCAAGTCGCTTTTTCAGGAATGAACCAAGTTCTTTTAGTTCTTCCTCAGTGGCTGGTAGGTTAATCACTACCGTTACCACTGCATTCCCGCGCTTCTCTTTCCTCACCTTTACCGGCCGCTTTGGCGGCTGGCCCGTGGCTCCGGATTTAGAAGGAACCCATTGTCCATCGACTGTGAAAGGCATACGTCCCTAAAAATCGTTCAAATCAGCGCTATTGTCAGCGTTTGCCTTTTCATCGATCCCGCAGTCAACGAGCTTACTATCGCGCCAGACCTCTTCCAGACCGTATTTTTCACGGACGGAGGGCTTAAAGAGGTGAACCATGATATCACCGAAGTCGATGACAACCCAGTCTCCACCATCTTCCCCTTCAACCATCAGAGGCTTGTGGCCCATTTTACGCATTCGTTCTAAAACCTCATCGCTAATAGCTTTGAGGTGTCGCTCTACGCGACCTTCGGCAAGAACAAAATAATACGTGAGTGAGGAAATTTCTTGAACATCCAAAACAAGGATATTGAAGCCTTTTTTATCCTGAATCCCCTGTACAATTTCCTCTAACTCGGAATTTTCCTTTTTCGTCATGCGGTCAAACTTACATTGTTACGTGTCGCGCGCTTTGCGTATAGCATCAGGCTCATTTACACTATTTTTGGGACCGGAAACAGCAAAGTTATACCGGTCCATCTAAAGCGCTCTAGTATAAATGATGATTATAAATGTAGTCTACCACTTTTGATGGAAGAAGATGGCCGCAGAAAAGACGAGAACGGATGCGGCGCCGGATTTCCGTGCTACTAATGTCCAGTAAAGGAATTTTTGTACGCCCTTTCTCTAGGGCTTCAAAAATTTCTTCGCTAGCTTCCGGAGATAACACTGGAAAGTCTCCGCTGCGGGATCCGACCAAAGGCGGCGCCAAAAGAATAATTTCCTTTACTTCTCGCCAAAGTGGCAACTCCGCTGCTGTATCCGTACCAAGAAGTAAGCGAATTTGGCGTGGAGATTCTTTTTTACTTTCTTCCGCGACTAAGTGACGCACGGTATCGATGGTATAGGATACCCCTTCCCTTTGATGTTCTACGTCCAAAACATGAAACTGGGGAATGTCTTGTGTCGCCAACCTTGCCATTTGCAGGCGATGGTGAGGATCCGTAGTTAAACGATCTTTTTTAAATGGATTAGTGGAGGCAGGGCAAAACCAAACCTCTTCTAGCCCATGCGCCTCCATTAAGGAAAGGGCTAAACTCAAATGTCCGTTATGTGGGGGATCAAAGGTCCCACCCAAAAAGCCTATTTGTGCCATCCCCTGCCCTTTATTATTCCAAAAAAACGTAAAGGACCTAAAACAGTAACTTAGCTTTTTTAGGTCGTTTATGTCCTTTGGGTCCTTTATCCATTGCTTAAAGCGAGAAAAGGATCTCGCGATACTTCGGCAAAGTCCAAAGTTCATCGTCAATAATTGTTTCGAGTTCATCGACTACTTTTCTAAGGTCGTTTCCGGCCTCTACAACTAACTCGCAATAGCCATGGCTACGCTTGCTGTTAGGCAGCTTGCTGACTTTATTCCGCACTTCTTCCAGATCTCGAGCGCGTATGGATCCAGCCTCAATGAGTTCGTTGAGTACTTGCAAAAGCTGCCTCTGCTGATCAAAAGCTCCTTTTCGCCCCAGAACGTCAGCGCTGCGACTAATGCTATCTGAAAGGTCACGCTGGAAGCGTAAAGCTGGTGGTAGAACATGTGTCGAGAACAGTTCAGTCATCAGTTTGGATTCAATATCGATGATGTGGCCATAAATCTCTACAAATACCTCGTAGCGGCTTTGCAGCTCTTCCTCTGTCATCACATCGCGAAAGGCTTGTGCGGCCTGCTTGGTGACCAATTCATCGAAAGCATAGACAGATTTTTGTATGTTAGGAAGACGTCGACGCTTAGCCTCTTGTGCCCAAGCAGCACTGTAGTTATCGCCCGAGAAACAAACTCCGCGAGCGGCTTTAAAGTACTTCTGTAAAACAGGTAGCAGAGCTTCGTTCAGCTGCAACGAGTGCTTTCCGCCGCTTTTACCCACATATTTCTCTACGTCATCGAGAATCTCTTCCAAGCTTTCGGCAACGATACTATTTAGTGTGGTAACAGCAAAGGCCGGGTTAGACCCGCCTCCGACGGCGCGGAATTCAAACTTATTGCCAGTAAATGCAAAGGGAGAAGTGCGGTTGCGATCGCTGTTGTCTTTAGGCAAATCTGGTATCACGCCAAGATTGAAACCGTCCTTCTTACGATCGCTCTTTTGTCCACGACCGGCAATAACATCGTCCACAACACTCTCCAGAACCTCTCCTAAATAAATCGACATAATGGCCGGAGGAGCCTCATGCCCACCCAAGCGCAGGTCGTTAGAGGCTGAACCAACTGAGCAGCGTAACAGCGCCGAATGTCTATGAACGGCGGTTAACACAGCTGCTAACATCACTAAGAAGTGCCAGTTATTCTCTGGAGTATCTGTAGGGTTCAAAAGATTGATGCCTGTATCGGTTGCTAGTGACCAATTGGCGTGTTTGCCGGAACCGTTAAGACCAGCAAAAGGCTTCTCGTGTAGCAGACAGACCAACTTGTGGCGCCCAGCTACCTTACGCATTAGCTCCATCAGCAGGATATTGTGATCCACAGCAACAGAAATACGTTCGTAGACAGGTGCGACCTCGTGCTGAGCAGGGGCTACCTCATTGTGTCGTGTTTTAACAGGGATGCCTAGTTCAAAAGCGAGCTTCTCAAAGTCATCCATAAAGCTCAGAACACGTTCTTTAACGGCGCCAAAGTAGTGATCCTGTAGCTGTTGTCCTTTTGCCGAGGGTGCGCCAAAAACAGTGCGTCCTGCCAATGCTAAATCGGGTCTGTAGTCGCGCATGACACGGTCGATGATAAAGTACTCTTGCTCAAAGCCCACTGTGCTAAAAACTGCATGAGCTTGAATGCCCGTCATTTTTAGGAGCCGCAGCACTTGATTGCAGAGCTTTTTTTCTGAGCGAAGTAGTGGAAGCTTGTGATCAAGAGCTTGACCGTTCCAAGAAAAGTAGACGGAGGGAACACACAGTGTAGCGCCAGAGGATGCCTTCCAGACAAAAACCGGTGATGATGGATCCCATCCAGTATAGCCGCGAGCTTCAAAGGTGCTGCGCAGGCCTCCTGAAGGAAAGGATGAGGCATCCGGCTCGCCCTGAAGCAACTGGCGGCCAACGAAGCGCTCGATCACGCGGTCGGGAGAGTGCCAATCAATAAAGGCGTCGTGCTTTTCAGCTGACATGCCAGTCAGAGGCTGAAACCAGTGCGTATAGTGTGTTGCTCCCAAGCTGATCGCCCAATCTTTCATGGCTCCAGCAATGGTGTCAGCATGTTCAGGGCGGATCTTCTCCTTGCCTTCCATAGCATTGATTACGTTGTCGTAAACTGCAGGAGGTAACATGCGTTGCATGACAGCACGGTTAAAGACGTAGGCTCCAAAATCGTCCACGGTGCTACGGCGTCTATCACCATTTGTACAAGCGTGAGTGGTCGGTGTTCGGTGGCTGATGGTCTGTAGGGCGTGCATGCGAACGTTCATAGCTTCCTCCATAATTATTTTCGAAGAGTACAACACCATGAAATATAAGAAAAATTTAAACGCAAAGACACAGAGACGCCAAGGCGCAAAGGAGATCGATCTCCTTTGCGCCTTGGCGCCTTTGCGTTAAATTCCTCTGCTAGATGACTTCCCAGCCTTGCTGGACACTAAGAGCCCTTAGCTCTTTATCAGGATTGACAGCCACAGCTTTCCCCGCAGCTTTTAGAAAAGGTAGATCCAACATGCTATCAGAATAAACCGTCACAGAATCGAGACCAACACCCAAGCCCTCTACCAATCTCTGAAGTAAAGTGACTTTATCCTCTCCTTCCAAAACCTTGGAAACAGCTTGAAAGCAGCCAGTGCTGCCAACATCATAGCTAGAGCCACCCCAATAGTGGACCCCTAAACGTTTAGCTATGGGTTCTACCAAAAAGTCTGGCGAGCTAGAGAAAATAGCTGTGACATGATCTTGATGCTGAGCGTCTCTAAGTCGCTCAATAGCAGGGGGATAGAACAGCTCAACCAGATGCTCATCTAAAAATGAGTCAACATATGTTCGCATCTGTAAGAGGAGACGGCCTTTGAAGAGCGTTTGAAATGCTTTATGGTGCAGCTCATAGACAGGCATACCAAAGAACTTGAACCGAGCATAAAAAGAGAGCAAAGAGATGAGGTCCAGTACGTTAAAGACCTTTTTGCGGAAAAGATAGGCGCCAAAACGGAAGCTAGCATTGGCTTTGATCAAAGTATGATCTAGGTCAAATGCATCGATACTTCCTACTGACACCCTTCCCCCTCTGGCTGTTAGCTTGAAGCCTCCAGCTCAGCAATTTTCTGTGCAATTTCAGCTATGGACTGCTCAGCTTTTTCCAGACGCTCTTTTTCTAGCTTCTGTTGATCGTTTATCTTCATTGCCTGTTCAAAATCAAGCCCAGAACCGCCAAGTGTCTTTCTAAACTGCTGCAATTGCGCCTTAATTTCTTGACGCAGAGCATTCTTCTCTTTCAAAACGTCGCGCAATTGGCTAAGAGCTTCTTGGTCATCTTTGGATAGATGCATCAAAGCTTGTGCCTTTTTGTCGGCCAATACATCACGTACAGGTTTTAGACGTTTTTCAATGTCTAGTCTCTCTAACTTGCTAACTTCTTTGTCCGTGGCATCAGCTAGGATAGCGTCACGTTCAGCCTCAACCTGTTCCAATGTCAGTTCAGCATTGTCATTGATGAGCGCTTCCACACGTGCTTGCAACGAGGTTACCTTAGCGCGGCGAGAGCGTTCGCGCTCTTGCTCTTCGCGGCGGCGTTCGCCCTCGGCTTCTTTAATTTTATCTCTTATAGGCTTAAAGGCGTCTTGTAGCTTGCCACGCAGCTCTTGCAGCTCATCACGCCCTAGCTCAACAGAGCGCATCTCGGAACTAACAGCCTCTAGCTGTTTGTTCGCGTCGTCGAAAGAAATGGCGCCTTCGCTCAGTTGCTTGGAGATAGCGCTGATTTTTTCTTCGATAGCGTCTGCATTCTGTTTAAAGACAGCCTTCTTCTTGACGCGCTCTCGCTTACGGTCTTTTTCGCTCTGCTTGACCTTGTCCCATCCCTCGCTAAGGCGAGTGCGTGTGTGGGTAAAGCTGCGAGTATTTAGAGTAAGAACTTTGGCGATAGTCTGTAGAGACTTAATTTCTTCGCGTAGAAAGAATAATGACTCACCGATATCTTCCTCACCAAAGTTTCTGCTGATGAAGCCTTCGATGTCGGCGATAAAGTTCTCGCTAATATCTTTTATGAGGTCTTTGCGTCGTGGGAAAACATGGTCGCCGGCTGCGCTAAGACGCTGGAAGAACTTGTTCTTCTGACGAACACGCATTTCTGTCTTAATGAGCTCTTTGCGCAATGCATTGATGCGCGAAGCTTCTGCGTTTAAAAGCGCTAGCTCTTTCTGAGTGGAGGCATAATATTCTTCCCTTGGCTCAAGGGATACGCTGCGAGCACCAAAATCAACATTGGTGGCATTGGCAAGGCGCTCAGCAAAGGCTGCTAGCTCATCTTCCAGGGCCTTAATAGCGATCTCTATCTGCTCTACAGCAAAGGCGGACTGTTCGTCGAGGATTTCCTTCAAACGGCGCGCTTCTTTGGTAAGCTCGGTGTAGCGGGCCCATAATTGAGCGCGTACAATAGGGTTAATATTATCTTTGAACAGCTCTAAAGCTGTCTTTCGTAGCTCCCAAAAGCTCTTGAATTGTGGCGCACCGATCTGTGCCAGGGCTCGCTCCATAAAGTCAATGGTAGCCTGCAGCTTACCTTCGAGGCCTTCAGCCTTGCTAATGTCTGCCAGTGCCGTCTCGAGACTAAAAGTGTCGCGTTTCTCAACAGGTTCTTGCTCGGGGGTCGTCGCAGGGGGAATACTAGCTTCTTCTGAATCGCTCATCATTTGCCTTAATATGGGAAAACCAGGAATCACGGTATTGGCGATTTTAGGTAAGGACGTCTTTTCGGTAAAGTATTTTTACAGCTAAAGGAGGAATTAAACGCAAAGGCGCGAAGACGCAAAGAGAAAAATCCCTCTGCGTCTCTGCGCCTTTGCGTTTAGATTCCATGTTAAATAATTGTTAGCATAGGAAGACGGTCGGCCTCTTTAATGCGTCCATCCGTAGGCACTTCCACGGCATCGACCCCCTCGTAGGTGCGCAAAATGTCATAGAAAGTATTTCGTTGCGCCGGCTCAAAGCCTGCTTCGCGAATCATTTCAAGCATCTGCTGGTGGTCGGTCTTATTAATATGGCCGGTAGCCCGGTGAACATTTTCCTCGATAATCGTGCCGCCAAAATCGTCGGCGCCATAATGCAAAGCTTTTATTCCAATTTCCTTACCCTCACCAAACCAAGAAGCGCTGATGTGGTCGAAGTTATCCAGATAGATGCGTGCGAACGCTAGAAGGCGGAAATAGGGATCCTTGCCGACCCAGCTCTTCACTGTGCGGCGCAAGGCTGTGCGGTCGCGCTTGTAGCTCCATGGAACAAACGATGTAAAGCCTGGAATCTTATCCTGGAGGCTACGAATTGTTTCCATGTGTTCTACGATATCTTCTGGCTCTTCCACGTGTCCATACATCATGGTGGCGGTGCTGCGGAAGCCGATTTCATGCGCTGTACAGTGCACTTCTTTCCAGGCATTGGGAGCCATCTTTTTTGGGGATATGGCCAAACGAACACGCTCGGACAGTATCTCCGCTCCCCCACCCGGCAAGGTGCGCTGTCCCGCATCCCACAATGCCTGCAGAACTTCGCGGATCGATTTATTAGACACGCGTGCGCAGTTCCATATTTCCGGAGCGGTGAAAAAGTGCGGATGAATATCCGGGTAGTCGCTAACGACGCGGCGGATGATCTCCACGTAGTAATCTAGCTTAAGGTTATCGTTCAGACCGCCTTGTAGTAACACAGTTGTCAAGCCAGCACGGCGGGCGAAGTCCATGTGTTCCATCACCTGATCCACGCTTTTCTCGTACGCGTCCTTAGCAGCACCGTGGCGGTAGAAGGCGCAGAAAGAGCAGTCTGCGTTGCAGACATTCGTGTAATTCGGGTTTGAGTCTAATACAAAAGTTACACGATTGGGCGGATTCTTAGCATTGCGGATTGCCACAGCTCGTTCCTGCAACTCCTCTAGCGGTGCATTGCGAAATAGCTCCACACCTTCATCAAAACTCACACGCATGTTACAAGCCCCTTTTTAAAAGCCTGCATTATGTGAATTGAGGAGCAATCTGTCTATGAAAAATTTGTATCTTAGATTCTTTCGTAGTCTTTCATGACGAGTTCCATGGCATTCTCGAAATCGAGGATGTCTACATCTAGCCAGCGGAACAGTGGCTCGCGCCGAAACCATGTGAACTGCCTTTTGGCATAATGGCGGCTTGCCTGCAGAAACTGGCGCATGAAATTGTCCATATCTTCCTGCGAACGCTGCGAGGCTAAATATTCCAATGCCTGGCGATATCCGATGGCTTGGGAGGCTGCGGAATTTTCACGTATCTGGTGCTCTAAAGCTTCCACTTCTTGTAGAAAGCCCATCTCGATCATTTTATGGCAGCGCTTTTCGATACGTTTGTACAAAATGTCCTTAGGCCTATGCAAAAACCAGCAATGAAAATCAAACTTGTGCGGTGGACATCGTCCTTTCCAAGGCATACTACTGACTTTCTGTCCAGTCACGGCAATGATCTCAAGACCACGAATGATCTTATGCTTATCATTGCGTGTAATACCCTGAGCATATTCGGGATCCAAGGTCTTTAGCCGATCATAGAGCGCTTCGGCGCCATCTTGCTCCAGCTCAGCTTCCAATAACTGGCGCACTTGCGGCACGGGTGGCGGGCCAGCTGGAGGTCCGTAAAGTAAAGCATGCAGGTAAAAGCCAGAGCCCCCAACGACGATAGGAATTGCTTTGCGTTCAATGACACCTTGAATCGCTTTCACCGCTACGTCATAGAAATCCATGACGGTGATAGGCTGTGTCACATCGCAGATATCGATTAAATGGTGAGGAACTTCTAAGCGATCTTGCTGAGTAGCCTTGGCGGTGCCGATGTCTAACCCGCGATACACTTGCATGGAGTCGCCGGAAATGATCTCTCCGCCCATATGCTTGGCGAGCATCATCGCAAAATCGGACTTGCCGCAAGCGGTGGGCCCCGCAATAATGATAACTTTGGGCCGTTTGCCATGGCCTGTGTCGGCAGGGTCTTTTCGTGACTCTACACATAGATTGTATAGGGCTCGGCTCACCTCAGATGTTGCTATGGACATGCCCTCGATCACGAACTAACCACCTGACAATTGTTCTTATCTTGGAAGGGACTTAAGAGACTTTAGGGTCGAAAGAGACCATAGGGACATAAAATTCTTGTCTCTAAGGTCTCTTTGGTCCCTAATGTCTCTTGTTCTCTCTAAAAACAACGGAGAGCTTCATCCTCCGTGGCGAAAACATGCAAGACTTCGTCAAAGCCGGACATTTTTAACACGTCCATGACACCATCATCGACCGAGCAAACAGCTAACTTACCGGCACTCGCGCGAATATGCTTAAAGATACCCAAAAGCATCCTCATGCCTGCACTACTTAAGTAGTCGACCTCCGTAAAATCCAGCAGAACGTTACTTTCTTCAGTTGTGATGAGCGCTACGATTCTTTTCTCCGTAGCCTCTGAAGATAGCGCGTCTAGCCTTCCTACAATACGTAGAAGGAGAACATGGCCCTTTTTCTCGTGCTCAATTTTCACACCTTCACGCATGGCAGACACCTATATCTTGCGTTTCCACTTTTTACTATAAATCAGACTTTGGACGCTGTCAACAGACACTAGTGCTAGAGACTAAATAGGCTGGGCGAGAACAGCTTCCAAACCTTCGAGGAGTTTACGTTTCACCTCTTCGATCGAACCCATAACCAGAGCGCCTGCAGCCTTGGGGTGTCCCCCACCGCCTAGAGTATGCGTTAAGGAGGTTAGATCTAAGTCCGCCGTCGCCCTAAGGGAGATGCGTACTTTATCATGCCCTACCTCGCGCAGCAAGGCGACACACTCTATATCGCCTACAGACTTATCGAACTCCAGAATATACTCAAGATCAAGGTTTTCCAGCTCTGGAGCATCAATACCAATGGCGCGGCATTCCTCCAGGCGCAAAACCTGCACCAATACTCTATTGCCAAGATGTAACTCCATCCCTTGAAGGGCGCGAGAGAATATCTGTAGCTGTGAAACCGTAAGTTGCTGAAACAGTTGATCATACATTTGATCGGGGTCAACACCTAGCTTAATGCATTCATCTGCAATCTTATGCGCCTTCCTAGTGGTAGAGGAGTAGGAAAAACGACCTGTATCGCACAAGATACTCGTGTAAATGCCGTAGGCAGCTTGGCGGTTAATATCAAACCCAAACTCTTTGCAAAGCGTATAGATCATAGCGCCAACAGAACATGCCCGAGGATCTATGGCCGAGACATCGGCAAAACAGTTTGTAATCTGATGATGATCAATGCAGATGGAAATGACACCCGGTCTATCCAAGATAGCGCCCACGCCACCGACACGCTCGCGGCGGTTCGCATCCAAAACAATGACTACCTCAACCTCGCTATAATCACTATGAGGGTCAAACTGTTCGTGTAAACCGTGGTAATCTAAAAATCGTAACTTGTTAGGCACAGGGCTATCGCAGACAAAGCGTACATGCTTGCCTCGATGCAGTAATAGCTCCGTCAAAGCACATGCGGCGCCAACGCCGTCACCGTCCGGATTCACGTGAGTTGTCACGAGAAAATGGTCGTGCTTTTGAAGAATGCGCTTAATCTCGCGCCACATAAATTGTGCCTTCCTCTCGTAACTATCCGCTATTCTTCTACCGCGGCAGCCACAGGAGTGACTTTTTCTCTCTCTCTTTCTCTATCTTCGTGGGAACTGCGATCTGGGCTAGCATGTGGCTTATCTAGGAACTGTACCCGCTCCGCCGCAACACGTAGTTTGCAACGCTTTTCACCCTCACGGCTGTACCAAACGTCTAGTTGAAGGTGACCCTCAACCAAAACGGGTGAGCTACAGTCGAGGGCTCTGGTACAAGCCTCAGCCTGCTTACCCCATACGACAACGTCGACAAAACAGACTTCTTGCTGCTTCTCGCCGCTTAATGTGAAATATTCACGATTCAATGCTACTAGCAAGTCCGTAACCGACATGCCACCAGGAGTTTTTCTTAGCTCCGGCTTACGTGTCAAACGTCCAGCTATCAATACCTTGTTCAGTGCTACCATTTAACGCCCCCTCCGAATGAAAAAATATCGCCGGATCGCAGAGATACAAAGTCAACAGTCGGGGCGTTATGACAATCACAACACCGCAACTATTTGCCACGCGAACCTACTGGCGGCCCGTAACCCACAATACGGAAAAGTTTTTTTTTGACAACGGCTTTTGTAAAAAGAAAAGTAATATACCAGAAGCCTCAAGAACTAAGGGATTTTGGTATTTTTTCTTGGTACTTATGCTATCATCAGCTTATGAATTCACATATCACACTCAAGGGTTGTCGGCAAAACAACCTTAAAAATATTAGCTTGTCACTACCGAAAGGTTGTATTACCGTCATCACTGGCGTCAGCGGATCCGGAAAATCATCTCTGGCATTTGATACTTTATTCGCCGAGGGACAAAGGCGCTTTCTGGAGTATCTTTCTCCACAAACACGACAACTGATTCGCCAACTTCCCAAGCCGCAAGTCGATATTATTGAAGGCCTTTCGCCAACATTAGCGGTGCAGCAAAACCGCCATGCGATGCCACCATTTAGCACCGTAGCGACTCATACCGATCTATATGACTTCCTCTGTCTATTATATGCACGAATCGGTGAGCAATATAGCCCCTCGACCGGACAAAAGCTTACGCGTTTTACACGACAAGAAATCGTCGAACATATCGTGCGTTACGAAGAGGGAACACGATTACAATTGCTCGCTCCAGTATCCATTCAACGCGAAGGAATCGAAGCTGTTGTGCTACGTCTGCAAAAAATGGGGTACCTGCGTTTACGCATCGATGGGCAAGATTTTGAGGCGGGTGAGGAGATTCCCCCAAGTGGCGATGCAACGACTCTTGATGTGGTTGTGGACCGTATTATTGCCAAAGAAGGAATCCGCGAACGTGTCAGCGGTTCGGTAGAAACAGCACTTGATCTTAGCCACGGAATCGTGAAGGTTTTGGAAGGTCGCGAAGAAAAAATCGTTTATTTTACAGAGGTCTTTTTATCACCCGATACCGGTGCAACATTCGATCCGTTAGAACCCGCAGATTTCAATTACCTTTCGCCAAAAGGCGCGTGTCCGCAATGTCATGGTCGCGGCGGACACGACACCTTCGATCCCGATTCTTTTGTATTCGAAGAACAAGAACCAACCTCCGATCAAATCGCTGACATCTTAGAATCTCTACCGAAGGGAAAGGCACATCTCTACCATCTTGTGTGGAGTGCTTTCTCTGCAGCACAGAATATCCACGAGGATGCCTTGCCATCCGAATGTGACATCGATGCCATTATCTATGGCACCCATGAGCAAGTAGACATCACCGCCGATGCATCCGATGGACCGCGACAAATTGCCACGCATTGGAAAGGCATCAAAACAATCGTCGACGAGGATCTGCACGAACGCAAGGCTCGCTCGTCTTTTCACGCGGAGGATTTTGTCATCTGGCAACCATGCAACCTATGCCATGGAGCCAAGCTAAAGCCCGAAGCGCTAGCATGCCGAGTCAAGGATAAAAATATCGCTGAACTTTGCTCCTACACCGTTGAAGAGCTATTATTAGAACTTGACTCCTGGATCTTTGAGGGATCTCAAAATGCCATCGCCGTCGAAATTTTGCCAGAAATTACAAGCCGACTACAATTCCTGCAACAAGTAGGGCTTGGATACCTGCAATTAGACCGTCCAGGTAAGACTCTGAGCGAAGGTGAGGCACAACGCGTCCTGCTAGCGTCTCAAATCGGCGCACAACTATCAGGCATCGTCTATATCCTCGATGAGCCATCCAGAGGCCTACACCGACGCGATATTGGCCACCTAGCCACTGTGTTCGATAAACTGCGCAGCATCGGCAATAGCGTCATCGTGGTAGAGCATGAACCAGTCCTGATCGCTCAAGCGGACCATATTGTCGAAATAGGTCCTGGATCAGGAACACACGGAGGCTTTGTCACCTTTGAAGGTTCCTACGACACTCTTCTTAAATCTGACTGCACCACCGGCTTGTGGATATCCGGACGCGAAGAATTACCAAAGCCCAAGAAGCCGCGCAAAAGTAAATCCTCGTTGCATATCGTTAATGCAAACCTTCACAACCTTAAAAACATCACCCTGGATATCCCTTTAGGTATCATGACGGGTTTGTGTGGAGTATCTGGTTCAGGAAAGTCCACACTGGCAATAGATGTCCTCGCCAACGATATCCAACGACAGTCAAAAACTCATGTTTCCAATCCAGAGCTGATTGAACGCATGCAGATCATCGGTCAGCGTCCTACCGGCATCAGCCCGCGATCGACGCCAGCGACCTATGTGGGTCTTATGACTCCCCTGCGGCAGCTTTTCGCCAAAACAAAGCTCTCACGCGCACGAGGGTATACAGCAGCACGCTTCTCCACCAACAAAAAGGGTGGTCGCTG
The DNA here is from genome assembly GCA_030679955.1 of Chlamydiales bacterium. Classification (GTDB taxonomy): domain Bacteria; phylum Chlamydiota; class Chlamydiia; order Chlamydiales; family JAJFMA01; genus CAMFKD01. The sequence continues at coordinate 64,681 of JAUXSF010000030.1, read as the reverse complement.
CGAAGCCTGCGAGGGTCTAGGTATGATTCGTGTTGATATGGAGTTCATGCCAGAGCTCTATCTAACCTGCGAAGTTTGCCAAGGAAAGCGCTACAACTACGAAACGCTACAAGTGCTGTGGGAAGGCCTATCCATCGCTGACATCTTAAATCTGCCAGTAGAAGACGCCCTAAAGCACTTCCAGAATATCCCCGAGCTTGCGCGCATACTAGAGCTTATGCAAGAACTGGGGCTTGACTATCTAACGCTCGGACAAAGCTTCACAACCCTTTCCGGAGGCGAAATACAACGCCTAAAGCTCATCAGCGAGCTGGCGAGACCAAACGCCGTACCCACCTTCTACATCATGGATGAACCCTGCGTAGGCCTACACTACAGCGATGTCGCTAAGCTAGCCAAGATCTTGCATCGCTTGGTCGAGGCGGGACATTCTGTGTTGGTGGTCGAGCATCATCTGATGCTACTAAAGCAATGTGATTGGATCATCGAAATGGGACCCGAGGGAGGTCCACAAGGCGGCTTTGTGATATTCGAAGGCACGCCAGCGCAGCTCGCCAAAGCCAACACTCCCACTGGTAAAGTGATCCATTAAACGCAAAGGCGCTAAGACGCAGAGGCGCAAAGAGGAAAATGCGAAACTAGATTTATACATTTTGCATCAGCAAAATGTATAAATTTCTCTCTTTGCGCCTTGGCGTCTTAGCGCCTTTGCGTTAAAAATCCCTAACTCCTCATCTCTACGACTTCACATCGTAGGTGGCGACGCCTTCCATCGTGCTCTCGCCCATCCAGTCCATGTACTCTTTATTACCACCGTCGATACGACGAAATGTAATCTCTGGCAGCTCGTACTTAGCATTTTTTAGTACAACTTCTTTGACTTTGTCGTAATTAGCAGCTCTTGTTTTAAGAGCAACCTTGGTCTCTTGCGACGTTTCAAGTTTGTTGTCCCACATATAGATAGACTCAATCCACGGAATAATTTGAGCGCAGGCGACCAAACGTTCTTGCACAAGGTATCGACTTACCATGCGTGCTTCATCAATACTGCCGGCTGTCCATGTAATTTCGATATATTCTGCGTCCATAGAGTGCTACCTCTTTACAAGTTCTTAAATTTTCTCTACACTAACATATCACCTAGTCAATTGCAGCTTAATTCTTTCGATGCAAAGGAGATCCTCCGATCATGAAGAAACTCTCACTATTATTTGTTCCTATTGTTCTAGTCGCCTTGTTGATTGGAGCGTTTTTCACATTCTCTCCTCTGCCATCGGATCCTCCGCCGATTATTCCGCGACAAGAGCTCTTTGGCAATCCTGTCAAGACACAGCCACGTCTCTCGCCCGACGGAAAGCACATTGCCTTTCTAGCTCCTGACAGCAAGGATGTCTTGAATGTCTGGGTTGCTCCAACTGACAACCTAGCTGAAGAAAGCATCGTCACCAGCGATCCTAAGCGTGGTGTCCGCAACCTCTTCTGGCAATTCGACGGAAAAGCTATCCTATATGTACAAGACAGCGATGGAGACGAGAACTTTCACCTCTATCAAACCGACCTAGCCACACGCGTCACTCGTGACCTAACTCCATTTGTTGGCGTTCGTGCGGATGTCATTGCTTACGAATCTAGCCACCCCGATGACCTTATCGTCTCCATGAACCAACGGGACCGCAAGCTGTTCGACGCCTATCGCATCAACCTCGATACCGGCGCAGTGACGATGGAAGCCACCAACCCTGGTGATGTTCATGATTGGATTGCCGATAATAACCTTCATGTTCGTGCAGCACAAGCCTACACTGCTGACGGCGGTACAGTTATCCGTGTTCGCGACACAGCAAGCGCTGAGTGGCGTGACCTCCTGAAATGGGGTCCTGACGAAGGTTTGGGTGGCATCGCAGCCTTTTCTCCGGATAATAAATCCCTCTATGTACTCACTAGCCTAAATAACGACACCGTTCGCCTGCTTGATGTAAATCTTGCCACTGGCAAAACCACAGAACTAGCCAACGACAAAAATTATGACCTAGGAAGTATCCTAACGCACCCCACAGACCACCATCTGCTAGCTGTAGGTGTCGAACGTGAACGCTTTGGATGGATCCCCATCGACGACTCCATCAAAAATGACTTTAAGGCGATCGAGAAGTTCGCAGGAGCAGGCTTTCAGGTTGCTAGCCGTACAGAAGACGACAAAACGTGGATTATCGCATCGCGTTACGACAACAAGCCCATGGAATACTGGCTATGGAATCGCACCGAGCAAAAGCCACAGTTTATGTTCAGCACTATGCCAGGACTGAAAAACTACCAGCTAGTTGAAACACGACCTATTCGCATCAAAGCCAGAGACGGTCTTAAGCTTGAAGGCTACCTGACACTACCCGCTGGCAGAAAAGCCAAAAACCTGCCGACGATTATCTACGTTCACGGTGGCCCATGGGTAAGAGACACCTGGGGTTTCAGCCCTGTCCTTCAATGGCTCGCCAACCGCGGCTATGCTGTTCTGCAGCTGAACTACCGCGGATCAACCGGCTACGGCAAAGATTTTGTCACCGCTGGCGACAAAGAATGGGGCGCCAAAATGCAGGATGACATCCTCGATGGTAAGCAATGGCTCGTTCAAAAGGGCATTGCCAATCCAAACAAAATAGCCATCTATGGCGGTAGCTACGGCGGATACGCCACGCTGGCGGGCTTAGCGTTTACTCCCAACGAATTCTGTTGCGGTGTCGATGTCGTAGGCCCATCGAACCTTCTGACGCTGCTAAGAAGTCTTCCTCCCTATTGGGAAGCTGGACGTGCCCTGTTTGATCGCCGTGTAGGAGCTATCGATAAAGAAGATGATATGCTGAAAGAGCGCTCACCGCTCTTCAAAGCCGATCAGATCACAAAGCCTTTGTTGATAGCTCAAGGAGCCAATGATCCACGTGTTAAGCAACACGAAAGCGATCAGATTGTTGGCGCCATGCGCAACCACAACAAACCTGTAGAATACCTAGTTTTTGAAGACGAAGGTCACGGGTTTGCTCGTCCGCAAAACAAACGACGCTTTTTCGCTGCCATGGAGCACTTCTTAGCCGAGCATTTGGGTGGCACAGAAGAACCTGCCTCACCAGAAGAAGATTGGTCCAGCGTGCAGCGATAATGCAGAAAGTGGACAATGGACCTTATGCTGGACTTTGCACATTTAGGCCACTTGTTGAACTAGGACCAACAATCTAGACCGGATTGCCTGTCTAGTTTTGCATGGTTCTAGCAAAAGTCACGTATTGCAAAACTAGTTTTTGTTCTCAGAGTGTCTAATGCTGCGAAAGCAGCAATTCTTATCTTAGCCCCTAGCCATGCCCGGCAGAATGAGGGCTGGCTAGGGGTGGGATGACCAATATCCTCGCGCTGCGGAAGCATCGCCTCTATTCTAATAAACGATTATTTATGAAGACGCGGTGCTACGCAACGCGGCGGCCTTTTGAATTTATCCCTAGCCAGCCCTCATTCTTCGGGCATGGCTAGGGGCTAAGATAAGAATCGCTGCTTCGGCAGCGTTAGAATTCTCCGCGCTGAGAACAGAGAACTAATTGATCCATCGCCTAAATGTGCAAAGTCCAGCTATAAGAGGTTTCCAGCCAGCATCGAAGGGACGACATAAGCCTGCCTTCTGCGATTACCTCTTATGGACATCGGTTAACCGTTATCCACCTTGTGTTTATGTGCTGAAAACTGTGCTAATGACGCAAAAACAATAATCGGAAATGGTTCTGATCGTCAAGGTTAACCTTGAACTGTTGCCCATCACTACCCTGAGCATACCATTGTCCATTATCATCTTTAACGACAGGGTACTGATCATTCCCAGTCTTAATCCAATGAACGTCTTTGGCGTACGTTAGTTCATATGCCGCGCCCCAATTTTCGTCATAGGCATAGCGCTTGCCCGCAGGAGTTGCAACCACTTGATATTCGTGACTTTCAAGGTTTACAGTCTTTTCTAAGGGGAAATAAACCGGTAACTTACCAGCCATGGACAAAGTAGCCACAAAAAAATCATCTGGGCCAGTGCCGGATAGCAGTTTCCAATTTGGTGCCCCTTCGTTCGTAAAACTCTCGGCAAACCATGCATCTCCATCACCTTCTTTCCATGGTCCTTGCTGTGCGTTGATAAGCGGTATCGGCATTCCATTTACAGTAATACTAAGGAACTTTTCAGAAGGCGGTGTAACGTCAAACGTTTCATCAAACTCAGCTTTCACTGTGTGATCATTTAAAATAGGATACGACTTACCTCCAATCGAGATTGTTCGCTCAGTTGGCTCTGGCTCTTCTTGTTGCTGCACTTCACCACCATTACCAACTACATCATTCACCTGTAATGGCACCACTTCTTCCACCTTCGGCTTTGGCGGCTTCTTGCTAGTGCCACAGCAGCACCACGACAAGCCAAACAATGCTAATGCACCTAGCGCGACAGCACCTATAGTCCCCAATGCTTCTTTGGAGTCGAGTTTGCCAGCTTGACTAGTCACTTCCAACAAAGGATTGAAGTTAAGATCGCCCAAATTAGGCATTGAATAACCACCAAACATATTTGGTGGCACTGGCGGGGGCGTTACAACATTTGGCACCGCGACCGGTGTATTGAAATTGCCAGCCAACCATGCCAAAGCACCAAAAGCAGCTAAACCAACAGTAATCTTTATGACTGACTTAGCCTTAGGACCTTTGCTCATGGCCACAACCGTATCTTTAACACGTGTTACAACGCCTTTCGAAACTTGGTTTTCCCATGGCTCACGTAGCTGCAGAGAATCGGCAACTTTCAAAGACAAACCAGGAGTAAAGGCCAAAGGCAATGCTACCGTAGCATATGTCGCGCTAGAAACAGCACGCACAAAGTGCCAAGAGTGCTTCTTAAGCTGACCATCGCGATAGGCCTGAGGAATACCTGTGAACAATTCACATCCGTGGGCGTACGCATCACGAAGGGAATGCCAAGGAAGCTCAATAGCCTTTGCACTAGCACGGATACCATTTGCGATACCACCTGCGTTCTGCAGCTTTTGGATTTCGTGGAAGCATTCGCTTGCGTTAAGCGTATCGAGATTGACCGGATGTCCTTTCACAGATGTAACCATACTACTCTTTTCCTTTATTGCCCTTACAGCCCGCCTAAAACCAGGTTCTGTTCAGTCTAAGCCGCCGACGCGGTCTATCGTTAATCTTTAATGCCCATATTCTAGCAGTCTTAGATTAACATTCCTTAAAGCCGGCATTAATTTTGGCACATCTTCGCAGGTAATGCCATGCACCTTGAGAACCTAAGTATAATATGCTAAATGATGAATGAGGTCTAGCCCCAGAAATTCTTTGAATTTTTTACGCACTTACGGAAAAAAGCAATCCCAGATGCAAGCACTTAGTGCCCACACCTGGGAAATCAACGAACTAACTACAGAATCTCAGCTTACGCTGCGATCTCGTCTTCGCCACGTGCAACGCGTGCCTTGTTGAACTCAACTCTTGCAATTTCTTTATTAGCAATAGCGTTCGGTGTAGCTGCCTGAGCTCGCTGCAGAGCAGCAACTAACACACCGCGCTGTTGATCATGGTCGTCCAACGCTTGTTGAGCCGCTTGTAATCCTGCTGCTAACCCCGGTGCATTAGCAAGCGCGTCTACTAGCAATTGACGAGCTTCATCATGACCGTCCAACAGTAGTTGTGCAGCGTTTAGACCATCAGCTAGATTCTGTGCATCATCTCGCGCTGTTACTAGATCCACACGAGCTTGAGTCTGATCATAATCAGCTAACGCTTGTTGTGCAGCGTTTAGACCATCAGCTAGATTCTGTGCATCATCTCGCGCTGTTACTAACGCTACACGTCCGGCGTTGAACTGCTGCAACGCTTGTTGTGCTGCTTCTAGGCCATTAGCTAGCGCCGCTGCATCATCTCGCGCTGTTACTAACGCTACACGTCCGGCGTTGAACTGCTGCAACGCTTCTTCTGCTGCTTCTAGATCAGCTGCTAATGTTTCCGCTCGGGTTATAGCTGTGGTAAAGCCTTTGACTTTCTTTCGGTTATTGAATGTATCTAAATTAACCTGTGCATCGTCTTCGCCATTAGCGACAGCTGCAACCAATGCTGCATAACCATTATTATCTCTGTAGGTATCTAACGCTTGTTGTGCTGCGCCTACATCTGTATTCTGAGCTGCATCACGAGCTGCATCACGAGCTGCTACAAGTGCTGCACGACCCGCATCGTATTGGTCCAGCGCTTGCTGTGTTCCATCCACGTCAGCGTTCTGAGCTGCATCAAGAGCTGCTACAAGCAACGCACGGTTATTATCACGATCGTAATCATCCAGCGCTCCCTGTGCAGCCACTGGATCAGCATTTCGAGCAGCGTCACGGGCTGCCACTAGTGCTGCACGGTTATTATCACGATCGTAATCGTCCAACGCTTCCTGTGCAGCCACTGGATCAGCATTTCGAGCAGCGTCACGAGCTGCCACTAGTGCTGCACGGTCATTATCACGATCGCAATCGTCCAACGCTGCCTGTGCATCTATAGTCGGTTGCGCCTTAGCATTGGCTAGATTGTAAACCCACTCAGCTAGTGGGTACAGTGCATCGGCTCGCGCCGTGATTTTGTCCGCATCGTGGGCATCGGGGGCAACTTCTTCTTCTCTATCAATTTCCACACGAACTGTTTTGCCGTCCGTAGGAGACTTAAATACGAATGAATCTTGGTCTATTCTACCTGTAACGAATTCATTATTAAGCATAAAACCAGATTCGCCATCGGCTTTGGTAAATATAGTGAATTGCTCGCCACGGTCATTTTCAATGTATAAACGTTCTACAGCACCGTCAGCTGTATCTTGAGTTCCAGTAGTTCCGTTGAGGCTGTGAATGTTAAAATTACCAACAGTCGCTGCAGCAACTTCAATACGGTGATTATAGCGTCCAGCAGTTTCAAAAGCACCACGGCCTTGATAACAATTCCTAGTTATAAATGCCCCAAGACCGACTGTACCAAGCGCAGTTAAACCTAATAAGCCTTCCTTAGCGCCCCAGCCTGTAACAACATCGGGAATGATAGGAGGAGGTGTGCTTCCGCCAACAAAACGGCTAACAGCTAGACCACCAATACCCAACGCAGCCAAGCCCGCGCCGACTTTAACAGCCAACATCGCATTAGGATTAGCCTGAACTTTCTTAGCGAGGTCAACACCCTTCTGAGCATATTCAGCACCACTCGCACGTACTTGTGTCGCTAGCGCTTTAGCTTTGTCCTGCCAGTTTTTAGGACGTTCCTTACCTTCAATGCCCCAATACTGTGTAGTTGTCAAAACAAGACGCGGTACCGGAAAACCAAAAGGAGTTACTGCGGCTTGGGCACCATGCTTAAGAGCCAACTTAACGTTTTGTATGAGAAGCGACATATCTAACGAGAGAATGGCTTTAACCGCCTGCATAGAAAAATGAGCAGTGTCACCAATAACGCCACCCTGTAGTTTAATAACTTGGCCCATAGCCTTAAAGTGGTTTGTAACACCACCTGCATTGGTCAGTTTTGCGATTTCTTTCGTGGACTGTGCTGTCCAAGTATTAAGGTCAAGATCAAGAATTACAGGCTTGTTGCCTACTGGAGTAACTGCCATAAAATGTGAATTCCTCTCGTTATGATTAGCATCTCTTGCTACCTCGCAAAGGCATGCTTATCTTTTCAGTTTTGGTGGGACTAGTCTATAGATAGACCAAACTTATGGTCAAATGATTTGTTCGAAAACTTCACTTTTCCCATAAATATAATCCTCTCGGTTTTGAGATTTTACGCTGCAAATGTTAAGAAACGATAAGGAATTTACCAAGTGTAGCGAGACACCTGCGAGGCATACGCATCAACCTAATTCTGAAAAAATACGCGTAATATATTTGAAATCAATATCTGTATCACACACTTCCTTCTTTGTACTGGTTTGGATGACTTTCTGCAGTTAATCGCGAAGCGATTGAAGCATGTAGCCACAGGCATCAGCCTGTGGGATACGCAGAATTACAAACAAAGCCGCGAAGGCGGCGACAGCATATGTATCTCTGTCGCCGCCTTCGCGGCTGTATCTCCATTATATCTTTTTCCACAGGCTGGCGTCTGAGGCTACATGCTTAAATCGCTTCGCGATTAGCTGCAGAACACTCTTAAATAAATCAATCATGCGTAATCTATTAAATTACAGAAACTTACGATTTTCACTTTTCATAATTAGGTTGATGCGTATGCCTGCGAGATACCCCATAGCCATACCCGAAGAATGAGGGTTGGCTAAGCGGAAGCATCACGTCTTCGCTACAATTTGTTAGGCGAATCAATTTTTCATTGGCAACAATTGAAGTTTTTACTAGAATGACCTGCCAAATCTAATCTCGGTCATTCTAGGAGACACACAATGGACTACTTATTGGGACGCTCTACTTTAGACAAGTATACAAGTGACACCCTGAACTACTGCTTTAGCGAGCTAAGCGAACTGGTTAAGGGTCAGCAGAACGTGCTTCCCGAAGGAACCATGTCAATCGATCGAATTGTGTTCTATAAAGACCTGCTAAACACGATGCAGAATGCTTTTAAGCCCATTACAGAAAGTCATGAGTTAGCTTCAACTCTCATTCCAAAGGTAGTCCAAAAACTCGCTTTTTTTCCTAAACATCGCGAACAGCTTCGGAAACATCATGAAGGAGCCGCATGGTGGATTTATATCTATGATAGTCATAAAAAGATGATAAAAAACGAATCGTTAGGAAATAAGCTCCACAACACTTTTGTAAGCCCTTTTGCTGAACGAGATAGACACCCATCTTATGGATTATTTTCTCCCAATCCATTTAGCATAGGCTCAATGAAGGAATTGCAGTCGCATTATATTCAGGATCTAAAGCCAATCAAGGAAACGCAAGGAGAAGGCGAAACGGCTAAAAATAAGAAATACTGGATGAAATTCTTAGGTACTTTAGAAACGGCATTAGCCCCTTTAACCAGCTCCAAAATTACTACGCACCTACATATAGGTGAAATTTTGCGTATGTTATCTCAGGTACCGGAACTTGCAGAAACTCTAAGAAACTGTCACGTTGCATCTATGGTTGTCTTTGAAAGGTTTGCAGAGCAAGAAGCAGAGCCTGTGTTAGAATCATCATCCTCTGCATTGTCGGAACGACCCTCAGTCGATATAGCATCTACACAAAAAACACCTTCTAAACATTTAGTTCCAACTCCTATGTCGTCCGGACGTCGAAAATCAGAAAAAATGGGATTGCTGGGTGGAGGGCCAAGTCGTCTCGAAACTCAAATAAACTCTCTTGGAACTATGCTGGAAACGTTTATTAACAACCAGCCTAAGATTCTTGAAGGGCTTGAAGGCCGTGTTTCAGAGCAGGTGCACACTTTAGCGGACGCTCTTAAGGCTCCAGTAAATGAGGCACAGCTGCCTGAGCTACAGGAGTCTTTGAAACACCTTAATGCGCTAGCTAGACAAATCGAGCAAGAAAAGTCACAAAGAGACGGATTGCAACTTACCATTCCTTCTTTGGAATCTCTTCAGCAAGTTGTCACCAGCGCACTAGGTCAAGTCTCCCAAAGCCATGATGCTCTGCAACAGGTTCTCAGTGAACAAATTATTTCTCTGAAAGGCGTTCAGCAAGATACTCAAGAACTTAAAAGTTTGGCAGCACTGGCCATAGAAAATGGTCCTCTCGTGGCACGTGTTGATAAGTTGGAGACGGCTGTAACCGACCTCAATGCAAATGTTCTGAGAGTTTTACAGTACCTTGAGCAATCGAAAGTACTTGCTGAACAAGGAAGAGTACAGGAAAGCATTAAGACTATTGATACATCGTTGGCACAAATCGTCCAGCAGATTGGTGGCTTAAACCTACCTGTGGATGCTAATGGACCACGCTTTGAGACCATACAGACATCTTTAGAAAAAATCCTAGTCGATATTGAAGCTCTGAAACCAGCAGAAAACGCTTTCGTTGAGCTTGAAGAGATTCAACAGGAAGATCCGGTATTAACACGGTTAACAGCTCTGGAAGGGTTGGTGAAAGGTATTTCTGATAGTTTAACAAAAGCCCGCCCTCGGCAAAATGCCTCAAACTCTTCTTATCAAGGACAGCCCAATTACCAAGGTCAGAATGAAAGACAAGGATTGGTAAATCACAGTCATCCCCCTATAGACGAGTCTTGCTGCGTTATTTTGTAATTAGCTAATCGTCGAAGACGTTGCCAAAAGTAGCTTTTGAGCTGCTTTTGGCACGAATTTTATTTTTTTGAATTTCTTAATATTTTATGGAGAGAGAAACACACATGACCTCATACTTTGGAAATCCCGTTTCCTTGAGCAACTATACGAAAGAAGACGTCAAATCGCACCTTGCTCAGCTGGAGAACTTGTTAAAAACAAACGACCCAAAACTTTCAGAAAAAGATGTAGCCTACTACACGACTTTTCTCGAAATTTTTCAAAGCACGCTAGAAAGAGTCACTGAAAGTGAGAAGCTTTGTAATCCCAAGCTCGCCGAGACAATTATCAAATTAAACCACTTTGAAGACCTCAATGAATGGTTGACAGACAATGGTGGGGGCGCTTCGTGGTTAACAGTTATTCTACCCGTTCATGAACTGTCAAAAACAGGTCATAGAGATTTTCCGAACGGTAAACTCTACGGTGTCTTTGAGAGCCCATTTTCAGAACGAGAGCGAGTCATAGACTGGAATAAATATTCGAGTTGGATGAGTTTGAGTCGTGCAAGCGACCCACTAGAGCATTATACAGCCAAATCTTTGGAAGAAAATTTTAACTTGTACCTGAAGAATGTTGACGAACGCTCACAAGGGAATATTACTGAGCAAAACGGAAAAAAATACTACAAAGGGCTTTTGAGTGCTGTAGAAAAAGGCATGGCCCCCTTCAAAAACGAAAATGTGTTGGATTACAAAAAGCTCCCCGCCTTGTTGACAGCATTGGCGCGGTTTCCTCAGCTAGCCGATCAGTTAAGTAAATGCCACGCTGCTTCATTCATTGTATTCGAAAAATACTCGGACTATGTACTACCACAAGAACTGCCGATTGAAAGCGCGCCTTTATCGCCTAGTAGATCCCTTGGCGGCAACTTAGTTAAGTTTAAAACACCTGTTGCTCAAAGCAGCCCTAGAAAGCGTAATGCCTCATCTGCATCAAGATTAAGAAATCCAGACGACATATTCCTTGGCCTCGATCGCCCTGATGCCTCGGAGCAAAGACTACAAGCTTTAGGCCAAACTCTAGAGAAAATTCTTAACGAACATTACAAAACGGCATCAGAGGGTCAAAAAGCAATACTTGCTCTGCTAAATACGATCAAAGATGGAATTGGCGCCCTTGCACCCAAAGGCAACGAGGCGGGCGATGCCAATGGCCTCTCTAAAGAGCAGTTTGAGGAACTATCAAACAAATTGGATACTGCCCTTAAACCCGCGGATGACCAAAAGCAAGATGAAGATCAAGACGCGCTTGAAGTAACGCTAAAAGGCATTCAGATAGACCTAAAAGCTATTATAGAAGGATTGGAGGTAAAGGTAACCAATGCTGTTCTGTCCGATTCAATATCGGACAAAGATCGGAGAATCTTAGAACTAGAACGGCAAAACCAAGCGCTGCAAGAAAGCCTCGGTAAACAGAATTTTGCCCAAGAGGTATTAGAAGCGCTTAAAAAAGATTCTGTTGATGAAGAGCCTGTTGCTGTCGAAGATGAAAAAGATCAAAAGATAGCAGAGTTAGAAGAGGATAATAAAGCGTTACTGAAACAAATCGGCGAAGCAAACTTTGCTCAAAAAGTTCTAGAAAAACTCGATAAGCCTGTTCCACCTCCGGCTATCTCTCATTGGGTGACGACGCCTGCATGGTTGATTGCCGTTGCTGTAGCTGGCGTAATAGGCTTTCAGCTGGCTAAAAATCAAAATCACTAGGCGAGCGACAGCTACTGGAGATTAACTTGATGAGTCAAAAAAAAAGGAGGTCAAGGCTACTTGACCTCCTTTTTCTGGGAAAAAGGAACATTTTTACAAATATGCTTGATCGCTAAGCGGCAGCATAGACAGACATACGCATCAACCTAATTGCGGAGCTATTAATTCTTTTCATGGACCTTATGGACAAAAGAGATGCCTCGTAATTGTAACCACGACGGAATTCGAGTCTTCTCGTCCACAAGGTCTATAAGCTCCAGATGAATTTTTCGTAATTAGGTTGATGCGTATGTCTGTCTATCCTTCCGCGCAGCGATCATGCGTGTCATGGAAAGTTCCATATTTCTCACTAAACCATTAGTAATCAATGATTTAGTTATGTGTAACAACTATTTGTTGACTAGCCTGATGCAAAGCAACTTGCCAGGTTGAATCCTGGCAAGTATTGACTCAAAATTTGGCCTTGCGCGCAGAACTCGCGCAAGAAAGTTATTTAGTTTTTAGGCTGAAATGCTTTCTTTCTTCTAAGTTTACCCAAATCACTCCCCTTACCTTTAGATATATGCCTGACAATTGCGCCACACAACACAAAACCCGTGACCACAATTGCCGCCTCAATCCATCCATTCGCCTTGGTATCTTCTTTCAGAGGATTATCTAATGGCAAGTTGTCTTTAAGGATCTCAGTAACAGACTTACCAGGTTCCGGCAAAGGTTGATTGGTCTTTTCAGCCCCTGACAGTAGCCATGCGCCTGCTCCAAGCAACGCAACTAGACCAACTCCAGCTCCTACAACCTTTCGCGTCAATTTAGGATCTTTGTTAGAGACGACCAAACTAACAAATTTCTTTGTACCCATACAAGCTTTAGCAATTTGATCAGCAGAGCGTTGTATAAAACCGGGGGCTTTGGAAGCTTTTTCCCAGGAAGCATCTAGCTTCAAGACACTGTTCAACTTCTCGCCGAGCGTTGGCTTTATCAAACTCGCTAACGATAGCAACAAGATAGCATGCCCAATAGCCGAAGCAAAATATGCCATCGCTCGCACCACATGCAAAGCCTCTTTTCTAACACTGTAATCAGATTTTTTAGCCGCATTGATTCCAGCTAAACGTCCTCCGGCCACGATCACCGAGGCAGGAATGCCAACACAAGCCTTACCAGTATGTCTAAAACCATCCAAAGCAGCAAACTCTGGAAGAGCTAGAGTACTGACTCCGGACATCGCATAGTTTCCTTTGCGGTTTAACTCACCAATACTTTTGATAAGCCCTTGAGTCACAGAGGCATCTAGCCCAATATTTGATGACGCATTAACGCCCATGATTTTCTCCTTCTTAGTATTAGTCCTAATAGATTGACATTGGGCTAAGATTATAGCTAGTTTGTAACTTTCCAGTCAATGCTTTTCAGCTAAAAGTCAGCAATACACATATTATTAAACTTCCCATGCGATCTTTACGTTTTATTAATAATATTGGGATAAGATTACGCCTTAACATTTCCCCTGGGGCAAAACCACCTATTAATTTTTCTTTCCAGGGTAGGCTATAAAAAATATATAGCTAAAACACTTAAAAATTATTTATTGGAGCTTTTGACATGGACAGATTTAATGCAGATGGTTTTACGAAAAGTAAGGCATGGGGAGTCGTTAAACCCGAGAGCCTATCAGAAGCGCAGCGTATCGCAGAATTAATGCATCACGCAAATAGTGGTAGGATTCATGATTTCTCAAAGGATCAAATCGACCGTATAATAAATATTTTTAAAGCCATTGGCCAATACGCTGGCACAATACTTGCTAGCGATACATTCCAGTCAGCAGAAGCCTATGATTCAATTATGGCCCTGCACGATAATAATGTTATTCAACAGATAATGTTAAATCCAGAAGATGACCAACTGTTTTCATTTAAATGTGTTTTGGAAATTCAGCAGGAAGTATTTCCGAACGTCACGCGAACACCAACCAGTAGACAACGACAAATAGATGCGGATCGCATAATCAACATGTTACGGGGGGAAATACAAGATTTTGAAGGTCTGTACAAACCTGAGATGGAAGCTCAAATTGGCGAGCTATTGGAAATCATAAAGCGACTGAGCAGCTCGGGTAGCCTATCCCGAGAGGATCAAATCCGGTTAACCCAGCTCAGCAGTCAACACGCAGCCTTAAACGAACAACTAAACGCAAGAAAAGCTACGAATGAAGAACAGAAACATGAAATAGATCGACTGCAGCAAGAGCGCCTGAGAGAGGCCCAGCCTCGTTCTCTATTTGCAAGCGAACAGCAGCTTCAAGGTAGAATTAGAGAACTTGAAAATAGTCTTCGTACTGAACAAGAGAAATTAAGGCTTTTAGACACTCAAAGTCGTAGTATGGACTTCAAACAAAGTGGTCTGATTGAGCGTCTGAATGAAAAAATAACTGAAATTGAGCGTGAACTAGGAAGTACTCATGATGAACTTGTTCAAGTGAAAAAGGAAAACGCAATTCAGTTCCAGACGATCCAAGAATTACGCCAACAGTTAAACAATGCTAAAGTAGCAAAGCCAGAGCATGCAAAGTATTCTTCATGGGGATCAGCTGAAGAGGCTCAGGCTAGGACGGAAAGGGATCTCGAACAGCTCCGCCTGGATTTCAAAAAGTATGAATTAAAAACCGTCCTTTATTTTTCTGGTCTAGAGCATGAGATTAGGGAGCTGTTGAAAGCCGGTTTAATTTCAAAGCTAAAGGCAGAGGAACTTTTGGCTAAGGTAGCCGAGGCCCAACCAGCAAAGGTTCCCGCTCCTATAAACGAAGAGCTTTCTCCACTGCAGCAATCTATGCAGCAACTTGAGCAGCTACACGCCTCGATGAGAGAACAGGAAAATACTATTCGCATCTTGCATGGGCAGATAAAGGGGCTTTCTCTAGAAAACAACGAGTTAATGTCCACTAATTCTGGCCTTCAACAGGTTCAGCAGCAATTAAATAGCCAAATTCAGGAGCTTAGAGGAGATCTAACCAAGTTAAACAGCAAAGCAAGGTCTCAGGCAGCTTTTGGAGATCCAGCCCAACTCGCATCAAATCTTGAAAGGACACGCAAAGAAGTCGCTCAACTAACGAAAGAGAAGGCGAGCATTGAGCAAGAGCTTGAAAGCAATAAAGTATTCAACAAAGTATCCCTACAGCAAACTCAGAAACGAGTCGATGAACTCCAAACAGAAAATGAAGCCCTTCAAACAACCATCCGAGAGCAACAAGTTTCATTATCTGAACTTAATACGCGATTGGCAGAAAGTAGAGCGCAGCTCGAGCAAAAAGAGCAAGAGTTAAGCCAAGTTCAGAACCAAAATGTATCTGAGAAGGACACTCTAGAATCTTTCCGTGAGCTTGTGAAAAAGCAAAGTAAAGAATTGGCCGATAAGGAAGAAGAGTTAAATATCGCAACGGCAAGTCTTCAAAGTAGCAATGAAGCACTGGAAAAGGCGCAACGGGATCTTCGAGATACAAAAGAACTCGATGAAGTCAAGTTACAGCTAGAAGCCGCCCTAAAAGCGGTTAATGAGAAACAAGAACAAGTAGAAAGCCTTGATCGACATATCGGTTCTCTGGCCGGGGTAACCCATCAGCAATGGGACGATATGGGACGATTCCAAAAAAGTCTTGAAAAACAGTTGCAGCAAGCCAATACCAAAATTTCTGAGCTTGAATCGACAGGAATTAAGTCAGAAAAGCAACAACGTGAGCTCGAAGAAACTCGTCAGCAAGTAACGCAACTAACGCGTGAGTTAGAGATGCTTCGCACAGAAGGGACTCAACGTAATGACCAAGCGAGCGAGTTGCTAACCACAAAAGAAGCAGAGCTTGAGCAAGTGAAGCAAAAGCTTGAAGTGGCCAATACTGAACTAAAACAAAGCCAAAGTGAGCTTCAGCAAGCTCAGCAGCGCTTCGAGGAACTCCAAACTGCTCATCACAGTTCATCAGAAGAACTTGCTACAAAACTCACAAGGCTAGAACAGCAGCTAGCTGACAAGCAGCTTGAGTTAAAAGAGTCTGAATCGAAAGTAGAGGGACTCGAGCTGACGCTAGAAATGTCGGCAACGGACCAACAGCAAAAAACGCAACAACTAGAAGAGCAGCTTACCCAGTTAAGTGAACTAGCTGAGCTAATAACAAAGTTCAATAACCGAGAACTGTCTGAAGAACTTCTCAATGGCGATTCGGAACACGTCGACAACATTGAACTGCGAGAACAGCTACGGACCTATAAATCAATGCCTCATTGCAAGCCATGGGTAAAGGCTACTCTGCAAGCGGACGCGGATAATATTTCCCGGGTACGTGAAGGTCTGCGCCTAGAAAAAGAACTCGCAGAAATAAAAGAAGCTGGTTTAGAGCTGAATGCACTATATGAGCAACTATTAGAAGATCATAATCAGCTGCAAGAGACTGCTGAGCAGCTAGAACAGGAGCTGAAAGCATCTGAAAAAAACCGCTTGTCAGCGGCAGCTAACTTTGCTGCAGCTTCAACGGCGAACGCTCAGCTTCTGATAGATATTTCAAAGCTGAATAGAAGCGTCTCGGAAAAGGAAGCTGACCTGCGCACAAAAGACGCAGAGTTGCATAACTTCTCTCGCCAACTTGACCAAACAAATGCAGATTTGCAGAGGGCTCAAAATGAACAAGAGCGCCTAAGAACAGAGCTTGAAAGCACAAATGAGAGATCAACGTCTGAGATAGCCTCTCTAGAGGGTCAGTTGACACAAGCTCAGAAGGCTGCAATGAAACACGAGCAACAATTGCTTGGACTTAAAAAACAGCTGCATTCGTGGATTAATACTCTAGCCAAAGGTTCCATGTTTGGTGAGATTAAATCGCTAGACGAAGATTTGCTAGACGAAGATTCCATGTTGGGTGAGACTAGTTTGCTAATCGACCTATCCACCATTGAGGGTATTCCAGAACTTGTAAATGATTTGGATTCGTTTATTGAAAGCAACCAAAGGACCTTAGAATCATCCCTAGGTAGTTCGAACTCCCTAAATGGTGCGGATAAGACAGTATCTCTGAAAACTTTTGAAGCATCGGAGAAGGCATATATTGAAGCCCAGCAACTGCTAACAAATGCAAACAAACTCATAACCAAACAAGAAAAGGCTCTTACAGACGTCAAAATGGAACTTGACTTCTTGAAAGATGTCGAAGCGACCAATACACAGCTTACCGAGAAGTTAAACCACCTTCGCAGAGAAAAGAAGAAGGTAACCGACCGCGCTACTGAATTGGAAAAAGAGTTGCACGCTAAGACGTTAGAGCTTAGCAAATTGCAGGACGCTACACCAAAAACGACGTCTCCTCGCACGTTGAAAGCAAAAGAAGACGAATCTGCGCTGCTTGAACTGTCGCAAAAATATAACGATCTAAAGCGTCAGCATGGTGACGCACAAAAATACGTCGAGCGTCTGAACTCAGAAATTCTCCAAATGAGGGAGACTAGCGAATCGGAAGGACAATTAATTGAGGCGACAATCCAGACCAAACAAGCGGCCGTGCTAAGCAGGGATCAAGCTCTAGAAGACGTTAAAACACTGCGCACGGAAATAGCGGTGCTAGAAGAAAAACTGCGAATTGCTGATGAACATCAACAGCTTTTTGAAAAGACTCTAGAGGGCCTGTACCAATCAAAGGAGACTTTTTCCCCACAGGAAATGGCAACCTTTGGCACAGTAAAATATGAACGCGATGAGCTGTTAACGGAAGTAGAGAAGCATAAGGAAAACCAAGCAAAGATTGAAGTATTCACGCAGGAACTCAACAGAAGGCATGAGCAAAACGCGGAGCAGTTGAAACAACAGATAAGCCAACTACAGGGTGAGTTAGAATCTGTTAACAATCAACTGGAAGCTGTACAGCAATTGGAAGCTGGTGTTCTTAAAAAGCAAGTTGATGAGCTGAAGCATCAAGCAAGTGTGAATAAAGCCGTCCATGAGGCTCACAAGCAGGCACATGCAAATTCCTTAGTTAAAATGCAAGAACAGCTGCATGAAGCTGGCCAAATGGGACTGCAGTTGGTTCAGGAAAACGGTGAGCTGAAGGAATCGCTACAGTTCGTAGAAAAAGTAGTGAAAGACCAAGCCAATGAAATGCAGCATTATGCAAAAATAGACAGAGAGCAGCGTGCTGAAAATGCCGAGCTTAAAGTCGAAAATGCGCAACTTAAGGATCAAAATGCGGAGCTACTGAGACAGCTTGCTGAGATGCAAGCTCGGTTGAATGGTGACGCAACTGGCATTACGAAGGAAGAGTCAGCCTAAGCCTGACTAACTCGCAGAAATGATAAATGCCAGGCAGCCATTGCCTGGCATTTTTTTTATGTCGTTTCTAAGGCCTAAAAGTCGGTGGGATTTTTTTTACCACAGAGGCACAGAGACACAGAGAGGAACGAGAGGGAGAACAGAGGGGAACGGGAGAGGGATTTGGTTTAAAATGACCTGAAACCTTTCCTGAGGCCCGAAGGGTCGCCATGATACAGCCCAGGCCTCTCGTCCTCGCTGACGCTCGTCCTTCGACCTGGGCTGTATCATGGCGACCCTTCGGGCCTCAGGACAGATCTCAGGCCATTTTAAAACCAGACCTCCTCGGTTCCCCTCTGTGTCTTTGCGCCTTTGCGATAAAAATCCTCATCGATCCTTCGGGCCTGAAAGCAGATCTCAGGTCATTTTGAAACAAACTCTCTCTCCCGTTCCTCTCTGTTCCCCCTCTCGTTCCTCTCTGTGTCTCTGTGCCTCTGTGGTAAAAATTCCAAAAAAAATCCCCAAAATCCTACCTTGACGAAATGGTTGCATGTCGGCAAGCTGAAATTCGATAAATATTCTTCACTTTATATGGACAGTCATAAATAATTTAGCGGTTTTATCGAACTTCACGAGTTGCAATGAAAGAATCTGCGTCGGATCAACCTTCGCCCCTACCGTTGGTATGCCCATCATGTCATGCTAGGCTACCTCTTGCTGCGGAGGACGGACGCGCAATCAGCTTCTGCTTGTACTGTGGAGCCTCTATTGGCATGACAATAGACAAAACTATCTCGATCTCTGGCAGCTCCAACAACAACACAAGTAACACACAATTCGGCAATCAGATCTCGCTGGTTCAAGGGCATATTCCTGGTAAGGAACAGGTTCAGTTTTCTATTGGCCCTTACCAAATCCTATCCAGTATCGGCAAGGGTGGCATGGGCGAGGTTTTCCTTGCCTACGATACTACTTGCGGACGACGCATTGCTTTAAAACGTATCAGAGAAGACCTTAACGAACGTCAGCTCCTACACAATCGCTTCCTGAAGGAAGCTCGCATCACCAGCCAGTTGATGCACCCTGCAGTTATTCCTATTTACGCGATTCATGCTAGCGACGAGCTCCTCTATTACACAATGCCTTATGTTGAGGGAGAGACTCTAAAGCAAATCCTGCGCACAACACGTCAGCAGGAGAAGCGCGGAGCCCCTCTGCACCACCTTGGCGGATCTATTCCTGCGCTGATACGCATCTTCATCACGGTATGCCAGGCAGTAGCCTATGCGCACGCGAAGGGTGTGTTGCATCGCGACCTGAAGCCTGAAAATGTGATGATCGGACGCTATGGCGAAGTGATGATCCTCGATTGGGGCTTGGCAAAGCTAATAGAGAGCCCTGACGACCCTGAAGAGATACGTGCGACTCAGTCTTCCAGCGAAACGCATTCGTTGCGGCACCTGACCAATATCGGCAAGGTTGTAGGGACTATTACCTATATGTCCCCTGAGAGGGCTATGGGCAATCCTGCTACTGTCCAGACTGATATTTATGCCTTGGGCGTTACCCTCTATCAGCTTCTGACGCTGCATCTGCCGTTCCGACGTGAAACGTTGAAGGAGTTCCGTCAGAATATGCATAAAGAGGAGTTCTTAGAGCCCTCTGAAGTGGCGCCTTACCGCGAGGTTCCTCCAGCTCTATCAGCAGTATGCCGCAAGAGCTTAGAACCCACGCCTGAGTTGCGCTACAAAACGGTAGAAGAATTTATCCATGATTTGGAAATCTACCTGGAAGGTCGCCCTGAGTGGATAAAGCTCGCTAAGCTCGACATTAGCAAAAAAGACGACTGGGAGTTTCAAGAGAACGTCCTCATCGCCGAACATGTGGAAATCACCCGCTTCACCGACTTCTCAGACTGGTTCAGTCTGATGATCTCACGATCGTCATTCCCACAAAACCTACGCTTGGAAGCGACAGTAACGCTAGGCCATGATTCCTGTGGATTAGGCTTTCTGATGAACGTTCCTGAACCACCAGAGCGCATGCATTTAATTGATGGTTACTGCCTTTGGTTAGGTTCTGAGACCTTCAGAGACACGAAACTGCTCTCTTCCAACGTAGAAGTCATGCGCGCGGCTGACACGTACCTACAGGCAGGCAAAAGCTACCAGATTCGCATTGAAAAGGTGGAGAACAACATCCACTTCTACATTAACGATCAGCTACAGCTAGCCTTTGTTAGCCATCTGCCGCTGGCGGGTACGCACGTGGGACTTCTCAGCCGCGATGTCGATTACACCATCAGCGACTTTAAGGTTTCTGGTGGTAGCCAAAGCTTGATGGTTAACTGCTTGGCTGTTCCAGATTCTTTCTTGGCCCACAAAGACTACCACACAGCACTCATCGAATACCGACGTATTGCTTACAGCTTCCCAGGACGTGCCGAAGGGCGGGAGGCAATATTCCGCGCTGGAGTCACGCTGATGGAACTCGCTAAGCAAAGCCAAGATGTTACCGAAGCAACAGAGTTTTATGAGCTGGCTCTTGATGAATTTGCCAAACTCCACTCGACTCCCGGAGCTCCTTTAGAATACTTAGGCAAGGCTATCGTCTATCAAGCTCAAGGAGACTACGAAGAAGAGCTGAAGTGCTTTGAGTTAGCACTCAGGCGCTACCCACAGCATCCTTTATTGCATGTGATTCAGGAGCATATCGCACACCGCATGCATGAGTGTTCGCGTAAACACCGCAAAGCAACTTACAACTTCGCCCTGCTAGTCCTAAGGCATTTGCCGGACGTTGCGCTGCAAGCCAATGCGCAAAAGCTCTTCGAAAACTTGCAAGGACACTGGGAGCCGCTGCCCTTCTTTGAGCCTTGCCCTGCCGGACATCCTTGCGAGGATACCAAAAACCGCTACTTCGCCATCACGCTAGCCTTTTGGTTGGCCAAGCCTTTTGCCGAAATCGAAGTGCTAGAAGAAATGCTGGAAGACCCCATTCCCGACACAAACTGTGTTGGCAACGCTCTTTACGCTTTGCTGGAAATGGGCTGTTGGAAGCTGGTGGAGAAGAGAATCCACCAAATGCGTATGGAATTACCTAAAGATAAACTAGAAGCCATTTGTGATACCCTCGATCTTCTAGATATCGCCGTATTATCCCATGAGCATTCTATTTCAGATGGTATTGGCCGCTTTTTAACGCTAGATAAAATGTCCTTGCGCAGAGCAGAAATACGCATCGCTCTGCATCTGATGGAAGAAGCTCTGGCTTTGGGGACTCCAGAGCTGGCTAGCGAGTTGGCGGATAAGCTGTATGAACTGCAACTCATCAGCGAGGATAGGCTTCTCGTCAATGCTTATCACATTTGGGCGGAGTTGCTGCACGGCAACCTTGCCGCGGCTGGACAGCTGCTACATACCTATTCTGTTGCTGAGCTAACGAATGAAAATACGCCTTTATACTTCCTGTACGGCTGTTTCTTGCAAACCACTGAAGGTCAACTACTTAGCGAAGTGCACTTTTCAGGCCTCCTAGATGCCCCCTATCCACGTTCGTGGTCGTTGTTGGGGCATTTCCTCACCGGTAAGATCACTGATAATGATCGCTGGCTAAGCAAGGCTTTTATGTGGGAGAGACGTCAGTTATATAGACAGCTGAGTCTGTACTACCATTGTGCGGGGCAGAGATCGCAAGCCGATCATTATCATAAGCTTGCGCGTGAAGAATTCATCTACGTCGATGGTTAACAGCCAAAAATATCCTAGTCACAAATCAAAGTCATTTTTATAATATTAAAAAATTCAACGCAAAGACGCTAAGGCGCAGAGGCGCAAAGATGGAAAATGAGCTTTCACGCAAGATCATAGGAGCGGCAATTGAGGTACACGTAGCTCTTGGCGGTCCTGGATTGCTTGAAAGTATTTATGAATCAGCTCTTTGTCATGAACTGACATTATGCGGTATTGAAGTTCAAAGGCAGATAGCGATACCGGTATCCTACAAAGGCGTTACTATTAGAGATCCTCTGTATTTGGATGTTCTGGCCAATAACAAAGTGATTATCGAAGTAAAGGCGACAGAGAAGAATCAGCCTATTTATGAATCACAACTACTCACCTATCTAAGACTTACAGGCCTAAAGCTAGGTCTACTCATCAACTTCGGTAGTCACCGAGTCACAGATGGCATTAGTCGTGTTGTTAATGGGCTTTGATCCTTCTCTGTGCCTTTGCGCCTTGGCGTCTTTGCGTTAAAATCCTCGTTCCTCTAGCCTGCGAGTTTGGTGGCTAACTTATTAGCGCCGAAGGAAAGGCCACGAAACACGCTAGACAGCTCACTGTTAACGCCTTTCTTATCGCTATAGGTCACCGGCGTTACCATGTTCCATCTGTGCACTGTTTGCGAGATGTAAAAGCCTGCAGAACCTACACTTAGCACAGCTACCGCTACCACATTCGTTGCGATCATGCTAAAGCCAGCAAAGATGTTAGCTCCCAACCCAAACACTTGGTTGCGGATGTATGACACTGAGCGGTCACGCAGCTCGTGCGCTAAACGATTGGTCTGACGCATTGCAACATAGGCCGACACAGGATTCCACCACCAATTGCGTAAACCCCTATCTAACTGAGCCACAGTTTTGTTAAATCCTTGGCTAAATCCATTGCAACGACGTAGGTATCGACGACGATCGCGCATTACTGCGATGCTATCAGACGCCGAACGGTAACTATCCAATGCACCTTGGAAAACATAGAGCACTGGCGATAAAGGCAGATAAGCGACGCTGGCGATGAAACTTTGGTCAGCCGACATCCAAGATGGGCGACGCTGTTCAGGACTCAGGGTGTGGTCAATCTCGCGCTGGAAACGCATGCCTGTGACAATGTCCATCAGCTGAACAATCATAACGACACGCAGAGCATAACTGATCCACGGCATGATGTAGTCTAGTAATCTATGTACCAGAACTGGAGTCACTTGAAATATTTCACAGAACTCTTTAACGCCCAATGCTGTAAGAGCAACCATCGCTGCTGACAACGCTGCCATGTAAGCAATGTTAACGGTCTTATCAATCGCGAGTCCTGTATGTAGTTTCATAAGAACTCTAGGAATCATATCCTTTAGTTCCTGCAGAAAGATTGGCAGCAAGAAGATATTGAGCACGGCGACGCTAGCAAAAGCCACGCGCATAGCGATGGGCAAGATTCCAAACATTTCTTGGCTGATAACATTAGCGGAATCGGTGATGGTGGAGAGGTCGGGCATCAAGTCGATTACTCTAGCATCGAACTTTATGACGTCCCAGATAGAGGAAGATTTTTCCCCTGTGTTGACCATCGAACAGGCAGCGAATAGGCTTCCTACCAATGGCCAGGTGGTTGGCTGTACATTTGTCGTCGTCTTAGGACTAGATGTCTGAGGGCTTATACCCATCAGACCCGATATTGCTTGCATGTCACCTCTCCTGTGATGCGTATAAGCTATTTCTTATACCACAGAAGATAAAAGACTACGCTAAATCTTAACGTGCTCTTTATAAAGCACAACAACCAGTTTTATGCAGCCACGAGGTAATCCTCGCGAACAGCTTGGTGCGCAGCGGCACTAGCGCCAGAGATGGTCGCGTAGGCTGGCAAAGGGACAAGTTGCTCTTGAAGGTCGGTGTGTAGCACTGCAGGGATATAGCATACTTTATCTTGCCAGAACTGGGTGGTGGTTACAGATACCCATTTGCGCTCGCCGTTTTCCAACACCCAGATACCGCGCCAGGCACCGATCATGTAGTGCAAGAAGGAAAGCACTGGGCTATGTAGGTCGCGAGGTAGTTGGCGTAGAAGAGCAAATAAGCTAGAGGCAGCTCCTGGAGGTTCAGTGTCTAACATGGCGATACGGAAGAGGTTACCAACGCGTTCTTTACCGAATTGTTCTTCCATTTTGTCTTGGATCCATTTAGCGCAGTTTTCAGACTCGATCTGGTAAGTAAAGTTACCATCACGAGCTTTCAGGATGTCTTGGCGGATAGATTCCAAATAGCGCATGCCTTCGGCTGGGGTCATGCTGAAGTTGCGACGTACGTGCTCGCGGTGAGTATAGAATATATTCTCGTCGGGGTAAGCGACGGTAGCGCGCAAGGTAGCAGTGAAGAGTTTGAGGGAGTCGAACATGCTACCTGCATAGGTAGTGGCGAATTTACCCATTGCGTATACGGCGTATTTAGCATCGTTCATGGGTACTACAACTTCGACGAAGGCATGGCTAGCATCAGGGTTAAGAGTGCGGGTAGTGCGGGTTGCGTTAACACCTAAAGTCCACTGTTTACCGTCTAGGTTATCACCGTAGCGGTCTTTGGCTTCTTGTTGATTTATTACTTCAAGAACAGGGAGCTCTTTCCACCAAGCGGCGCGGTTAAGGTCGATCAAATGGTACTCTTTAGCATCGGCATCCCACCAGCCTAGAAGGTGTGAGTTCCAGTTGTTGATACCGTTGCTGAAAAACTCTAAGTCACCTACGCGTTCCATTTTGGCAGCGAACACGCTGAAGGCTTGTTTGATGGTCAGGCGGTAGTTACCACGTAAGGTCACGGCGCGTTGGTCGTCAAGGATGCTGATGTCATGACCTTCGAAGGGTAAGGTAACTACTTTGCGTGAACCAGAAGCTTCCATTAGTTTTTGTATGCGAAGAGCATTACCACCGAAGCGTCCGATACGGGCGGTTAGGTATGCTTGGAACAATTTTTCACGTAAGGCTGGGAATTGGATGAAGGTCTCTACATCCACGCGATCGCGGATGGTCCATTGGAAGAACTCTTCACGCATGTGAAGGTCATTGGCTAAAAGTTCAACGAAGGCTGGGTGACGGCTTGCGTCATGCAAGCGGCGTGCATCGTCGAACTCAAGCTCGGATCCGTAGAAGGCATTTTGTTGCGATTTCCACTCAGCAGCCCATTGGCCAAGTTGTAAGAATAGCTCTTCTGAAGGTTCAGCGGAGTCTAGACCACCATTAGTTACTTCTAGGCGGTACTGAAGGCCTACTAGACGCTCTTGGAGGCGGAGACGGAGCTCTTTGGCTTCTGGAGCGGAGAACTTGTCAAGGAGAGGGAGGAGTGCAGAACCGGCTTCAAGATAGCCCTTAAAGTCTACTACTTGATCTTCAGGCATCTTAGAGTCGCCTGAAAAGCGTACAGGTATTACTTCTAGCTCATCTAGAGCTTTGACAAAGCTCTTAGCAAAAGCTAGACGACGATTGTCCTGTAGCCCCAAGAGGCTCTGGAGGCCATTAACTAAGCCTCCGCGCGCTTTCCATTCCCCATTACGGGTTAGGATAACGTTCTCTTGGTTCTGTAGGGCCTTAGCTAGTTGATGTACTCTTTGTATTTTGTACATAATGCCTCCGCTCCGTTCTCCTTGACCTTCTACCTGCATTATATCACATAGGCAATTATTCAAAATTTCGGCTGATAATGTTCAAGGTTTCTAGGGGCACCTGGGGCCCTCTCAGGCCCCTTTCGAGTATTTATATATACCATCTGCAAAACGCGTGCCATAGCGTCATGTTAGTATTATAGTAATAACTTAATATTAAAGTCATGACTTTGTTTACTATTTTTTTTTTAAAAAGAGACAAAAGAGACAATAGGGACGAAAGGGACAATAGCGACTGGAGCTTCCTAAGTTTTATGTCCCTAAGGCCTCTTTCGTCCCTAATGTCCCTTGGGTCCTTCAGCGTTGAATTCTCCTTCTCGACGTGATATGTTATAGCCCAAAGAACTACATAATTGGACAAAGCGGTCATGACAGAGACGGAACTACCTAAGGCTTATGAAGCAACAGATGTCGAGAAGAAATGGTATGCTTTTTGGCAGCAGAAACGCATCTTCAGTGCTAATCCGAAATCCACCAAGGAGCCCTTCAGCATAGTCATGCCGCCACCTAACGTCACTGGTGTGTTGCACATGGGTCATGCTTTGGTCAGCACGCTACAGGATGTGATCGTCCGCTGGCAACGCATGCTTGGCAAAGAAACGCTTTGGGTGCCAGGAACCGACCATGCCGGCATTGCAACGCAGACTGTTGTCGAACGCCACTTGTTAAAGACCGAGGGCAAGAGACGTCCCGAATATGGTCGCGAAGGTTTCCTAAAGCGCGTATGGAATTGGAAAGAGGATAGCCAAAAACGTATCACAGACCAGCTCAAGGCCCTAGGCTGCAGCTGTGACTGGGAACGCGAACGCTTTACCATGGATCCTGGTGCCAACAGCGCTGTGCGGGTAATGTTCAAAAAGTTATACGACGCTGGCCTTATTTACCGCGGCGATTACTTGGTCAATTGGGATCCCGTGACACAAACGGCCTTGGCAGATGACGAGGTCGAGTATGAAGAACGGCAAACTTTTCTTTGGCACTTGCGCTATCCCTTTGCTGATGGCAGCGGCAGTGTTGTTATCGCCACAACGCGCCCCGAGGTTATGCTCGGGGATACCGCGGTAGCTGTATCGCCGCGAGATGAACGCTACAAAGACCTGGTCGGCAAAAAAATACTGCTACCGCTGGTAGGACGCGAAATCACCATTATCGCCGACCACTTTGTCGACCCTGAGTTCGGCACTGGTGCGGTTAAGATTACGCCTGCTCACGATCCGAACGACTATCAGATGGCCCTACGCCAAGGTCTGGAGTTCATTAATGTCCTAACTCCAGATGCACGCATTAACGAAAATGGCGGCAAGTTTGCCGGCATGACGGTTGAAGAAGCTCGAGTTGCTGTTGTGGCGGCGATGAAAGAGCTCGGCTTGCTGGTAAAAGTGGAACCACACGTCAATCGTGTTGGCCTCTCATACCGCTCAAAAGCTGTTATTGAGCCATATATGTCCAAACAGTGGTTTGTGCGCATGGATCACTTCGCACCAAAACTGCGCGCGGCTGTTGAAGATCAACGCGTACAACTTATGCCTAAGCATTGGGACAAAGTGTACTTCCATTGGATCGACAACCTACGCGATTGGTGCATTAGCCGTCAGCTATGGTGGGGTCATCGCATCCCCATCTGGTACCGCATTGACAACCCTGAAGTGTGCTTGTGCTATGATGGTGAGGGCGTTCCTCCCGAAGTTCTTGCGGCACCAGATGAGTGGGCGCAAGATGAAGATGTCCTCGACACATGGTTCTCGTCTGGCCTATGGCCTTTTAGCACCCTTGGGTGGCCTGAAAAAACCGATGATTTAAAGAAATTCTATCCAAACAGTTTATTGATCACTGGGCACGACATCTTATTCTTCTGGGTGGCCCGCATGATCCTGATGGGAGAATATGCTTTAGGTGAGGCACCCTTTCCACAAGTATTTCTACACGGCCTTATCTATGGCAAATCCTATTGGCGTGATAATGAAGGCGGTGGAATCACTTACCTAAGTGAAGAAGAGCGCAAGACTTATGACCTTGGCAAACCTGTACCGAAAGATGTGAAGAGTAAGTGGGAAAAGATGTCCAAGTCGAAAGGCAAC
Source organism: Chlamydiales bacterium (assembly GCA_030679955.1). Lineage (GTDB taxonomy): Bacteria > Chlamydiota > Chlamydiia > Chlamydiales > JAJFMA01 > CAMFKD01. The sequence continues at coordinate 36,882 of JAUXSF010000030.1, read as the reverse complement.
ATCATCGACCCATTGGAAGTCATTCAAGAATATGGCACAGATGCCATGCGCATGGCATTATGCGCAAGCGCGACACAAGCGCGACAGATAGACCTGGACCGCCGACGTTTTGAAGAGTTCAAAAACTTCACCAACAAAGTGTGGAACGGTGCACGCTTTGTCTTCATGCATTTAGACAGCGATCCTGCATTGACTGCAGAGGCTTTGGGTCAAGGTCTGGATGAAAGCCTTCTAGCCCTCGAAGATCACTGGATATTATCTGTACTGAATCGCACAGTACGCGATGTCAATGAGAAGCTAGCGGTCTATGCTTATGACCAAGCAGCCATGGAGGCTTATGACTTCTTCTGGAAGGAGTTCTGCGCTTTCTACCTAGAAATCGCTAAGCCAGTGTTATACGGCAAGCGGGGCACTCCACAAGATCGCCAGAACAAGCAAAAGGTGTTAGTAATCGTTCTTTGCCAAGCGATGCGCTTACTACATCCAATGGCACCGTTCATCACGGAAGAGCTGTTCCAGCACCTAAAAACACATTTTGCGGGTGTTGAAGCATCACCAACTGCCGATCCGTATACTCAGGAAGCGATAAAGGCACTTCAATCCGAAGCGTGTGCTGTTGCAGCATATCCTCAGGTTGTTCGTGAGTCGGATATCAATCCTGTTATTAACGCCTCCTTTGATCTGGTCGAGCGTGCGGTTTACACAATCCGCAATATCCGCGGTGAGATGCAGCTGCCCCCATCGACCCTGACAGAGGTTCACCTCGTGGGTCAAGCTGACGATCCAAATATACAGGCTCTGGAAGCCAATAGCGGTATTATTGAGGCGCTCGTTCGTACTCATGGACTTAAGGTTCACACCAACGGCGAGCCGCATTTGGGCTTTGCTTCTACCGGTATGTTGGATACTGTTAAGATAATGATCCCCCTTCCGCAAGAGCTGCTAGATAAAGAGCGTGTCAGGCTAGCTAAAGAACAAGATAAGCTAGGCCTGTCCATCGAGAAGCTTAAGAAGCAGTTGGAGAACCCAGATTTTGTAGCGCGAGCTCCCGCAGAGCTGCTGCAAAAGCAACGGGACCAGTTGCAGCAAAGCGAGAAGGAACTAGTGGAAGTTGCATCTAAGCTACAAAACCTAAGTTAGGTTTAGTTCATGCTAAACGATGAAGAGATCGAAAATAATCTAAAGCTAGTGCGCGAAGTGCCACAGCTTCTTGTCGCAGATGCTCGTGGGGTCTTGTACTCCTCCAAAGCAGACAAAGGTGGTGGCATTTCGTTGATTAACCAGTTGCTGCTTCGTCACAACAGGTATTTGGCCAATGCACTGCTGCTGACATTGCAGGCAGCGACAAAGGATACCAATATCGAGCAGCTGCGCGAAGATCTGCACACCAAAGATGTCATCATTGACACCCTGCAAGCGCAGGTCGATACGTTGATTGAACAGAAGGTGCCTGCTATTCCAACAGAGTCACTACCTCCTCCCCCCGTGATGCCAATAGTGGAGGTGCCACCTCCAACACCAGACTTTGTTGTCGAGGAAGAGCGCGCTCTCCTCACATCCTCAACAGCGCAAGAGCTGCGAAAGGTCGATAGGTTATTGGCTCAGCTGGAGAAAGGTGAAGGAGAGTCAACCGAGCCATTACCCCCTCCCCTATCGCTAGCGCGTGAAATAGGCCTGGCTAGCACCGGAAGGACGCCACGGCCCTCTGAAGAAGAAAATCTACTGAACATTCGCAAACTGTATGACCGAATTAAAAGCCTGCACGAAATATGGGAAGAGCAGCTGAAGGCATCTCGTGAAGGCGAACCGATGCCTCCGAGCAAGCCTAAAGGCACGGGCTGGTTGGAATTGGACGAAGCTGAGGTAAAAGAATTAGAAAAGACTTTAGGCACCGTACAAACACGTAACGAACACCTTCGTGAAGAAAACGAACGTCTTAAAGCTCGCATAGCTGACCTTGAAAAGAACGGATAGTCCAAAATGTTTCATCAGGCACAAAATATTGCCATTATTCGACGCAACGGCTTGGGCGACCTGCTATGCGCTATGCCATTAGTTAGCTACTGCAGAAAGCAAGCACCTAATGCTGAGATCACACTATTTGTCGACAGACGTAATGCCCCCCTTACGCCGTATCTGAAAGGCTTTGACGAGATTCATGTATTTACTCGCGGCAACAAATACTTGGCAGCTTGCCTAGCAGGATTCAAGCACCGCGGCAAAAGCTTTGATATCGCCATTGCTGCCAAGCCAACTCCGATGAAGTTAATGAGCTTCTCTCTGTTTGCGCTAGGAGCCGAGAAGCGTATCGCCGTAACAGATAAAGGCATTGTCAGCCGCTTAGTTAATAGCCCGCAGCCCATGAAGCCAGAGGGATCGCGCCATCAAGCTTTAGCGATTCTGCAACTGGTAGCACCAGAGATACAAGAGCTGCCGCGTGAGCTATACCCCAAGCTACATATGCCTTTTGCAGCCAAGCCAAATGCCATTCCGGTATTGTTTGTCTCGCTGACCAATAATCGTCAGGCAAGTTCATTGGGAGTCGAGGGTCACCAACGTGTTCTGAATGCGCTGGCCAAAGATGTTCATTTCAAAACGCTGATATCCTGTGAATCACGCGATATCGCCAAAGCTAAGGCCTTGTCCGCCAAACTGACGATGGATCATGAGGTCAGCCCTAGCTATTCGATCGACCAACTACTGCTGCAGCTACAACGTAGCGATGCTGTGTTTGTCGGTGATGGTGGTGTCATGCATCTGGCAGCTGCACTGGATAAGCCACAGGTGGTGCTTTTTGGCAGACCTATCGATACGCAGTGGCACCCGCTGAGCGACAAAGCTACCTGGCATGTCGCACATGAGCATGTTCTAGATATTTGTGTCGATAGCGTTGTGGAAGATCTTAGAACGATTTTTAAGAATTTTTAACGCAAAGACGCCAAGGCGCTAAGGAGAGTATCCTTCTTTGCGCCTCTGCGTCTTTGCGTTTATATCCTAATCAACCACGCTAAGCTTGGCAGGGACTTTTTTGAAGGTGTCTAAGTACTGCTGGGTTTCTTTGATGACAACGCCAGAAAGAGCTATCAAGCCTATCAGGTTAGGATATGCCATCAAGCCATTCGCGATATCAGATACCATCCACACCACTTCTAGATGTAAGACCGATCCAATCACAACGAAGATGACAAAAACAACGCGATAGAATGGTACTGCCTTAGCGCCGAAGAGGTACTCCAGACACTTCTCAGCATAGTACGCATAACCAATTATGGTGGTGAAACCAAAGAAGACTAATGCCATAGAGACTAGATAGCCTCCCCATGAATCAAAGACAGTTTGGAAGGCTCCCACGGTCATAGAGGCGCCATTTAGTCGTACGCCCATAGCATCTACCATTTGTGTGGCGTCTGTTACCTGCAGCACAAGTGCTGTGACGGTACACATAATGACAGTTGTCAGGAAGCTTCCTGTCATAGACACAAGGCCTTGTTCGCTAGGAGAGTTCGTCTTGGCTGCAGCAGAGGCAATAGAAGAGGTTCCTAGACCAGCTTCGCTGGTCATAATACCACGTGCTAGACCTACTCTGATGGCATTTTGTGTGGCGAAGCCCAGGAAGCCTCCGCCGATTGCTGTGCCGCTAAAAGCATCTTGTAGGATAGACCAAGCAGCTGCTGGAATGCGGTCGATGTTAGCCGCTAAGATAGTGAAGCCACCAAGCATGTAGAAAATAGCCATAAAGGGCACGGCGTAGCCAGCGACGATACCAATAGAGCGGATACCACCCAGAACTGTCAGGCCTGTCAATATGGCTAAAACAACCCCTGTAACCCACGGATTGATGTTGAACATGCCATCCATGACATCGGCGATGCTGTTAGCTTGAAGCATATTGCCTCCGCCTAAGGCGACGAGGCATCCAAAGCCAGCAAAGGTCATAGCGAGCTTTTTCCATCCGAGACCATGCTCGATGAAGTACATTGGACCGCCAGCCATTTCACCACGTTCATCAACAATGCGATACTTTACAGCAAGGACCGACTCTGCATACTTTGTGACCATACCCAAAAGAGCGGTGACCCACATCCAGAAGAGCGCTCCAGGCCCCCCCGCGGTTAACGCAGTGGCTACACCTGCGATATTACCGATTCCGACAGTAGCGGCTAACGCAGTCATAAGGGACTGATAACGGCTAATGTCCCCTTTAGCGTGCTTGCTCTGACGTCCAAAGGCTAACTTAAAGGCATAAGGAAGATAGCGGAACTGCAGCCCTCGTAGTGCTATTGTCAGGTAGATGGCTGAGCCAAAAAAGAGAATTAAGAAGGGAGCTCCCCAAACCCATAGGTACGCTTCCTTCAAAAACCACATCATCGTATCGTGCGAGATCATTGTACCTACTTACGCTCCTTAGCTTCCTGACGAACATCATGCTCGAAATGTTTAGTTTCGCTGATGAGCACACTAGTAAGGGCGACCAGAGCGATAAGGTTAGGGATGGCCATTAGGCCGTTAAAAGTATCTGCAAGCGTCCATACTAAATTCAGATCAATGGCAGCGCCAGGGATCACACACAGTGCGAATAAGACACGGTACGGCATGACAGCTTTAGTACCGAAAAGGTACTCAGCACACTTCTCGCCATAGAAGGCCCATGCAAGCATGGTTGTGTAAGCAAAAAGAACCAAAGCGACGGTTAAGATGTAATGACCGCCAGTAATTGATTTTGAGAAGGCTGCGATGGCCATGGCGGATCCTTGCAGGAGCATACCATCGGCATCACGCATCTGAGTGGCTCCGGAGACTATCAAAACCAACGCTGTGACAGTACAAACAAAGACCACGGCGATAAGGCCTCCGGTCATCATGATCGTTGCCTGGCGAGCCGGGCTATCCGTGCGTGCAGCAGCAGCAGCGATAGATGAGATACCGATACCTGCCTCAGTCGTGAAGATACCGCGAGCGACACCAACCTGAATGGCGGCGATAATGCCTGAGCCAGCAGCGCCGCCAACAGCAGCTTGCGGTGTTAAGGCGGCTTCAAAAATAGCCATGAAGGCAGCGGGGACTTTGTCAGCGTATTCTAGAATAATCCACAGACCACCCGCCATATAAAACAAGGCCATGAAGGGAACTATGATAGAGGCGACTCGTCCAATAGCGCGAACACCTCCCAAAACAACTGCGGATACTAGGACAGCGAGGATGACGCCAGTAAACCAAGGATTGACATCCCAAACATTGTCGATCGCATCGGCTATGGAGTTAGCTTGAACGAGGTTTCCAGTGCCGATAGCGGCTAGAGTGCCGAAGATAGCGAAGGTGATCGCCAGCCAGCGCCAGCCTAGGCCGCGCTCGATGTATTCCATTGGGCCGCCGATTTGCTCTCCGTTGGCATCTTCAACACGAAACTTTACAGCTAGCAAGGATTCTGCATATTTCAGCGCCATACCGACAAGGGCGGTGACCCACATCCAGAAGATAGCACCTACGCCGCCTAGGGTAATACCAGTAGCGACGCCGACGATAGAACCTGTACCAATGGCGCCTGCAAGGGTGGTCATTAACGCTTCTAGGTGGGAGATATCGCCTTTCGCTCGCTTAGGTTGTGCGGTCCATGATTGGCGTAGCCCATACGCCAAGTAGCGAAACTGAACGCCTTTGAGGACGAAAGTTAAATAAATGCCCGTTCCTAATAACAGCAATAGTAAGGGAATTCCCCAAACGAAGCTATGAAGTAAAGTTAAATACCCCTGCACTTTATCCATTAGTGCTTCCTGATTAAAAGGTTAGTAGAAGAATCCAAAGGATAAAATGTAACATATACTAAGATTTATTGCTACACAGTAGGACGCGCAGGAATGGACCGTATGGACCTTATGGACAAAGTCCTTCTGCTTCTCCTGGATTCGCTGGCATTAAACTATGCCTTTTCTCAGCGCGGGAGCGCTGAGCCTAATAATAGCCCAGAGTCAGGAGCCCGCAAGGGCGACGCAACTCTGGGTAAGAGCCAAAGAATAATTTTGCTCTGCGGAAGCAGAGCGCCAGCTCAATCCAACACAAACCTTGGATCATAGACAATTCCTAATGCGTCTAGAAATGACAAATACTCGTCCTCAAAACTCTTATCTTTGTGATGAATTTTCTGATTTTCAATATAACTAATCACTTTATCTTGCCCGTACTGCCCTACGGAAAAAACGCCATATCCTTCCTGCCAAGCAAAACCTTTACAATCGGCAACGTCCTTGTTAAGCCACTTGGTTGAACCAATCTTGATATCGCGTACAAACTCTGGGATACTGGTCGTCACATGCAAACTTGTCAGCATATGAATATGGTCCGGCATGCCATTGATGGTTATTATTCGTGCTTTCCGGTTCATTGCAATTGATCGGATGAATTCGTATAGGCGGTGTTCGAATGAGTCTCTAATTAATGGTATACGTTCTTTGGTTGACCAAACGAAGTGGTAGAGAAGGTGTGCGTAGGTATGGGTCATTGTTGATACCTCTGGCGCTCTGCTTCCGCAGAGCAGATGCTTTTTGGATTGCTTACCCAGAGTTGCGTCGCCCTAAAGGGCTCCTTACACTGGGCTATTATTAGGCTCAGCGCTTCCGCGCTGGGAACAGGTAAACCCTTGTCCACGTCGCTCCCGCGCTGAGAACAAAGTGCCCCAATATAAAATTTATTTCAACGGGACTTGGCTTTAATTTTCTTGGAAAATGAGGGACATGCGGGGTTCCTCGGGGATAACGCGTGCGATATCAAGGGGTTTCACCGTTGCGGCCGTCGGTATGCATCGGCTGCCGCCTCCGGTATTAAGGGCTGCCCAAAATCCACCATGATGGTCAAGGGCCATAGGCGCTCCCTGCACCGAAATGCGCAAGCGATCAATGTGGTAGTACAATAAACACCAGGCGTCCCTAACAAAATAACGAAAGTAATCGCCAAGCGAAGACATGGGAGTGTGGGAATTTTCATGCGTTTGCAGCCAATAGTCAATGTGCCGCAAATTGGCCAAAGCAATCTCAATACGGCCTGCCGGGTAAACATCTGCATCAGTTAGACGTGTCAGCTCGGTATCCACCATTTCGGCGGAACTAAACAACGACGAATGGTCGGAATATTTCAGATCAGGACGATAAGCGGCAAACCAAGCTTCGGCCAAATATGTGGCGGATTGTCTCTGCCACTGAGCTTGCCCAGCGATCCAAAGGCTGGCGGCCAATGGACCATCTCCAATGGGCACATGGCTGACACATACGATCATGCCTGCGAAATTGGATCCAAACATACGTCCGATCGTACGGTCAATTCTTGCTAGGGGCAATGATGGCCAAAGGCCCCTGCCCATGCTCATGCGTAGCAGTGGCATCAGTGGAGTGACGGAAGGATCCTTCTGCTTTCTCAATACTTCCCAAATAGCGGCTTTATTAGAGAAAGCTATTTTCGTTCGATCGCCCGCAACATCGCAAAGGGCAGGCAACCACTCTGCTAAAAGGGCTGGGACGTAAAAAATTAACTGCGTCGTTTTCGGCATCAGTGATTCCACCAAGGCAAGTTCAGCAGAAACAAGATCCAAAGTTGTTGCCCTTTCAGACTCAAATGAAGGATGCAGCAGCTGGCTTTCATAAAATAGGATGTGGGACGAAGCCTTGGCCTCTACCTCATGTTCTAATGCTTTACGGTAGCCGGCATCCATGGGTTTGCGTATCGGATGCGAAACGCACACCTTGCGGCCGAGCAACAAGCCGTCTAGATTTTCTGGGATCGGCGTTTGATCGCTTTCAACAATCACACAATTGTAGCCCAACTCGATTATGCGTGCTGGATCAAAACTCTCTGCACCTGACAGGAAAAGAGGTCGCAACGAAAAGTGCGGCGTACGGGGGCCAAGAAATTCTTCGCGGTAGCCTGAACGCAGCGCTGTAGTATTTTGCGCGAGACCATAGGATAGGCCTAGTGGCGTGCCGGCAGTTATCTCTAACTCGCCTCCACGACATGTGGCAAGGTAACCATCCGCACCGACAGAATGCCGGATATGCCGCAATTTTAAGGAAGGCCAGCCTAGGCATTCCGCAGATTTATGATAGAGTTGTTGAAAAGTCTGTATTGTATGGTTCATAAGAGCACTAGGATTAAAATCGAAATTTTTGTACGATCCGAGTCCATCGTTTAGTCGCAACGAATTGCGGGTTTATTATGTCCTATCAGGCTAACGCCTCTCAGTCGCTGGAGCTATTACCATCGCCCAATGAGCTTGTCGCTAAGCTACCTGCTACCGACTCTCAGCATGCTTTTGTGCGTCATTCGCGCCAAGCTGTAGTCGATATTTTGAATGGCCGTTGCTCACGTTTACTCATGGTGGTGGGGCCTTGCTCGATACACGATATCACAGCCGCCAAAGATTTTGCTAAGAAATTGCAACATTTGTCAGAACATGTTTCTGGCAGTATTCAGCTAGTGATGCGCACTTATTTTGAAAAGCCACGGACGAGCGTTGGCTGGAAGGGTATGCTCTATGACCCGGGTCTAGATGGCTCTAATGATGTCCTAAATGGCTTAACTCAGTCTCGTCAGCTGCTAGTTGATCTGGCAGAGATGCGTGTCGCTACTGCTACGGAGTTTTTGGATACCTCCTCTCCCCGTTACTTGGGCGACCTAATTTCATGGGGTTCGGTAGGATCACGCACCAGCGAATCGCAAGCGCACAGACAAATGATATCAGCTCTATCCATCCCAACAGGCTTTAAGAATGGTACGGATGGCAATCTCGAGATCGCGGTTAATGCGCTACATGTCGCCGGTGTTCCCCATGCTTTCATCGGCCTTAATGACGATGGCCGCATCTGCGTGGTGAGATCCAAAGGCAACCCTGATTGTCATATAGTCCTGCGTGGCGGTAGTGGACGTCCTAATTACGATAAGGCTTCTGTGCTCCATGCTCAGCAACTTCTGCGAGACCATGGCTTCCCAGCAAGGCTCATGGTGGATTGTTCACACGACAACAGTGGCAAGAATCATGACAAACAAGCGGATGTCTTTCGTGATGTGATGGAACAGATCCTTTCTGGTAACCACAACATCGTTGGGATGATCTTAGAAAGCCATCTTAAGGCCGGCAGTCAAATTCTATCGCCATCAGCTCGTGCTCTAGCCGACCAATCGGTTACGGACCCCTGCCTAGATTGGGAAACGACCGAGCAGCTAATCCTTTGGGCCAACGATGCCCTTAAGACACGGGCGCACTCTTAATGAAAAGTCGGTTCTTAGCTCTCTTGCTACTGGCTCTGCCGTTACTCGGATGCCAGAATCAACGTTTGATAATAGAGACGCGCTATCTAGGGCTTAGCACACTGGCTAGCAGCGTAGTCCGCACACCGGATCCAAGGCAACAATGCCCTACGACCGGCCAAGAGCTCTATATTAGCTGGAGATTGGAAGAGTTCTATACCCACGACGATCTGCATCTAGAAATGACCCTACGTTTTGGCAACCGCGAGGAGGCATGCTTAACTATACCGGTCGAACGCTTCCGTGGCGGATTTATCTATACTCTGACCAATGACGAATACTGGGATAACTGTGGGGTCCTTACCTATAAAATTGAGCTATTTTCTGGAGAATGCCTTTTAGATAGCTGGCATCATCAAATTTGGAGCGAGTTAATCAACTTTGACGAGTGTGATAATGAGGTTTCCCTTCTGGATAAAGGTCCTTGGAAAATGTAGCCTGTGGCTAAGCCTTAGCTGTTGCTATGCCATGGAGCCACTCACTCTTGAGCATGCACGGACGCCTGACGAAATAGCCTGGGGACTGATGCAACGCAGAGAGCTACCTCCTAACCATGGAATGCTCTTTTACTTCGATCCACCTCAACGTACCACCTTCTGGATGTTCAATACCTTCATAGATTTGTCGCTAGCCCTTATCGACGAAAATTTAATCATTCGCGAAATTCACGAATTGAAAGCCTATCCAGAAATGATGCGAAAGCTTCCACCGTTGACAACGTTAGACCAGGTAAAACGTATCTCAAAGTCAAACTCCACGGTGCGATTCTTCTACCAAAATGCCGCCAGGTCGTTATTTAAGGTAAGTTATGCCTTAGAGATGCCTGCAGGATGGTTCACGGAAAATGGCATACAAGTCGGTGACAGCCTCGTTGACTCCACTGAGGCGGCAATCGAGTAAGGCATTTCTTTCTTTTTTTACCACAGGTAAAAAAACACCCTAAAACATCCCTTAAAGGCGCTTTTGGGCTTCGAGGCGCTTCCACATCTCAAACGCTTGCTGAGAGATCTCTCTCACAATACATTGATGGCCTAACTCATCATCAAAATAGACTCCATTGCCCGTTGCATAGGATGCTACCATTTGGTGAAAGAGAGCGTTGGTGCCAATCTCGTCCCGCTCAGGGAGTGTGAAGCGATATCCACATCTGAGTGTGCGGAAGGAACTAGATCTCCATTGACGGTGAGCAAGCCTAAGAGCCTCTTCGGGGTTTTCTGCCGACACATTGGTTGGAAGTTCATCGGTTTCATGTGCTTCCTCAAACCATGCGTAGGTGCTATCCTCCATTTTTCGGAGGAATAAATTCTTCCAATGTCCTTTCACAAAATACATTCCAATATGAATGAGTTTGCCCATTGCTTACCTCGTCAACAGTCCTAGTTGATCCATCACAAAAACTAAACCTTCCGTCCGTTGCCTCACTTGCTCCGAGACAGTAGTACCACCAAAGTGCCCGGAATCCTTATCGATGACAAGAAATTTCGGATTGCCTCCGGGATCAGCAGCTTGTAAACGTGCGACCATCTTACGGGCATGTAAAGCATCTGTCCGCGCATCGTTTTCCGAAGCCCGCACAAGGATCGATGGATACTGAACGCCATCCCTCACACAGTGATAAGGAGAATAGCGCAGAAGATATTGAAACTGATCGATGTTATCCGCACTGCCATACTCGTTAGACCAAACATTCGAGTAGCCAAACTTATGGTAGCGGACCATGTCTAGCAGGGGTACTTCGCACAGCACAGCGCGGAAGAGGTCCGGTCGCTGCGTCATGGCAGCGCCAACGAGCAGACCACCGTTGCTGCGTCCACGAATAGCTAGTCTCGAAGAGCTGGAATAGCCCTTACTAATTAACCATTCGGCCGCGCTGATGAAGTCGTCGAAGACATTTTGCTTTTTGTCTAACATACCGGCCCGGTGCCACTTCTCGCCGTATTCCCCTCCCCCCCGTAGGTTAGGGATGGCTATTAGGCCTCCGGCTTCCAAGAAGGGTACATGCGAGTCTGAAAATTGAGGTGTCACAGGAATACCGAAACCACCATAGCCTGTTAGCAGGGTCGGCCTAGTGCCCTCTACAGTCAATGTGTTGTCGTATACCAAAAACATCGACACTTTGGTGCCATCTTTGGATGGATACCAAACCTGCTCAACAGTATAACGTGAGGGATTAATAACCAGAGTTGCCTCATCGACTAGCCGCAGCGAACACGTTTCCGTATCATAGCGGTAGCGCGATTGGGGATGTGCGAAGGAAGTAAAGTCGACCCAAACATCGGTTCCGGTCCATGAACCGGATACAGATGCTGTTCCCAAGCCTTCTAAAGGCAAGGTATTAATGAAGATACCACTGGCATCGAAGGCCTTAACACTAGTGTAGGCATGATGAAGGAAAACGGCGTAGAACTGTCCAGCGACTCCATGAACGCTCAGAAGCGTATCAGAGCCTTCTGGAATTAATAGCTTCCACTCCTGGCGCTGTGGCTTGTCGGGGTTTACAAGGTAGGCTTTCCAATTCGGTGCGCCGGAGTCTGTAACGACGATTATCTGATCACCGGCAAAGCTAATGTGATACTCCGCATCAAATCCGGTTGCCAATGGGGTGATGGAATCATCGGATAGATCTTGAATATAGACCTCATTACGGCTGCCGTGATAGCGGTCTAAAACCACATAGCGGCCATCTGGACTTGCTAAAGCCATGTGATGGCATTCACGAATATACTCATGCCCAAAAATATAAACATCTTGGTCGACGGAGGTGCCCAAGCGGTGAAAATAGACCGAATTCCAGTATTCGGCATCTACACCTTCCTCAGGATATGTGGAGTAATAAAGCCCTGAGTTATCGGAAAGCCAAGAGACTAGGCCCTCCGGCCAGCCCTGCTTCTGTCCCCACAACACATCGGGAAGAGTCTCGCCGGTACTGACATCGATGATCTTTATCACAGGGCGTTCGTTACCCCCATAAGATATACCCACAGCGACGAATGTACCGTCGGGCGAAGGGATGGTGAAATCTAGGGTTACGCCTTTAGGAAGAGTGTTGACATTGATGAGTTCGATGAGAGGAGCGGTAGCATTATCCTGCCAGTAGTAGATGGGACGGTCATTGTCTGCATCTTTGCGCTTAACGAAGCGACGTCCACCTTCGACCTCATCGAAAGTGCAAACCTGTCTTCTAGCAAGCTCTTCTACACGACTAATCACAGTAGAGCGATCGACGAGGTAGGCTAGGTAATCCTTTGCCAATGCATTTTGGTCGGCAGTCCACTTCATCACGCGCGGATCACTAGCGTTTTCTAGCCAACGATAGGCATCCTCAAGCTCGACACCATGAAGGCTATCGATCACAGAATCTTTTGGTGTGGATGGATAGTCCCAAACACCATGCGCCAATAAGATTGATGGAAGGAAGAAGGATAGAACTAAACTACTAATATTACGATGTTTTGGTCGCATAAATGGCTCCTATACTAGTCAACCAGAGTGACTGACTGCATAACTATTGTCAATAGCTAGGATTTTTATAAAAAAATTCTAGAAATAGGCGAGGTTAGGAAGACGTAAATCAATAACTTGAGGAGACCCACGGTAAATAGGCTGATCCGACACAGGCAGCTGTTTTGCCAGATGGTCGCTTAAAATCAAATAATCTTTCAGAGATTCTTGGTAGCGACTAGGCGACAGACGCAGAGTCCTCGGCAAATAATAAAGTATGCCATTTTGGCTAACAATATCCTCTAACTGGAGGACGATTTGCCGTTGACCATAGCTCTCTGCGAAGGCTTTTGAAACATCGACCTTAATAATGCGGCAGCGCTCAGGTCCAATAATGTTGTTTACAGCATCGATAACTGCTATGGCTACGGGAAAGGCGCCTTCGCTAATTTGTGTGTTCCAGACCTCATCCGAGGGTAGATTTGGCGGCAAGCCCACATAAACTTCGGGAAGCTTTTTTGGTGTAAAGAAGGGCTCGCATGGGAACAGAAAACCCTCGCTATCTATCGCGGTATTTCGGTAATCCCCCAGGTAGGCAATGGGGCGCCGGATGGTATAATCGACATAGACAGCCCCAGGATTATACGTGCGAACCAGCGCATCTTTTATCACAGGACTGGATAGCAGCTTCTGAGTGGATGCTTTAACGTTGAAGTTATAAATGTTGGTAGGCTTGTCGACAGACAAATCCAATAGCTCGGCGAGGTATTCCGTGCGTAAAGCCTCGCGCTCAGGACCTGTTTGCACGAGAATCGTGATATCAAAGGCCGGATCGAGCGCCCGGGAGGCAATCAAATGCTGATAGTAGGCCCAGGAAGCTGCAGCTGAACCTGAGATTAGCAGCGTGCTGAACACAATCCATAGCGCCGCCCGCCCTATTGATAATCTATCGGAAGGTTGTACCATACGCTCTCACAAAATGAACGTTCAATGTTCTCAGCGCGGAAGCGCTGAGCCTCATAATAGCCCAGGGTAAGGAGCCGAAGGCGACGCAACCCTGGGTTGTACACGAAAAAAAATAAGCTCTGCGGTAGCAGAGCGCCAGCCTGGTATTACTGCTATGGGAACCCGATATACCTATCTGGATATCTCTGGCGCTCTGCTGCCGCAGAGCGACTTCCTTGCTACGCTATTCCCAGGGTTGCGTCACCTTCGGTTCCTTACCCTGGGCTATTATGTGGCTCAGCGCTCCCGCGCTGAGAACAAAACACTTTATCTTCTCGGCGCTCCGCGCTGAGAACAAAACACTTTACCTTCTCGGCGCTCCGCGCTGAGAACAAAAACATCCTACGGCTACACAGCTAGGCGCTGAAGGCTTCTGCGTCGTGCTAGAGCTAGGATAATCAGTTTATGCATGACGTCAGGCAGTGCCATCTTACTTTCAACGCATAGGCGTGGGAACATGCTGTTCTTGGTCAAGCCTGGCATAGGATTAATCTCGCTAAGCCAAAACTTGTTATCACGATCCAGGAAGAAGTCAGCACGCGCTAAACCTGTGCAGCCAGCTGCTTTGTAGGCCTTGGCGGCTAATGCCATTCCTTCCTGCAGAACATCAGGTGGCAACTCCGCATAGGTTGTATCTGGCGTCGTTTTGCCATCGATATACTTACCCTCATAGGTATGCAAATTACCGGCGGAGAATATCTCACCCGGATGCATAACCGTGACCTGCTCGTTGCCAAGAATACCAAACTCGATCTCTCGCATGATCATTTCGCTATCGATCAAAACATCGGTATCGACCTTTAGAGCGGCTGCAATGGCACTGTGTAGTTCTTCCGAAGTAGTGACTTTGCGTATGCCAACACTGGATCCAAGATGACTCGGTTTTACGTAAAGAGGCCATGTAAGTTGCTCTTCGATAGCACTCAAGATATTCTCTCGACGATGGTTCCATTCCCAGTTAGAAATTGCAACAAAGGGAGCCACAGGAACCCCTGCAGCGGCAGCAACCTGCTTAGTTAGCGCTTTGTCCATGCAGACGGCGCTGGCGCGGTGATCACAGCCTACATAGGCTTTGCCAAGTACTTCGAAGAACCCTTGTAGCGTTCCGTCTTCGCCATTACGTCCGTGAACAACAGGGAAAATAATATCGCATGCCATTAGCTGCGTTAAGATCTCTGCAGAGAGTGGCTGTGAGCGCTGTGTTTCAGAAGGTGTTTTAGATAACACTGCTAGCTTATCGAGGGCATCGTCGCCAAAAACCCATTTGCCTTCCTTGCTAATGCCAAATAGCTTGATCTCGTAACATTCAGCTTTTAAATGCGGCAGAATTTGACGCGTAGACAGTATCGAGACATCATGCTCTACGGACATACCACCACAAACAACGCCTACTGTTAGTCGCTTAGGGCTTTGATCAGCGAAGTGCTCAGCGAGTTCTCCTCCGAGCTTGGTAACATCGCCAGCGCCTAATGTAACAATTACATCATGCGGACGCGCAATGGCCACCAAAGTACTTCTTAAACTGTTGCGCGGAACGTATCGAACAGGTGCTTGTGAATGCTCTTCAAGCTCTTTAATAATAGCTTGCGCGGAAACTTTGGGCAGAGCTTCTTCGCCAGCGGCATAGATATCCGTTACGAGAACTTCGTCAGCCTCGTCAAACACATGCTTATACTGACCCATGCAGTGCTTTGTGCGTGAATAGCGGTGAGGCTGAAACACGGCGATGATGCGACGCTCTTCCACAGCTCCACGGATGGCTGTTAGTGTGGCGGCGAGCTCGGCGGGGTGGTGTGCATAGTCGTCCAGAATTAGTATGCCACGTCGATCGCTCTTGAGCTCGCAGCGTCTTTTGACACCGGAAAACGTCTTAAAGGCTTGTCTAATAGCTTCTTCGGAAACCCCAAGGCTTACAACAAGGCCAAAAACACCAAGGGCGTTTAATACGTTATGACGACCAGGAAGGGCTAGCTCGATATCACGGAATTCCTTACCCTGCCATATCACATCAAATGTGCTGACCCATCCTTGCTGACGGTAATTTTCAACACGCAAGTCGTTGCTGACGTTAAAACCATAACTTGTGCCGTTCGGCGCAAGGCGCTTACACAAAGCATCGTCACCGCACCAAAACAGATGTTTAGTCACATGCTTGGCAAACTTGCCAAAGGCATTGATCAACTTCGTTTCAGTACCAAAATGGTTCATGTGGTCGTGGTCAATGTTTGTGATGATAGCGCCAAAGGGACGGTACTTAGAAAAGCTTCCATCGCTCTCATCGGCTTCGGCAACAAAGTACTCACCTTGACCAGCTGTGGCGTTAGTATCTAGGCCAGGGAGCCATCCTCCTATAGCAAAAGAGGGATCCATACCCGCCTGAACAAGTACCCAAGCAAGTAAGGCAGAGGTCGTCGTTTTGCCATGCGTACCTGTAACGGCTAGAGGCTTTTGTCCCTCCATCAGTAAGGCCAGCAAGTCAGACCGATGTAAAACCGGCAGCTTTAGCTTAAGCGCTGCTTGGTATTCCGCGTTCTCGGGCTTAATGTCTGTAGAGACAATGACCGTGGCTTCCGAAGGCAACTGCTCTTCAAGATGGCCTTCAAATACTGTAGCACCCATCCTGGACAAATTTTCCGTGACAGATGTGCTGGCAAGATCGCTGCCGCTAACGGCGCGCTGACGTTGTAGTAAGATTCGTGCTAGGCCGCTCATGCCTATGCCGCCGATTCCAATAAAGTGACATTTTTCTATCTTAGTCATAGCTTCGCGTGGTTTAAGGTATCCAACACTACATCAGCCAACGATTTTTGGGGAGGATCTAATTGCACCTTCTGCAAGGCTTCCCGCATGGAGTTGTGGCAATTCTCGTGATTATTTAGCAGCCGAGCTAGTAGCGTGGCGATGATTTGCGGCGTAAGTGTCTGCTGCTGAGCTTTTAGCGCACATCCACAAGTGACGTGGACATCGGCATTCTTGTCTTGGTGGTTATCGGTAGCAAAAGGATAGGGCACCAAAATAGCTGGGATGGCAAAGGATCGAAGCTCAGCCAGTGTGCTAGCGCCGGAGCGGCATAAAGCTATGCTAGCGGCAGACCAGGCCATACCCATCCTAGGTTCAAAGACCTGTACGCTGTTGCGAATACCATGGGCAGAATAGGTGGTTTTAAGGGCTTCTACGCAATCTTCCTGACCAGTGAGGTGAATAACTTGCAGGCCATGCTGTATTTGCGGCGTCAGAAACGGAATGGCTTGTAACATTAGCTGGTTAAGCGCTTTGGCGCCCTGGGAGCCACCAAAGATCAGTAAGGTAGGCAGCTCAGGATCTAACCCAAAGTGAAGCCTAGCTCTGGCAGCATCGGTACGGTCAGCTAATATTTCGGGTCGTATGGGCATACCAACTGTAACAGAAGGGCCTTTTAGGTGTGTAGCAGCAGCACCGAGGTGTAGGCCTGTCATGCTAGCTTTTGGCGACATCATACGCAAGACACGCCCTGGAACAGCATCGGCAGCATAAAGGATTAAAGGAATGCCCATCGTGGTAGCAGCGACAAGAGGAGGAAACCCGTAGAAACTGCCAAAACCCACCATAACGTCTGGCCGCTGACGATTTAACAAGCTGTAGCTTTGCACAATGCCACGAGTAATGGAAAAGGCACTTTTCATGAGATCCCAAGGCTTCTTGCTCACAATAGAGCCACAAGCGACTTCATGAAAGCGAAAGGACTTACGGTCAAAATAACGATTGGTGGAAAGCCCGCCTCCAACGAATAGCAGTTCGATCGACGCGTCGCGTTGCAAAAGGTCATGCGCTAAAGCTATCGCAGGGAATAGATGGCCGCCGGTTCCTCCAGCGCAGATGAAAACTCTCTTATTCATGCCGTAGGATGGTACAGCATCGTCGAAAAAAAGGGAATTTTTGTAATAGTGGACAAAGGACCAAAAGGACGTAAACGACCTAAAAAGGCTTAAAGGTTAATAACCATTTTAGGTCCTTTTCGTCGTTTTGGTCCTTTCTAATAAAGAGGCCCAACAATTAAGGCGCCTTCGATCAGGGCTAAGGACCTTGGGCCGAAGCCAAAGTGCCAATCGGTCATCTGTGCGCGATTGCACAGTTTTGAGCGTTCGCGGTCTTCGTCCATCACGTGCTTAATTTCTTTCGCTACTTCCGGAGATTCAACCTCTACTATGACTTCATAGTCACCATAGTGGCTTTTGTGACCCAAGTTATAGCTTCCAACGACGGTCAGGTGGTCATCGATGACCATAACTTTCTTATGATAAAGGGTATGCTCAGCTTCGTATGTGTAAACCGCACAATTGGTGCTATTACACGCGTCGGCCTGATCACGCTCGCCCATGCCAAAGCGCCGTCCCAATACCACCGGTAAGAGATAGGCTTGATTGTATGTGCCAATAGCTTTGGTTACCATGGGGACTGGATCGCCACCACCGTTGGTAATTAATGTAATGCCAACTCCTCGCGCTGTGGCGGAAACCAAGCTGTCATAAACCTCATCAACTGGCGAGATGTACATATGCATCAAATCAATAGATCGTTCAGCACTGTTGATAAGGGAGGCATATTCGGCACTGCAGGCACCCGGATAACAGCGGGGGCCACTAATCATTGATTTTAGCGGAACATTACGCACAACTCTGGAACTTTCGTCAAAGACGGCAGCGCAGCAAGCGCTCTCTTCTGGTAAATCAAAATAGCGCGTGGACTCTGGTTCAAAAGGTTGAGCGACAGTGGTGCTCTCCCCTGACTCATATAACGCCCACAAACGATAGAAGTCTTGGCGCAGATTAGCCGCACAAGGCCCCCTAACTACTAAATCCATGTCGATACAGGCTTTAGGATGGAAGTAGTTAACCAAGTTCTCGTATCTAATATCCTCTGGCACTTTACTGCGGCTTTGATAATGGAAGAGGTTAGTGCCCCCTAGCACAACATACTTCTCATCCACCACGAGCATCTTAATATGATTTTCGCTGGTAACAAGGTTGTAGCCATTGCGTAAGCCTGACATACCGCGGATTAGGTAATGAAAACGGTCCGGATGCCTTTGAGCTAGTAGCTCAAGCTTGCGCTTGTCTGCCCAACCAAACAGCGGACAATCAGATACAAATAGATGTACCTTAAGGTCAGGTTTTTGTGTGAGGCAGGTCTCCAAAAGGAGTAATGCCTTCTCCAACAATGGCCCACCTGTAAATCCTACTGAAAATTCAATAGATTTATTGGCGTTTTTAAGTAGCTCGATCTTCCAAAATGTCGATTCCTCGGGATTTCGTGTCACTAAAACGTCATGTCCAGGAACGAAGGGCGTATCTAAAGTCTCTACACTACTATTATGAGCGTGTGGAAGGGTTATGGCCATCCACATTGCACTGAGGAAAAGGCATCCTGTCGCGGCCAAAATCGACCTGCGCATATTACCTCTTCTATTACTGTCAGGGTAAATCACACCCTAAAAGGTTCTATTTTTTTTTTGCAAGCCATTAAACAATTTGTTTGAAATTGGTGCAGAATTTTTGCCAATGCTTAGCAAAACACCTAAGCCTAAGAGGTTAGCAAGAAGCGACGTCCCCCCCTGACTAAATAATGGGAGGTTCAAACCAGTGCTGGGAAGTAGTCCGGATACCACGCCCAAATTTAGAAACGCTTGGATGGAGATAAGAAAAGTGATGGCGAGAGCCATATAACAGCCCTCTCTATCCTGTGCTTGAAAGGCTATATAGCATCCACAATAGGCTATGGTCATATATAGGCCTATCAATAGCAAGATACCTACGAAGCCAAATTCCTCGGCGTAAATGGCAGCGATATAGTCGTTTTGCGCTTCAGGCAAATAGCTAAGCTTTTGCAAACTTTGGCCAGGGCCTTTACCAAACAACTGGCCGGATCCAGCGGCTATTTTCGCTTGATAGGGTTGGTGACCCTTTCCTAAAAGATCCAGCGAGGGGTCCATATAGACCTTTAAGCGCGCCGCAACATAGGGAGTATTAACAGCGACAACGCCAGCCAAAAGACCGCCGACAATCATGGGAAGAGCCCAATACTTCCATCGAATGCCACTGATAAAACAGACTAATGCCAAAGACAAGCCAATAACTGCGACGGTATCGTGATCGGGTGCCAGGGCTACCAAAGCAAGGGGTACTGCGATAATTAAACAGAGCTTCACAAACTCTTTGAAGTCCATCACTTCGCCTCGGCTACCTATGCGATGGATAAAGTAGATAGGCAGAATATACTTAGCGAACTCAGATGGCTGTACAGTCAATCCTGCTAAACCCACCCAACGGTGAGAACCGTTAGCAACGCGCCCAACGCCAGGAATGAAGACCAAAAGCAATAGCAATGTGACGACAGCAAAAATAAGCGGGCTGAGACGTATGACCGTATGGTACCCAACAAACCAGGCTCCCAGCGATAACCAACAACCCAAAATAGCATACATAATCTGACGGAAGAGTGCCTGATGCGTATTGGCGCGACGCGCCATGTCCAGCGCTTCGGCAGATGTTGTGTTAAAAATCATGGTGAGCCCTAGCACAAATAGCCCCGCAGAGGCTACTAAAAGCAGGGAGCGATGCAATGTAAGACGCGATGTTGTCGCTAGTCTAGCTGAGGTCATTTGACGCGAATCTTGTCGCCAGGCTTCAGGTTGCGCGCTTTGCCTTCATCGAGGTTATTGAGGCGCAATAGCTCATCGAAATTAACACGGTGCTCACGAGCGAGGTTCCAAGGATTATCCCCTGCTTTGATCACATAGTATTCGGCATCCTCAACGTGAACCACTGGCTGCACAACAGCCACCTGTGACGGCCTGGAGGTTTTTCTGCCAGGAACAAGGAGCACCTGACCGACGTCGATGCGATCATTCATTAGATTGTTAATACGCTTCACTTCCGACACTGTTGTCCCGTTAGAACGCGCTATCTTTTCGAGGAAATCGCCACGTTTGACGGTGACTTCTACAAAGTCATCATCGGTATCGATTTGGTGCGGTTGCGGTGTGTGGACAGGTTCAGAATCGACTATGAAGACTCTTGAGATCGGTGTTTCGGCAACTTCTTCGCGAACTGTGTAAGTGGAAGCAGGTATTGGAATGTCTATTGAGTGCGTCGAAGATTCGGTTGTCATCGAAGAAAAGCCACTGTGAGAACTGAGCGAGGGTGCCACGCGCGGCGCTTCGGCAATAATAGGCGAGGTCTCGTAGTCAGGGCGTGTTGCCGTAAAAAACAGAATGCTCAACAAGGATGCGTTGATTAAGACGGCTAGAATAATGGTGTCGCGGCGGCTCATATTATTTTTACTCCTACAAATTATCGAACTAGTGAGGGCGATTTATACTAAAAAACCGCTTATAGCACAACGTGCCTTCTATTTTTAACGCAAAGACGCCAAGGCGCGGAGTCCTGAAGGGACGGCATAAAAAAGCCTGACACCCTGCTTGTTAAAAATCCTCTAACCCAAATACACACTTATTAAACTCATCACCACGATGTGCATAATTCTCAAACATGTCGTAACTGGAGCATCCTGGTGAAAGCATAACATTCTCCCCCGCTTTTGCCATGGCCGCCGCATAGGTCACTGCTTGCTGCAATGACTCAAAAGTGGTGACTGGCACACGATGGGATAATTCTTCCTTAATCTTATTTGCCGACTCGCCAATGGCACAAATATGACGTACGCGTCCTTCAAAAACCGGTAACCAAGGTGTGAAGGAACTTCCTTTGTCACGGCCTCCGGCGATTAGAATGCAGTTGCCTTGAACACTAGTGACGGCTTTCATCACCGCGTCTAGATTTGTACCTTTGCTGTCATTGTAATAGTTGACTCCCCTGTATGTGCGAACTAACTGATTGCGGTAGGGAGGCTTAACGAAACTTTCGGCGGCATGCAGGAAATCAGCGCTGCTTACACCAAAATGACGACATAAGGCAAAGGCAGCTAAATTATTCTCGGCATCATGGCTGGCGGAATTCAATTCTTCATAACTGACGTGGGGTTGATACTCGCCCAATATATCGGAAAACTCTTTGGAAATATCGGCGTGAGCCATCCAGATACCATCTGCTTTTAAGCAGCGGCTGATAGCGAACTTTGCTCGTGCATAGTTCTCCATGTTGTGATGGCGGTCTAAATGGTCTGGAGTGACATTTAGTACAACTGCAGCGTCTAGCACTTTGCTGCACATGGTCTCAAGCTGCCAAGAACTTAACTCAATGACCAGGATATCCTGAGGAGCCGCTGTTTCGACCATGGAAATCAATGGGACGCCTACGTTACCCACCGCATGAGCTTTGAAACCGCAGGCGTTTAAAACATGTGTAACAAGCAATGTGACCGTTGTTTTGCCATTGGTTCCTGTAATGCCTATCATACGCTGGGAGAGATAGCCACAGGCTAGCTCTGTCTCACCAATAATCTCCAGACCTGCAGCCATTGCTTGCTGATAGAGAGGATGCGTTGGGGGCACCCCAGGAGACACAATGAGAGAGGTAAATGAACCAAGATCGAGCGGTTCTTGCTCGGAAAGCACTTGAAGGCCTTGCTGACATAGCTCAACAATGTGTGGCTTTTGCCCAAGCTCTTTGGCCTTACTATCGACAGCAGTGACTTGATGCGAACGCGACAATAGGAATCGTGCGACCGCCTGGCCACTGCTTCCTAAACCCAAGATGAGGTATTTTTGTGCGCTCATTGATAACCCAAGACCTACTGAAATTTCAGGCTCGCTATACCCACAAGGGCCAATAACAAGCCAATAATCCAAAATCGCAACACAACCTTCGTTTCTGGCCAACCCAAATACTCAAAATGGTGGTGTAGCGGTGCGCATAAAAAGATGCGCTTTTGGTTACGCCAGCGGAAACTAGCAACCTGCAAGATCACTGACATGGCCTCTGAAACAAATATTCCGCCAATAATCGCCAGCAATAATTCTCGCTTTAGCAGCACTGTGGCCACACCGAGAATGCCTCCAAGGGTCAATGAACCGACATCGCCCATAAATACTTGCGCTGGAAAACCATTGTACCAAAGAAAGCCCAAACAGCCGCCCGCAAAGGCACATAGATAGATGGCTATCTCTCCACTACCCTCGATGTAAGCAATATTTAGATAGCGTGCAAACTCGATGTGGTTGGACAAAAAGGCAAACAAAGCCAATGTGCTGGCTACCAAAATAAGGCAACCGGCTGCTAAGCCATCTAAACCATCGGTCAAATTTACAGAGTTGGAAGATCCCATGATCACTAAAAAGGCCAAGATCACGACAAAGATCACGCAGAGGCCTGTGAAATTAAGGAATGGTCCCTTCACAAAAGGCACATATAACAATGAGGCGTACTGCGAAAGAGAGATCTCAGTATGTCCCTGCTTAATCACTGGGGGCACAAACCAATCTCCATGATGCAACCATTCACTGACTGCTGGGACGAACATGTAAAGGACTACTAAGCTCGATACAAAAGCTTGAATCAGCAATTTCTTCCTGCCAGACAAGCCCTTTACATTCTTGTGGCGTATCTTCTTGTAGTCGTCATAACCGCCAGCAAGCCCTAAAATAACCGTCGTTAAAAAAAATAGCAGAGTAAAAGGGTGCTGCAGATCCATCCATAACAACATGCTAACGAGCATGGTGAACAAAATCAGCACGCCACCCATCGTCGGAGTGTCTTTCTTGTTAGCATGCAACTTGCCGATTAACCCATAGTCTTCAGAGCGAACAGTCTGCCCTATCTTAAACTCATACAGCTTTCGTATGAAATATGACCCCAGGAATATGCTGAGAATAAGCGAGGTCAAAGCAGCCAAAATCATGCGCGTAGAGTAGTAGGTGAAGACAATCGGAAGCTTCCAACCAAGCGAATGTGTAAAAAAATCATATATAAGAAGAATCATAGTACCAAAACATTACCTTGGAAGAACGATTTCGTCCAGAATTTCCCACATCTTCTTTGAATTCGCACCTTTTACCAGGGCGACGTCGCCCGGTTTTAGGAAGGATTGTAAAGCTTCGATCAATTGTCTTTTGTCGGAAAAAATCTGCGCGGGTCTTTTTTGCTGATTCCAAAGATCTACAATCGGCTGGCATTCAGCGCCAAAGCAGAACACAGCATCAACCCGGTCTAGAGCATACTGCCCTACCTGCCGGTGGCACTCATCGGAAAACTTGCCGAGTTCGGGCATATTCCCCAACACTGCTATTTTCCGACCGTTCGGCTGAGGGGCGGGTAGATGCTCCAGAGCAGCCTTTATAGAGTCCTCGCAGGCATTGTACGAGTCGTTGATGAATAAAATTCCATCCTTGTCGACTAGCTGCATGCGTCGCTCAGGCAAAGTGAGCTCTGGAATAGCTTTTGCTATCTGCTCCCAATCGACTCCCAAACTAACCGCTGTAGCAATGGCTGCTAACAAATTGTGCTCGTGATGCTGCCCTAAGAAAGGTAGTGCTGGCAGGATGTGCTCCTGTCCATTGGCAGTCACCACAATACCTTCAGCGTTGTGGACCAAGGAAAAATCAGCGGAATTGTTGCTGGTGGAAAATGATACTTTGCGACAACCACCGATCGTTTGTAGCTCTTGGTAGTTAGGGATGTCGCGGTGCAGGATGCCCAAACGAGTGCGTGGATGAGAAAATATCTCGGCTTTGGTACGAGCTATATGCTCCAAGGAATCATAGCTTTCAGCATGTGCTAAAGCCACGCGGGTAATTACAGCGATGTCAGCAGGGGCTATAGAAAGTAGCTGTGAAATATGCCCGGGCTTAGTCATCCCCATTTCTAAAACCAGCACTTCTTCGTTATCACCAAGGTCGTTCAAAATGGTGAGAGGCAACCCTACCTGCGAGTTATGATTACCTTTGCTGGCGCTCACACAAAACTTCTGCCGAAGTATTTTGTGCAGAAACTCTTTGGTGGTTGTCTTGCCAATGCTGCCAGTGACCGCGACAATCTTGGCTGGATGCCGCTCCATGCGGTGACGTGCCAAAGATTGCAAAGCCTCCACAACATCGACGACTCGTAACAAGGTTAGACCATGGTCAGGCCCAGTATATGTACGATCAACAACGGCAGCGACAGCGCCTTGTGACGCAACGTCTTGCAGAAAGTCATGGCCATCGACCTTTTGACCCTTAAGGGCAAAAAACAAATCGCCACGAGATACCTGGCGGCTATCAATGCGAAAACCCTTGATGCGACGAGCACCACTACATTTGACGTGTAAAAGACGTGCTATCTGCCGCAAATCGTATGGCGCCATGAAACCTCCGGATAATCGAACGGTAAGCTTAAGAAAAATCCCCAAACTTCGCCAGTAAGAAGTTATGAAACCTCACAGGATAGATAGATATACCCATCAACCTAATTGTGGAAATGGAGTCGCAGAGCTTTGTACTTCAAGATACTATGGAAGTAACTTGATTGAAACATACTCTGCGGCTAATGCTGCGAAGCAGCAATTCCTATCTTAGCCCCTAGCCATACCCGAAGAATGAGGGTTGGCTAGGGGTAAGATCAAAAAGCCGTTCGCGTTGCGGAGCACCGCTTCTTGGGTAACGTATTATCGTGCAATAAGATGGTTTCCAACTAGACGCGATGCTTCGCAGCGCGCGATGATATTGCTATTCCACCCCCAGCCAACCCTCATTCTTCAGGTATGGCTAGGGGCTAAGATAAGAATTGCTGCTTCGCAGCATTAGCCGTAGAGTACACTTTACGCCATGTGATATACATAATTTGTTGAAGTAGAACTATTTGCAATGAATTTTTTCAGAATTAGGTTGGATGCGTATGCCTCCTACCCTGTAAAAATTTCCTTTTTTCGTGGAGATGACATGTAGGTCATTTTTATAGATTTTATAACATACTACATGTAATATGGACATTTTTTCGGAGACAAAATGAAAACAAACCCATCCTCATTAGATACATCATCGACAAGACATTACTTAAATAAAATCGAAAGCAGCACAAAATCTGGTGGAGTTTCTGGCTACATAGCTTCGGTTAAAGAAGCGGGAATGGTCCCTACAGCAGGCTTGAGCGATGCGGTGTGGCATGGATGGCAAGCTATTAAACACAGCGATAGATGGCACCTCGTGCGATCTTTCACACTACTGGCTACTAGCATCGCCTCGCTGCCTTTGATCATTGTGGCTCCAAATCTGATCGTTACGACTAGCGACACCCTCAAGGTTAGAGAGCAATGGGACAAGCCAATCAAAGCAATAGGATTTTTTCATCGCATAAGGACTTTTGCAATAAGTCCCCAACTTTTGGTCGGAGTAGCCTTGGGCGCTTCAGCAATTGCTCTAGCGCATTTTAAATATGATGTAACGACAGAACCTAACATCCCAGCAGCTCCAATAGATTCTGTAAGCTATCCCGTTTTAGACGTCCTTAAGCTATGCAGTATACTGGCTCTAGTACCGTTTTTCCGAAGACATCGCGTTGGAACTGTTGTAGAAAAATTAGAACTGTATAACCCAGCAGCATCGGAATTTAATGGTCGCGAAGGAATTCTTCACTTCCAGGGTAATGTTTACGAACTTCACAACCCCCAAAAAACTGTAAAGGCCGAGCCCCGACATGATCCCGAGCCTATTCACCCCCAAGCTGTAGTACAAAAATTAGTATTAGTTACCCCTGAAGATATTGTCGTGGCCGCAAATAGTAAGTGTCACGTAGGTAATATCAAGAATAATCGCGCTTTTATCGAAGGGTGGCATGAATCATGGCCTGTCATAGATGGTATAATACAATTCGAAGAGACTGAACTCATTAACCACCCCGCAGTGGATTTCAGTTACCTCGAAGAACCTGTGCGAATCGGTGGTCATACCTATCAAAGTACCTTAACAAGTGAAAATTCAAAGCACGAACTATCATTTTCATTTGGAAAGAGAGCATTATTCCGGTCAAAAAAATTACAAAGCCTGGACGTTACGACCTTATTTGAAGCGAAAAACCGGCCTGTAAAACTAGACAACGACCATAAGTCACTTACTATAAATGGGCAAACATACGACTGCGAATTAAGGCGGTATAAATTTAAGTCTGACCAACGTGAAGAGATCTCAAAAGAAACACCCGCAAATTTTGTTTGTATTGATGTTGATGGGGTTTTTCTCGAGTTCCCTTTAGATTTTCAGGTTGAACTTGTTACGCAACAAAGAGAGCTAAAATTAAATTTAGTGGATACTAAGCCATTCGTAACACTTGCTTGGAGGGGAGAGGTCAAGGAACGCCCTGTCTGCTACGACCCAGATACCGACGAGCAGTATGTTCTGATAGGAGGCGAACGACATCTTTTAGTGGAGGTGGATGGACGCGCTGCCATTGTAGTGGATGGCAACCCGTTTTATCTCGAATATAAATTTGACTCTCTTTTAGACCCACAGCTCTGATGCGGATAGCCTTTTATGGATTCTTAACGAACGATGTGTAAAATGAGCGTTTTTTGGGAGTCTCTGTGGAAAAAAAACTTGCCTCGCTCGATGCATCGTGGACCAAATACTACCTAAATGAAATTGAACGCAATCAGCGATTCGGTGGAATTTCAGGTCATGTAGCCTCTATCCAAGAAGCTGGAATGATTCCCGCAGCAGGCCTGAGAGACGCTGCATGGCATGGATGGCAGGCATTAAGTGAAGCCGATGGATGGCACCTCGTGCGATCGTTTGCACTACTGGCTACCAGTATTGCCGCACTGCCGTTGATCATCATCGCACCAAATGCCATTGTGACCACTAGTGATAAGCTCAGGGTTCGTGAGCAGTGGGACAAGCCGACCACAGGCTATTTTGAGCGAATAAAATTCTTTGTAACTAGCCCACAGTTCTTGACGGGCTTGGCTACTGGCATAGCCATCACAGCGTCAGCAGTAGCGGCAAATGCGCTGCTACATACTCCAATGGCTCTTGCGGAGCCTGCCGCTTCTTCTGAAAGCAACCCTGTTTATAGCATTCTTGGAACAGCCATTCTGGGTGGCGTGCTAGCATTGCCTCTTTTTAGCAAAATCATGCAACCAGTTATGGTACCAGTTTTAGAACCGCAAGCTATCGTAGAAGCAGAAGCTATCTATGATCCCGAGCCTACTGATCCTCCATTGAATAAGAAACACTTCATCCTGTTCAATGAAGATGACACTGTCGTCGGTGCTAACGGCAAATGCCATGTCGCCAAGATTAGCGAACAAAACGTTTACATCGAAGACTGGAGAGGCGAATGGCCGCTTCAAGATGACTCAACTATTGTCGTTACCGAAACACGATTTTCGAATGAGCAACCCAACGGGTTTGAGGTAGAGCAAACTTATAAATTGTGTGAAGCTCAATGCCAGCCATTTGTCGCAGGCATCTGGCATAGAAAAACCAAAGAGCGTCCTGTTTGCGACGACGGGGAATCCCAATTTGGTTATGTTTTGATTGATGGAAAAAAATACGAAGTTGACTATCACAAGTCTGGGCTCTACGATCGGGAACGTCTGGCCATTATTCAGAATAAAAGTCCAATTTTCTTAGAATACAAGTACTTGCCGCCACAAAAATAATATTTTGCACGAAGAAGTGCAATGATGATACAGTGGCGGGCTTAGTTTAACGGGGGGAAAGAGGTTATGGCGCAAATGGAGCAAAAGGGTTTTAACTGGAGTTCAGGGCTATTCATCATCATCTACCACGTAGCCTTAGCAATAGCTCTTCCAATCTATCTATGGTTTCATGGTATCAGCTGGAGCATGGTAGCGTTTAGCGCTGTCCTGCTATATGCTACGGGTCTTAGTATCACGGCCGGTTATCACCGATTTTACGCCCATCGGTCGTATAGAACTAACAAATTTGTCGAAAGCGCTCTACTGTTCTTTGGGGCTATGTCAGCGCAAGGAAGCGCGTTGCGGTGGTCGTATGAGCATCGCTTGCACCATGCACATACTGACACTGACAGCGATCCCTATTCTATTAAGAAGGGCTTTTGGTATGCACACTTTTTGTGGCTCTTCGATCGAGAAAAAAACATCGAGCCAAGAGTGGTCTCTGACCTACTCCGAAACCGTTTAGTTGTGCTACAAGATAAATATCTTCCGTGGTTGCTGTTAGCTACTAATGCCCTTGTGATTGGTCTGGTAGGATGGTTTTACCAGGATTTCTGGGGAGCCTTCATCATCGCTGGCCTCACACGTCTATTCTTTCTCCACCACTTCACTTGGTTTATTAACTCTTTGGCGCATACGTGGGGTTCCAGAAACTTCTGTCAGGAACTGTCAGCTGTCGATAACTATGTGTTAAGCTTACTGACCTTCGGAGAAGGCTACCACAACTACCATCATGCTTATGCCAATGATTATCGCAATGGTGTTCGCTGGTATCACTTCGACCCTACCAAGTGGTTAATCTGGACCCTAAGCAAGCTAGGCTTGGCTCACGACCTAAAGCGCACAGACCCGCTAACAGTGCAAAAGCGCATGGTCATCGAACGTCGTAAACTGCTTCTAGATCGTGTTAAGGAGCTTTGGTACGTTCAAAAAGAAGAGCTCGAACAGCAAATACAAGAGATGTCTGAGACCATCGTCGCACATACTGCTACCCTTAGACAGCTTCACGATCGCTATCAAGCGTACAAAGCTGAACAAGCGGGCAAGGATGTTTTAAGCGAAGTGTATGCTGAAATACGCCTTGTTCAGGATGAAATGCGCGAAGATTGGAGACGCTGGTGTGCACTGTCCAAGGACATCCTTGGTCTTAAGCCACTCACGCTTTTGAAGCAATAGAAACATTAACGCAAAGACGCAGAGACGCAAAGATGGTATACCTTCTTTGCGTCTCTGCGTCTTTGCGTTAAATTCTTAATCCGAAATAGTGCGCTTATATAAATCACGCTTGGAAAGGTTCCTGAGGTCAGCAACAACTTTAATCGCTTCTTTGCGCGAGATATTAAACTGTTGCTGAACATGCGCGACATGCTCTTCTGGAGTTAGCGCTTCCCAATCTCCTCCTTCAGACTCTGTCGGAGGTGCTATCATGACAACCACCTCGCCTTTTGGAGTATGTTGCTGCCAATGCTCCAGCAATTCAGCAGCAGTGCCGCGGCGGAATTCCTCGAACTTTTTGGTGATTTCCCGTGCGACCACTATACGTCGCTGTGGTGCTAGCTCTGAGAGCAGCTTTAGCAAATCCACCAAACGCGTAGGTGCTTCGTAGCATATACTTGTGCCGACATAGGCCAAAGCGTCTAGTAAACAAAGACGCAGCTGCTGATCTTTTCGCGGCAAAAATCCAAGAAACTGAAACCGCTCTGTAGTTAACCCTGAAGCAGAAATGCCTGCAATAGCAGCACAGGCTCCGGGAATCGGAACGACTTCTAAACCTGCCGATACGCATTCTTGAACAAGGCGCTCGCCTGGATCGGAAATGCCCGGTGTACCAGCATCCGATATCAAAGCAATGTTCTTGCCTTGCTTTAGGTCCTCGACGATCTGATCTTCGCGCGAAGCTTCGTTAAATTTGTGAAAGCTTCTGAGGGGCTTATCGATGTCATAGTGTTGCAAGAGGGGTCTGCTGTGCCGAGTATCCTCGCACAAAACATAATCACATTGGCGCAAAACCTCGATAGCTCGAAAGGTCATGTCCGCTAGGTTACCAATAGGTGTCGCAACAAGAAATAAGGTCAAAGATCACCCCGTGAAGGGTAAATAGGAAAGTAAAAAAAAGGTGGCACCCAGATTTGAACTGGGGATGGAAGCTTTGCAGGCTTCTGCCTTACCACTTGGCTATGCCACCCTAAGAATGCTCCGTTATAACGCGGCTGTTATTACGAGGTCAAGAAAAAAGGTGCGCACTTTCAAAGCTTAACTTTCTCTTTATGACCTCCCAACACTCGATTAGTAAAATAGATGTTTAGGAGTAATTTGAGAGGGTTCCGTTCATGAATGTAGTAGCTATGTGCGTCAAACCATTTGTCCCCTGTTCGATCGACCGAGCGGCGATCCGCCGGCATCATGCAGGCAAAGCTGTGGCGGAAATTGCATTATTGATCAAAGATCTTGCTACTACTCTACCCATGGCTTTCTTACGTGGCGCTACCGTCGGAACGTGCTTAATAATCGGAACTTTCGCCTTCAGTCCGGCCATAATTGGCCTTGGAGGCTCCTTCTTAGGTACTATGCAAGGTGTCGCTCTAACCAGCGGTTGTGTTAGCGTCGCCTTAGTAATGGGTCCACGCCTTTGCGATTGCGTCAGCAATGTTGCCCACGAATTGCGTTGGGTAATCAATCCAAGAAGTATGGCGGAGCGGGAACGTCAAGATAAAGCAATGCGCTACGCACGTTGCCTGGTTGCTGCATCCACTGCTTTAGCTGGAGCTTACTGCTGGGCTAATCGCGGACACTTAAGCCTTAAAGCTCAGGAAGTCTTTGCAATATCTTAACATCGCATTGGCATCTTAGTGACAAAAACAGGAGTGACGGCTTTATGGGGATCGTGTCAAATGGGAAACTGGCTTTGCAATTTACTACTGGCTATATGCCCACGCAAAAGGTCCTTTCCCTAAGGTTCAATCACGCTATCAAATGCTCCGAGTCTGCGATTCGCACAACTTGTGCTACTACGGCAGCATTCGCTATTGGCTTCCTAGTTCCTAACGCGCTAGGCGAAGTTTGGTGGCCGGAACAATATAATGTCGATTCATTTCTAAACAGCTCCGCCGCTATTCGTTTTGGCTCTGGCCTCTTTTTTGGCTGCTGGGCTTTTAGTAAAACGATTCCCAAATTAAGTCACCATATTCATATGGTTATTAATCCTGAAGAAGCTGTCTATGCAGGCCTACGCCGTGATCTGCGCGCTCTTTTTGACGATGTCATGCGCTTTCTTATAGCGTTGGCGGTTTGTGCTGTGCCCTGCTATTTGGCGGTTAGAAGCATTCAATGGATTGTGTTCTAGAAAAATAAATTTCTTTACATTTAGCGCATATTTATTAAATGTATTCCTTTACGTAAAGGGAGTGCATAGTCAATTCGTTTCTTGTTCTATAACTTTATCTCCTATACACTGCTACAGCTATCAAAGCGAAACGAGGAAGAGAATTGCAATTTGTCCATCACGGAGTAACTGGCTCCTCTGACTTAGCCCTTTGGCACGAATTGAAGCTGATGTACTGTGCGTTCCGCCGCCATCTGCCTCAGACTGTTAGGCGCCAAGCTCGCTTGGAATACAAAATTCGTTATATCTTCAGCGCTACAATTGGCGTGTTGCAAACGACCTATCGCTATGGCTGCATCTTGGCGGCCGCGTCTATTTGCTGGTCCTGCCAGGTTTTGCGTTATCAAACCGGGGTCAAGTGGTGGCGCTACTGGACTTTTTGTAATACAGTGGCGCTAGCGCGTTCGTCGATGAATATTACAGCCTATCAAGCGGGATGCTATAGCGCTCGGTGGGGACTATTCCTTAATGCCGTCAGCCGAGTGGGCTCGCGAGCTTTACTAGGCTTCTATGATCTTTGTTTTCGCTATACCGACTTTTTCTCTGACATGTCGATGAAGTTCCCTCTGGAATTCAAAAGCTTAGGCATGGCGATGTGGACTCGTGCGTTATGCATCCACCGCTATGTAACTTTAGCTCTAGCATTAGGGATACACCAGCTATACAAACGCACTGGACAAACGGACCAAAGCTACTGTTGGAATGGTCCTTGTCGAAACAACTGTGTCAAATTGTTGAAGTACAAGATGGATATCCCCTTCTATGAAGTGGCGGCGGTATCGCCTGATCTAGCCAGCAAGGTTCTGTTCAAACTAACATCAATCATTCAGCTGTTGGTAGAACATCGTTTACTGCGCGGCCCCTTTCCCTCTCACCCCGCACATTAAGTGCTTCACTTCTACAAGAACTTTCGGCTCGCGAACTGCATGGTCTTTTGGACGGTATGAACAACAAAGGTTGCGGTGCTTCCACCCATGTAAGGAAACGCCATGGCTAACTCATAACGCGGGACATTAATTTTGTCCTTTACCAAGTATGTTGCATCATCAACAATATGCTGTAAACGACTCTTAAGGTTTTTATCCCCGCGCTTATTGGCTATCGCCAAAGCTGTAGAGGCGGTGATAAGCTTCACGTAGTGTGCTAAACGCCTCACCCTTACCCAAAAAGCCATCCGTAAAGCTCCTAAGTTGATAGCTGGGCGTCTATGATTTTCCACTGACCACCATCCCACCAAACGGCGTGCATCATTACTGCGATGGAAGAAGCGCCACGCTAGATTACTCAAGGCTTGCAGAGCCAAACCTGAACGCGGATGCACCCAACCCAATTGTAAAACTGTCGCCTCAAAACTACTTGAGGCAATGTTGATCACTTCCCTATTAACCACATGTTTGGCGCGACGAATCGATGGCGTATGCCCAATGCATTGCGTTGCTGTAACCAACATCACTGCCAAAAACAGGCGCGTATAACGATAAATTGCCTCTGGAACAGTCAGAAGGATCTTGCGGATACAGCTGATTGCACAAAGGTGCCTAAGCTGATAGGACTGCTGTTTGCTGATGGAGCCCGTTACTGCTTTGGTCAAGATACGTACATCATCCCAAGCAGTGCCGGTCTTACCAACACTCATATAACGAACTGGCTCCATCCAACTTCTCCCTAAAACCGCTAACTATACACCTTTCTGTTTGAGCGGGCATTAATCATACGTTAAGGGATCATTAAGTAGGCATATCAGCACGATTATATTAATTATTTTACAAAATGAGCCTTCAGATGGCATCACTTTATTTTACAGGTCAGGAGGAAATATGATCAGCGAAACAAACGTAGGATTAGGACAGGAGGCGTTACTCTGGTGGCGCTTAACCGGCGGACATCTGAGTCAAGAGCAACTTAACAGCGCGCGTACAACCTTCGCTCGGGGTACAGTGTTAAGAATAGCGCTGCTGATTCCTGACGAAATCTACCGCTTCACACGTGTCTTTCTGTCAGCAATCGTCTGCTGGGCTGCACAGATCTGCGGCATGCAAGCAATAGCGGCGCCATGGATGCATAGCACCAATGAAGAAATTATTTCATTATCCATGCATACCCTTAGTCGCTCCTATTATAGCGTTGGCTGGATTCAGCCGCGAGCAGGCCTTATGATCAACAGCCTCGTACGCATCCTGCATCGCTCTCTATCTAAAGTTAACAAACGTCAATATGAAGCGATGAGTTATCTACCGCCAGACAACCGTTGGGATTTTCCCATAGATATGAACGCTTTTGGCAATGTGCTGAAGGCTAAAGGCATGCGCCTTGTACATACAGTACAGTCTCTTTTTGCCGGAGGTATTCTGCTCTTCGAGGAATATGGTGAGAAGGTGGCTCCACTTCGCAGTTGGATCGATTCCGCTCGTCCCCTAAGCCGAGTGGCGCGCGATCACCTCTCCATCCCGATCTACGAACTGGCCATGTTCGAACACAACCGTAAACAAAAAACAATTCTTAAGATTGCACGAATCGTAGAATGGGGAATCTTCAAAGGAGGCGACATCTTCTCCTACCTTTCTGGAAAATAGCAAGGGGAGTATTTAATTTTTCATTTACAAATTTATGAAGCCTGAGCACTATCGGTCCTTCACAATGGGATGGAGTCCGCATTATGATGTTACGCCGCTTTTCGTCTCTGGCTACCGCAGCTGTTTTACTTTTTGTAGGCTGCTCTCTTCCTCTACAAGGCTATTTCGCTAGCGTGAAGGCTTTAGGAATGGGTGGATGCGGTGTTGCATATCCACAGGACGCCCTTGCAGCAGCCTATAACCCCGCAGGGATGGTATGGGTAGGCACAAGAGCTGACTTGGGAGCTCAAATGCGCTACAACGATGGTCATGTCGTAATTACCGATAGCACCATAGACAATAACGGCACCTTCTCCGCCGACCGTGGCCGCTACTTTGCCGCACCAGACGTTGGGTTCAACTGGATGGTTTTTGACAGCTGCGACGTCGCCATCGGCGCTGTTTTTTATACTAAAGAATTTTTTAAAGCTAGTTACTCCGAAGCTTTCCCTCTTTTTGGTACCACACCATTGTCGATGGAGCTATGGCAGGGCGTTCTATCCCCCGTTTTCTCTATTCGCTTCGAAAGTTTTTCATTTGGTATTTCCGCCGACTTCATTGGCCAGCGCCTAAAAGTTAGGGGCATGGAAGCCTTCGACGACCCCCTATTTACTACTAGCCCTGGCAATATCACAAACCGCAAGGAATCATTCACAGGCGGAATCACATACACATTGGGCGGCTTGTACAAATGGACCAAGTGCCTATCTATTGGCGGTATGTGGCAACTTCACGCCAAGGCTAAGCACTTTCGTAAGTACCGCGGTTTAGTCTCCGAAAACGGCGAGCTACAGATTCCCACACGTATTGTCGGCGGATTATACTGGCGTTTCGCACCAAGCTACGGCTTGGCTTTTGACGTAGAACATATTTCTTGGAACAAGGTTCGTTGGTGGCACCACAATTTCCCTGACACAACCGACGAATTGACATTGAATCCCTTTGGTAGCGCCAAAGGTCCCGGCTTTGGCTGGCAAGACCAAACGATCTTCCATGTGGGCACAGACATCAAGTTAAGTCAAGCCGTAGTGTTCCGTCTAGGGTATCGCTACGCGCGCAGCCCTATGAAGAAAGATGAAGTTCTCTTGAACATTCTGCATTTGGATACCGTTGAACAGGATATCACCGTGGGCTGCACAATTGATATGTGTACGGCGGGCGAATTTTCAGCTTACTACTCATATGGCGTGCAACATGCAATAAAAGGACCTCCCATTGGAGGCGACTTCGGCGCCGGCAGCTACACTCTGGTAGGTCAACGACATTCCGCAGGCCTCTCCATGGGCTGGGGTTGGTAATTTTTTCGCGGGTACCGCGTAACAATGGCAGGCACATCAAATATTGCAGGTAATCGCGAAGCGATGTAAGTGTGCTAGCCCCATGTGTAGGACGATACGTAGCGTCGGACAAACATGGGGTGTTGCAGCTAATCGCGCAGCGATGTAAGTGTGATAGCCCCATGTGTAGGACAACGCGTAGCGTTGGACAAACATGGGGTGTTGCAGCTAATCGCGCAGCGATGTAAGTGTGATAGCCCCATGTGTAGGACGATGCGTAGCGTCGGACAAACATGGGGTATAGTAAAAAATGATTATAGCCGCAGAGCGGCGTAAGAGTGCCTAGTCCCACACATATTTCGGATCGTATTCGATCTCGTGCGCTTCCAACAAACTGATGAACTCTCGTTCAAAACTCTGATTCCCATGATGCGTTTCTTGATTGATAATGTACTGCTTAACCTTAGATACTCCTGAATGACTGACACTAAAAGAGCCATATCCTTTCTGCCACGTAAACGCCGATAAATTTTCATAGGTTTTATGAATCCACAAAGAAGAGTGTGCCTTCATATCCCGAATTAAGTAAGTGTGTTTGTCTAAAACTCCCAATTCAACTAAGAGATGAATGTGGTCTGGCATCCCACCAGCTTCTAGTAATTTTCCGCCGTAATTTCGAACAACTCCCCCGATATATTCATAAAGGCGATTCCGAATATCATCAGTAATCCAGGGACGCCGTTCCTTTGTCGACCAAACAAGATGAAAACGATGTGACCTAAATGTCTGCGACATAAACGCTCCTTACGCCGCTCTGCGGCTACAATCATTTTTTTACCATACCCCATGTTTGTCCGACGCTACGCGTCGTCCTACACATGGGGCTAACACACTTACATCGCTACGCGATTAGCTCATGAACAGACCAAATAAGCTAACAAATAATTGAATTTCGATACCACCGCGATATTCTCGATCCCGTCGTCCTACACATGGGGCTAACACACTTACATCGCTACGCGATTAGCTCATGAACAAACCAAATAAGCTAACAAATAATTGAATTTCGATGCCACCGCGATATTCTCGATCCCGTCGTCCTACACATGGGGCTAACACACTTACATCGCTACGCGATTAGCTCATGAACAAACCAAATAACTAACAAATAATTGAATTTCGATACCACCGCGATATTCTCGATCCCGTCGTCCTACACATGGGGCTAACACACTTACATCGCTACGCGATTAGCTCATGAACAAAC
>JAUXSF010000012.1 GCA_030679955.1 Chlamydiales bacterium | reverse complement strand
GGTTTGAACAAGATTTTGAGCTAATGCTGCGAAGCAGCAATTCTTATCTTAGCCCCTAGCCATACCCGAAGAATGAGGGGTGGCTAGGGGTGGAAATATCAATATCATCGCGCTGCGGAGCATCGCGTCTACACGTCTAGTGGAAGCCATCTTATTGCAGAATAATATGTTACCAAGACGCGGTGCTTCGCAACGCGAACGTTTTTTTGATCTTACCCACAGCCAACCCTCCTGTGTCGGGTATGGCAATGGGCTAAGATAAGAATTGCTGCTTCGCAGCATTAGCTGCGGAAGACACTCCAACCTATGAGATAGGGGTAACCTGTTGAAGTACAAATATTTGTAATGAATACTTGATAATTAGGTTGATGCGTATGCCTGCATATCCTGTTAAGTCCCATACTTAAACGAACATGGCTGGTTTGGATTGACGCCTTCGAAGGTCTAGAATGTGGATTTGATCTTCTGCATTACGGCTGGGTATTTTTCGGGCTGTAGATCACGGATGTCTGCCAAAAAGGCTTCGTGATCTGCGGGATTCATATGCGGGAATAGATGCTGTAGCATTTCGACCAACTGATCGACTGTCATAACGCTGTACGACTCATTTTCAACCTGCTTAAGTTCCTCGTCTGTGTAAAGTCTTTGCAGCTCTGGTAGCAGAATCGTTTCTTCCTCATGCAGGTGAGCAAGATTGTCGGAAACAAACTTGCGGAACGTCAAATATAGCTGGTAACCAAGAGCAATTTTTTGCTCGTTGGATTGTGCTGCGCTGATCTTTTCGAACAATCCGTGCAATTCTGAAAGCTGTCCATCTTGGTGTGCGTGATCTTCTTCAGCATGCTTGTGGACTTGTGAACCTTTTTTTTCTAAGAGCGTGTGAAGTCGGCTGTTTTCATAGTCGGCATGCCCTTGTAGCATAGATGTCAGACCGTTGAAGGCGCTTTTGGCTTCTTCTGTTGCCTTTGTCTCGCGGAAGTCTGTTTTTGCAATGAGCCTTTCGACATCATTGAGGGAGGCGCTTACGAACTTATGTTCTCGATAAAATTGATATCTCATTATATTAATCCTTTTTGCTATCAGTGGCCTAAAGGAGTTTACATGAACATGGGACGTTTTGCCACAGCGACTGTGGCCATATTTATCTTCGTTTTTCTTTTTGACACATTGGTGCATGGCATTCTGCTTATTGATGCCTATTACGAAACTCCAAACTTGTGGCGCAATGAAGAGAATATGCTGTTGCGCATGTGCTACCAATTTGCCTTGGCTGCTTGGATCGTGTTTATTTATAACCAGTTTTACCGAGCTGGCATGGCAAATGCGTTGATGTTTGGCCTTTGCCTGGGAGCGTTTGCCGGCATTCTGACCAGCACGTGGTACGTTTGGCTGCCAGTGTCAGCCAAGTTAGCTTTTGGTTGGTTTGTTAGCAGTGTTATCGAGGGATTAGGCGCCGGTCTTATTTTGGGCTATATCTATCGCAATACCAAAATAAGAGAGCTAGTCAGCTAATCGCTATGAGCGACTAGCTGAACGTATGTACTACAGGGCGCTATGAATGGCTTCTTCCAAATGAGACACAAGATTCAATAGTGCGGGTATTGAGGCGCGAATTTTCTTACCGAAAGAAGCGTCTCCGTTGATGGATGAGTCAGGGGAACCCTTAGCCGAAGTTAAGGAATTCTGATAGGCCTTAGAAATTAGTGTTGTAGGTTTTAATTCGGTGTAATGATGCCTTTTTCCTAGATTGACTTGTCTTAACGTATGCGCGTCTTCGGTATCCTTCATGTCCAAAACTCGTTGATAGATCAACAAGCTGTGGTGGGCTTCCAGTTTTCCAATTTTAATTGCATAACAGAAGGCCTGATAAAGCTCCTCGGCGATCTTGTCCACAATACCGATGTTTGAGTTATGCCAAAACGCCATCTCGGGTCGTTCATCATTATTAGCTTGCGTCAAACCCATATCTAAGACTCTTAACAAATAGGAAGCATCTTCGAGGCAATGGAAAAGAGGAAACGATTTTAGGTCTTGTGCTTGATGTCTAAGTGACTGTAAGCGAGTAAAGGCGTTTTCAAGTTTCTTGTCTGAAAAAGTTATGTCAGGGCGTGAAATGTTATGGTTTTCTAACAATCCATCAATTTCATTCTTTAGATCATTCAAGCACGATATATCGACCGGCGATTCTTCTCCCAAAACTTCCTGTACCAACATTGTATAATCGTTGACGGTATCACGAACCAAAGCTGAAAGGTCAATCGTATTACCTTTGTAGCCCCACAGCGCGGCTAGCTTATTGAATTGTTCTCCTTTTTCGGCACGAGAATAAGAATTAGATCCCAGCCCACGTACCCAGTATAAGGCAAGATGATAACGATCAGACAATTGAGTCAGCTGGTCAGAAATGTTCAAACCGGCTCTTAGTTTGTTGAGGTTATGTCCGCCTGGGTACCTATGATCGCGACATAATTTAGCAAACGCAAAATGTTGCTCCATCGTAAGCGCCATGTTTAGAAAGATAGATCGAAGCGTTAACGCTACCTTGTCGTGATCATTATCTTGTATCGCTTCACGAAGCAGACCGATCGCCTGCATGCCTTGCGCTAGCTGGCTGCTGAACTCCTTAAGAGAGTGAGTGGCATAAGTACGGAGCTTGGGGGGTAACGCTTCTATGGCGTTACGATTTTTTTCTATCAGGGAGTGGCTATTGGCAAATAACTGTCGACCCCAGTTTGCTGCGTTAATATGATGCGAATTTACACTAATGATATTATTCGAGCCGAATACCTCTGATGTTTTGGCGGCGGTAGACTCTGGTGGCGCTTCGAGAATGGTGATGGATGGTTGCTCATTTTTCGTGGCAGAAATATTATTTAATTTCTGCGTCTGGTCAGCAATAGATTGGATATTCTCAAGTTCTCCTGTTAATTGCGCTTTTTCAATTTTTTTCTTTTTTCTTTTTCTCTTTTTCTTGGATACGGTGATGACGTTCTGGTTTAATTTAGAGTCGTCGATTTTGTGTTCGGTTTTTGATTCAGAATCCTCTGTGGCAAAGTCCTCAAAATCTTCTACCGGACTGATATCCAAAGCATAGTCGCCATCAAACCCAATTGCGTCACCTTTTGGGGCATTGTGGAGTTTCATTTTTATTTCAGTCACTAAGCCTGGCAATGAGTAGTAGAGCTGCAATAGGTTTTCACCGAGCATGATTCTAAAACTAGAGTCTTTATCTGAAGATTTTGTGTTACCTAGCATTAAAAATAATTCTTCAGCTTCAGTTGCTTCATTAACGAGTTTGCGGCATGCTTTTTGAAAATTTGAAATATCATTTAACAGGTTTTTGAGCATTGACGGAGATAGCTCCTGGGACTTGGCTATACTGAGACTTAACTTGAGATTGTCCACATGCACAATCGCCGCACGTTTCGATTTGTCCAAACCTCCTGCTATAGCCGTCCACCCTAAGGTTGCCCTATTACCAAACATGGTATCGTACGTCCTTAGAGCAGCCATTGCCTTGGGCGCATCTACTTTTAAATACTGTGAGAGTTGACTAACATGATGATGAAAGTAGTTTAAGGTATTTCGGTTTAAACTCGCCAGCTTAACCCATTGGGCCTGAGTAAGATCTAAAAGTTTTTCACTGCCTTCCATAAATTCAAGCCAGGGCAGTTCATCCATCACTTGAGAGACAGATAAGCCTTTCTTTTTAGCCCATTGAGCTATCAGAAGTTTTAAGGAAGTTTCCTGAGAGGCATCCTTCAAGTCAGAGATTAACCAGTCTAAGCCCATAAGCCAATCCATACTAGTAACACCAAAAATTTGCTGTACCGATACATGTTGAACACGGAAACCTTGAAGAACTAGAAGACGAAATGCGTCGCGCTCTTGAGGTGTCTTAAATCTGGTATTAATAGCCGATAAGATAGGTTCGAAGATTGTTTTGGACTTTTCATGAGTTAGGTCTTTACAAGCAAGAGCCTGATCGAAGCAATTCAACTCGTCGGGACTTACTTCTCTTTCCTCTCTTTCTCCAACCCAGGTCTGTTTTAACCATGCACCAAATTCAATATCATAGGAGCATGCACTTTCCAAAGAAAGCAGCTGGGATAGTATCATTTTGCAGGTGATCTGTTGGGCCTTGGCCAGCACTTGAGGTAATAGGGGTCTATAGGAGTCATAATTTGTCGATTCTAATTCCATACCATCCATTCCAAGAAGAACTTGGGCGGTACAGTCCAGGTTGGGATTCTGTGCTCGAGTCATCGCGTCTGCTTTGACGAATGAGTTAAACAATAGTTGTGAACCGACAACTGGTTGATTGGTCGAGCTTGTAGTGCTAATTGCATTGAATGCAGAATTGTTTCTTATGTTTTCCACTATAGATGCCTTAATAAATGAAATTTTATGAAATGTAAAAAACGAGATTATCAGTTTTTAGCATTTGAAGTCAAACATGTTAAATATCGGAGTAGCATATTATAGATGCAGTTGGTAAACTGATCACTTTTCTTCTGGGAGTCAAAATGGCGGCTATTAAAGCAACTATCTTTTTTGAAAAGCGTTTTTGGGTGGGTACTTTTGAGCGTACCGACGAAGAGGGCTACGCTGTTGCAAGGCATATTTTTGGTGGTGAGCCATCGGACCCTGAAATTCACGAGTTTGTTCTTGAGCACTATCATGAATTAAAATTTGGAGAGCTCAAAGAAGTAACAATTCAAATTCAGCGCATGAATCCGAAAAGGGTGCAACGCGAAGTGCGCCGTGAGATGGAAAAGATGAGGGAAACCGCTAAGCCTTCGACTTTTGCCCAGGACTATATGCGAGAAGAACTTGAGAAAAAGAAACTCGAGAGAAAAACTATTTCAAGCGCTGATAAGCAAGCTCGTAAAGATGAGCAATTTTCGCTTAGACAGCAGAAGAAAAAAGAAAAGCAGCGTGGCCATTAGATATGAATGCAATAGACCATTTTCTTTCGGCCGGTTTTAGCGTAAAAAATATTCGACCCGAGCTTGAAAGTAGGGAGTATGGGGCAGCAGATTTTGAGTTGGATGGACGTCTCATCAAGTTTCGAGTGGCAAAAATTACACCCACAAAAATCGGACAGTTTGTAACATTTTGGAAGAGGATTGGTAAAGGACCTATTGCTCCTTATGACCTAGCCGACTCCTTCGATTTTCTGATTGTGAGTGTCAAAGACGGCGAACGTTTTGGCCAGTTTGTGTTCCCGAAATCAGTGCTTGCCGAACGAGGTATTATTTCTAGAAGCGGTGTAGGTGGAAAGCGCGCCATGCGTGTGTACCCATCTTGGGATAAGGCGGATAATCCTCAGGCCAAGAAAACTCAGGTTTGGCAGCTTCTGTACTTTTATGAAGGTGAGTTAAACTGCGATCAGACCTTCAAATAATAGAATTTCTCGTCGCAATCCATTGGCTTGCAATAGGCGGGCATTTCTTCACGGGTCAGCTCCTTAAACCCATGCTTTTCATAGAAGCGGTGAGCTGCTTTAAACTTAAGCGTTGTGCCAAGGTAGATGGTATTGACATCATGAGATTTAGACCAAGTTAGAACCTGACCAAGGAGTTGCTTCGCAAATTCTGACACTGTGCCGCGGTACTCTTGGTCTAGAAAAACATCTCTCAATTCAAATGCACGATGGCCAATATCTAGCACAGCGATAGTACCAATTACCCTTTCGTTGAAGAGAGCGATCCAATAGTTACCTTTTCCCTTTTGGAAGGATTCGGGGATAGACTCCAGTTCTTGATGTTGCCCATCTTCAATGGGAATGTCGAATTCTCCGACCTGGATTCGTTGGACTAATTCAATCACTTCGGGTTGATATTTGGGCTCAAAACGCTGGATACTGAAAGTCATGGTACTTCACCTCTTTAAGAGTAAGCAAAATATCCAACAAGCTTAAATATTTCAATCGCTATTCCAAGTCCACCCCGTCCACTTAGCCCACCTCGTCCATTTAAAACACATCTATTTCATAAAAAAGGCTGGGAAAATCCCAGCCTTTGATTTGGAGGTGGAGAGATGCATTCAGAACTGTTAAGTTGAAAGACTGCCAAAATTTCTAGACAAAGGCAGATGCTACCGATGAACGAGTCGATGCAACCGTATGCTGTTCTTTAGACCAGTGCCCAACTTGTGGAAGGGAGCTGGTTACTTTGGAACGTTCTCCTTCGATCTCTCAAACCTCCGATTTGATCGCAGGCCGCTGTGTTGTCACAACCTATCAAAGATATCGCTATCGCTGCCCTTGTTGCCGCAAAAATATGAGCGTTCCGTTGCCTAGTTGGTATTGGGAGTTCTCCTTTTAGTCCTTCGTTTCAAGCTCTGGTGATAATGTTAACTAGCCGATATCATACTGCTAAGAGGAGAGGTTTGCTCTCTCGTTTATGAGCTATTTCGCATGTGGCTTTTTTGTGGCGCTGTTTGCAAAATCGAAGGATTGGCCGCAAAACGTTTAAAACTCCTGCATGAAGCGATCCGTCAAGCCCTATTAAACGATTCGATCCCAATAAACGGAATGAAACAAGGTGGCGTCATGCAGGAAAACGCGTTTAGGAGTAGAAAAGGGACATAAGCTTTTAACTTTGTGTAAGCTCAATGAGATGATTGTTTTGTTCGAGGTAGCTTTTGATGGAATCGTGAAAAGTCTTGTAAGAATCAATTTCATGATGTAATCCGGGATCAAAGCTCAATTTTTCGGTGTCGAAAACGTACATGATTCCATCTTTTACACTAAGATTTCTTCCTACATAATCCTTAAAACCAACCTCCTGCAAGGTGCGAAACTGAGCGGTGTCATATGAGAAAAAAAGGGTCTCGTCGGCGTAATACTTAGAAAGATATAGTACGGTGCGACCATTCAAGCATAGTCGATTTTCAGCAGCTACGACATTTGTGCAGTGCATTTTCTGCAGTGCTTCGCGCAAGTACAAGTACCCACAAAATCTTTCGCATTCTTTACTGCGGAGTACGAACCATTTAGTTCCATCTTCACACTTTATGATTTGATCGCCATTCCAGATTGTATATTTTTCCGATTGAGAATCGTAAATTTTTCTAATGGGAGATACAACGATATAATCAGCAACGTTTGTATTATACATTACTTCCATTTATATAATTATTATTGACGGTTTATATAAGTAACTATTGACCATTTATCTGTTATTGTCAATAATAATATTGTTCGTATTCGCTCACCCCCCAACAAGCTTCTCGGACATGGCCAGTGGCTATGCCCTTCGGCGCGTTTGTTGGCTACAGGTCGATCCATTGCTTTGAGATCTTCGACTGGCAAGCCTTGATGATTTAAGATAATGACATGCACGGATGGCTTTGCTCTGATCAGTATCATCCAAAATCAAACAAGGTATTATTTGTTCGTTTGGGGAGCATCCGTATGTGCG
Organism: Chlamydiales bacterium; assembly: GCA_030679955.1. Classification (GTDB taxonomy): domain Bacteria; phylum Chlamydiota; class Chlamydiia; order Chlamydiales; family JAJFMA01; genus CAMFKD01. The sequence continues at coordinate 115,360 of JAUXSF010000012.1, read as the reverse complement.
ATATATTCATTTGCCAGTTTGTCGTGCAGATCAAGAAGGTTTGCTTACCATCATGCGATATTTGGTCAGAAATGTCTAATCGTATAGGTTCTGCATCTTTAGCAATACCATAAAAGGTACCTTGACGCGGTAGTAAAAAAAAAGGCTGGGAAGACCCAGCCTTTATTGATTGGAGGTGGAGAGAGTCGAACTCTCGTCCTCGGCAAACTACATATTGCCCACTACATGCTTAGCGTTCTGATAATTAAGGTTAATCCCGTTGCAGAACACGACACTAAGATCAACCTGCTTCGTTTAATCTTGAAAAGATGCCCTGGAAGCGTTCGGGCATTCTTTCCTTACCAAGATTGATTACGACGAAATCCGGAGTCCTTAGTCTAACCCCGGGCCATCGGACCACTCAATACGGTTAAGTATTAAGCAGCACAAGCAACTAGTTCAGGTTGAGCTTGCGCTTCACCTTTAGCGAACCAGTTAGCCATTGTGTTTTCTTCAGCATTTATTGCTGTATCGGTTTTTTAAGGAGGCCAACCGAAATCCTCCGCATGCGTTCAATACTTCATTCCCAAGTCGAAGCCAGTACACCCCCGTCTTGTTCACCTTTATTTTAACATAAATCCGCATTTAATTTCTACGGACGTCTTGACACCATTTGAGATGGTGTGTGTGGGGGATTTCAATTGACGTGCCATAGTTGGTAATGTATGGTTTCGTCCTATTTATAAAAAAATTACAAAAGTGAGTATATGCAACCAAGTATTAAGTTATTTTTGGAAAAACCATTATGGCAAGAACCATTAGTTAAGCATCTTAGCGACCAAGGAATCGTTTTTCCTGGTGGCATACCATCGCTGGCTAATCTGCTGATATTACTTAACCCGCCGAAATACGTGGATCATAAGAGCATTTTGGCCATGGAACTGGCCATGACAAAACCTTTTTGGCAGTTTCTTTCGAGCGATGTCCGCATACATCCTTTGGCAGCAAAATTTGTTCTGTGTTCCGATCCCAGGGGAGCAATCATTGGTGATCCACGTTTTTCCAGTCGGATGGTTAAGGGATTGTGTATTTCTCCAAAAGTGGCCCCTTCTGCCGCGGTGAAATTTTTAACTCATCGGATGGATCTAGAGAGTTTAAAAATTGCTATTTGGGACGATCTGGCAATTAATGCCATAGCAACCTGTGGCAACCTAAAAAAACTGGCGATATCTCAGCTTCATACTGATCCACTACCTGTAATTGAGTTTTTAATTTCTCGTTGTCCAATGCTTGAAGAGATTACTTTCGAGATAGACGACATGCAAGAGGACTATCGTAAGGGGATTGAGGCGAATGCGGCGTCCTTGATAGGTTCTCGTCGTATGCCGAATTGTGTAGAGTTTGAATCAGACCTTACAGACCACTCTTTCCTATCCTTTTTGATTGACATGGATCCAAGAATTGTTGTTTTTGATTTTGAAGATTGCCGGACTTTGACGGACGTATCGTTGGGGCGCCTAGCAACACGAAAGGTTATAGGCGTTAACTTAATTGGGATGGAGCAAATTTCTCCCACAGCTCTAAAACATTTCATTTGGCATAGGTCCGATTTACAAGACCTAAAGGTCGAGCTGTATTCGAGAACAGAAGAGATTGTTCAGGCGATAGGCACGTGCGAGAACCTTAGATCGCTTTCGTTAAAATTTCATACGCAAACTGCTTATGCTTGTCTGGTTCATATTTTCCATAGATGCAAGGATCTTACTTTTTTAGATCTCCAAGGTAGCACGTGTACATTGTCGGACCAGCAAATTGAAAACTTACGCAGGATAAATGATAAGGTGCATATTGTCCTACCCTGACCTTATGCTGAAGAGGGGCAATTTGATTGACATGCCTGTTTCAGAGGGATATAGTGCATCGTTTTTTACGAGTTTTGCAGAGAATTGTGGTTATGGAAGTAAGCGGCGCATCGGAAGCTCCACCATTATGGGTGGAGCCATTAGTTAAACGTCTTAAGGGACAAGGAATTATTTTCCTTAGCGAAATACCACATTTTTCTAAATTATTAACTTTGATCAATCCTCCAAGTAATGTCGACAAAAGAGCTATTTTAGCGATGGAGTTAGATGCAAAGCCATTTTGGCAGACGCTTTCACGGTGTAATGAGTTACACCCCTTCGCGACTCGATTTATTCTGCTTTCCGATGAGCGCTTGTCACTTCTTGATAATCGCGATTTTTCTGACCGGATAGTTAAAGGGTTATGTATATCCCCAGATTTACAGGTTAGTCCCGATGTAATTAATAGATTTCTGGCTCATCGGATGGATCTGGAGACTTTAAGGGTAACTATTTCAGATAACAGTAGCGTCAATGCTTTAGCCACATGTCCCAATCTAAAAAAGCTAACGATTTCGGTGTTACACACTTCTCCGTGGCCGATAGTGGAATATTTAATCAACAAGTGCCCAAAGCTTGCTAAAGTGACGTTGGAAGGAAGCGGGCTATCAGAGGTCGCCACCTCACAGCTTAATGCGGCGGCGGCTTCACTATTGGATTCTCGTTGCAGCCCTCAACCTATACTGGAATGTGTCTCCTTTCGCCGAGACATATTGGATTCGGCTTTTATTTCTATCCTAAAAAATACTTCTCCAGCGGTTCACACATTTAGTTTTGAAAATTGCTCAAATATAACTGACATCTCCTTGAGGCAATTAGCAAAACATATTAGAGACAACGATGTGTTATTGAGGAGAATTAATTTGGTCGGCACAAATATTTCTTCAATAGCAAGTGGAGAATTTCTGTGGAGAAGGGCTAATTTAGAGGATCTGAAGATTGAAGTTCATTCTAATGCACACCCGGTTTGTATGGCGATAGGGACATGTGTGGACCTCCGAACGCTTACCTTAAAGATACATACTAAAGATGCCTGTGAGTGCGTGTTTCAAATATTACAAAAATGCCAAAGGCTTACATCTTTAAGTCTTCAAGGTAGCAAACATGAATTTTCCGACCGTGAGATTGAAAGTCTGGCTAGGGTTAACCCCGGATTGAACATCATACTGCCATAAGAACAGCGTGTTTATCCTATCGATTATTTTCGGGGATGAGCTTGTAGTCTTGAAGGCGTTTGTCCCAAGGAAATAAGGGGCGGTTGAGGATATCGAGAAATACCACTTTCTTGTCTTCCAGGTTTTTGCGTGGGCCATCAGCATGGAAGACATAGAGACGATCGCCGTCAGTTAGAAAAGCTAGAAAGACAGCTCTATCATTGGCGGCAAAGCCATGACCACCATCAAAGTGACTGGTGTCGCGGTCACCTTCTCCGGTTAAGGCTAGGACATCCTTGCCTTTGAGGATTCTGAACTTTTCTTCTCCCTTTTGGAGTAAATGGACATGCCAATCGATGACCGCGTCTATGGCTGCATTTTTAGCTATGGCACCTTTAAGGGAGGATATGTCGAAGACGCGAACATCCATGTATAAGGGGGTGCCTAGATCGGTTTCTCCCAGTTCGACACGCTTGTAGACTTGGAAAGGTAGGGGAGTCTTGTAAAGATCTGGACTGACAGGCGGTATATTGAGAACGCTGTAGCGATCAGAGGGGAATTTAAGATTCAGGGAGGTTAGTGGTTCTTGAATGGCTTCAATAGCAGTGATGATGTGTTTGTTTTCATCATCAAAAGATACTGGCGACATGCCTGATTTTGCGCGGTATTTATTGATAGCCTCGCTGGCATCTCTTAGGGAGCGAATATCCTCGACCATGGCTTTACTGACATGAGTAAGCCCTTTTTGCTGCTGCACCCATGGATGAGAGAGAACATCGGAGTAGTCTTTTTTCGCATCATCGGTGTGTAGAGCAACGAGAAGTTCGGATCTGGCTGGCTGGCTGACAGCTAATAGAGAAGGTACTTTAGGACGAGAGGATTCTTCTTGCATCGTGACTGTTTTGGGTTTGTCGCAGCCAGGTAGAGTCGATAACAGCATCAAAATTAGTAAGCGAATCATGCAAATATCCCTGTGTGAAGACATAATTTAGCGACAAATGTCTGTAAATAACAGTCTTTTTTTATCGCCTCATTGCACTCATCCAGAAAATGAATGTCCAAGGGCGTCACGTTGCGATAAAGCAGATTCTCGTAAAATCTAGCAAGAAACTTCCAAAAGATGGAAGTTTCTTGCTAAAATAAAGACAGATTGGTATAAATTAGACAGGAAACTTCCATTTTATGGAAGTAACGAGTGCAATTTTATGAAAAAAAATTTATATAGTGAATTGGTTATTTGGCCAAAAGGGTACGTAAACGACACTGACCTCAGTGTTATGATTAGCAAATCAGATGCTGCGCGTTATGGTATCGTGAACCGTGCTCTTAAAGAGGGCGTCTTAACGCACGTAAAGCGAGGCCTCTATATTATAACGCTTCCGCGACGAGAGTCGCCTGTTGATCTGTATGAGCTCGCTCAGGTAATTTATGGTCCCTCCTTTGTTAGTCTTGAGTCTGCTCTTCAATATCACTCATTGATTCCCGAGGCCGTCTATGGGGTTACATCGGTTACACCCAAACGGATCTCCAGCTTTTCAACACCTCTGGGAGTGTTTTCCTACAAGAGAGTACCGTTATTGAACTTTCTACTTGGCGTGGAGCGTATTGAGAGCGACGCAACCACTTTTTTTATGGCTGGGCCGTGGAGAGCTATTGCCGATATCATTTACCTACGCCACAAGCAGTGGGGTAGTCTTGAGGACTTATGCGAAGATATGCGCATCGAACCTGACACCCTAGGGCAGAGCTCGGCACTTTCACAGCTTGTCGAGAACTACCCCAACAGTAGGACTAAAGCGGTGCTGGCACGTTTTATAGGAGAGTTGACATGAGTATCGAAATTATTAAGGAACGGATCAAACAGTATTCCCCCCTTTCCATGCAGGAAGAAGAGCATGTCATTAAGGAAATTTACCAGGAAATAGCTCTTTCAGGATTATCCAGAAGTGGTTTTTTCAAAATAGCTGCTTTTCAGGGAGGTACTTGTCTTCGCATTATGTACCAGTTGAATCGCTTTTCTGAAGATTTAGACTTCATTCTGATGCACTCTAATAAATTATTTTCATGGCAACCCTATCTAAATGCAATGAAAGATGAGTTTGCTATCTATGGCGTGAATATGGAAATAAAAGACGCCCGACAAGAAAATACAACTATCCAAAAAGGATTTCTGAAAGATGATTCCTTTGCAAAGTTGTTTGAGCTCACTTATGAAAGAGATAAGTCTCATAGGCAAAAAATCTCTATCAAATTTGAAATCGATACAAATCCACCTGGCGCATCGGTTTTTGAACTACATCAGCTCAATTTTCCTCTTCCTTTTTCTGTAGTCACGCAGGATAAAGCATCGCTTTTTGCGAGTAAATGTCATGCGCTGTTGTGTCGAAAGTTTCTTAAGGGACGGGATTGGTATGATTTTCTCTGGTATGTTGGTAACAAAATTACAGTGAATTTGGATCATCTTAAGACAGCACTTATTCAGACCAATGACTGGCCTTGGCAACCCGACGAACCCTTAAATAAGACCAATTTACTCTCTCTACTTGAGAAAAAAATCATGACGATTAATTGGCGAAGGGCTGGGGAGGATGTCGAGCCTTTGCTAAGACCGATAGATCGTGAAATGCTGAAGGCTTGGACTACTGATTTCTTTTTATCTTACGTTAAAAAACTCGGTGACTATTTAAAAGGGCCTAATCACCTTGCAGTGCTCTTTAGGATTGCTGAAGGGCCAGCTCCAACTATGGATACCCGACTTTTCAATGGTGCTGTTACCGAATTTGATCAGGATGAGATCGGGCGAATTAATGAGTCAGGAACCTTTTGGTGTCAGAATGTTGAAGCTATGGCATCTTTAGAGGATAATAGGGAATATTCCGTTATTTTTATACATCTGGACCAACCAGGCCAACCTAAGGAGATGTATGCTAAAACGCATTTGGGTGAAATGGCAATGACCACTTACTATCCCGGCGAGACATATCGCCTTCCTGGCTGGTTTATTAAAAATTGGAATAGTCGTAAGCTTGTCCATTATCATGGTATCTACCGCGCACTATATTGGTTTCAACCAACGGATGTGTTGCCTCAAAACACTATTTTGGCCATTCAGGATTACGCAAAGAAAAAATCTAATTAAAACTTACGGGATCATGCGCCTTTTCGTTGATTTTTTTTATGTTTGGTGAGTTTTGTGCTCAGTGCGACGGACTGAGCTAATAATAGACCCAGATCTTGCGCCTTGGCGTTTAATTGTTCTTCCCATAAACTTGGGCGGTAAACAAAACGACGATAATGGTAAAAAACGATGTTTGACGAACTAGAAGACGAGTCATTTCCTCAACGCGAAGAGCGCGTTCTGCAATACTGGCTAGACAACGGTGTATTCGAAAAATCTGTAGAACAGCGAAGTGACAAGCCACTATTTACCTTCTACGATGGACCTCCTTTCGCTACGGGCCTGCCACATTATGGGCATCACCTTGCAGGAACGATTAAGGACGTTGTCCCACGCTACAAGACGATGAAGGGATTCTGCGTTCCACGACGTTTTGGTTGGGACTGCCATGGCCTTCCGGTCGAAAGCGAGATCGAAAAAAAATATAATCTATCCGGAGCCGCATCGATCAATAATTTTGGCATTGCCAAATTTAACGAGGAGTGCCGGGGCATCGTTCAGCGTTACACACAGGAATGGCGCAGCGCTGTATTGCGCATGGGGCGCTGGGTGGATTTTAATAACGTTTACCGTACGATGGATCCCAAGTTCATGGAGTCCGTTTGGTGGGTCTTTAAGCAGATATACGAGAAAGGCCTCGTTTACGAAGGCTTTAAGGTCATGCCCTACTCTGCCAAGCTCGGCACACCGCTCTCTAACTTTGAGGCTGGCGAGAACTACAAAGATGTCGATGATCCGGCCCTGACTGTTGCCTTTGAGCTCCTCGACGATTCTAATACTTTTATCTTGGCATGGACAACAACGCCGTGGACACTTGTGTCCAACGTAGCCCTACTGGTTAGCCCTGAGATTGAATATGTCAGAATATTGGATGCTAAATCAGGTCGAAACTATATTCTAGGACGCAATCGTCTGTCGACATACTATCCAGACGGGTCGGGATATACAGAAGTTTCCAGCATGAAAGGTGAAGAGCTTATCGGTAAGCGCTACAAGCCACTCTTTGACTATTTTGCTGATCGCGCTGAAGCTGGAGCTTTTAGGGTTATTTCCGAAGCAAGTGTATCGACCGAAGAAGGTACTGGAATTGTTCATGGCGCTCCAGCCTTTGGTGAAGTTGACTTCTACGCCTGTAAAGCTGCTGGCATTGATCTAGTATGTCCTGTGGATGGCAATGGTCTCTTCACAAATGAAGTCCCTGAGTATGTCGGGCAGTTTGTTAAGGACGCGGATAAAGACATTGCCAAGCGCCTCAAAGCCAATGGCAACCTCTTCCATCAAGCCACGATACATCACCGCTATCCTTTTTGCCCGCGTTCCGATACGCCGTTGATTTACAAAGCTGTTAGAACATGGTTTGTAGCGGTTGAGAAGATCAAGGACCACATGGTCGAGCTTAATCAACACATTCACTGGACGCCGGAATTCATCAAGCACAAGCGTTTTGGCAACTGGTTAGCCGGAGCACGCGATTGGGCGATCAGCCGCAACCGCTACTGGGGAACACCAATCCCTCTGTGGCGTGCTGAGGATGGCGAAATCCTGGTTATTGGCAGTGTTACTGAGCTTGAAGAGCTAACCGGAGCCAAGATCCCTGATCTTCATCGACATTTTATCGATGATCTGGTCGTTAAAAAGGATGGAAAGACCTTTACACGTATACCAGAAGTATTCGATTGTTGGTTTGAGTCGGGTTCTATGCCTTACGCTCAGAACCATTATCCGTTTGAAAACCAAGAGCTGTTCCAGAAGACTTTCCCAGCAGACTTTATTGCGGAGGGCTTGGATCAAACACGCGGATGGTTTTACACGTTGATCATCTTGTCGACCATATTATTTGATGAGCCGCCTTTTAGAAATGTGATTGTCAATGGCATCATCCTAGCTGAAGATGGCGCTAAGATGTCAAAACGTCTGAAGAACTATCCAGATCCCGCCTTGGTGGTTGCTAAGTATGGTGCAGACGCTATTCGCTTGTACATGCTGCACAGCCCTGCGGTAAAGGCAGACGATCTATCGTTTTCAGAACGTGGCGTAGAGCTGATTTTGCGTCAGATATTAATCCCTTGGTGGAACGCTTACAGCTTCTTTATCACCTATGCCAAGCTGTACAACTGGAAACCGGACGCGAGCATTGTGTTGGAAAAGGAGATCGATCTCTGGATGATTTCCCTGCTAAACAAGCTAGTGCACGATGTTGAAAGGGGAATGGACGACTATGACCTTAGCTCGGCTGTAGAGCCATTTGTAGGCTTTGTCGACCAGCTAACTAATTGGTATATCCGTCGTTCACGACGACGTTTCTGGGATGATCAAGCATCTCCTGATCGAGACCAAGCCTTCGCGACGCTCTACCGTGTTTTGGTGGTACTCAGCCAGATTGCAGCGCCTTTTGTTCCGTTTGTCAGCGAAGCAATATTCCGCAATCTGCGACAAGATGATATGCCAGAGTCTGTGCACTTGACAGACTTCCCGGTTTATCGTCCGGAAGAGCGCGATTTGGCCTTGGAAGCTGCTATGGCTGCCGTTCAGAAGAGTGTCAGTTTAGGGCATGCATTACGTAAGGAACATCGCATTAAGGTACGCCAGCCATTGGCAAACGCGCATATTGCCTCCGGTGATCCGCAGGTGCTGATGGCACTGCAGGGACATTCGCAGCTTATTGCCGACGAGCTAAACGTTAAGGAAGTACTTTTTAGCGGTGACGAAGAGCAATTTGTCAGCCTCAGAGCCAAACCAAACTTCCGTATTTTGGGTAAGAAGGTCGGAGCCTTGATGCCCGCCGCTCGCGATGCTATTGCAGTTTTAAGCCGTCGCGATCTATCTAGGCTAGCTGAGGGGCATGTTGTGCCTCTGACGTTGGGCGACACAACTATTGATCTGACCTCCGAAGACGTCGAAGTTGAACGTGTCGTTCATGAAGGGCGCGTAGCAGCTAACGAAGATGCCATTACAATCGCTTTGAACACCACGCTGAATGAAGACCTTATCTTGGAAGGTCTAGCGCGCGAGATCGTCAACAAGGTGAATACAATGCGCCGAGAGGCAGGCTTTGCGGTGAGCGATCGAATCACGCTTGAGCTTGATACCACTCCAGCTGTCGTTAAAGCTTTCGAGATTCACGGAGACTTTATTAAAGGCGAAGTTCTCGCTATCGATGTCATCTTCGGTAAATGTCAGGGTGTCGAGTGGGATCTCAATGGCGAAGCGACTGTTATCGCCATGCAAAAGGCGACGGCATGAGTTTGCTAGATGCTAAGGCCGTCATCTTCGACATGGATGGCGTCCTTGTTGACACCATGGAGCTGCATAGAGTCAGTTGGGAGAAGCTTGCCAAGAAGCTTGGCAAGCCCTTTAGCAACGAACTATTTATGCAAGGAAATGGCCTTCCTGGGATAGCCCACGCCTTCCTTTACCGGTGGACCACATCCCACGACGAAGCAATAAGCTATGTAGAGCAAAAGGAAGCCATTTTTCTCGAGACAACTTTGATTGAAGGCATAAGACCTATGCCTGGAGTTAACGACTTTTTGGAGGTTTTGTCCGCACGCAACATTCCTTGTGCTGTTGGCACATCTGCTCCACGAGATAATATGCACAGCACCTTAAAAGCTGCGGGCTTGGATAGCTTCTTTAAGGCGTTTGTTTCTGTAGAAGATGTGACAAAAGGCAAGCCTGATCCAGAGGTGTTTCTTAGGGCAGCAGAAAAGTTGGGGATGGCTCCAGAAGATTGTGTCGTCATCGAAGATGCGTTTCTTGGCGTCGAAGCAGCCAAGGCAGGGGGGATTTACACTATTGCCATCACTCATACCCATACCAGGGAAGAGTTAAAACACGCAGATCTAATCGTAGGCTCCTTCGCTGAGCTTGTAAAGCTCCTGTAGAGGATTCAACGCAAAGACGCAGAGGCGCCAAGGCGCAAAGAAGGTTGATTCTCCTTTGCGGCTTCGCGTCTTTGCGTTAAATCCCCTAAGGGCTAAGGCGTTTGAAGGGTGTGCGAGAGCGGCGATTGTAGAGGTAGTACAATCCAGCGAGGATTAGCCAGACAATTGTCCAGATAATGGTGCTTGGAATGGTTGTCCATGGCAGGGACGGTTGTGGTGGTGTTTCCCAGCGAGGCCAGAAGATCTGTGTTGGTGATCCCTGCAGGTTGCTCTGAGGGACAAACCCGAAGTAGCGGCTGTCTGCGCTGCGTGAATGGTTATCACCTAAGACCAAGTATTGATCTTCAGGGATCTTTAGGCCGAAATTGGCGATAAATGTCTTGTTGAGCTTGCCATCCTTTCCGGTTGGTGAGCCATGATCGATAAAAGCTGTGTAGGGCTTGTTTTTTGCAGAGCGCTTTTGCCGTTCTAGCTCATGCGAGACGAAGTACTTCAGGGTTGGTTCATCTTTGTACAGTATTGGCGCTCCCATGACATATAGGTCGCCATTGCGGAAGTAGGCATAGCGAGCTGGAAAGTCCACCTGATTGGACTTGGTGGGTGAGAAGCTGGTGTCGAATTCGATCCCCAGATTAAATAAGCGCTGAATGTTAGTGGGTGTTTTGCGGTATAGCGGATGATCCTTGGGGAGCTCTTGTGTAGCTCCAGCCCAGTCGACAGCGTAGCCTTTGCCGTAATACATCTCATAGGTGCCATCAGGAACAGTGGAAAAGAGAGGGCTATCGGGAGTCAATGTACTGCCGTCAACACTAAAAAGCGATGCACGACTGTCGTGAACGACAAAGCGCGAAGTGTACATCGCATCCATTATTCGCGTAAGCTGCTTTTCTTGAAGTGGAATAACAGTGACAAATGGGTTAAGAAGGAAGCGAATGCGTCCATCCGGACCTTCCTGAAAACGCGGTTTGGGGAAGCTCAAGCCTGGAGAATGCCGCAGTTCGAGGTACAAAACGGTGTCTTCTAGTTGGTCAGGGTTGATATCGGTGAGTTGTCGCACCTGCTCTTTGGTCAGCAAACGCGCCATGGCATAGTTGCCGATGCCCCAGAAATCACTGTATGTTTCTATGGAGTTATGAGCAATGCGTTGTGCCAGGGGATTATCCTCTAGCCATCCGCCACGAATGGGAATATCGCCTACGACCACTCCATAGCCTTTTAGAATGAGGCGGCCGATTGCTTGACCCATTTGATTGATGTAGATTTCTTGTACGACATTAGTCCCTTTAGCGGATGAGGTGGTAATGCGTCCTTCAAAGGTGCTGAAAGGAATGTATTCGAGCCTATCCATCCAAGGTTGCTGTAGTTGTGATGAGATGTCGTTACCCTGACTATCAATCCCATATACCTTTCCGCCATAGAAATAGACCGTGTCGCCAGGCTTACCCATGAGACGTTTAATATAGCGTTTTTTGCTGGGGAATAGCCCCAAGTAGCGTGAGTTGGTGTCTGGTAGATCGATATTGTCACCTGACCACACCACAATGTCTGTGCGATCAACAAGGGATGGATCGAAGTAAAGGTGTGCTGTTTGCATGGGCCAATTGAGGCCGAAGGTCGTTTTGCTAACGACTACATGATCTTGTTCGCGGAAGGTTGGGCGCATGGAACCGGTTGGAATTTGATACAGCTCAAACCACATCTGACGTATGACAAATGATCCCAACACAACAACCACTAATATCAATATCAGCTGCAGCAGCATGACTGAGTATGTCTTGCGCAGGCTTTGAGGGAAGGCAGCGTTAAGATGACGAACCTGTACGCTTGCCTCTGCCTTGTCTTTGGAGTCAACCGCACCTTGCAGTTTTTCTAGCGTGTCTTCTAGATCAAGAAGCTGCGGACGCGTTAGAGTAGACCAATTGGTCTGATACCAGGCGGTAGCTTGGTGCAAGCTTCGGCGTGATTGACGCAGTGAGTAAGATCTTTGAGACGATATAGGGCTAAATTGCATACACGCCATAGCTTTAGCAAAATGGTAAAGTAGCCATTCTGTTACCAAATATCAAGTATTTATTGCGGTTCCCAACGCAGCGGGTCGGCGGTCTGAGCGGCAGCGTTTGGGTGCCTCCAGGGCTGCATTAAGAAGCGGTAGCTGCCACCGGCGCTTAGCTTCGCCGCGAGCTCTTTCTGTGGCACTTCTACCAGCATCACGTCGGGTTGATCTGTTGGCTTAAGGGAGAAACCTAATGGAATCTGCTGTCCAGCATTTTTAGCGTCTATGGCTACTAAATGGAACTCAGAGTAGTAGGGACGTGTTTTTAGAAATAGACGTAGGTTGCCATTTTCGAAACGACCATTATTCATAAAGGCTAGTGGGCGTTTGGGCATTGCTGAAGCGGGAGGTTGTATACCGGTTCCTGAATCGATAATTCTCATGCGTGCTTTACCGACCGCGCCGCTTATTTGCATCCAATAAGGGAAGTAGGAAGGGTAATTGCCTTGTTGCGCAGGAAGGTACATCTCGATCTGCTTGCCGCCTAATTCAGATCCATCGTTGGGCCAACGTGTTTGGTAGGCATTGAACCCTGCGCCAGCAAGCGCTTGCCCGTTGACGAACAATTTGGGTTGCCAGTATCCGCGAGAGTTATCGCCACCGCCCATGCGGCGTCGAAACTTGGTCTCTAAAGGTGTGAGTCTTAGGTTAAGGAGGATTCCCAGAAAGCTGTCCGCCGATGGGATGTCGCACCAAGCATTTTTGGTGAAGGAGAAGCATTCCAGCAGCTGCCCATTTTGCGGAGCGACTTCATAAGCTAGCCAGCCAGTATTGCCAGGGGCGCCCTGCTGTATCCACTCGCGCCAGGAGGTCATATCGGGTGGTGTGCGCCCCTCGGGAACTGAAATTTCTTGAATCTGAACCGTTTGATCAAACTTGCTGGTGATGATAAGGGCCGTATATGTGCGATTTTGTGAGGTAACAATGTAGTCGCCTACATTGGCACGCGATAGGTTATCGCGTAGGAAAATATCCTGAGCGGCAGCTGGTAATGTTAGTGATACTAAAAATGTCATTAAGAATTTCATCAGCCGCTTCATACCGTGCTCCTTAGGTTCGAATATAAAAGTGTAGGTCTTTGTCTTATTACACTCCAGCAAATTAGCTGCAAGAAGGTCTCTTGTGTCCCTTCAAGAAGAATCTGTTATAGTGGGAGTGATTAGTGGGAGTGATTAGGGGGAGTATGCGCGTATTGATTTCTCCACAAGCATATAAGGGAGTTTTGACAGGCTTTGAGGTCTCGCAGGCGATTCGCGAGGGAGTCCTTAAGGCTTGTTCGCACGCGACTGTTATCCTGCAGCCAGTGGCGGATGGGGGTGATGGCACGCTTGACACTCTTATGTCCGGCCAAGGTGAATACCTAAAATGCGAAGCGAGCGACGCTTTGGGCAGACCATGCGAGGCGACCTATGGCGTTTGCTCTGATGGTAAAACTGTTGTTATTGAGCTTGCGAAGATATGTGGTCTTGCCAAAGTGCATCCGGAAGATCGCAATGCGATGTCCGCCACGACCTATGGCGTTGGCCAGGTTATTTTGGATGCATTGGAACGAGGCTATCGCAGCTTTGTTCTAGCTGTTGGTGGCAGTGCCAGCACGGATGGTGGCACGGGAATAGCCAGAGCTCTTGGCGCACGGTTAATTGGTTCTTTCAGTGCGGAGTTACCTAATGGAGGTGGCTCTTTAGGCCAACTGACACGCATAGATCTTCGCGACTTGGATGTCAGAGTTTGTCAATCGCGTTTAGTTGTTGCCTGCGATGTATCTAACCCACTTATCGGCCTTAATGGCGCCGCACAAATGTATGCTTTGCAGAAAGGCGCTAGTGAGGCGGAAGTGGCTACGTTGGAAGCTGCCTTGATGCATTTTGGTGAACTTGTTAAAGGCGAGTTCTCAAAGAATATTGCCGATATGCCATTTGCCGGAGCAGCCGGCGGTTCGGGAGGCGGTTTACATGCTTTGTTAGGCGCCGAATTACGTTCTGGAGCTGAGTTAGTTCTAGAAAGGATAGGCTTTAGGGATCTTTTAGGAAGGGTTGATTTGGTTATTACAGGTGAAGGGTGTTTGGATGCACAAACAGCTTTCGGCAAAGCACCGCATATTGTAGCATTGCAAGCCAAGGCACTAAATGTACCATGCCTGGCTATTGTCGGATCCGTGGGACATGGTTATGAAGTGAACAGCTTTAGCGCTGTTTTTCCGGCAACATGGTTGCCACGGGAACACCTTCCAAATAAACACGAAGCCATAACAGCAATAGCCAAAGCTACTGAACAAGCTGTGCGTTGCTGGGTTGCGAGTAAATCGTTTGGAGTATAGATTGACGCAGGTCCAAAGGAGACAGGTATGACCGAAAGAGCTTACCCACACATTTATCGCGAGTCTTTGGCATTGCTGACAGACTACTATCAGCTAACAATGTCCTATGGTTATTGGCTCCAGAAGTTGCACCAGCGCAACTCGGTTTTTACCATGTTTTTCAGGCGTCCGCCATTCGATGGCGGGTTTACAGTGGCCGCGGGCTTGCAGCCCTTAATAGAGTTCATACGCGACTTTCGTTACTCAGAGTCGGACCTAGCTTACCTGGCGGCATTAACAGGGATTGATGGCAAAGCAACTTTTCCAGAACCATTCTTGGAATACCTCCGCGATCTACGATTTACTTGTGATATCGATGCTGTGCCAGAAGGAACCATTGTTTTTCCCTATGAGCCCCTCATTCGCGTGACGGGTCCATTATTGCAGGCACAGTTGCTGGAGTCACCCTTACTTAACTTCATTAATTTTCCCTCTTTGATAGCCACCAAGGCAGCTCGTGTAAGGCTTGCGGCCCAGAACGACACAATCCTTGAGTTTGGCCTGCGTCGCGCTCAAGGTACTGACGGAGCTGTCACTGCCAGTCGTGCAGCATATGTCGGAGGGTGCGATGGTACCTCTAATGTTTTGGCTGGTAAGTTGTTTGGCATACCGGTCCGAGGAACGCATTCACACAGCTGGGTGATGGTTTTTGATGATGAATCAAAATCGTTCGAGGCTTTTGCGCAGGCTTTGCCGGCGGGATGTGTCTTTTTGGTGGATACCTACAATTCCGTAGAAGGCATTCGACGTGCTATTGAGCGTGGCGTGAAGCTGCGTCAGCAGGGCTATGAGCTCGGTGGTGTCCGCCTTGATTCCGGCGACTTAACCTACCTCAGCGTTAAAGCACGCGAAATGTTGGACGAAGCGGGTTTTCCTAAAGCAACGATAGTCGCTAGCAATGAGCTTGATGAACGCTTGATAGCTGAAATGAAGAATCAGGGCGCACGTGTTAACGTGTGGGGTGTTGGCACCAATTTGGTCACCGGTCAGGACAGCCCTGCTCTTGATGGCGTTTACAAGCTGTCTGCAATACAGGAAGAGGATGGCAAATGGCAGTATAAGCTAAAGCTGTCCGAACAAATGCGTAAGGTTTCTAACCCTGGCGTTTTGCAGATAGCACGCTTTTCACGTGATGGTGAGCATGTTGCGGACGTCATTTATGATCAGGTAATGGGGCTTCCCGAAGCATGTGCTATCGTGGACCCATTAGATCCCACGCGGCAAAGAGTTCTAGGACGTGATTTAGAGCGAGAAGATTTACTCATACCCATCATGCGAAAGGGTGAATTAGTCTATGATCTTCCGGCGCT
Organism: Chlamydiales bacterium; assembly: GCA_030679955.1. Taxonomy (GTDB): domain Bacteria; phylum Chlamydiota; class Chlamydiia; order Chlamydiales; family JAJFMA01; genus CAMFKD01. The sequence continues at coordinate 99,545 of JAUXSF010000012.1, read as the reverse complement.
GTCTGATATACGCACTGCTACAAACAGTAACTTGCGGTCGTTTCATCCCGGTATTTTGCGTTTTGTGAACCCTCACCAATATGTGGTAGGTATGGAGAAGGGACTGTACGATTTAAAAGTTAATTTGATTGCGAAGATTCGCCAAGGTCAAGCCGCAAAGATTGTTGCACCATAGCTAGGATAATTTATGAAATCAGCATTAATACTCGTCGATATACAAAAAGATTTTGTTCCGGGCGGTTCGTTAGCGGTGCCTGAAGGAAACGAAATTATTCCTATTGTCCAAAAACTATTGGGTCTGACCTTTGACGAGGTCGTCGCTACCAAGGATTGGCATCCACGCAATCATTGTAGCTTTGCACCAACGCATAAGCGTGAGGTTGGCGAGGTTATTGATATGGAGGGTATACCCCAGATTCTGTGGCCGGTTCACTGTGTACAAGAGTCAAGCGGAGCGGATTTTGTCGAGGGGTGGGACACTAGCAAAATTTCTAAGGAAATTCACAAAGGTGTTGATCCGTTAGTCGATAGCTACAGCACATTTTTTGATAACGCACGCCGCCGTTCAACGGGGTTAGAGGACTATTTAAAGAGCAAAGGAATAGAAAGAGTTTTCTTGGCAGGTTTAGCTACTGACTACTGTGTAAAGTACTCGGTGATGGATGCCTTAGATTTGGGCTTTGATACCTTTGTAATCGCTGATGCGTGTAAAGGAATTAATTTACGCGAGGGCGACATCGATCACGCCCTTAATTTGGTCGAAAAGCTGGGAGCTCATTTGTGCTATAGCGCAGACATTCCAGGCCTCTTGGCACCTCGCCAATAGATCAAGAATTTTAATGCAAAGTCGCCAAGACGCAAAGGTCATCTCTGCGCCTTTGCGTTAAAATCTTCTCTAAATATTTCTAATGAATCATGGTATAAGGTTGGCATGGCAAATCATTCATGCGTAATTTTTTGTAAGGTTACCCCCAAAGCTAGCAAAAGTGAAGTTCTCGGCTGGGATGGGACATACTTAAAAATACGTCTTGCTGCTATACCCGAGAAGGGCAAGGCCAATGAGGAGCTAATTCGTGTCATTGCCACGGCCTTGGGCATTGCCAAAAGTCGTGTTGAACTGGTTTCTGGGGAAACCAGCCGGTTGAAAAAGATCAAAGTAGATGGCATGCTCGCAAGCGAATGTCTTGACCGGCTAATGTGAATGTATTAAACTTAAGATCTTTGATGTGAGGGAGTTAATGAATCGGACTTTACTGCTACCTTTGTTTGCCTTTGCCTGTATGGTGGCCTCTCTATGCGCAGAATCTCCGGAGCGCGATGAACCCGCACCTCCCTTCAAAGATAATCTTATTACCACCCAATCTTCGGTTAATATTGGTGGAAGGCCGGTAGACTATACGGCTACCACAGGCACTATCGCACTAAAAGATGATCAAGGAAAGCCTAAAGCCAATCTCTTCTTTGTTGCCTACACGAAAGATGGCGTCGATGACCTTTCTAAAAGGCCTGTGACCTTTGTAACCAATGGTGGGCCTGGATCTTCAGCCGTTTGGCTGCATTTGGGTGTTTTTGGTCCTAGACGTGTGCAGTTTGATGAAAAAGAGGGCCTAGATGCGCCGCCCTACGACTTGATTCCTAATGAGTTTTCCCTTCTTGGCGTAACAGACCTGGTTTTCATAGACCCCGTTTCTACCGGCTACAGCCGCGCTGCTCCTGGGGAAGATCCCAAGCAGTTTCACGGAGTGGAAGAGGACGTCAAATACCTCGCTGATTTTATCCAGCTCTATCTGACACGTAATCAGCGGTGGACATCGCCTAAGTTTTTTGCAGGCGAGAGCTATGGAACGACACGTGCAGCAGCCATAGCCAACTATTTACATGACAATGATCACATCTATTTGAATGGTGTAATCCTCATCTCCACGGTATTAAATTTTCAGAACTTAGATTTCGACAAGGGTAATGACAACCCATACTTCCTGTTTTTGCCTAGCTATGCCGCGACGGCGTGGTACCACAAGCGCTTGCCCGAAGATTTACAGAAGAAGCCTCTGCCAGACGTTTTGAAAGAAGTCGAGACCTTTGCGATCAACGACTACGCTTTAGCTTTGTTAAAGGGCGATAGACTTTCCAAGCAAGAGCGTGAAAATGTTGTGAAGCGTTTAGCGCGTTATACAGGCCTTTCACCTGCCTATATCGAAAAATCGAATTTGCGCGTGCCTATGTTACGCTTTGCAAAAGAGCTTCTAAGAGATCAACATAGAACTGTTGGTCGCTTTGATAGTAGGCAGCAGGGTATTGATAGCGATGCTGCGGGCGAACGTTTCGAGTACGACCCTAGCTTTGATGCTATTGTAGGAGCTTTTACAGCCGGTTTTAATCAGTATGCCTCCACCGAACTAGGTTGGAAGAGCGACACGAAGTATGAAGTGCTCGCAAACGTTTTTCCTTGGAAGTATGGCAAAGCCACTAATTCATACCTTAATGTCGCGGAAGATTTACGCGATGTGATGACTCGTAACCCCAAATTAAAAGTTTTCGCAGCCAATGGTTTGTACGACCTAGCGACGCCATACTTTGGCGCGCAATTCACCTTTGATCACCTTGGTTTAGATCCTAGCCTCCGACGTAATTTCGTAGTTCGCGAATACGAAGGCGGCCATATGATGTACAGTTTTCCACCCTCACTCAAAAAGTTAACTCAAGACCTGTCCTCCTTTATTCAGGAGGCCAGCAAATAGGGAGAGGGAAATTTGAAAAGTACATTTTTTGTCGATGCAGCTCACGAACAGGTGAAGTGCTCTATTCAAGAAGCCCATGAAGGTAGATTGGTAGAGTCATGGAAGTCTGAGACGATCGCGCGTGCTGCTTACGCCGCCGACGCCGTCGCGAGCGTTATATTATCACCCATTAGTATTGTTCCCGCCGCTTGTTCAGCGACAGCAACCGTACTAACTTGGGGAGAGACAGTCGATCGCCTATATGGTCACACTGAACAGCTACTAGAGGCCCTCAATCGAATCGTAAGGGCCGTGCTTGGTGCTGTACTTTCGCCTAATTTGGCCTTTCATCACCAAGATTCCAACTTGGTCGGCTGGGTGATATGGATTATGGGCTTTCCCAGAGACGAAGGGTACGTCCCTATAGGAGAGCGAGTCACTTGGGAGCAGCATTGGCGCAATTGCCCAAAGCTCTTAGCATAAGGCTTTTTCCAAAGACTTATTTCATTCAATATTAATTATTTCTAAAAAAATAAGGGGTTTAACCCCTTATTTTTTTCTATTTAGTCTATATTTTAATAATTCGTAATAATAATAATTTTTGTTAAAATAAGGTTAGATAATTAAGTTTATTTGAGGTTGGCTATGGAAGTCGGTGCGAGGATAATACAACAGCAGAGCTCAGGTGTATCTCAAGAACCTGAAGTCCAGAGTAGGTCAAGATCAAATTCAGTACGATTTTCGAGAGAGCTATCGCCCTCCCAGGCAGAGTCGTCGGAGAAAGTCACAAAGACTCTAGCCAATGTCATTGCGGACATAAAGACACCGAGTTTTTTTAAGCATGTGAAGCATCTCTTTGGTAAGTCACCGCAGATAAAGGCTCAAACGGAAGGAAAGCGCGCCGAGCATAAAGCGGTTTTTGATGGTTTTAAGACACGCTTGCAAACCACTCAGGCTAAGTTAAAGTTGGATCTTAGCCCCGAGGCGCTAAAAGATGGAATTAAATCAGACCTAAAGAGTCCCGACTTAGCTCAAAAGAAGATTGAGCGCCAGATACAACAAAGGTTTAAAGCCGCGGGACTTCCAGCTCCTGAAGGATTAGACCATGCCTCGCATGCGGTGGCAAAGCACTTGGCCAACGGCAATGGAATATCTGGAGATCAGTTAAAGGGCATTATGGTCGCCTGGAGCTGTACACTTCCCCCTGATTGCGACGCCAACAAGCTTGCACAAACTCTTTCTAAGGAAGTGATGACTGGGAAAGATGCAGAGGTAGACGCTCACGCGAAACAACTATCCAAGCACATGGACAAATTAACAACCCTTTTGAATAGCGATCCTTCGGCCAAAGATGCAGCAAAGGTGAATAAAGAGATCATGAAGGAGTTGCGTAGCGCGTTGGAAAGTCCTGCCTACCTCGCCCTTAAGGAAAACGAGAACAATCCAAGCGTTCGTGTTTTGCATGATCTAGCAGTGGCGGGGTACTTAGAGACAACCGTAATGCCCGGCTATGAGAAGCTTCAAGAAGGGTTGGGTCAGGGTGGACCTCAAATGCCGGATAAGATGAGTGGCAAGGGCATTGTTAACTTCTTCCGCGACTTTCGCCAGCATATTCACAAGAATGGGATACACAAAGCGGATATGACTAACCCGTTTTACCTATTGACTAACTTTAACAGCGCTAGGCAGGCTTTTAAAAGCCAAAAAGTTGGCCGTGGTTATGATCCGCGCATTAATGCGCAGAATAATTCTGGAGCCTTTTTTGATGAGAAGGCAAAGGTTGGCACTGATACAGCTAACCTGCGTCACTTCTTTACCCCTTCGTGGCGTGTGGATTCCGAGATACCGCCCGAAGCCCGTGCGGCATTGCAGTCGATGACAAATAGACAGAATATGAAAGTGGACAATGATGACCATGTCGCCAAGCAGATTCTCTACAACAACTTGCAGAACATAAATAAATCCGATGAAAGTCCCAGCTCAATCAACATGATGAAGCTAAACGATGAGTTTCCCGATGCGTTTAAGGGCGTAACGATTCCTTGTGATACGAGTTTTCATAACAGAGGCTTGGGACATGGTGGCAAGATGTGGGAAAATCTCTATCCTGAAGAAGGCACGGAACGGCCTACCAAAATGGAAAAATTTCACGATGATGTATTTCAAAAGCTAATGTCTCCGGAGAACTTTACTTTGGAAGGTCGTTTACGTGATACAGGAGGCTATTATCTCCCTGGAGGTCAAGAAAAGTGGCGCGAGCCTTTAGGGGAAATATGCGCTCATCTAGGCGAAAAGTATAAGGTAATACAGGAGCAAGAACCCTACGACATTATTTCAGGCAAGATAAGTAACGGTGAGCCGCTATCTAACGAAGAGAAGATAGAATGGTGGCATCTAGAGTCAGCCATGATTGAAGAGGCAAACGTTGCGATCAGAACGCTGAATGAAGGGATGGGCTTGGTAGATCTTCATAAGGCCAATCAACCCTTGAATCAGGCAATGACAACTGTATGTAAAGAGCTTGCAGATAGAGGTAAGAATGGCAGTCTAGAAAACTTATACGCTACTTCTAGCACAGAGGGGCTTGAGGGTGAGACTTTGAAAGCTTTTAGCTCCGCTAAGGAAATACGCCCTATTATGGCACGAAACCGTGTGGGTCTAGCGCACCGCGATGCAGCTGGTAACGCACTCTTTATGCTGCGATCTCCTCAGGACTTGCAGGAAACTAAGAACCTCGCTCTGAAGCTAGCTATGGAAGCTGGAGGCTTGAATGTAAATGCAACAGTCATACCAGGAGCAACGATTGTTAGGACTCCCGGCATTTCCAAATAAGGGTACTATATCGCTTTGTGGTTCAGAACTTTAAATTACCCCTTCTTTACATCTTGGCGCCTCTGCGCCTTTGCGTTTAATTTCCTTTCCCTTATCTGCTATGCTTCCTCTTAAAGGGTCAATTATGCAGCAGCCATTAAATCTCGAGCAGTTACGATGTATTGATGCTTATTGGCGGGCAGCCAATTACTTATCGGTTGGGCAAATTTATTTGCTGGATAATCCCCTACTTAAAGAACCGCTAAAGATAGAACACATCAAACCACGCCTGTTGGGACATTGGGGGACCACCCCTGGATTGAACTTCATCTACGTTCACTTCAATAGAGTGATAAAGGCGAACAATTTAAGCGTCATCTATTTGGCAGGACCTGGGCATGGTGGACCTGCTCTAGTGGCAAATACATATCTTGAAGGCACCTACAGCGAGTTTTATCCAAATATTTCACAAGATGCCGAGGGAATGAAGCGGCTTTTTAAGCAGTTTTCCTTTCCAGGTGGTATTCCGAGCCATGTTGCGCCGGAGACACCAGGTTCCATCCATGAAGGCGGTGAGCTTGGATACGTAATAGCACATGCTTATGGCGCTGTTTTTGACAATCCAGATTTGATCGCCTGTTGCGTCATTGGTGACGGCGAAGCGGAAACAGGGCCATTAGCTGCTAGCTGGCATTCGAATAAGTTTCTAAATCCCGTTACAGACGGAGCGGTGCTGCCCATACTGCATTTAAATGGGTATAAGATTGCCAATCCTGCGTTTTTAGCACGCATACCGCGGCATGAGCTGGAAAGTCTGTTAAGCGGTTACGGCTACAAACCCTATTTTGTAGAGGGGCACGAGCCACACCTTATGCACCAAGCGATGGCGGCGACGTTAGATACGGTGATCGCTGAAATTAAAGAAATTCAGCGATTGGCACGCTCTGAAGGAAAACAGGAACGTCCGCGATGGCCGATGATTGTCTTAGTATCCCCTAAAGGGTGGACAGGCCCTAAAGAGGTCGATGGTCTGAAGGTAGAAGGCTTTTGGCGCTCGCATCAGGTACCTTTAGCAGAGTTGGCGACCAAGCCTGAACACCTGAAAGCGCTGGAGGACTGGCTAAAAAGCTATAGTCCCGAAGAGTTATTTGATGAGAAGGGAAAACTACGACAGGAGTTTGCGGTGTTGGCTCCAGAAGGTGATCAGCGCATGGGAGCTAATCCACATGCCAATGGAGGCGCCTTGCTCCGTGACCTTCGCCTTCCCGACTATCGAAATTATGCAGTCGATATACCACATCCAGGAACAGTCTTGGTTGAGTCTGCGCGTATTTTAGGAGAGTTTTTGCGCGACGTCATGCGTGAAAACATGGGAAGTCGCAATTTCCGCGTCTTTGGGCCGGACGAAACAGCCTCCAATCGCCTGCAAGCTCTATTTGATGTTACGGGACGTACTTTTAACGCCGAGATGTTACCTTATGATGATCACCTCGCCTTAGATGGAAGAGTGATGGAGGTATTAAGCGAACACATGTGTCAAGGGTGGCTTGAGGGATATCTATTGACAGGGCGTCATGGTTTTTTCTCATGCTACGAAGCCTTTGTTCACATTGTGGACTCCATGTTTAACCAACACGCTAAATGGTTAAAAACAACCAGAGAGATTCCCTGGAGGCGTCCTATCGCCTCTCTAAACTACTTTTTGACTTCGCATGTGTGGCGTCAGGACCACAATGGATTTTCGCATCAAGATCCTGGCTTTATTGATCACGTGGTGAACAAGAAGGCAGATGTTATACGCGTTTACTTGCCGCCGGATGCCAACACACTACTTTCTTGCGCTGACCATTGTTTGCGTAGTCGTCATTATGTGAACGTGATTATCGCTGGTAAACAGCCAGCGCTACAATATTTGACGATGGATGAAGCGATTAAGCACTGTAGTAAGGGCATAGGCATCTGGCAATGGGCCAGCAATGACTATGGGCATAAGCCGGACGTCATCATGGCTTGTGCGGGTGATATTCCCACATTGGAAACTCTAGCCGCGGTTGATTTGCTAAGGCAGCATGTGCCGGATATCAAAATTCGCGTGATCAATGTGGTCGATCTAATGTCTCTGCAACCCAAGCAAGAACATCCCCATGGACTGTCTGATTTGGAATTTGAAGATCTTTTTACCAACGACACACCCATCATTTTTGCCTTTCACGGCTATCCATGGCTCATTCATCGATTGACCTATAAGCGCTTAAGCCATGATAATCTTCACGTTCGCGGCTATAAGGAAGAGGGGACTACAACGACCCCCTTCGATATGGCGGTGATGAATGATATCGACCGGTTCCATCTATTCATTGATGTGGTGGAGCGAACCCCGCGTTTAGGTTTGATGCGTGCCTATCTTCGTAGTATAGCTGAGGGCAAACTAGTCGATCATAAGCACTATGTAGAAGAACATGGTGACGATATGCCCGAAATCCGCGACTGGAAATGGCCTTATTCATGAAATCCCTTGTAGTCAACGCTGGAAGCTCATCGCTTAAACTATCAGTCTTTGAAGGGCCAAAGCGCATTTTAGAGGCACACTTCAAAAATCTTAATAGCGAACATGCACTTTTAGACGTTCATCCCGGAGCCTCCAGCGAGCATCAAGGGCCGTTAACTATACGGCAAGCGTTGCAGGTTGTTCTGAAGATGCTCTCAATACAACCGGAGTGCATAGGGCATCGTGTCGTACATGGTGGCCCACGCTACAAAGTCAGTGTGCGAATTGATGACGCGGTCCTATCTTATCTAGACTCCATTTCTCCCTTGGCACCCCTGCATAACCCTGCTTGCTTAGAGGGGATACGTTTTTGCCGGGAGTATTTTGGTGATAAGATTCCACAGGTAGCTGTATTTGACACAGCGTTTCATCGGACAATGCCTCCACATGCCAGTCTTTATGCGATCAGCCCAGAGCTTGGGGTGGAGCGTTTTGGTTTTCACGGGATCTCTCACGCTTATCTTTGGCAGGCATATCTCCAGAACTCTATCTATGCTAACAAAGAATCACGCATTATCACATTACATTTGGGTAATGGATGTTCTGCCGCGGCCATACGCGGGGGTATCTCCTTGGATACCTCTATGGGGTTTACTCCCGCTGAAGGACTTGTGATGGGGACACGTGCAGGGGATATTGACGCCGCTGTGGTTGGCTATCTCTGTTCACGCGATAACCTCAGCGTATCGGATGTCATGGAACTATTGAATAGCCAATCTGGTTTGCTTGGTGTTTCCGGCACTTCGTCTGATATGAAGTCGCTTCTAGAGCAAGAGCAGGAGAATCAGCAGGCTAAACTGGCGATAGACCTCTTCTGCTATCGCGTGTTGAAATACGTTGGAGCCTACACCGCAGTGTTGGGTGGCCTTAACGCTATTGTGTTTGCTGGAGGTATTGGAGAAAGCGCCTGGGCAATTCGTGAGCGCCTTTGCACAGATCTATACCCATTTCGAATCTCCGTCGACGCAGGCTTAAACAAACACGCCGTGGGTCTATCATTAGGCGATATCAGAAGAATTAGCCCTGGCGATTCTGAGGTGGAGGTCTTTGTGGTTGCAACTGACGAAAATGCCTTTATCGCCCAAGAGGTTCAAGGACAGGTGTTAAGGTAATAATGGACTAATCGGCTATATTGGGGTTGTAGTTCATTACCAGGAGGTATCTCATGTATAAAAAGATACTAACCATGGTCGCTGTAGGTATGGTCAGCACGTCACTATTCGCAGTGAACGCTACAAATTCAACGTTTCCTTCAGATCACGGTAAACCGGTTGCCAATACAAATGCTACCGATCCCTTAACTAAGCCTGGAACGTTTCGTCAGCAGGAAGGCAGTTTTCCAAAAAATTCTGCTGCGTTCCCAAGAAACACTCCTAAGAGTGAAGGAATGGAGAAACGTAACATATCTGGCGAAGATCCATCCACCAAGACACCTACAATGCCGCAACAAGAGAGTGTCTACAAGCAACCTAGCAATCTTTACCCAAATACAACCGCTAATCCAACTACTGTACCACAGAAATAGTGACGATACCGTTAGGTCTTGGGTAAGGACCTAACGGTCTTCAGATATGGACAGGAAAGAGAGTCCATTCCTGTCCATATCGTCCACAAAAGGGAGGCGAGCATGAAGAGATATATTGTATTAGGGCTTTTTACGGTAGCGGCGATGCTTTTATCCTTATCTGAGCTTAGGGCTGCTGACAAGCAGACCGCATCAGAAGACTTAGCTGTCAGATCCACTGTGGATAGCATAGCCCCCGCGTGGAATACTCAGAACCTCGACGGTTTGATGGCTCTATGGTCGCAAGAAGGTGATTTGGTCATCCCGAAGGGTAACTGGGCGAAGAACCGAGACGAAGTGCGTCAACTCTTCAAAAGTTTCCAACAGAGTCGTTACAAAGACAGCGTAATCGAGCAATCGAGTAGTTCAATACGCTTTGTGTCACCAGATGTGGCATTGGTGGATCTTACTGCTACTGTGGCAGGCCCTCGTGAAGAAAATAGCCGCTACAGCAATCCTCAGCAGTTTCACGTGTTTCTCGTAATGGTCAGAGAAAACGAGAAGGACTGGAAGATTGCAGCAGCGCGATTTTCAGGAATCTAAGCGGTTACATTGCGCAGGCGATTTCATAGCGTTCGCATAGCCCTGTAAGGAAGTCCCATAGGCGGTCTAGAACCTTTTGCACACTAGCTTGCACTGCTTGGTGGTTCTCTGCGTTCACGTATTGCGCTAACAGCTTACGTTCGACTGCGGCATGCTCTTTATCTGCTTCAATATGAACGGTAAAGTAGCGCCAATCTTTGGGATTGGTCATGTCGTAGTGCTGTTTTAGGCCGTGAATTTTTGATTCAGAAACAGCAGGGATTTGGCTTTCATAGGCATATAAAGCTGCTAATCCCTCCGCCACGCTGCCATTGTGGCAGATGTCGCGGAATGTATTGATCAAAGCCTGAATTTCATCGTTAGACGCTTGCTCTGTAAACGATAGCGCTTCACCAAAAGCTTTCCACAGGTCGGGATGGTTAGGAGTGCCGGCTTCTTCTTCGATAAGATTTTGCAATAATTCGCGTCGTGTATGCGCTTCTTCGGTGTGAGCGTGTAGCGCTGACAGATAGGTAGGGAATGCTTTAACGTGATGGTAGTACTGTGCAGCATACTCAGCGAGGCATTCTTTCGTTAGCTCTCCGCGAGTCCACGCCTGGTAAAATGGGTGCGACAACAGGTGTTTGTTGGCTATCTGTTGATCAATATTATTTAGGTAGCTCTCTGTATCGTTCATCTTGCATTCCTTCCGTGATATCTGACAAAACGCGCGTCATCATAGCATGTAGCGTTCGGAAAATCACGTAAAAAGAATAGACTCTGCTTGGTGTCACACTTGACTTCTAGAGTCCTTGTCAGCCATTCTCTGGAAAATTTTTAATTTTCGGGGCTGGTATGTTTAAGTTTTTGGTTGGAAGCTTTTTAGTTGTCTGCTCATTTCTATTGGCGGAATCTACTCCCTACGCAACAAGCCTTTCAGAGCTTCAAGAGAGGGTGGCATTTGATTTAAACAGCATTAACTATCCAGAACAGGCTTGGTTGCCTGAACTAGAGGGCGTGCTGGATGTCGTCATCGTTGGCGGTGGTCAGTCGGGATTGGCAGCGGCCTTCTCTCTTCAAAAACTAGGTATTCGGAATGTCAAGATTTTGGACGAGGCGCCTGAAGGGTTTGAAGGGCCATGGGCTACCTATGCGCGCATGAAAGTTCTGAGGTCTGACAAATACAATCTAGGCCCGTCTTGCTCTGTGCCCAGTCTTACCTTTTGTTCGTGGTATCACGCGCAGTTTGGCGCTGAGGCATGGTACCAATTGTGGAGTATACCAACGCATCAATGGATGGAATATTTGAGGTGGTATCGGAAGGTTCTCGACCTACCTATAGAGAATAACGTGAAAATTGTTTCGATAGTTCCTACCGGGGACTTGCTGCGCGTTGAGTGCCAACAAAATGGTCTTCCGCTTTCCTATTTAGCGCGTAAAGTCGTTTTGGCGACTGGACGTATGGGCTTTGGTGGAGCGGAGATGCCTAAATGGTTGGTGAATGTACCGAAAACTCTTTATGCTCATACTGTTGAAGATATCAACTTCTCATCCCTAGCTGGAAAGCGCGTTGCTGTGCTGGGTGCTGGCGCTTCAGCAATGGATGCTGCCGCCGTCGCTCTTGAGCACGGTGCTGAAAGTGTTCACTTGCTTCTTAGAGCTGCCTCTATTCCTAACGTAAGTGGATTTGGGGTGGTTTCCTCCAATGCTTGGCTACATGGGCATTACCGTCTAAATGACGAGCAAAAGTGGAATATCCTATCCTTTGCTACGGAACATGGAGTTCCTCCACCGCCGGAAGCCTTGCAGCGCTTGAAAGCTCACTCTAACATTCACTTGCACGCAAATTTTAATATACGGGCCGCGCAAGTGTTAGGCGATAAGCTGCAAATTGTGGCGAATCAAGAGGAACTTTCCTGCGATTACTTGATTCTGGGATGCGGGTTTGATATCGATGGATCGAAAACCCCTGAGCTGGCGGGCTTCGCTGATGAGATCCTCTTGTGGCGTGACCGCCTAGATCCGGGTCTATGCAGCGAATGCCCTAAACTTGGTCGCGCAGCTTATTTGGGCCCTTCCTTTGAGTTTTGTGAGCGTAATTCAGGTAAGGCTCCTTACCTGAAGAACATCTACTGCTTTAACTACGGTGCCTTGGTAAGTCATAGCTTAGCCTCTGGTGATATAGACGGAGTAGCCATTGGCGCTGCTCGGTTGGCCGAAGGAATCGCCACTGATTTTTTTGTTAGCAATATGCCCTATTTCGAAAAGCAAATGCGTGACTTTGACGAAAAAGTATTTGAGGATGAGGACGCTAGCTTTCTATAAAGGGTCTTGTTTTCCGAAAAATCTATTCGCCCAACCCATAACAGAATTGACTTGGGGGGGGAATCGAACTAGGTAGTGGTGTGTGCGCCACTAAATCGGACTCTAATTGATTTTTTAGGTTGAGATAAGTAGCTCGTGCCTCTTCCAGTTGTTGATTGACGTGGGAACCTGTAGAAGTTAAGTCTTCTAATTGAGTTTGTAGTCCAGCTTTTGTGCTACTTAGGCTCTCTAATAGAGCCTGAGTATTGTAATTTTTGTTGTGACTTCTTCTATATTTTTTTCTATATTTTTAATTTTTTGTTTTGTAATCCTGCGGGCGTCGCTTTTGATTTCAGTAGTTAAAAAATTTTTATTATTTGTTAGATTAATGTTGAATCCTACTTTTTGACCTTCTAAATGATTAATCTGACTCGACAAATTTTTTTCCTGATTCACGGTTACTTGAACTTCTATTTTTTTGGATGAATACTTAATCGCTAGGTCTATGTGTTGACTTGTAAGATCTTGGCATCTGATAAAGGCTCCTTCGTAGTCGTGGTAGAGTTTATTAGCCGAAGTTGAACTTGAAGTGGCGGTTTTTGCACAAAGATCTTCAACCTCTTTTAGTTGCGATTCAAGCATGTTCAATTTGCGCTCGACGATCTGTTCGATTTGTGGGAGTTCTTCCTTAATCAGCTTTGACTCAGTCTTTAGCATCTGACTTTCGGACTCAAAAGTCTGTATTTTTTTACTAGCCTTACTTGCTTCAACCGCTGCTGTTCTCCAATCGGTTGATAACTGATTAATATTAGATGTAAGTATTTTTTGCTGAATTTTATATGCAGATTTCTTGTTAATTTGATAAAATTTAGTTTTTTCTAGTTTTTTATCAAAAACTTTTACCATCTCTGATTTATTAGTAATTGTACTGCCTATACTATCAATGGCGAAGTTTTTTCTCGATAGCTTTTGATTTAACGATGTTATTTTAGCTTTATTATCTTTAATGGTTTCTTTATTAGTCTTAAGCTTATCAGCGCTCTCTGACTTGAATTGGTCCAGAGGAGAATTATATTCCGAAGATGGAAAGGTGGGGTTAAAATCACTCATAGAAACCTCATTTATATTAAGTGGTTTTCTTCTATTATAATGTTAAAACAAATATTTTATAAATATTGAGTGCGGAATAATATTTTTTTGTTGTGTCATAACATTCTAATTTTCAGTTGCTAGCGGCTTGTAGCATATCCTAGAACGATAATGTTTAGTTTGGGTTAGTTGACAAATTAAATGAATAAACATAAACTAAACTTAGTTAGGTAATAGTCATTAGGTATAGGCAAGTTAATAGGCAGTTCAGTAGTTGAGTAGTTAATTGGGGTGTTTTGATAGAATTATCAAAAAAAAGCAGAGGTTGTAACTATGAATTTATTTACTAAGAAAGTCGGACGCTATGTAGCGTTAGCTATTGCTATATTTGGATTTAGTGCATCAGCATCAGCGGCCTCATTAAAGGCGCCGCCGCAAACTGTTGGAAACAAGGGGTTTTTATTTTTTCCTGTAGGTGCCAATTTTCAATTAACAGCGCGTACCCAGGTCAACACTGCGGACCGTTTTAACGCCAATGCGTTAGGAACGGGCGGTACAGTATGGATTGATGCTTTGGGAGCTGGCGTTCAGAGTGCAATCGGAATGGGCTCTAAATCTATGCAGGGTTCTCCTCCAGACGGGGATGAAGAACTTATAGCGACCTTCAACTCACCAGTTGATCTGACCTCTATTAAGATAGACCTGAATAATGTGAACTTGAGCAAAGGTTTGGACTTTGGTGATGACCCGTTCTTGTATATACAGCATGCATCGAACCCATCGTTGTGGGACGTTTTTAATGAAACCACATGGGGAGCAGCTTTTAGCATGATTGGTCCAACTACAGGGCAGTTGAACCTTGCGTTGCTAGGACTTTCGAACTTCGATGTATCAGCGATCAAGATTCGTGAAACCCACGAGCTATTGTACATGTCAGCGGTTGATGGCAGCGCCGCAGTGGCAGTACCTGAGCCAGCAACCATGTTGTTGATGCTTTCGGGTTTAACCCTCGTAGCCTTCGTGCGTCGTAAGCACCTTCCGGCACGAGTCTAAGCTAAGTCATAATAATAGGAAGGCGTGTGGTCGAGAGACTGCGCGCCTTTTTTTTTATCTTCTTGCAAAGCAACCAATTTCGGAGAAAAAAGCAACAAGTCCTACAAGTGCAACACAAACTTTCATTGCTGTTTTTTGTTCATCTGTCAGCACAATTTCCGGCAAATTGTTAGAAAAGTACGATAACGCTAAAGAGGCTGCCGTGGTCGTAGCGATAAAGAGAGATCTTTGTAATATACGTGTGTTGTTTACTCTTTCCACTGACACTTGTTCTGCTTCTCCCAATGACACTTGTCCTATTTCAGGTTTTTTAACTGATAAATCTAAATGAACCATTTTTTAACTTTACCTTGTTTTTTATGATTTTCAAAATGAATAGTTGTTATCGTAATTTATTTTGTTGTTTTTAGTCAAATAAATCAGGAGAATATTTTTTCAAGATAGGCAGGATCGCTGCACGGCAGGATAAGCAGGCATACGCATCAACCTAATTCTGAGAGTTTAGTCGTAAATAACTGTAATTCAATAAATTATGTATGTATGTATAGTTTGTTTAAGAGTATTCTGCAGCTAATCGCGAAGCGATTAGCTGCAAAGAGCTTTCACATATACTGCGATCAGTAGTTAATTTATAATGATGTGCTTATGACTAATTTTCCGTAATTAGGTTGATGCGTATGGGATAAGCAGGATGGGGATTGGTTATTGTTCTCTAACAACTTTACAATAAGAGATCTAGCTTTCTTAATTGATGGACAAGGGGACCTAAGCAGTTGCAGAAGTTTACCTATTTAGTCCTTTTCGTCGTTTAGGTCCTGGTCCATGAGGCCGTTTTGACGAAAACTCGGCAGTCGGAAAGGGGCCTGAAGCCTAATGTTTCATAGAAAGAGGCGCCCATCGACGAAGTTTGCAATACACCACGGCGGTAACCTTTATCCCATGCTTTTCCTATCATATGCTTGCAGAGCGAGCGAGCCAAGCCTAAGCGCTGAAAGGCTGGTAAGGTTGCGACGTTAAAGATGTAAAAACCTTCTGGACGAAAGATGATTGTCCCGGCTACAGCACTATTTCCAAGGTATTGACCGATAAAATGGACGAGATTGTCCGAGAAAGCGTCCCGCATATAAAGGCGGACGATATCATCTGTTATGCTGCGCATGTCGTAGACTGTGCAGATAATCTGTGCCCAGATGCGTAATGACTCCACATCACTTACTCGCTGAATGCTTACGCCATCGGGTAGCGAATGTGTGGATTCAGTAGACAGTTCGATAGACATGCCGGGAAGGACAATCAAAGGTTTTAGCCCATTGGCTTTTAATGTTTCCCAAAGACTTGGAGGTGCAGTTAAGTTGTTTGCCCACCAGCTGTAGGGGATATCGGCACTATCGAGTTGTTTGATGATCTCTGGAACAGCGTGTTTGCAATCCTCCTCAGAGATCTTAGCATTGATGACACCGTTGAGGAGAGGTTGCGGGATGCCCGTAACCATGTACGAGCATCCCATAAATGTGTGCATTGCCGTTACGCGTTCGTAGACAGCCACGATGCATTCATCCAGCATGTGTTCTGCGGTCCACGTAGTGGCAATATTCATAAACCTTCCTAGCTAGCTAGCCTTAGGTTGTTTAGGTTCTTTGGCTGCCAAAGCTAAAAGGATCCAGGTCCAGCCGTAGAAGATTAAGTCGATGCCAACGAAGAGGCCGATGACCCATAAGCTAGCTTCTGGCCATTCTGCGAGAACCATAATACCTAGGAGCAGGCTGATGACGCCGGAGGCTAGAATCCAACCCCACTGTTGAATGCGCGAGCCAAAGGCTACAGCGATTTTAAACACACCGCTGACAACGAAGAGGCATCCGATCATTAGTGTGAGAGCTGCTAGGCCGGTGATTGGTTTAGCAAGAAACAGAACGCCGATCACTGTGTAAAGCAATCCGCTCAGTAGCGAGATGAAGAACCCGCTCCATTGTCGTGCCCAGAACGAATAAACAAGCTTGGTGATACCAGCTATGATCAAAGTGATCGCCACAAACAGCAACGTCACAAAACTAGTAACTGTAGCCGCGCCGATTGCTAAGAAGCCGACGACTACCAGAACGATCCCTAAAGCTAGGAATGTTTTCCAATTCTTTTGGACAGAATCAATAGAGGAAAAGTAAGGTTCTAAACTGTATTTCTCGGCCATAGAAAGCTCCTTTCTATTTGGTTCCTATAACCGCATATTGCCCAGGCAAGGCATTCGGTGCAACTGCGACAATAAATTAATTTAGACTTTATCGGCTTTTGTGCCTTCTTTGGTGAATCTATCTAGGTAGAGGTACATGACGGGCGTTAAAAATAGGGTGATTAGCTGGGAGAACAGTAACCCCCCAATGATCACCATACCTAGAGGGCGCCGTGATTCGGAGCCTGCCCCGGATCCCATGATAATGGGGATAGCGCCGGCAATGGCTGCTACTGTTGTCATCATGATCGGTCTGAAGCGCTCTAGGCAAGCGTCGAGAATCGCGTTGTACGGCGACTTACCTTGTTCGCGTTGAAAGTCGATAGCGTAGTCGACCATCATGATACCGTTTTTCTTAACGATACCGATCAGTAGGATTAGACCTAGGTAGGCGTAGAGGGAAAGTGGTCGGCCGAATAAAGCTAGGGTGAGTAACCCTCCAAGTACCGCAGGTGGTAAGGTTGTCAGAACTGTAAGGGGGTGGATAAAGCTCTCATAGAGAATACCAAGAGTGATGTAGATAGCGATGACAGCGAAGACGAAGAGGATTCCTGTACTTTGGATAGCAGTCTCGAAGGTCTCGGCGGCGCCCTTCACACTCCCTTGAACCTCTGGAGGCAAAGTATCGGTAGCTAGTTCTTTAAGGCGTTGCAGTGCATTACCTAATGGGATTCCTGGGGTAACGTTGAAGGAGATAGTGACAGCTGGAAACTGTGAGATATGGCTGATTGCTCCGATGCCTACAGCTTCCTTCCAGTCCGCCACCGCGCTTAAAGGAACCAACTTGTTGGTGTTTGAGGAGCGTACCCAAACAGTAGAGAGTGTAGAGGCTTCCTTTTGGTATTTGCGCTCTAGCTCTACAATCACATCAAATTGATCGATGGAAGTTTGGATTTTGTCCACTCGGTTTCCTGAATAGGCGTAGAAGAGTGCTGTCTCAATATCTTCAGGAGTCACACCCAACGCGTAAGCGCGATCGCGCAGAATTTCCATTTGTAGCTGGGGTTGCCGTCTTTCAAGATCGCTCGTGATCCCTTGAAAGGATTTGTCATTACGCATTTTTTCGATAAGTATTTCCGCGGCATCGTAGAGTTCATCCAGCTCCTGACCCTGCATGGTATATTGATAAGCACCTTTGGCAGTGCCACCAACTGCTAGGTCGATTAGTGGCACGTTTTTGAGGTAAACGTTGACGCCAGGGATCATGCCAAGTTGCGGATAGAGTTCTTGAATAATCTGCGTGGACGATTTGCGTTGGTCTTTAGGTTGTAGACGTATGAAGTTGATCCCTTGCCGGAACTGCTGTTGGGCTACTATGGAGACAACTGTCTTGATGTCCTTGTTCTTCTCAAGCACCTCCATGATACGTTGTTGGTAACCCTTCATGCGGTCTGAGGAGGTTCCTTGCTCAGCTTCAGCATAGCCGATGATGAAACCGATATCTTCATCCGGGATAAAGTCGGTAGGCATTACCCAGAACATAAAAGCTGACAGGAGTACGCTTAAGATGCCGACAGCTAAGGGTATCTTAGGGCGCGCTAGCATCCATATCAGCACAGGCTGATAGGCATTCAGCATGCGTAGATGCATGTTATGGGCAAAGCGAGCGAAGGGGCCGCGGTGGTCTTCATCGCGGGCGCGCACGAAGCGGCTGCATAGCATGGGGGTAAGCGTAAGGGCTATGATGCCTGAGGCAAGAGTAACAACTGCTAACGTGATGGAGAATTCCTGAAAGATCTTACCTATCAACCCACCCATAAAAAGCATAGGGATAAAGATAGCCATTAGAGAAAGGGTCATGGAGACAACGGTGCTGCTGATCTGCTGAGAGCCGAGTATGGAAGCTTCCCAAGGACTTTCACCCTTTTCTACGCGCCGAACGATGTTTTCTTGTACGACGATAGCATCATCGATGATGAATCCCACAGCCAGTGTCAGGCCCAAAAGGGAGAGGTTATCCAAGCTGAAATTGAAGTACCACATGGCGATAAAGGTCGCTAGAAGGGACATCGGCATGGCCAATGTAGGAATGATGGTGTCTGCGACTTGTCCTAAGTAAAGAAAGATCACGCATACAACTAGGATAAATGCCACGAATAACGTGACCTTGACTTCAGCTATTGACTCACGGATGGAATCGGAACGATCAAAAACAACCTCTAAGTCAACGGAAGCCGGTAGCTGATCTGTTAATGTTGGTAGAAAGGCATGAATACGGTCAGCCACCTGAACCGTGTTAGCGCGTGGTTGTCGTTGAACCGCGATGACGACCCCTGTTGTGTCTTTGCCTGCAGAGTGATATCGCAGCTTTTGCCGATCGTTCTGCAAGCTATCAATAGCCTTGCCTACATCCTTCACCCGTACAGGTGAGTTGTTTTGGTAAGAGATGACTACGGACTGATATTGTTCACCTTTGGTTAGCTGTCCGCTTGCTAGTATGGGCGAGGAGCGTACATTGCCATCTAGTTGTCCTGTGGCTAGTATTGGGTTGGCGCTTATTGCAGCGTTTGCGACCTCGCGTAAGGATATATTGCGATAGGCCAGTTCGCCTGGATCTACCTGAACACGTATGGCAAACGGCGTGCCATAGGTTGTTACTTGTGCTACGCCATCGATCATGGAGATATGTTGACCAATCAGGATCGATGCATAGTTGTAGAGGTCAGCAAGACTGATGGTGTCGGACGTCACAGCGATGTAGATGATCGGAGAGTCAGATGGATTAACCTTGCGATAGGTAGGGTCGTTGGGGAGGTTTGGCGGTAGCTTTGTCTTCGATCGCGTGATGGCAGCCTGAACGTCTTGTGCGGCAGCATCGATGTCTTTGTTAACATCAAACTGCAGCACCAGGGTAGTATTTCCGAGGGTGCTGGTAGAAGTTACAGAGGTAACCCCTTGTATTGTCATGAACTCCTTTTCCATCGGTGTCGCGACTGTATTGGCCATCGTTTCAGGGTTGGCACCAGGAAGCGCGGCGGTCACTTGAATACTTGGGTAGTTTACGTCTGGAAGGTTGCTGATAGGCAAATTGACGTAGCTCATCAAGCCAAGCAGCATCACCGTGACCATCACCAAGGTCGTCATTACAGGACGGCGAATGAATGGCTCAGAGAGATTCATGTCGCTTGTGGTTCCTTTTTGGTGACGATTACCGCTGCGCCATTGCGCAGGTTGATCTGTCCATCCGTGATGACCGTTTCCTTTGGCTGTACACCATCGAGGACAACAAAGTGCCCATCTAGCTCTTCACCCAGTTTCACCACGCGTAGTTCAACGGTGTTGTCGGGCTTTAGCACATAGATGTAAGAGCCAGGCTGTCCATACTGGATGGCTGCTGATGGTACCAGAATAGCATCACGCCTAGTTTCAATTAATACGCGTACACGCACAAACTCACCTGGCCATAGGAGCCTTTCGCGATTAGGGAAGGATCCCTTTAGCATGACAGTGCCGGTGGTAGTGTCGAAGGTGTTGTCCACAAATGTCAGCGTACCGCCCGTGATGGGCGTGGTGGCGTCGGATAACAGTACTTCAAGCGGTAAATGTCTACTTAAGCCTAGATCTTGGAGTTTTTGGAAGTCCTTTTGCGCCAGAGTGAACTTAACATTGATGGGATCCATCTTACGAACATATGTCAATGGGATAGTGTCATTGGGTGACACTATGTTGCCGTTGTCTACTGGCATGGCTCCGATCCTACCTACTACTGGAGAGGTAATTTGTGTGTATCCAAGGTTGATGGCGGCGGCTTTTACAGTTGCTCTGTCAAGCTCGACTTGGGCTGCGAACGACTTCACATCCGTCTGAAACTGGTCGTAGGTTAGTGCTGCCACGAAGTCCTTTTTGGCTAGCTGTTCGTAGCGTTCTAGTTTTTTCTTGGCAAACTCCAGCTGCGCTTCATCCTTTTCCAGGGTTGCTTTGGCCTTGTCTAGCTCTGCTTGAAAGGGAGCGGGATCGATAACGTAAAGTAACTCGCCAACCTCAACTTCACGACCTTCCCTAGCATGTGTTTCAAGGAGTTGGCCGGTTATTTGGGGGCGGACCTCTACTAACCATGGGGATGAGATGTTTCCTATGGCATTTAGATAGATAGGTACGTCTCTTTGTATCACTTCATCGGTAACGACAGGAAACACACGAGGAGGCATCTGCGGGCCCTTGGAGCATGCATAGCACGAAGCTAACGAGATGGCTAAGGCTATGAGATAGGGTTTCTTCATAGTGTACCCACAGCGTAGGCGATATTTGCGATTGAAACCATTAGTGTGGTCCTGGCTTGTAAGTATTGTGCACGGGCTATAGATAGGTTTGTTTGTGCTGTCAGGACATCTAGGATCGAGTTAGCGCCAACTTGGTAGCCTTCCATCGCCGCGTCATAGGCTTCCTGAGCGAACTTTAAGAAATCCGCGGTATAGCGCAGTGTTTCAACAGCTGTTGTGTAGGTATAGTAGGCTTGCCAGACTTCTAGCTGTGCGTTGATCTCTTTTACTCGCCATGCTGCTTTAATACTGCTAGCGACCTCTCTAGATTTATTAATCCTGCTGACATATAACCCTCCGGCAAAAATTGGCATGTTTAGCTGGAGCTGACCTTCCTGAGTCGATCCGCTGAACTGTACATCATCAAAAAAGGTGGTGCGTTGAGCGAAGCCCGCTAACGTTAGCGTGGGCATGGCGGCTGAGACTTCGGTTTGAATTTTCGCTCGCGCTGCCAAATAGTCACTGTAGGCAGCATCAAGGTCAGGACGTAGGTCTCTAGCGGCATCGAGAAGGCAATGAACCTGTTCCTCTATGCGGTCCATGGGTAAATTTTCGGGATACATGCTTACCTCAAAGCACGCATCTATTGGCCAGCCTAGTGCTGCAGCCATTTGGCCGTGCGTCCCTCTTTCACGTCCTTGAGCTACTGCCAGGTTGATATGTGCGCTAGCAAGGTTTGAGCGAGCTTGCAGAGAATCTACGCGAGAGGAAACTCCAACTTGATATTGCTGATCCGCGGCCATGAAGGACTTTTCAGCATCTTCCACATCAGATTCGCGCGCCTTAACTAAGCCATTGGCATAAACATAGTCATAGTAGGCGCGAAGGGTGGTAATCATCACATCTTGAAGATTGCGATTGTGTGTCCAATTGGCAGATCTTAGCGCGTGGGATGCTGTGGCGACGGTTGCATCGCGTCCTCCCCAATCTAACAGGAGATATGTGATAGTGATTTCACTGAGCAGGGATTGTGTGCGGCCACGAGCTAGCGCCGCGCCGGCTTGGCCGTAGATAGCCTGTGCATCCAGAATTTGGGATCCCGTTACCGTTGGGTAATAGGCGCTTTTAGCAATGCCGACATTCCAACATGCTGCGCGGGCATCTCTCCACGTTTTCTCCGTTAACGGGTTATTGGTGAGAGCAATATCCAAGAGGTCAACAGCGTTTAACGGACCCTGATCATCTTTGGTGCAATCTGTGGGCTGAAAGGGTTTAACATTAGGGCGCCCGACCCATTTTGAATCTGGGCATAAAGGTAGCCCACAGCAGGATCCCTGCACTCCTACTGGCACTGAAAAAATTGATAGAAGCAAGAGCAAACCAATACGCATCGATTTCCTTTCGACTGAAGTGTTCTATATAAGTTAAATTATAATTATGGAGATACAGGAGACGTAATCAGTTAAATTGTAGCAATTTAGGTTGTTTTGTCAAATAATGTTATGATGACATCAGGGGGCGCATATGAAATACTTCGAGTCTAAGTACGTTACTGTGTCTTGGCAGGAAAGTCAGCAGTGCATCCACACTGTTTGGCATGGCTATGTTCCCAGTGCCGAGTTTCGAAAGGGCCTGCTCAAAGGTATTGAGCTAGGAATCAAAGTGCATGCTAAAAGATGGCTAAGCGATTTGCGAGATATGCATATCATTTCTATAGAAGATCAAAAGTGGATTGAAACCACCTTCTACCCGCGTATGCTTTTAGTGGGTATCCGCAAGCTAGCGTTTTTGAAGCCCACCCTGCCTGTGACTCTGATGTCGGTACAACGCGTTATCAAGAAGTATGATAACAAGCGTTTAGAAACTGCGTTCTTTGCGGAGGCCGGACAGGCCTATGCCTGGTTTGGAGGAATGCTAAACTTGCGTTCGCCATCTAAGCGATAACGAGTGATTGTATTGTCGCCACGGACGAACGCGACAGCGTGAAAAGGATGGATTCGACAACATCCCGGACTCCCATCACTCCCATTCCATATCGTGAAATAATATCTGCATCGGTGTCATCTAGCGTTGAATCGGAGGCAAAAGCTCCGGGATAAAGGGTAGATACTCTGATGCCTTTATCTTTGACCTCTGCACGCAAGGATTCACTAAAACCCGCCTGACCGAATTTTGCTGCATGGTATGCGGTGGAGGATGTGCTTGGGTCCATATTACGGCATGGAAGGCCTGCAATAGATACAATGTTGACGATGTGTGGCGAGGAACCCTTTTCCAGAAGCGGCATCAAATATTTAGTTATCAAAATGGTGCCGGTAATGGTCGTGGAGATAAGGTCGCCAAGGTTTACTGGATCGATATCATGTAAGCCACCTTGGTACCAACCGGCGGCATTATTAACCAAAACATCGATTTGACCTACCGAGTTAGAGAGCTGGTTAGCCATTTCCTGAACTTGGACTGCAGAAGAGATATCTGTCGGAATTAGAATAGCGTCCTGGCTGTGCAGCATGGACTGGGTTTGTTGCAGCTGTTCCGCAGTGCGCGCTAGGAGGATTAGTCGAGCGCCTAGTTTGGATAGGGCGATGGCAGTAGCACGGCCTAAGCCGCGACCCGCACCGGTAATTAAAATAGTTTTTCCGTTCATACTTAGCAGGATACGACTAATAGACAATATGTTCAAGGACAGAAATGGACATTGTAGTATCTCTAGTTCGGAAAAAAGCGATGCTGAGAGAAGCCTACCGCTTACAGCGGTAGTGTTTTTTTCATCATCCTTGTTTCCGAACTAGAGAAGGACTCTTTTTTTTGTTTATCAGATATTATTTAGTATGAAGAATATAATTAGATCTGTTACACTTAGTCATTAATTTCATTTAAATTCGGAGATTTCTAAGTGGCAGTCAATATTATTAATCATTTTTTCCAAGCATGTAACGATGTTCAAAAGTACGAGCAAGCTATAGGTAAGAACTCTTCAGACAATCTAAGTTTAAACCATACACCCGCAGCCTTAACAGCTAGGATGCGCATCATTTCAAAGCAACTAAACGAGAGTTATCAAGATGAGGATCGCCATATTCTTCTGGAATGCTGCGCACAGTATATAACGATGTTGACTAATCTTCCTAATTTCTTTGACAGGCTACATGATCAACTCCTTCCCCTTACTAATAAGGCCTTGAATTCGTTAAATGAAGGTAACATAATAGACCATGATAATAAGTTAAACGAAGATGACGTTAAGCAAATTGGTAGGTTGTTGTGGAAGAATCGATCTTTATTTACCGAAAAGCGGATAAGTGTACTCACGAATAATGAATTTCATTCTCTATCAAATTTGAAGTCGACGGTTCATTTGCTGAAACATAGTATCCGCGAATCCTGTGCTGAAAAAAAGACGCAAGATTTTGTCATTCAGGAGCTCATTGAACGGCTGTTACCCATAGATCTTTCCCCTGAACTACTAAGCCACATAACCACTTATACAAGTTCAGGTGGTGAAACTTTAATAGATAAATTAGCGTTGATTGATGATCCCATTATTTCCGGCTATCAAATCGCTCAGATAGTCAATAGAAGAAAACTGCCTCTCTCTGCCAACATAATAAATTTGCCTAATTTTAAATCCGAAATTTTACCCAATCTGAAACATTTAAATTTTAAAGATTCGACTTTAAGTGATCAAGAAATTTTACAGATTACTATTGGTTCCAGTGTAAGAGAGTTAATTTTGCCGAAATACTTCAATACTCCTATTCCAAATGAAGTACTTGCAAGGCTAAAGACTTGGTATATGGGTAAAGCCTATAGTCACCCGCTCCCTGCAGACTCAGATCTAAGCAACCTTGAGGAATGGGTTATGAGTAAAGCCTATCGTCACCCACTTCCTGCGGGCTTAGATCTAGGTAACCTTCAAAACTGGGTTATGGGTGAATTCTATGACGATCCACTCCCTGTAGGCTTGAAATTGAGCAGCCTTCGGACCTGGGGAATGAGCCGCACGTATAACCACCCACTTCACGAGGGCTTAGATCTGGGTAATCTTTGTACATGGCACATGAGCTTTCTTTATAACCAGCCACTTCCTGCTGACTTGGATTTAAGTAGCTTGAAGACCTGGGTAATGGAACACAGCTATAGCCACCCACTTCCTGCAGGATTAGATCTGAGTAATCTTCAGGTGTGGATAATGGGTTGTAGTCATAACACTCTAACTCCTCCTGGAATTCGCCCAAACTGGACAATGGGTTGGCGCCATTTCAGTTTATTTCCCCTAGATCGTGGTATGAATATGGACGCTCGAACCTGGGCAATAGGCCACTATAACCACCCACTTCCGGCAGGTTTGAATTTGAAGAGTCTGCGGAGCTGGCATATGCACCTTAACTATAACCACCCACTCCCAGCGGGCTTAGATCTGCGTAACCTTAGGGAGTGGATAATGCCGTTCGGTTATGATCAGCTACTCCCCGAGGGATTAGATCTGCGAAATCTTCGGGAATGGATAGTGCCGGTGGGTTACAACCCACCAATCCCGGAAGGTTTGAAGTGGGCTAGGGAGCATCTGTTGGACATGGTAATCGGCTACAGCCCCGCTCCTCATGAAAAATATCGCCGCGATGATAAATGGAACATGAAAGTAAACGCATCAGGACGTTTCAACAGATATTCGCGCTAGGCTCCTGTGTAGCCCGGCATGCGCATCAACCTAATTATAAGTATGCATTGCAAATATTGTACTTCAACAGGTTACGCATATTTTATAGGTTGGAGTGTCTTCTGCAGCTAATGCTGCGAAGCAGCAATTCTTACCTTAGCCCATTGCCATACCCGACGCAGGAGGATTGGCTGTGGGTAAGATCAAAAAACGTTCGCGTTGCGGAGCACCGCGTCTTGGTAACGTATTATTCTGCAAAGATGGCTTCCACTAGACGCGTAGACGCGATGCTTCGCAGCGCGATGATATTGATATTTCCACCCCTAGCCAACCCTCATTCTTCGGGTATGGCTAGGGGCTAAGATAAGAATTGCTGCTTCGCAGCATTAGCTCAAAATCTTGTTCAAACCGCTATAGAGAAGGTTTTATGCCATGCAAACATATGGGATCTAGTTGGTTATGATGCGTATGCCTGTGTAGCCTGCCATGCGCGATAAGCGCTGCCTAAGCCGCATGCTTAATAGGAAACGGCGGTGAGAGAAACACTACTGCCTAAAGTGGTAGTGTTTTTTGTTCTCTCAGCTTCTTTCCACAATGCAAGAGGCTGCATCTCGTGCAAGAAATGACTAATCGTAATAGCAGTCGAGTTCATCTTCGGTCAGATCGACCCAATCGCCACCGAGGGCTTTGTAGATTCTTACTCTAGTTAGCAGCACGTTGGACTGGGCTGAGGCTAGATCAAGTTCCGCTGCAAAGAGCTGTCGTTCGGCGTCCAAGACGTTTAAGTAGTCTGTTTGTCCGTTGTCATATTGCAGGGTGGCAAGCTGCAGGTATGACTGTAGAGCGACAACACGGTCGGCTTGTACACCAACAAGTTCAATGGCTAGCTGATGGGCGACTAAAGCATCTTCTACTTCTCTGAGGGCATTAAGTACCACCGATTGGAAGTTATAAACAGCTTGCATGCGTATGGAGCTTGCTGCCTGGATTTCGGCGCAAGTTTTGCCTCCATCATAAAAAATCTGCATGATGTTGGCGCCGATGGCCCATGCTGTGGAAGGATCTGTGAACAGGTTTTTAAGCTGCTGACTCTGTTGTCCGATATTGCCAGTCAGCTGAATGTTTGGAAATAGGTTAGCTTTGGCACTACCGACGAGAGCTCCTGCTGCTACTAACTCGGCATCAGCTTTCTGGATATCGGGTCGTTGATAAACGATTCTAGCTGGGATGCCTGCGGGTATCGGTTGGTCTGTCGCTAACTGTTCTAACGTGAGACCTCGTTCAATGGCGTGTGGCGAGCTTCCGGTTAGCACGCTAATAAGATCCTCTGAGTGCGCAATAAATAGCTTAAAACGCACTACAGCCGCCGCCGCAGTGCCTACTTCTGATTCTGCTTGTCGCACTTCAAGTTCGCTGGTGAGTCCTCCTTCATAGCGAAGCTGTGCCAGCTCAAGGGATTCTTCCCGCGAGGTAAGAGTTTCTATGGCGATTTCTAGCTGTCTATCAAATTCTCGCAGACGCAGGTATTCTATAGCTACTGTGGAGACTAAAGTTAGAATGACTGATCGGCGTGCATGAGACTGCGCTAGCCATTGGTTCCAAGCAGCTACGGATCGATTTTCTAGTTGACCCCACAGGTCCATCTCCCAGGTTGCCGCGGAAAACAGCATAAAAGTATCTTGAATCCGCGACTGACCTTCTAGAGGGGCTATGGAGGCTGAGAGCTGTTGCTTCACAACGTTGAAATTGCCTGTGATATATGGCAGGCGGTCTGCAACAGTGATGCGAAACTTAGCATAGAACTCACATAGACGTTCAGTAGCGAGATAGAGGTCTGGATTATAGCTTAAAGCCTCTTTGATTAGGCATGTAAGAACGGGATCACCAAAATCTTCCCACCAGCGGATGTTATAATCGCTCACATTGATACAATGGTCGCGATACCATTGTTCTGGGAAATCAATATGAGGGCGGAAATAGCGTGGTGCCAGGTTACAGCATGTTGTGGAGAGTAGAACAATGGAGAAGCATAGGCGTCCAATCTTTCCGATCATGACTGCTTCCTTTGTGTCCAACCCTGAATTAAAACATAGAACAATGGCACAAAGAAAATGGCAAGGGCAGTGGCGCCTATCATTCCGCCTAAAACGCCTGTGCCAACGGCGTGACGGCTAGCAGCACCTGCTCCGGTGCTGATAACAAGAGGGATTACACCAAAGATAAAGGTTAATGAAGTCATTAGGATGGCTCGGAAGCGCAGGCGCGCTGCCTCTAGGGCTGCATCGATGCTAGATAGCCCCTCTTGTTCTTTAATCAGTGCAAATTCCACGATTAAGATAGCATTTTTGGCCGATAGGCCGATTAGAGTGACCAAACCGACCTGGAAGTAGATGTCATTGGCAAGTCCGCGGAACCATGTGGCCAGCAAGGCGCCCAAAATACCAAATGGCACCGCTAACAGGATAGCTACAGGTAGTGACCATCGTTCGTAAAGAGCAGCCAATATCAAAAATACCACAACTAAACCAGCTAGAAGAATTATTGTTGCAGCACCGCTTGAAGCTCTTTCTTGGTAGCTTTGTCCGCTCCATGCGAAGGTCATATCATCGGGCAGGACTTCTCGAGCCACATGTTCGAGAGCGTTCATAGCTTCACCGGAGCTATAGCCAGCGCCTGAGTTACCGTTAATTTTGGCTGCAATGAATCCATTGAAGCGGCTTAGAAGCGTTGGGCCGGTGATGAATTTGGTAGAGACAACGGAGGTAAGGGGGATCATGTTACCTTCTTTGCCTTTAACATACATCTCACCAATACCTTGTAGGGAACTTCTATAGCTAGGTTCTGCCTGCATGATCACTTGGTACACGCGTCCAAACTTGTTAAAGTCGTTAACGTACAAGGCGCCCAGCTGAACTTGTAGCGTTTCATAGACATCAGATATATTTAGACCGAGGCTGCGTGCCTTATTCCTGTCTAGATCGATGTATAGCTGCATGTTATTAGCTTGGAAGGAGGTTGTCAGGCCTGCCAACTCCGGTCTTTTGCTAGCCTTGGCGATAAAGTCCTGTACAATTGCTTCCATCTCTGCCACGGTGCGTTCGCTACGGTTTTGTATCCAAAACTCGAATCCGCCCACTGTACCTAAGCCTTGGATAGCCGGAGGATTAAAGCCTACAACAACACCCTGTGGGATGGCGGAGAACTGCTTGGTTAAGCGTTGCCGAATAGCATCGGCAAATTCAGAGGGTTTTTCGCGTTTAGCCCAGTCTTTAAGGACGATGAAGTCGCTACCATACGTTGAACGGTTAACACCGTCGATAAAGCTAAAGCCACTGAACGAGACCAGATGATCGATACTTGGATCTTCATTAGCAATTCTTAGGATTTCTTGGTCGACTTGGTAGGTTCTATCCACACTTGAGGCATCGGGCATGATGCTCATGGCAATAATGTAGCCTTGGTCTTCGTCCGGTACAAAGCTGCCCGGCACGACCTGAAAGAGAGCGTAAATGGCTGCTAAAACACCAGCGAAGCTTAACATTCCTAATTTAGGATGATGAATCAACCATCTGGCGTAGCGAATGTAATGATTGGTGATGACATCAAAAACACTATTAAACATGAGAGTAAAGCGCGATGGCCTATCTCGTAGCTTTAGCAACAAGGCGGATAGCGCTGGGCTGAATGTAATAGCAACAATGCCCGAGATCATGACAGAGATAGCGATGGTGATAGCGAACTGCTGATAAAGCTGTCCCGCAATACCTCCTAGGAATGCTACAGGGATAAAGACAGCGCATAAGACGAAGACGATGGCGATGACTGGGCCTGTTACTTCTTCCATCGCTAACTTAGCTGCCTCAATAGGCGGAAGGGCGTGCTCACGCATATTACGTTCAATATTTTCTACAACAACAATGGCGTCGTCAACAACCGTACCTATGGCTAGAACCAGCCCGAACAAGGTTAGCATGTTGAGAGAAAAGTCCAGCATGTACATGCCGGCAAAAGTGCCTATGATCGATACGGTCATGGCTACTACGGGAACGATCGTGGCTCTAAGGTTCTGCAAAAAGACCAACACAACAATCACGACTAATACAGCGGCTTCTAAGATCGTGCGTTCGACTTCGGCGATGGATATTTTGATAAATTTTGTAGTGTCGTAAGGAATGGAATACTCAATGCCCGCAGGGAAGTTCTCGGCCATCTTCTCCATAGACTTTTTCACAGCTTCTGCCACTTCTAGAGCGTTAGCGCCATACTGCAAGTACACAGCGACTAGGGTGGCAGTTTTACCATCTAAGGTGCCGACTACACTATAATCCTGAGCACCTAGTTCTGCACGAGCGACATCTTGCATTAAGACTTCTGAGCCATCAAGATTGGCGCGAAGAATGATCTCATCAAACTGTGAGGGATCGGTTAGGCGTCCCAACGTGGTGACTGGGAAGTTCATCGTTACGGGCTTTGGAGTGGGCGCTTGGCCAATCTGGCCGACAGCAAATTGAGCATTTTGCTCTCTGATTGCATTGGAGAGATCTTGCGTGGTTAGTTCGAGCTGAGCCATACGATCGGGCTTAAGCCATAGGCGCATCGCATAGGTTCGATCGCCAATAATGTTGGCTTCGCTAACGCCATTTACGCGTAACAACTCGTCTTGAATATTCAACGTGGCATAGTTACTTAAGAAGATCTCATCGAAGCGCGGATCGGTTGATTGTAGCGCTACAATCAGTAGAATGTTTGGAGATTGCTTCTGAACCGTCACGCCGACTTTTTGCACTTCTTGAGGTAGCTGTGGAAGCGCCAAGCTCACGCGGTTTTGCACGTTAATCTGCGCTTGGTCGGGATTGGTGCCAATGTCAAAGTAAACCGAAAGTGCCATAGTGCCGGAAGAGGCATTCTGTGAGTACATGTAGATCATGTTTTCCACGCCGTTTACCTGCTGCTCAATCGGAGCAGCAACGAGGTTAGCTACCGTGGTGGCATCAGCACCCATATAGTTTGCCGTTACCATAACAAGCGGAGGAGTAATATTGGGGTACTGCTCGACAGGCAGCTTTATGAAGCTAGCGATGCCCGCCAATGTTATCAGAATAGAAATAACCGCTGCAAAAACTGGACGTTCGATAAAAAAGGCAGAAATCATTGCTTCTACCTCTTTTGTGCGTCATCTTCGGAGCTTTCAGCCTCAGGAGCCTTAATGGTAACAACTTGTCCTGAGCGAACCTTGTTAACGCCATCGATAATGACTTGATCGCCGGGCTTAATACCTGCTTTGATAACCCAGTCATTCTTGTACCAATCGCCGGCATCTATTTGCCGCATTTCGACCTTGCTCTCTTTGTTGACGACGTAGAGGAACATGCCATTTTTGCCCTGCAACACCGCTGTTTGCGGCACTAGCATAGCATCTGGGCGAATAGCTCCGATAACTCGTACGCGCACAAATTGTCCTGGGCGCAGCAATAACTTAGGATTTGGAAAGGTAGCTCTAACTGACATGGTGCCAGTATTCTGATTCAAGGAGAAGTCGGCAAAGTCTACGCTACCGGTGCTGGGAAATGTTGAGCCGTCAGATAACACTAGTTGAACAGTAAAGTCCATATCTTTGGGGTATTTAAGTTGACCTTTTGCTTCCTCTTCATGCCCTCGAAGAATATCGCTATCGGAAACGCTAAAATTCACCCAGATAGGATCTACCACGGAAATAGTTGTTAGCAGATTCGAAGAACCTGTCGGTGTTATCAACGCACCTTCACGAAAGTTCGATTGGCTTGATAAGCCTGAGATCGGGGACTTGATGATAGCGTAATCGAGGTTAAGTTGTGCCTCTCGCACCTTTGCTTTGGCCGACTCAACAGAGGCGGCGCTAGAGAGTTCTTGTGCAATGGCATTGTCCAAATCGCGCTGGCTAGCTGCTTTTTTCTCGTACAAAGGCTTCAGACGTTCCGTAGTGCGCTTGGCATTCCATAAAGTAGCCTCGTTCTGAGCCAATATTCCATTTGCATTGTCTAGAGCTGCCTGGAAAGGACGAAGGTCCAGCGTGTAAAGAAGGTCGTCGCGCTTCACCAAAGTGCCTTCTTCAAAGGCAATCTCTTCTAGATATCCTTCCACGCGACTGCGTATTTCCACTAAATGGGAACTTTGAGCCACACCGACATATTCATAGTCAGCGGGTACGGTCTGAGTTGTTACCGTTATAGTTGTAACCTCTGGCGGCAGGCGCTTTGGTGTAGCTCCCTTGTCGCTACAAGAGGTTAATAGTAATGTGCAGAGTGCTGTAAAAAATATGCGCGTCATAAGTTCGGAAGAACACCACACCATAACTTTGATGGCAAGATTATTTTTGATTTGAGGAATTCAACGCAAAGGAGCAGAGGCGCAAAGGGGATTCATGTTCCTCTTTGCTCCTTAGCGTCTTCGCGTCTTTGCGTTGATTTTTTTATAAAAAAACTTTGACAACGAAGCGCTGTCATAGCAATGTGATGCGCAATAGTTAAGGAGACAATTTCATGGTTAGCGAAGACCTAAAATACAGAGCTGGCGATAAAGAGCTAAAGGGCTACCTGTGTCATGACAAAGGTGTTACAGATAAGCGTCCGGGCGTTATTGTTGTTCACGCTTGGCGTGGATTGGATGACTTCGCTAAACACAAGGCCGAAAGCCTTGCACGCATGGGCTACATCGCCTTTGCAGCAGATATGTATGGCATCGAAAAACCGGTAGAAACCGATGCTGAAGCCTCGAAGCTTATGCTGCCACTATTTCTTGATCGCGAGGAGATGCGTCGCCGCATCGTCGCCGCTTACGAAGTTTTTGCCAAGCATCCTTTGGTCGATTCCTCACGCATTGCTGCCATTGGTTTTTGCTTCGGAGGTATGGTAGTTCTCGAGCTACTCCGTAGCAATGTTGGCGCCAAGGGAGTGGTTAGCTTCCATGGACTTCTTGGGTACAAACTGGGAGATAAAGAAGCCAAAAAAGTGCCAATGGTTCCGGGGACTAAAGGCTCGGCGCTGATTCTCCATGGCCACGATGACCCATCAGTGCCGCCACAAGATGTAGCTGACATTGAAGCCGAGTTCACCAAAGCAAATATAGACTGGCAGCTTTATGCTTTTGGTCATACGGGTCATGCTTTCATGAATCCGATAGCGGATAACAAGGCAGGTGGCACCTTTTATCAAGAGCAAACAGCTCGGCGCGCATGGGCAGCAATGAGAAATTATTTCAATGATCTCTTTGCCGGTTTATAGTGTTCTTTACTGTACAAAGAGGCGAAAATGACCCAGCTTGTTGACTCATTTAAGACGTTACGCAAACTCAATGGTAAATCATACTACTCTCTACCAGCGCTAGAAGAGCAGGGTATTGGTAAGATCTCGCACCTTCCTGTTTCTATAAGGGTGGTGATAGAATCTCTCTTAAGACACTGTGATGGCAAGCGGGTTAAGGAGGAAGATGTCCTGCGCATGGTTCGTTGGACACCGACGATTATCAGCGACGGCGACGTTCCCTTTATTGTAGCACGCGTTATCCTGCAGGACTTTACCGGCGTACCGCTGTTGGTGGATTTGGCTGCCATGCGCGATGCAGTAGCTAAGCAAGGGCTTAGCCCGGCGTCTATTGAGCCACAAGTACCTGTGGATTTGGTTGTCGATCACTCTGTACAGGTAGACCGCTCCGGAACGGAAGATGCCTTCTTGTTTAACCTCAAGATCGAATTTGCGCGAAATAAAGAGCGCTATGCCTTTCTAAAATGGGGACAACAGGCTTTTAAGACCTTTAAGGTAGTCCCTCCTGGTATTGGTATCGTCCACCAAGTGAACCTCGAACATATTGCTAGCGTTGTGACGACGAGCAAAACTAATGGCGCTGAAGTCATCTATCCCGACACATTGGTTGGCACAGATTCCCACACCACCATGATCAACGGTTTAGGTGTTGTTGGTTGGGGTGTAGGCGGTATCGAAGCCGAAGCAGCGATGCTTGGTCAGCCTGTAGCATTGCAGATGCCAGAAGTTATTGGTGTCTGTCTTTCCGGTAGTCTGCAAGAAGGTGTTACAGCCACAGATATGACCTTGCGCATTACTGAAATGCTACGAGCTGAAAAGGTTGTAGGTAAGTTTGTAGAATTCTTTGGTGCTGGCGCCGGTAGTCTGTCAGTAGCTGACCGCGCTACGATAGCCAATATGGCCCCTGAGTATGGCGCGACGATGGGATTCTTTCCCGTCGATAACAAGACTTTAGATTACCTGAGAATGACAGGACGTAGCGCCGAGCATATCGAGTTGGTTCAGAAGTATCTGGAGGCTCAAGGCCTATTCGGTATCCGTAACGAAGGCGAATTGCAGTTTACAAAGACACTCAAGTTGGATTTAAGCTCTATTAAGCCTTGCGTGTCAGGGCCAAAGCGTCCTCAGGATCGTATTGATCTAACACATCTGCAAGGTAAGTTCCGCGAGTTATTAATTACGCCTGCGGGAACAGGCTATGCATTGGCAGAAGATAAGCTACATCCGCGTATCTGTGTGCACTCAGAAGGTGTTTTCTCACTAGATGAAGACCACGATACCGGCGGTAAGACCAATCTAGAGAAAGTTCAGCCCGGACCGAATTGGAGCGAAGAGGAGATGGTAACCAACCGTCCCATGACTCCAGCAGTAGTTAGCCCTGGCTACTCTGACGACGAAGCTGAAGCGACAAAACACCCTGAAGATCAATGTGATGTTGTCTTGACGCATGGTTCGATCGTTATTGCTGCCATAACCAGCTGCACGAATACTAGCAACCCTGCAGTGATGATTGCCGCGGGCTTGGTAGCCAAAAGAGCTGTCGAGCGCGGCCTGAAAGTTAACAAGATGATCAAGACAAGTTTGGCTCCTGGTTCCCGAGTGGTGACCGACTACCTGAATAAAACAGGTCTGACACCTTATCTGAATGCCCTAGGATTCGAATTAGTCGCCTACGGCTGCACCACATGTATTGGAAATAGCGGACCATTAGATGAAAACATCGAAAAAGCTATTAAGGACCACGATCTTGTGGTAGCTAGCGTGTTGAGTGGTAACAGGAACTTTGAGGCACGCATCCACAGCTCCATCAAAGCGAACTTTTTGATGTCTCCTCCGTTAGTAGTCGCTTTTGCGCTTGCGGGTCGCATTGACATCGACATGGAAAAGGAGCCACTAGCTCATGATAGCAAAGGTCAACCAGTCTACTTGCGCGAATTATGGCCAACATCGCTAGAAATTGAGCAAGCAATAGCTTCGGGACTGCATCCTGATATGTTCCAAAAGCGCTATTCCAATGTTACAGAAGATAACCCTGTCTGGAAGGAAATAGCCGTTACTCAGGGCGCTCAATATGCTTGGGATCCAAAGAGTACCTATATTCAAGAGCCACCGTATTTCGCGAGCTTTAAAGCTGAGCTCCCTCCTTTGCCAAAACTTACTGGCATGCGTTGCTTAGCTTTGTTGGGTGATTCGGTGACAACTGACCACATATCTCCTGCAGGTGCCTTCCGCAGTGAATCGCCAGCCGGACAGTATTTGCTTGCTCATGGCGTCTCTCCGGAAGACTTTAATAGTTATGGCAGCCGCAGGGGCAGCCACGAAGTCATGATGCGTGGAACTTTTGCTAACGTGCGCATACGCAATCAGATGGCTGAGGGTAAAGAAGGTGGTTTTACCAAGCTGCAGCCTGATGGCGTGATCATGCCAATTTTTGATGCTTGTGAAAAGTATGCGGAGCGCAACGTACCTCTGATTGTCTTCACAGGCAAAGATTATGGCATGGGAAGCTCCAGAGATTGGGCTGCCAAAGGTGCTGCATTGTTAGGTGTAAAGGTCGTAGTCGCCAGAAGTTTTGAACGCATTCACCGCAGCAACCTGATAGGTATGGGCGTCTTGCCTTTAGAGTTCCTAAATGACGAAAGCCATGAAAGCCTTGGAATTAAAGGTAACGAAGTATTTGCTCTTAGAGGTCTAGAGGCCGGCTTCCAGCCTCAGCAACAAGTTGTCGTGGAAATAACTAGTGTAGATGGTAGCGTGCGCAACGTAAACGCGCGCTCACGATTAGACACACCATTGGAAATCGAATACTACCGAAACGGTGGTATATTGCCCTATGTGTTGCGCCAGTTACTGCACGGTCAAGCGGACTAGAACCATGGACCTTAAGGACCTTATGGACGATATGGACTTTATGGACTCTCAATTATGTCCATAAGGTCTATAAGGTCCATATCGTCCATAAGGTCCATGCAGCGAGACAAGCGAGGATGGGTCTTATCGTACTCTTTTAGTATTATGCAGTCTTCGGAAAGCTGGAAGATTATTTAAACTTCCTGGAAAGTTTTGTTCAAAGCGCTTTGCACTTGTTAGACTCATACATATTGCGAAATTTTTTGTATCAAACTGTTCGGATTCAAAAAGTTCCTTGATTGTTCGAGTCGATATCAGGTCTAAGATCTTGTCATCACCAACACTGTTGTCTCCATACATCACTAAACAAAGCCCAGTCTGCTCATAAATCGCTTCCATTACCTCCAAACCTGTGTTTTCGAATCCAATGGGGGGAATATCAATTAAAATCGATGCATCCCTGTTATAAGCGTAGACTCCTAACGGTTGGCCTTTGGCTTCGAAGGGAGTATTGATGTCCAATTTTGTACATTTTGGCTTAGCATTTAGTTTCAGCGGTTTTTGTTGCGCTGGTAGGCTACATGTTTTTAATAACAAAACACAAATACTTAAACCTATTAATGCAGAAGTGCATTGTAGAACAGAAAATCCACTTTGTTCTATGGTCTCATCATTATTTGTAAGAGCCAAAGCAGGAGCCGCAATTGTGTATAATGTTACACCTATGGTGGCGACTATGGGATACTAGGTAGTGATTGTGAAATAGAATTGAATAAGTTATTAATTGGTTGCGTGATCACCTTATTAATTAATGTTGTTACGATCTAGTTTTCTAGCGGATTTAGTGTTTAATTCTCGTGGATTAGGTAACGTTTTATTATCGAGAATGAGTTTTAACGCCTTTTCACCGCTTACAAAAGGTTGGATGTCTATCTCTTCGTTTTCAAGGATCTTTCGTATTGATTGATCAGTCTCTAACGATACGATGTGGTTCTTACCGGGTTTTGGATGCCAAACATATATACTTTTTGCGCTGAGCATGCAGCAATCCAGCATCGCTCGTTGAAGCTCGTTACCCGTGTTTTCTAGCCCAATACCTTGGTAACATTCATCAACGCCATGGAATCTAATAGCGTCTCCTTTGGTTTCAATGGGTAAATTAATATCGAAATTGGGAACTACTGATGTTGCGAGATTTGTTGGCTGCATAAATTTCTTCTTTTTATTAAGTTTTAAAGTCTCTGAGTTTGCATCGCGGATTTGGTGGTTTTAAATCTTTTGCTTTGCTGGGGTATCACCAATTGTAAGTCCATGGGCCTTAGGCGATTTTTCATCTTCTCTGTATCAACGTCTCCCGCCTCGAGAATTTCGGCGACTGTTTGATCGACATCCAGATCTAGCTGTTGGTGCTTGCCGCTGCGACCTTGGGCGAGAAGTATGTGTGCCCTTTCGTTAGGCATTCTAAGACGAATCGCGTTCATCACTTCCCTGCCGTTATTTTCCAGCCCAACGTTCTGGTATACCACATCTGCAGTAGAGAGTCGTACAATGTCGCCTATGGCTACAATAGGAAGAAATATAGAGGAAAAGTCGAGGTCCGCCGCCGCCGCTCTCTGTGCGGGCCTTCCGAATGCTGGTGCTCTGCGCAAGGCGGCTAAGTCTTGCTGCTGGCGTGGCGGGCCGCATTTTTTTAATAAAGCGCAGGCAGCAACTACTAATATCGCTCCCGCAACGTATGGTAAAACCGTAAACTCGCTACTCACAACTTGGTTATCATTTTTTAAGGCTGCTAAGGCTGGAGTAATGACGGTGCACATTATAGTGCCTATCACAGCAGCCCGAGGGATACTTGATAGCGCATGTGAAACATTGTTGTAGAGCTCTCTAATCGATTCCATGATGTTATCCTTATAAAATTAGTATTACTTGCATGGCGCCCAGGCCTCTGCTTTGCTTCGGCCTGGGTAGGGTAGAAAGATACTATATACTCTGCATTCCGAGTTGTTTTTTAATTTAAAGACTCTCGAACTAAAACTTGACCACTGCCATTTTCTGTTAGGTCGTACAGCGTCTTGTCGCTGTCTGTGATGTCTTTGCCGCCATAAGATACCTTTACCGTATCGATACTTATATTGCGTGCTGCTGCAAATTCGGCACGGAGATCCATAACCTTTTGTCCGTACGTAGTTTGGGCAAAACCGCGACTATTGAATGTCATGTATAAAACGGGCCCCTGCATAACATGTTTACGATAGAGAGCGTCCGGTTTTATGTCCGCAACATCTTGACTAGGCTCGCCCGCAAGTTGCTGGGGGGGTGTTTCTTGAGTGT
This sequence comes from Chlamydiales bacterium, assembly GCA_030679955.1. Classification (GTDB taxonomy): domain Bacteria; phylum Chlamydiota; class Chlamydiia; order Chlamydiales; family JAJFMA01; genus CAMFKD01. The sequence continues at coordinate 61,369 of JAUXSF010000012.1, read as the reverse complement.
TGCTTGGAGCAGTAGAACGATCTGATTTTTTAGGCTTAGACGGTGCTTCGGACGTAATTAAAACTTGACCGTCACCGTTTTGTGTTAGGTCGCATATCGCCGTATCACTGTTTGTAATCTCAGTACCAGCATAAAATACTTTTACCGTCTCGGGGTCTACATTGTTTACTCTGGCGAATTCTTCACGGAGATCGATAATTTTTTGTCCGTAGTTAGTTTGGGCAACAGAGTTATGAGTGAACGTTCTGTATAAAACCCCGGCTTTAATAACTTGTTCGCGAATAGAAACAGCTGTTGTGCCCGCATTTTGAGGTAAAGGCCGTGCTGGTACGACATTTTGATTAAGCTCTGCCGGAAGTTGCTGAGGGATTGCTGGTGGAATGTTGACTGGAGCAGTAGAACGAGCTGATTTTATACGTTTTTCTGTAACTCTTATATTAAGCGGATAGCCATCCACCCAATACCCTGAGAGGTTAATACTGTCTGCAAGGGGCGCGCCCATATAAGATATACCGATTCTATCGGTTTCTACGTCGTATCTTTCTGCCAATTCCGCACGCAGATCCCCTGCTGTGTCACTGTATGTAGTTTTAACAGTAGTGAAGTTAGATAGAGCAACTGCGTAGCCACCCCCGATAGTATATTTCACCCCGTTTGGGTTGAAGACAAGCGCTGCGTTCACTGCTTGAATTAGCTGAGGTCTAGTTGGTGGCATGTTGATTGGAGCGATTTCGTTCTGCTTGCATCTATTGATTGCCACATATACGCCTACAGCCAAGACCGGTGCGGCAACCAAAGGTAGTACGGTGAAAAAACCACTGTCGGTATCCTCGCTGTCGCTGCGTGGGGCAGTTAACGCTGGAATAGCTACAGAGCATAATGTAACGCCAATGTCAGCGGGCTTTGGAAGACTGGGTAAATAATTTGATATTGTGTTTAAAATATTCTTAATTGAATCCATGAATTGCCTTTTAATTTGTTAATTGTGATTACGGCCGTGTTATACTATGTACATTAAGCTATAATATTGCAAGGATAAAATGATGAATAACAAGGTTCTACGAATCTTCAGCGTAGTTAGCTGATTAGTATAGCGCTCGCACTTAGACACGCCATTGGAAAAAGAGTACTACCGAAACGGTGGTATATTGCCCTATGTGCTGCGCTAACTGCTGCGTGGAAGCGGACTAGACATGGACCCTATGTTATTAGGACCTTTTTATGCCGTTCACAACTTCTGCAATGGACATGAGAATGGGTCCATAAGGTCTATAAGGTCCATATGGTCCATAAGGTTCATAAAAAAAGATTACTCGAGTTTGCTGCGGAACATTAGAGTTGCAGCGGTCAAAGTGAAGCAGGCGATGATGGCCATGGGCCACATATTGCTGAACACAATATCGGCCGGAATAGCTTTCAAAAATAGACCTTTACTAATGACTAGCATGTAGCGCAGTGGATTGGCGTAAGTGATGTACTGCAAAAACTGCGGCATATTTTCAATTGGCGTGGCGAATCCTGACAATAATACTGCCGGAGAGGTAAATACAAACGATCCCAAGATTGCTTGCTGTTGTGTTGAACATAATGACGAAATAAACAGACCTATTCCTACAACCGCCGCGACGAAGACTAACAAGCCTGCGTAGAGCAGCCACAGCTCTCCCATGAAGGGCACTTGAAAGAGGAAGATTCCAACGAATATGATAATAGATCCCTCCGCGATGCCGATGATCATGGCGGGAATGAGCTTTCCTATCATAATTTCAATAGGAGACAGGGGCGACACTAGTAATTGGTCGAAAGTTCCCATTTCACGCTCGCGCGCGACCGACATAGCCGTTACTACCAAAGCCACCAGCATTGTCAGAACGCCGACCAGACTGGGTACATTGTACCAGTAGTAGTAAAGGTTAGGGTTAAACCAATAGCGCGGGATCAAGTAGGTGGGTTGTTGTTTAACGCCAAGTCGCTTCATGGTTTCGCGATTATATAAATCGATAATCTCGCTGGAGTATCCTGCGACGATCTGTGCGGTGTTTGATTTTCTACCATCGAGGATCATCTGGATATTGGCGGGACGTTCAGCATCGATGTTACGTGAGAACTGCTCATCTATCGAAAGCACCATGATTCCCTTCTGATCATCGATGAAGGGAGTTATTTCCTCAACGGAATCTAGGTAGACAATATGCTGAAACATTGGCGAGCCATGGAAGCGTTGGACGAGTTCAAACGCCTTCTCACCATTATCTCGGTTTAGGATGCCGATAGGAACGTTCTGCACGTCCAAGGTTGCGGCAAAAGTAAAGATGCAAAGCTGCGTGATAGGAGGGACTATTAATACTAAGCGCGCCTTCTTGTCTTTGAGGGCCGCCATGATTTCTTTTACTACGAGTGCGAATATGCGATGCCACATGTTAGTCGAGCCTCTTCACGGTTTTACGTGCAGTGATGCCGAAGAAGAAGGTTCCAACCAACAGCATAGGAATTAAATTACCTGCAAAGAGGCTCCAGTCATCTCCCACCAAAAACAGCGTTTGTAGGCATGAAACATAATAGCGCGCTGGTATTACATAGGTGATCGCTTGAATAACGGCTGGCATGCTGGAGATTTCGAATATAAAACCGGACAAAATGAATGCTGGAAGAAAAGCGGATACCAGCGCCATTTGTGCGGCGACAAGCTGCGTGCGAGCTACTGTAGAAATAAGCAGGCCGAGGCCTAACGCGGGAAAGAGGAAAGCTCCGGATATAACAAAGAGCGCAAACCACGATCCTCGGAAGGGAATCTCGTAGAACAGCAGCGCTAATCCTACAACCAGCACCAATGTTCCCATGGCTAGAAAGTAGTAGGGGATCAGTTTGCCAACTAATAGCTCTAGGATGCTGACTGGTGTCGACATCATGGCCTCCATGGTGCCACGCTCCCATTCGCGCGCTACGACCAGGGCGGTTAGCAATGTTCCAATCAGTGTCATGATGATGGCAAGGGATCCTGGGATGAGGTAGTTGCGGCTTTCTAGCTCCTCGTTAAACCAGAAGCGAGGCTGAATACCTATGAGCGGTAGACCACGGATGTCGCTGGTGATTTTTTCTTGCCGCAGCCATAGTTGCCAGGCGCCTTGGACATAGTTTGTCACGAACTTTGCCGTATTTGGTTCGCTGCCATCGGCTATGACCATAATCGGTGCTGGCTGATCAGGTTTTTCTCTGAAGGCAGAAAAGTAGCTGGGTACTATCACAATACCTCGCAGTGCACCACGCATTAGGTCGTAGTCAAGTTCACGACGATCACGAGCCAGCTTGATATTAAAATATCGGGAATCGGTTAATGCTTGTGCAAAGCTGGTGGCATCAGGGGAGGTATCTTCTAGGACTAGCCCCACATTAAGATGATCGACATCGAGAGAGACTCCAGAGCCATAGATGAATAGCAAAAGAAGCGGCAGCAAACCGCTGATGAGGATGCTGCTGGGGTCGCGAATGATCTGGTAGAATTCCTTCACGATCAAAGCTTTTAGGCGTCGGAAGTGTCCAGTATCGCTAACGTTTGTCATCTTTGCCATTTTCCATGTCGTAAACTTCAATAGCACGAATAAAGGCATCTTCTAAAGTAGGGCAAGGATTTTGCTCCGTTTTGGCCGTTTCCTTAAGATCCTCTGGCGTTCCCATGCGAATCAGTTTACTGCGATAAACGAGTGCGATGCGGTCGCAGTATTCTGCTTCGTCCATAAAGTGTGTGGTGACGATAACGGTGACATTCTTTTGTACCAGACTGTTGATATGGCTCCAGAACTCTCTTCGTGTTATGGGATCTACGCCCGATGTAGGTTCGTCTAGAAAGAGGACTAACGGATTATGCATAAGAGCGCAGGAGAGGGCTAGTCGTTGCTTGTAGCCAAGCGGCAAGCGATCTGCAGGTTCTTTTAGATAGTCTTTAAGGTGAAATGTTTCTACCATTTCTTGGATGGCATCCAGTTGCTTATTTCCCCATAGGCCATACACGCCTGAAAAGAACTCGAGATTTTCGCGGACACTCAGATCTCCATAGAGCGAGAACTTTTGCGCCATATAGCCTATTTGCGCTCGAGCTTTGCCAGGAGCATCTTGTAAATCAATGCCATTGACGGAAGACTTGCCTTCGGTGGGCTTTAGCAATCCACACATCATTTTAAATGTGGTTGTTTTGCCCGCGCCATTTGGTCCTAGGAGGCCAAAGATCTCGCCTGTACGAACACTTAAGTTGATATGGCTGGCTGCGGTGAAGGTGCCGAAGCGTTTGGTTAGCGCTTGTGCCTCGATCATCACAGTGCGTGTGGTTTTCACTTCAGGAGTCTTTTCAGCTAATGGCGAAGGACCTTTTGGTGCGCCACCAAGGATATCGATGAAGGCATCCTCAAAGCGCGGGGATGTTGGAATCAAACGTGCATCAGGACCGCCTTGTAGAGCAGCTACATCAATTTTGGCGTCTTTATCTTTGGTGACAATGCGCACATCATCGCCTTGGATCACGCCATCAATGACATCAGGCTGTTGGAGCGCATGCATCAAGACTTCGCGCGCGTTGGTGGTGACGGGTGAAAGGCGAAAGACACGGCCATCGACACGTTGTGCCAGCTTGTCTGGTTTTCCGTAAAAAACCAGCTGACCTTCATTCAGAAGGAGGACCGTATTGCATTTTTCTGCTTCGTCTAGATACGCAGTGCTCCAAACGACCGAGATGCCATCGTCGAGCAGGTTATTAACCATTTTCCAAAGTTCACGGCGCGAGACCGGATCGACTCCGACGCTAGGCTCATCCAAAAGAAGTAATGTGGGTTTCCTAATTAGTGCGCAAGCAAGCCCTAGTTTTTGTTTCATACCTCCGGATAGCGCTTTGGCTAGTCTGTCGACGAATGGCTTTAAAGCTGTGAACGACAGCAAATTCGCAAAAATCTCTTGGCGTTGGTCTCCGGTCACGCCACGCAGATCGGCGTAGAGTTGTAGGTTTTGCTGTACCGTTAGATCTTCGTAGAGACCGAACTTTTGAGGCATGTAGCCGATGATGTGACGGATGGCAGAGGCGTCTTGAATAGTATCTAGGCCATCAACCGTGATTTTTCCGGTGGTGGGTTTTAACAGGCCTGCTATAAGACGAATGAGCGTTGTTTTGCCGGCACCGTCGGGGCCAGCCAGGCCGACAATCTCTCCACGAGGGATTGTTGCATTGATATCTTTCAAGGCTAGATGTGGGGAGCCTTCAAAGTGTTTTGAGATATCATGGATATCGACCAGAGGCTCTTTCACCGAGCATCCTTATTCTGATCTAATTTGAACTTTACTGTGACAGGCATACCCTGCTTCAGGAACTTGTCTGGATTGTCCGCGATAACGCGCAGGCGATAAACAAGATCAGTGCGCAGTTGCGATGTCTCTACGGTTTTTGGCGTAAATTCTGCGACTGGGCTGATGAAGCCGATATGTCCAGTGTATACTTTGCCATCGGGAGTGTCGGTGTAGACCTCTGCAGGCATGCCTTGATAGATCAAACCTAGCTGTGGCTCTGTGACAAAAGCACGCACCCAAATGGGATCGGATAGAGAAAGTGTGTAGACAGGATCGCTCGGTTTAACAACCGTTCCTGGTTCACGAATGCGTGTTAGGATGACACCACTGGCTGGCGCATACACTTCCGTATCTCTTAAATCGGTCAGGGCAACACCCAGAGCAGCATTGGATTGCTTTTGGTTCGACTGAAAGACATTTCGTGAAGATAGGGAGTTATCAAAATCTTCTGTGGAAACGCCACCGGTCTCCACCAAGATCTTTCGTCGTGCGTAGACCTTTTCAGCATTGTCAAGGGAGGTTTTAACCGATTCTAGGTTTGCTTCGGCTTGGCGAACTTGATCCCAGAAAGGTTGCTGGTCAAGGCGGGCCATTAGCTGACCAACCTCAACTTGGTCGCCTTCCTGGAAAGGCATAAAGACGACTCGTCCTGCAACGCGAAAGCCCAGCTCCACTTGGCGAACATCAACATTACCATAAAGCACCAGTTCGTCAGTGTTTTGCTTATGGCCACGATCTAGATAGGCCGCTGTGATGGCGATGATGGCAATGGCGATCAAAAGAAATAGGAGTAGTTTTTTCATGATACTATCGTTTTAAGTTGCTGTGGCGAGATCCATATATCCAATAGACGACTAAGCCGATCAATAGCCATCCTAGCAGGCGTGCCCAGTTTTCCCAACCCAAACTTATCATCATTGAAACGCAAAGCAATATGCCAAGCAGGGGAATAACAGGAACCCAAGGAGTTCGAAAATCTCGTGGTATTTCGGGGTGTTGGTAGCGAAGGATCAGCACCGAAGCGCAGACGATGGTAAAGGCTAATAGTGTGCCAATGCTAGTCATTTCGCCAACAAGGTGTATCGGTGCAAAGGCTCCAAAAAGGGAGACTAGGAGCATTAGGACGATATTAGCGCGCCAGGGAGTGTCAAAGCGCGGATGCAATTCAGCAAACAGCGGCGGTAACAGGCCATCTTTAGCCATGCTAAAGAAGATGCGTGACTGACCCAGCATCATCACCAAGATGACAGAGGTAAAGCCCGCAAGGATGGCAATCTTAACAGCAATATTTAGCCACACATAAGGCGTCTGATCGATGGCTAATGCGATCGGAGCCGCTACGCCCAATCTTTTGTAATTGACTAGACCAACCAGCACCGCAGCAAAAGCGACATAGAGAACAGTGCAAATAGCCAAGGATCCCAATATGCCTCTAGGAACATTCTTTTGTGGGTCTTTTGTTTCCTGGGCCGCGGTAGATATCGCATCGAATCCTATATAGGCGAAGAAGATAATGCCCGCGGCGCGCATGACGCCGCTCCAGCCAAAGCGTCCGAAGTTACCTTGGTTCTCAGGGATAAAAGGATGGTAGTTTGCGGGGTTGATGTATTGGACGCCAATAGCGATGAAGATGATGACAACCGATACCTTTAGGACAACGATTATCGCATTGATAAAGGCGGATTGTTTAATACCCCAGATTAGTACAAGCGACAGGACTACCACAATAAATACAGCGGGCAGATTGGCATGGCCAAAGGCCATAGTGCCGTCGTTCAGGTGCACTGGTTGCCAAGGCGATGCTAACCATTGCATGGGTAGATGTATATTAAGATCATGCATGAGCGAGGTGGCATAGGCTGACCAGCTGATGGATACCGTCGCTGCGCCAACAGCATATTCCAGAATTAAGTCCCACCCGATGATCCAGGCCAAAAGCTCTCCCAGGGTGGCATAGGCATAGGTGTAGGCACTGCCGGAGACCGGGATCATGGCTGCCATCTCGCTATAGCAAAGAGCAGCGAACGAACAACCAAGTGCAGCGATCAGGAAGGAAATGATGATGGCGGGTCCAGCATTATCAGCAGCGGCGATTCCTGTAATAGAAAAAAGACCAGCGCCAATGATAGCTCCAATGCCAAGTAGGACAAGGTCACCAGCTCCAAGAGTACGCTTTAGCTGATGCACACCGGCTTGATCGCTTTCACGTAATAATTCTACACTTTTTCTATCCCAAATTCCCATGCCGCAATGTGTACTGTATCCGTCGCTTTAATATGAAGATTTTTTTTGGTTAGAACATATAGCGAGTAATTTGCGCTATATGGTAAAGAAATAGTTTCAGAAGAAGAGGAGAAAATTATGTTGATACGCTGGGCTATTGTTTTCTTGCTCATAGCTATTGTAGCAGCTCTTTTTGGGTTTGGCGGCATCGCTGCTGGAGCAGTAGAAATAGCAAAAATTTTGTTCTTTATCTTCATTGTGTTATTCCTCGTAATGGCGCTTGGCATCTTCTTGAAAAGAAACAAGCCGCCAAAGACGTAACGAGGTTTCTTGGCTGCGCTCACGCGGCTGGGGGCTAGGAAGAGGAAACTGCTGCCGCAGTAGACAGTAGTGATGTCCCAACTGCGTTAGCAGTAGACTCGTTCTAGCCCCCAGCCATGTGAGCGCAGCATTCTGTTTTTTTATGTACATTGATAGACGATATGGACCTTATGGACCCTATGGACCTTATGGACGTAGTTTTTTGTCCATAAGGTCCATATTGTCCATGTTCTCATTGCGGAACGAACGGTCTAGCCATTGCGCTCGTAAGCTGGTCCGATGAACAATTGATGGCCCTCATTGGTTAGCTTGCGCTGATTTGGAGTTGACGTGCTCGGCGTTGTTAATCTTATCCAGTTCCCTGATGCGGTGTCATGGATAAAACTTGGTAACCAATCAAACATCATGCGGTTTAGCTTCCACTTTAGGCCTCTGAATCCGGATGAGTGAAATTCCAATGGTTCCGATATTCCCATAACATAGGCAAAGATATCTCGTTGGAAATTAACAGTTTCCTTAAAGGGCTGACCAACTTCGGATTCGAGCCAAGCATCTAGGTCGATGGCTTTATCACTTCCATGATCTTGTTTTATGGCGACGTCCATTGCGTGCACGTTATCTAAGAAGCTAAGTAGGAAGTTGTAGGCATGCTCTAATGCTTGGGCTCTTGTTTTGCCTGCGTCTAGGTCGCGTTCGATCATTTGTTCCAGAGCATAGAAAATAGCGGCAGCTAAACCAGTGCGGTCGACGCCACTTTTGCAATTAAGCTGGGTGATGACGTCGAGGACGTAATCAATAAGGAAAGATAGAGCAAGCTCCTGTGCACGTGTCATAGCAGGCCAGCTTTCATCGTATTGACCCAATTGGATGGTTAAGTAGTGTGCTACTAACTTAGTAGCTATAACCTTTTGTGGATCTTCTTCATCGCTCACCTGCGATAGCTCTTGTAGCATAGTTGTAAGCATGTGCAGAGAGTTTTTTAGTTCGTCTGTTTTATCCCTAATTGTCTGTTTGTGTCGCTCTACTTGAGCTTCCAACTCAGGGATACGCATTTTCCTCTTGTCGCGCTTTAGACAAGCTAAGAGCTTTTTCTCTGCACGGATTAATCGATTGCGTTCGTGATCGAGTTGTCTTGCCACATAGAGCGGTTGCCCTTTTTTTGTTGTTAAGAAAGCGGGTGGATTTTCTGAGTAGAAGGACTTTTGGAGCCATCTAATATAGGTTGCTGTACCGTCTATATTTCGCTCATGGGAGTCAGTGGAGTCACCAAGGATTTTTCCAGTAGGTTCAAAGCTAGTGAAATGAATGCCTATCTGCGGAGATATTTGTTTTTTAAGCCAAGCATCTATCTCAACCTCTAAATGGTGTATTTGTGTTTGCTGACCAACAATAAGGTCAGCTTCGCCCATGAGTTTAGTAACTTTCGTGTCGGACTTTCCTTTTTGACTGCTTTCTTTGGCAACACCATATGAACAAAGATTATGGGCAGCGATACGTACGTTCTCGGGCACCGTTTCTCCCTTTTGCAATGCCTGCTTTACGATTGCAAGAAACTGTGCAGCCTTTACCGGATCGTCGTAGATGCCACAACGAATGGTTATTTTTCCATATTTGGATTCACGGATGATGGCGTTGACCAAGTTCGGGCCGTTTGCAAAGTCGCGGAGGGTCTGGCTATTGATAGCATTTAGCATCACAAGCAGAGCCTCTGGATCAAATACGTCGGGAGTAACTTTTACAGCAGTCATCTTAGCGCCGGTGCTAGCTGAGAGCCTCTCCATATGATTGTTGAGCTCAAAGCTTAATGCTGCTTGAGGTACCATTTGTGGAGGTGGAACTTCTGCATATTGAGCAAACGCTTGGAACGGAGTATTTTCGGGAAGGATGCCGCCGGTGTATTGTTCAATGCCAAAATTTGATAGTTTCTGGCCCGTTCTAATATAGTCTTGCGATTCCCTAACAGTTTGTGCATCTGCAGCGGAATTGACGAAGAGGTACTTGATGCTGCCGATTGTGGTGCCGACGTGACCGATAGTTTTTTGTGCTGTGTTTTTGATCACATGCCATGAGGACTTTTGGTGTTTAACTTTCTTAGCGGGCTCCAAGATGTGGTGGCTGGCGAAGGTTTCTTTTAATGCGTCCATGAGACTTTCCTTTTGGTAAATAAAATAGTTCTGAGCTATCCCATTTTTTGGGAGTTTATGTAAAATAAAATGTTAAACGGTGCGGATAAGAGCCCTGGCATGGTACCATAGGCATCAAAAGGAGGGAGTGTCATGGCTTATACAATTATTGAACGCCCAGCATTTCAAGTAATGGGGATTGCCGTCAGAACCGATAATGCGCACGCGCAGGAGAATATTGGCGGTCTTTGGCAGCGGTTTAAAGAGGAAAAAGCGACAACAAAAATCCCTCACAAATCATCAGAAGAGGTTTTTGGGCTTTATACCGATTATGAAAGCGATCACAACGGCTTATATACGTTGGTGGTTGGCTGCGCTGTAGATAAAGTAGAAGAAATTCCTGCTGGCTTTGCCATCAAAAATGTCTCAGCTGCCAAATTTGCGCATTTTGTAGCAGCCGGTCCGCATCCGATGGCATTGGTCAGTACATGGATGGAAGTGTGGAGTTCCGGGCTGGACCGTACTTTTATGAGTGACTACGAAGTTTACGGCAGCCAGTTCGCTGAACAGCCACCCGTCGTCAATTTGTACATCGCTATTAAGTAGCGATTTTTTTGGCATAATACTTCAGGATCACCCATGAGGCGATGCTGAAGAATACAAATCCAACGATTCCTGTGGCGCCAACAAACAGGGTGTCCGGCTTGGTGTAAACCAAGAATGCTAGCCCTGCCATTGCATTGAACACGCCGTGAAAGATTGCAGGAGCCATGATGGCTCCGCTTTCTTCACGCAGAAAAAACTGAATAGGGCTGATTGATATCGTGATAAGGGTCATCATCACAACGCCCAGCCACTCATGTGTGGGGTAGTTGTAGCCCATTAAGATAATGGGAGCGTGCCAAATGCCCCAAGCCGTACCGATAATTAGCGAGGCGCGGACGATTCCCAAGTACTTGAGTTTTTCATGAAGATATCCACGCCAGAAGAGCTCTTCGCCTAATGCTGCTATGCCATTGATGGTGGCTCCCAAGAAAATGGTAGTAATCAAAATAGCGGATAGCGAATCCCAGCCTAAAGCCATGGGGGCGAAAGTGGCGAAGGGGAAGCTCAAAATAATGCTCATGGAGACCAGGAAGCTGCAGAGCAAAACCGCCACCAGTTCAATCATTCCAGGTTTCTTAATAATGGGCAGTTTAAAACCTTCACGTCGCGCGATCACAAGCGCACAGATGCCTGGTATCCACATCAGCGTTGCGCCAAAGAAAGGAAATAGGGGCGAGTTAACTTCTCCGCCCCACCAAAAGTATGCGCCAATCCAGGCCCAGGTTATTGCTGTGGTGATAATGATGGCGTATAATGTTTTCATGCCCTAGGAGCTTATATCACTCCCATTAATTTGAGAATGATTAATAAGCTGATTGGCACTCCCAATAGCCAAAGAATTAGCATCCTTCCCATAGCAACCTCACAAGTAAAGGACACGACCACTTAGCGGTGTGCCCTGTTTGGATTAATAACCTTTAGATGTCACTTCAAGCTGGTTGTTTACTTTTGAAACACCAGGAATCGTTTCTGCTATCACACCGACTTCTTTTTTCTCTGCTTCAGTGTCCACAGGACCCGACAGCTCTACAACACTTTGTGTTGTCACCACGCGGACGTTTTTAGCATGGTCGGAGAGCGTTTTTCTATCGGCCAAAGCTTTTCTGATGTCTTGGGTAATGCGACGATCAGCTTCGGTAACTCCTGGCGCTTCGTCAGCTAGGGAAACCTGTTGTCTCGTATTACCAGCATTTTGGCCATTCGCAGGTTTTTCCTGATTGCAGGCCATTAGAAAGACGCAGGCAGAAGCTAGCGTGATAAATGATTTGCTCATGTTTGACTCCCTTAGTTGGAGGCTCTCTCTAGGGAGAAAGCCTCTGTTCCCATTAATTTCAAACTATGAGGTTGGAGTAAAAAAATAAACATTTTTCTTTCGAGGAGAGGTCACTTTCGCAAGCACTTGACACAGAGCGGTAAGTATGTTTTATTGCAGCTCTTATGTTAAAGAGTTTTTTTCACACCATTTTACTTCTTTTGGTAGCCTGTACGGGGTGTTGCCCGCATCTCTACCATCCTGCTGATTGCCCGGAACAGCCTGAGGCTTTTGAGGTTCCAGAGAGAATCCGAGTTGCACTGGTTTTGGGCAGTGGCGGCGTTCGAGGCATGGCGCATGTAGGGGTTTTGGAGGAGTTAGAAAATGCGGGCATTCCCATTGATTTGATTGTGGGGTGCAGCGCGGGTAGTATTGTGGGTGCACTATATGCAGACAACCCTGATATTTCAAGCATCAAGCATGCGGTGTGGGGCATTCGATCGCAGTCGATGTTTGACTTGGATGTTTGGAACTGTCGCTTTGGACTCTCTCAAGATAGGTCAATGTACAGAGTATTGAGGAAACACTTGTGTGCAGATACCTTTGAGGATCTGAAAATACCATTAGTTATTGTAGCTAGTGACCTGCATACTGCTGAATTAGTACCAATGGGATCCGGTTGTTTACTTAAGGCTGTTCAAGCATCGTGCTCGATTCCCTTTGTGTTCGTTCCCTGCGAACATCTGGGCAGGATCCTTGTGGATGGTGGAGTGATCAACCCTGTACCCGTCAAAGTTGCGCGAGATCTTGGCGCAGAGGTAATTATTGCAGTGGATTTATGCGAGATGCTTCCGAGCACTTTTCCCACCAACTTATTCCAAGTAGCCAAGCGTAGCGCTGAGATCGCCTTTATGTGGCAGAACGAAGGATGCACACGAGGAGCTACAGTCGTCATCCGGCCCAAGACGTGCGGCGTAGGGTGCTTTAACGATGAAATGAAGGCACAAATCTACGAGGCTGGAAAGTCTGCTGCAAGGGACAAAATGGCGTGCATTAAAGAATGTATCGCGCCTTACCTTGATGACAGCTGTAAGGGCCAGAGGACGCGTTGTTATCAGCCCTGCTGTTATACGCCCCGTATCTGCCTAGATTAAATTTCTCTTGATACTCCTTGAACTATTAATTTGACGTAAGTCGTTAACTATAAGCATTGTAAAATAAAAGCTTACGTTGTAAATTATAAGAATAATTTGCTGCAATGATCTTTTTAATACAAAGGAGGTCAGAGTATGAGTTTTTATAAATTTTTTGTGTCTTCATCTGTATTTAGTATAGGAATTTTCTCTCTTGCGCAGGCTTTTATCATTACTAATGACCCAAGTTTACCACCTGTCACCGGACATTATCGCACCGCTAACGACGTTCACGTAGAATATCCACCCTTACTTTTCACAGTGAATAATATCAGCCACTACGATTTCACTAATATTGTACGCACTCCATTAGGACCTAACGAGCTGGAGCAATTTGATTCATTGCTCCACGCAACGATTCAACCGGGGAGTATACCAGTAGAAATGTCAGGACCTGTTGAGGTGTTAGTTCTCAACAAGGTTGGCAACGTCACTGGACTTTTTGCTACAGAGGTGTTGTCGCTGAACCTAGTTGGTGGCGGCATTCTAATAAGGGAGAGCCCAATTTTAGCATCATTAGGTCAGACCGAAGTTACAAATATTGGTGGAGGTCTGTTTCGCATTGATAGTTTTTTTGATGTGTTCACAGAGCTATCACTAGATGGAGGTGCCACGTGGCTACCCAGTGATGGGCCGACACGTGTTACCTTAGTGCTTCCAGAGCCCGCCACTTACCTGGTGTTGGCCTCTTTATTAGCTCTGGGGCTGTTCTACGCATACCAACGCAAAAGAAAGTTGGTTTAGACTTCGGGAGCGGTCATACCGAACTGTGCCCATTCTTCTAGTGCTGGGCCGTAAAGGCCTGGCACTTTGGCGTTGCCGAGACGTAGGAGAGCAGTCATTTGTCCACGATGATGGATCATATGGTGGATGAGCATGGTCAGGCTGGCGCTGCGAGTCCATGTTTGACCGTACATGTCATCAGACTGTTGAAGCGTCTCATCATTCCAGTTTTTCTTTACTTGTTCAGCGACTGATTTAGCAACCATTTCATAGTCGCGAATAATTTCCTGTGGGTCGCTCGGCACTGGATCATGTTCAGAGGGGCTTTCAATTTTAAGACCTGTGCGTGCTAACGCTTCGCTAGGCGTTAAGATGATATGCCACGCCAAACGCGCTAGTGAGCGGTAGCCTGGTATGAGTTCTTCATGCCACAGACGATCTGGGATTGCTTCAAATAAAGTAACATTGTTTTTCCGCTCTTCTTCCCAGGACATTAGGAAGGTGTCGATAGAAGCAAAGATTCCAGGTTGCGGTGCAGTCATGTTTTCCTCCAAATTTTTGTAACTAGTATGTATGGAAAAGGAATTAAACGCAAAGGCGCAGAGGCGCGAAGAGGCAAAGAAAAGAAAAGTCTAAATTGCTTAATTTAAGCGTTTTAAGATTTTATTTCCTTTGCTTCTTCGCGCCTCTGCGCCTCTGCGTTTAATTCCCTTCCTTATTCTTGTTAAGTTTTCTTTCCGTGTGCCATGATCACAACAATATTGGTGATCATAGGAAGTGTGCTACATGCGTCTTAAGACCTTCGTGTATCAGCCGTTATCTGTTCGTACTTATTTGGTGATAGATCCAACGACACAGGAATGTGCGGTGATTGATCCTGTTCGAGTGGCTGCTCCCGTTGCGGATTATATAAAATCCCAAAACTTGACTTTGAAAGCTGTCTTAGAGACACATGTACATGCCGACTTTGTTTCCGGCGCTAAAGAGCTCAAGCATCTCTTTCAAGGACAACCGAAGATCTACTGCTCTGTTGAAGGTGGCAAAGCCTGGTTACCGAAATATGCTGATGTGGCAGTGCACAATGGCGATGACATATCCATCGGACAGGTAAAGCTAAAGGCACTACATACTCCAGGTCATACGCCCGAGCATCTGACCTGGCTATGCTATGAAGGCGAGGCGCTTATAGCCGCATTCACAGGTGATTTTTTGCTAATTGGCGGCGTTGGCAGGCCTGACCTGTTAGGTGATGAGATGACGGAGACCTTGCTATCAGAGCTTCACCGCAGCCTTTTTGAACGCATCTCTCATTTGCCAGACAGTTTAACGATTTACCCAGCGCATGGGCCAGGCTCCCTTTGCAGCAAGAGTATAGCCTCTGGCGATAGCTCTACACTGGGGACGGAACGCCAAACTAATCCAGCCTTTCAATGGCATGACAAGGATCTTTGGGCAAGGGAGTTACAAAAAGATGTGCCTGCCAAACCCGAAACCTTTACACGAAATAAAAAAATCAACATAGAAGGGGCTTGCTTGATAGACGAACTGTCTACAGCAGATCCTGAAAGCGTAGGAGATAATCAGATGGCTAATACGATATATGATTTTCGAAGCCCTATCGATTTTGGTGAAGCTCACCGCACAGGAGCAATAAACGTGCCGTTAGGTTCTCCTTCAACAGGCTCTTGGCTAGCAGGAGTATACAGAGGGGAAAATGCTATAACTGCTATAATCCCCAGCGTTGAGGATAAAGAATTTGTTCGTAATCTATTTTCCGTCTTAGCTGGTAATCTTGAGGTCACCTTTAATGTATGGGACCACTCAAAGGAAGTTAATCCTCTAAGTACGCTACCTGCTCTAAAACCCAACGATCTCCATGGATTAGTGCAAAATGCTGGTGCGAATGTGTTTATTGTCGACGTGAGAACTCCACAGGAGTGGGAAGAGGGACATTTGGAAAATGCTATGCACATTGAACTGTTCAAATTAGCCGATTCCGCGGCGTTAGATGAGATTCCGCGTAACGCGAAGATCGTGACGATGTGTCGCAGCGGTATGCGTTCGTCTATTGCTGCCTCCATATTGCTTAATAAAGGCTTTAAGAACGTGTCCCACTTGCATGGTGGCATTAACGAGTGGAGAGACGCCCATCTTCCTGTTGTAAAATCTTAAACCGGAGAAAGTATGCAAAGCTCAGCTACAGCACATCTACGACTTGGTGATATTGCGCCAGACTTTGAAGCGGAGACTACTTGGGGTCCCATCCGCTTCCACGAGTGGTTGGGTCAATCTTGGTGCGTCTTTTTTTCGCATCCAAAGGATTTTACACCAGTATGTACAACAGAATTGGGATATGCCGCAAGGGTTACGTCGGAGTTTGATAAACGCGGTGTGAAGACGATTGCGCTTAGTGTCAGCTCACTCGATGACCACCAAAAATGGAAGAAAGACATCGACGAAACACAGAATTGTCAGGTGGCTTTCCCAATGATTGCTGATCCCAATAAGGCCATAGCGAATCTGTACGGCATGATTCACCCTCAGGCTAGCGACACTGCCACCGTTCGTTCAGTATTCATCATCGATCCGAACAAGAAAATACGTTTGATGATGATCTATCCGGCATCGACAGGACGTAATTTTGAAGAAGTACTGCGTGTGTTAGATTCCATGCAGCTGACAGATAAGCACAAAGTGGCGACACCTGTGAATTGGGCTAAGGGGGAGGATTGCATTATTCTTCCAAGTATTACAGACCCCAAAGAGCTTGCTGAGCGGTTTCCAAAAGGCTTTAAGGAAGTGAAGCCTTATTTACGCATCACACCGCAACCATAAGATCAGACGCCGCGGATGAGCGTGTAAAGAGCTACTGGAATGATGAACAGGGCGAAGCCTTGCTTCAGACGTTGCTGTGGAATTTTACCGCTCATAGCGCTTCCTATAAGCGTTCCGACGATGCCGATTGAGGCGAAGAGCGCTATTATCTGCCAATCGATTTCCATTTGACGCGTCGAAAGATCTGGTAAGTGTGCAAAGAAGCCGCTAAGGGCATTCATGGCTATAATAACCAGGCTAGTTCCCACAGCAATATGCATAGGCAGAGCGCTGACAAGTACAAGCGCTGGTACGATTAAGAAGCCACCACCGACCCCCACAAGGCCAGTCAGCGTGCCAACCAGAAAGCCATTGACCATCAGCAATTTTGTTGAGCGCGGCGGCATTTCTCTGTTGAACGTCGGTGTTTTGTCGGAGAGCATCATATATCCAGCAACAATCATGACACAGGCAAAGAGTGTGATTTGGGTCGTGCCGCTGACGTAGCATGCGCAGAAAGCTCCGCAATTGGCTCCGACCATACCTGTAAGGCCGAAGAAGGTGACGCTCTTCCAATCTACCTGTCGTTTGACCGCGTAACTAGCAGCGCCGAATAGAGCGATGCTTCCCACAATCGCCAGCGATTCCGCAATGGCGAGCTTGTCTGGTCTTTGAACAAGGTATAGCAGGACCGGAAGGGTTAGAATGGACCCCCCAGAGCCTAATAGCCCTAAGCATAGACCGACAGCTAAAGCGCCTAACAGTGCCAACAGCATTTCACTCTCGCTTCTATCTAGGAATTAAATGCAAAGTCGCAAAGACGCTAAGAAAGCGAAGAGAACAAAAAACACTTTCTTCTTTGCGCCTCGGCGCCTCTGCGCCTTTGCGTTTAACTTCCCTGTTCTAGGACATGATGTCCACTAACTCATGTTTGGGATTCTGCTCAATGGTGTATTGCTTTTCCCATTGGCTTGTGAATAGCACGATGGGACGTTCTTGTCGATCGTGGACTAGCAGCGAGTTGGTCATTTTTTTAAAGCTGTCGAGATCGCCAACAAGCCAAGCGCTGCATTGGTATGAAAGGGGGGTCAAAACTGTTTCGACACCATACTCATCCTTGAGTCTGTGTTGCATGACCTCGAACTGCAGTTTGCCGACCGCACCGAAGATGCACTCTGATCCCATGTTATACTGGCGAAGTAGCTGAATGGCTCCCTCGTCGGTCAGTTGTGTTACACCCTTGTCGAAGGCTTTACGCTTGCCAACATCCTTGGGGTATACACGAGCGAAGATTTCCGGCTGGAATTGTGGTAATGGCTTAAAGTTAAAGCCGCCTGTCATCGATACGGTGTCGCCTATAGCAAAAACGCCGGGGTTAATGACGCCGATGATATCACCAGGATAGGCATAGTCAACTGTCATGCGCTCTCCAGCAACCATGCCATGCGGACGTGAAAGGCGGATATCGCGTCCTAAACGGTGGTGCTTGACCACTAGGTCGCGCTCAAAGCGTCCGGAGCATATGCGTAGAAAAGCCATGCTATCGCGGTGGCGTTTGTCCATGTTAGCTTGTAGCTTAAAAACATAGCCGCTGAAAGGTGTCTCAACAGGGTCAACAGTTACTTCGCTTCCATTATTCGCGTCTGCTAGGCGTGAGTGTGGAGCTGGAGCAAGGTGGATAAAGGCATCGAAGAAAGGTTCTACACCAAAGTTAGTTAGGGCAGAGGCAAAGAATACAGGAGTTAGCTCGCCTTTAAGAAAGTCTTCGTGAACATAGGGGTTACCAGCAGCTTGTACGAGCTCTAGTTCTTGAAGTAACTTGTCATATTCGCTCTGACCTATTACATCGCGAGCGGCATCGCTCTGTAGTGGCAGACGATCTATTTCGGCTCTGAGGGCACCACCAGTAGACGTTTTTTTGAAGAACAGACATTCGTTTGTCGTTAGATCGACCACGCCGCAGAAGTCTCTGCCAGAGCCAATGGGCCAGTTAACAGCACTGGAGCGTATTTGTAGGACTTCTTCGACTTCTGTCATAAGGTCGAGGGGATCTCTTCCCGGCATATCCATCTTGTTGACGAATGTCAGAACGGGGATTTTTTTAAGGCGGCAAACTTCGAACAGCTTGCGTGTTTGTTTTTCCACGCCTTTGGCAGCATCGATTACCATGATGGCGCAGTCTGCTGCTGTTAGCGTTCGGTAGGTATCTTCCGAGAAGTCTTCGTGACCAGGGGTATCCAGAACGTTAATAATCACATCTTTGTAAGTGAATTGCATAGCAGACGAAGTAATAGAGATTCCGCGTTCTTGCTCCATAGACATCCAGTCTGACACAGCTGCGCGACGTCCCTTACTACCTCTGACCATACCAGCAGTGCGTAGCATGCCGGAGTAAAGGAGTAGCTTTTCAGTTAACGTTGTCTTACCGGCATCCGGGTGGCTGATAATAGCGAAGGTTCGTCGGTTTTGACAGGCTTCTTGAATCGATTGCATTCTGTTAATTCACTTTTTGGTTTTTAAACAGTTAATATACCCCAGATAATTAATAAAAGGAAGGGGAGACTTTCGATAAAATCGTTGCTTTTCTTGCCTTTTTCTGTGGTCTCTGTCATGTATTGGAGTAGGCATTTAAATATTTTTTTTTTGAAAGGAGGGCGTTATGGGACACGATCATTGTGGTACACAAGGATGCGGTTCAGGCGGTGGAGAGCATCATCACCATGATAAGTCAGGTTGTTGTGGTGGCTGTTGTAACTGCCAGTGTCATTCTAAGAGTTGTGGTTCGGAACACGAAGAGTGCCATTTTACTGATGAGCTCATTGAAATGGCTGATGAAGCTTGGATGGAAGTGCTTCACGAAAAAATTAAAGAACGCATTATTGCTAAAAGTGGCGGACGCTTGGACGAGCTAGCTGCTATTGTAGCGGATGCTAATGCTGACCGTTGGAAGCATAAGCTTGGCCAACATAAGCAGTGCGATGATTTCAAAGCTAAGGTAGCCCACTTCTTCGAGCAAAGCTGCTGTGATAAGGGTAGCTGCGAAAACAAGTAGGGTATTTTAACGCAAAGACGCAGAGGCGCCAAGGCGCCCTGTGTCTCTCTTATTAGAGCGTGCCACCTTTGGAAATAACTACAGTGCGTTTAGCACGACCAGCAATCTTCATGTCATGTGTCACCATCACAACTGTCTTACCCGCTTCATTAAGCTCACATAGAAAATCCATGACGATTTGTCCCATTGTTGGGTCTAAATTTCCAGTTGGTTCATCGGCCAGGATAATGTCAGGATCATTAGCCATCATACGAGCCAACGCGATACGTTGTTGCTGTCCCACGCTAAGTTCAGCAGGTTTATGATCTAGGCGATCTTCTAGACCCACCTTTTTCAATAGTGCCCTAGAACGTTCATCCTGTTCCTGTTTATCAAGACCACAAAGGAGTAAAGGTACTTGCACATTTTGAAGCGCGGTCAGGTAGGGAATAAGGTTAAAAGTTTGAAAGACAAAACCCATCTTCTGACGACGTAAAGTAGCACGGGCATTATTGTTCAGGTCGTATACCGATTCGTTGTCTATACGGACGTACCCACTGGATGGTGAGAGCATACCCCCTAGCATTAGCAAGAGGGAACTTTTACCACTGCCACTGGGACCTATGATCGCTACAAAGTCTCCCTGAGGAATATCTAGCGATACATTGTTAAGCGCTATCACTTCTTGACCGCGCTTTTGGTAAACTTTGCTAAGATTTTTTACTGTAAGCATATCTAAACCTCCTGAAGAACAATACTAGGGTCTAAGCGCGTTGCATAACGAGCTGGAAAATAGCTTGCCAATAGAGTAATGGCTACAGACAACGCTACAGAAGATACTAAGAGCTGTGGAATCGGTAGTACCGGCACACCAGCTAGTAGGGGGCCGCAGATAACAGCAATCAGAGTACCTAGAACGAAGCCAGCAATTCCTCCCACTAGCCCTAGAATCAATGCTTTGGTGAGAAACACCTTAAGGACTGTATTTGAACTAGCTCCCAAAGCTACTAAAGTTCCTACCTCTCTCCGCCGTTCGTACACATTGTTGTACATATCGTTGGCTATGCTCGCTCCGCCGACAACCAAGATGATCACGAGGAAGAGCTTCGAGAGGTTTCTCATGAGCTCATTCGTGCGCACTTGCGTGTCTACTACTTGGGTGATGGTGACGATTTTAGTGCCAGGCAATAGTGTGCCAATTTTACCTACGAGGCCTTTGGAGATTTGTTCACAGCATCCTACAACCTCTATGGCATTTACCACGGATTCCTTGCCCGTCAAGGCTTGCACGCTGTGAAGGTGGGCAAAGATACGTGAGTCATCGATGGTGCCGGTCTGGGGCAGAACAGCTGACACATTGAAAACTTTGGTCAAAAGAGTAAGTTGACTTCCCTCGATCAAATTGAGTGCAGAGGCTACTTCTGAGCCAATTAGCACTTCGTTGGACTCTAACGTTTCGATGACGCGTTTACGCGCCAGGACCGCTTCCGGAGTCTTCTTGCTAAAGCCGAAGATGTCATCCACATCGCCGCAGGTTTTTGGGCGCGAGAAGATGCCAGCTCCTTGCCAACAGGTTTTACTTTGGAACTCATTCTTGGGCAGTATGCCGGTGAGGGTTAAACTTTCGCCATTGACCACGACAGGCACAGACAGCTTGGGTGAAAGGTTGTCCAATCCTTCCAGATCGGAAGTTGCCAATAGGGTGACATACTCCTCTGGTATCTCGGAGTCCTGTAAATCTGCACTATAATAATCCACAAGGGCTGTGCCTTGGGGTAGGATCAAGATATTGGCCCCGAGGGCATCCAATTCCTTAGAAATGGCTTTTTCGGAGTACGTTGTGATGCTGTTAATCATCACGATGACTGCCACGCCAAGGGTGATAGCCAAAGCACTGGTTATCAGCTTGTTTTTTCGTTGTAGCAATTCGCTAAAAACTAATTGTGTCCACTTCATTTAATGCCTCCTAATGGCAGCAGCAGCCGTTGCAGCAGCCGCCAGGACAGCAGCCTGTCGATGCCTTTTTTAGATCAGAAATTAGAGCGTCCTTATCAAAACTACCTTCGTACTTGCCAACTACTTTGGACGGGGGAGCTATCACCACTGTCATCGCTACCGGTGTAGTGGGATCGACTCCAAGTTGCTTTAGGAATGCTTGCTCTTCGTGGTTCGATGAATCAATGAATATCGTTTCGGTGGCGGCTGAGAAGCGTGGGTCAGTTTGAAACGCTTTAGCACTTGCGATAGCTTCGCTATTCTTGCTTGTGCGATGGTTCTGTACGCTTAAAAGCACCAAGCGACGGTTTTGCAGTGCCTTGAGGGTGTCTGCCATAGCTTCCGTCATCACTGCGCTTAACAGATTTTCCTCTGTTACTTTCAATGGAAAGCCGCTGGCGATGGCGCCATTGGGCGCTATGACTAGTATGAGAGGCATGGGGGATCTTCTGAGATTGTAGGCTTTCACAATATCGTCATTAGAGGGGTCGCTGACGTCAATTTCTACGGAGGAGGCTTTGTCTCCTAGTTTAGCTAAAGCATGCTTAAGCGTTTGCTGCATTTGGGATGTGCTTTCGTCCTGCTCTTTGTAAAATAGCAGATATTGGTATCTTTCATTGTCGGCGGATAGGTCTCCGCACATCATGAAAGCGCACATTAGCGCGAGGATTGGCATCCACTTCATTTTTTTACCTTTATTTGAGCATTTTGAATTACTTCAGCTATTTCTTGGTGCATGTTTTTCAACCGTTTCATGTCGCTATTGAAGATTGCATAGTCTTTACTGCAATCCTGGAGGCATTTTAGGTTGGTATCAAGTTCACTAGAAGCGCTTCTGCATAATGTGTAGAGCATCCAATTCTCGTGACGAGTAGCTTCTACCATTCCGCGTTCTCTCATGTAGGCTAAGTGCTTTGTGACCTTTACCTGAGGGATTTCTAGAATCTTTTGCAGATGTGAAACGCACAGTGGCGTGATCTGCAATAAGTTTAGAATGCGCAGGCGGGTTTCATCGCACAGGCATTCGTATATTTGGATGAGTTTCATGACGAGTCCCCAAAGCGGTTGTAGTGTATTCCTTTCAATGTATATTCCAAATGAGGAATATTCCGCAATGGGGATGTGGAGTGGCTGCCAGAAATGCCTATGTTACCTCTTTAGGTCCATTTCATCGTTTTGCCCATTAATAGCCTCATAGAGCAAGACTCCATAAGCTAGGAAAGGGTCGCGGAAGCGTGCGGTGATCTTTTTGCCATTGATTTCCGTTTCGTAGTAGCCCTTTACGAAGGCTGCCTTTATTTCTGGGATGCTCATGGCAAAAACATCTTCGATGGCTTCTGCATCGTCTCTTTCTGTAGTTACTTGGTCTGTGACTTGAGCTAGGAAGATAGGGACCGTGGTGCCGCTGATGCCAGTGTCAGAGGCTATATCGCCCAAGCGTACTAGATTACTAACAACCATTCCTGTTTCTTCACGTGCTTCGCGAGCTGCTGCTTCGGCGACTGTTTCGCCAGCTTCAGCCATGCCACGTGGAAGCTCCACTTCCCAACAGCGAGTCGAATGGCGGAACATTAAATTCATAACGATGCGTCCGTCCGGCAGCATGGGCATGGCTGCGGCGCCAACAAAGTCGGAGAGTCTTCTTTTCCATGCGATGCGTCCATAGACACCTTTTCTGCCATTGGGGAAGTGGCAAGCGTCGTTGATCCAAATCCAGTAGTTGTCTTGAGCGACGATGCCTACCTGGCGACCTGTGGCTAGCTGTATGTCGCGAATTTCGTTCAGATCTAGCGTGATTTCTATCTCCCCTTTGGAGGCATCTCCCAGCGGACCCAATGTTTGTGGGTAGCGGTGCATAAGGTCTAGGTATTCATTGGTAGATGCATGTAGAGTAAGGCAGTGAAGAACCAAAACGAATAAGAGTTTTAAGCGCATAAGAGTCTCCTTGTGAAATGGAAGGGCATTGTATCAAAAAAACATGCTTGACACTACATCGAAGTCGCCTTAGGTTGAGTTTAAGATTCAGATAGATGGAGTAAGGCTATGTTTAAGATCATTCTCGTGGCGCTGTTAGCGTGTTTACCGCTGACTCTTTCAGCCGATCCTGCAGAGGGTGAGAGACTTGAGAAAGAGCTATGGGCTAATTTCAAGGATCGCAATTGGCCAATGGTGCAGCAGAAAATGGCCCAGTCCTTTCAATCAATACATACAGATGGCCCTAGGACACGTGGTCAAGAGATCATGCTACTTAAAACATTGAATGTTAGTAGCTACGAATTATCTGATTTTAGATCAACAGAAGGTCCTGGCTTATTGACTGTTTCCTACAAAATCATCGTTGCGGAAACGATTGATAATCAAAGAATTGTTAAGGGCAGCCCAACCTATCGTCAAAGCGTATGGCAGAAGGTAGGCGATACATGGAAGTGGGCGGCCCATGCTAATTTAACTCCTATTCCGGGGAAGAAATGATGCAGCATTATTATCCAATCGGTTCACAAGCGCCTAAGGTCGTTCGTGGGGGAGGTCAGCGTATTGACGCTCGTGTCGAGCAGCTTCCCTCCCTGAAAGGCATGTCATTGTCGCTCTTAGAGCTCAACCCTAGAGCCGTTCGGGAGCCGCATTGGCATCCGAATGCGCACGAGCTGAGCTACTGTACAGAGGGTCGCGGGCTCATGACTATCTTTGGTCATGGCAATAATCATGATACTTTCACTATTGAGCCTGGAGCTATAGCCTTTGTACCGATCGGATACATGCATCACATTGAAAATACCGGCGATGTACCTCTAAAAATGGTCCTATGCTTTAGTCATGAGGATCCAGAGGATTTAGATCTTAGTCGCAGCGTCGCTGTTATGCCGTCGCACATATTGGCGGAGACGGCAGGTAACTCCAAGCTCTTTTACGACAAGAATACAAAAAACCATGCGGACACCTTCATCGGTGAAGTAAAAGCTAAACTAGCGCCAACGCTGCCCTTCATGACAAACCGTTACAAGCTAAGCCTGGAAGACTCTTCGCCTCAGGTGAGCACCCTGGGTGGCTGGGTAAAGATGAGCAACCGCTTTCTTATGTCTACTTTAGACGAGCTTGCCGTTTATGCTGTTTTGTTAAAGCCCAAAGGGGCCAGAGAGCCGCATTGGCACCCTAATGCTAACGAACTGAACTATCTAACTCGTGGCACAGCTAGGATTACGTTGTTGTCTCCTAATGGTGCTGTGGAGACTTTTGACATGAAAGCTGGCGATATGAGCTTTTTGCCGCAAGGATATATCCACTACATCGAAAACACAGGACCAGACGAAGCGCACTTTGCTATATTTTTTAGCAATACAGCACCGTCGGACATCGGGCTTTCGGGATGTTTTGGAGCCTATTCGGACGAAGTAATCGCTTCAAGCTTCAACATCGACCCAAGCTTGCTGGCGGATATGCCTAGGCATCAACGCGATGTGTTGGTGATATCCGGAGGGGGCTAATGGCTCATTCCACCCTCGTCAAGGGAAGCCTGTACGCTGTTCTATGCTTCTTTAGCATGGCTCTGCTCGGTGTCTTCACCAAAATGGCGACTAGGGATGGGCATGAGATCTGGACAAGTGTGGTGATGTATATTACTGCCACCTTGCTGATGTTGCCCTTTATGCTTCGTGAGGGTGTGGAATCTTTTAAGACTAAGCATCCATTTAAACACTTTTTCCGTGCCGCTATAGGCCTATCGGCAACATCACTTTATCTGCTATCGATGCAAAAAATACCTATCGTCAATGCGACGTTATTGTTTAATTCATCGCCGTTGTTTATTCCGATTATGGCGACAATGTTTTTGAAGGTACATGTTGAACTTAGAACATGGTTGGCGATTGCGTTGGGTTTTATAGGTATTACATTCATCATCAAGCCTACATTATCGATATTTGATCATATTGGAGATTTCTACGGCCTGGGGTCTGGTATCGCGCTAGCGGGCGCTTACTTGATGGTCAAAGTGCTTACCGAGACGGAGTCGCATAATCGTATCGCGTTTTACTTTGTTTTTATTGCAGCGTTAATACAGTTGCCTTTCTTGTCGGTGGCTGGACCGGTCTTAAGCACGCACGACTTTATGTTCGCTGTGCTAGCCGGTGCATCGCTGATGGTCGCACAAATGTCGCTGGTCAGAGCCTACGCCTATGCCGAGGCTTCTCAAGTAGGCGTCTATCAATATACATCGGTAGTGTTTGTTGGTTTGATCGACTGGATGTTCTGGGGGATCATCCCAGCCTGGATAGACTTAGTGGGCGTTGTCCTGGTCGTCATTGCTGGTGTCATCATTATTCGTAGCGGCTCCGCCGCAAAAGCAAAGTCTAGAGTTAATAGTTAATGTAGTTCTTTAAAGTTCTGTGGGTCGTCCCATTCCTGATAAATCTATATGATAATTGTTTACTTTAATTCGAATTAATTATATATTTGAACGCGGTAAAATAATCATTCATAAATAAAAAAAGGAATAAACAATGAATTTTGGTGAAATTGGTAATAGTTCTCCTGTTAGACAAAGTCTACCTGTCGATCAAGCGCAGGCGGCGGACATTACCACTCAAAACAGATATGTGTTGCCCATAGCTGCGCCATGCGTAGACTCTGTAGACAATCGAGTGGTTTTAGATATTTCACAGTCGAATGTTCTTTCCTCTATCGAAAATCTCGTAACGCAACAAGGCGCTCTACGGTTGGATTCTCCTCAGGCAGACGATGTTACTATGCAGCCTTTGCCTTCCCTTAGCTTCGCAGATGAACTAGAGAAGCAGCTTTTGCAAGAAACGTCGACGAGTGTGGATCAGGACATAGAAGAAATTATGGCTCACAGGAAGCAAGAGTCACCCATATCACTGGAGGTGTCGAAGCTAGAGTTTAAAAGAAAAAGGACATCTATAGGAGCCAACCGATTGAACAGTTTAGAGAAGGAGCTTCGCGAACATCCAAACACTTACTCGGAAACTATTAGGAGATTAGGTTTGCAATGGCGCATTAAAAAGAGCGAAGTTATCAGTCAGCTAGCGGAATTCAGAAAATTAAGGGATCCCAAGATAGATACGTTATTAAAGGATTTGAGTCTCCGTTTAGAGCATGACAGACTTGTAGAGTTTCAAATCTTGCTAGGTAAGTATCCTAATGAATCCAAAGCCGAAATACGTGGATTACTGAGTCATACATTTCAGGTCCCCCATCGTCATGTGTGCAGCCTGCTTCAAAAGTGGAAGGAAGAATGTAGCAATACTCATATTCAGGACTTAATAATGCAATATTCATCTCGTAGATAGCGGATAGTGGACGAAGTGGGCTGGTGTGGACGATGTGGACAAGGTTTATCACGTCCAAAAAGGCTCACTTCGTCCAACTTATGTGGAGTATTTTTACAGGAAAATTCATTGCAAATAGTTCTACTTTAAAATTATGCATGTCACATTGGTTGAAGTGTATTCTGCAGCTAATGCTGCGAGGCAGCAATTCTTATCTTAGCCCCTAGCCATACCCGAAGAATGAGGGTTGGCTAGGGGTGGAATAGTAATATCATCGCGCTGCGGAGCATCGCGTCTAGTTGGAAACCATCTTATTGCACGATAATACGTTACCCAAGACGCGGTGCTCCGCAACGCGAACGGCTTTTTGATCTTACCCCTAGCCACCCTCATTCTTCGGGTATGGCTAGGGGCTAAGATAAGAATTGCTACTTCGCAGCATTAGCTGCAGAGTACGTTTCAATGTTGCTTACATTAGTATGTTGAAGTAAAGAGCTCTACGACGCATTTTTCAGAATTAGGTTGATGCGGATGGAATAGGCAGGATGGGGACTGATTCTTAGTTTTTTACGCTTTGTAAAAGATCAATTCTAACTTTTTTTCCAAAAATCTTGCCTATCCTGCCGCGCAGCGATCCTGCTTATCCTGCAAAGTTCAAATGTTTTCTCTAACCTTTTAAACTTAATGCGCACGATACCAATACAACCACGTGTCAGGTCGTCATTTGAGAATTACCTCCTCATATGGTGGCGAAATTCTTTTTTCGATATGCTATTGCGAAAAAAAGGGAAAAGATGACCTTGCCACAAGCTTTACAGCTAGCTATAGAAGAGCTTACTTCCTCACAGTCGCTGACAGCACTAACGCGTGCTACACAAGACCTATCGGATCGCTATCGCAACCAAGGGCAGTGTTTTGGTGGTCCATTGCTTTCAAATGATGCTCATCGCTTGGCGTATTTAACGATGCGTTTACCGGCAACGTACGAAGCTGTTTATGCTGTTGTTAGGGAGTTATCGATGAGAGCCCCTGACTTGAGGCCGGGTAGTCTTTTGGATGTCGGAGCAGGCCCTGGAACAGGTATGTGGGCAGTTTCAGATGCTTTCGAGTCACTGCAAAAGATCACTCTTGTGGAGCAGGATAGCTCTTTCATAGCCATGGGACGCACATTAGCAAGTGATAGTACTCTATTATCTAACGCTGAATGGCTACAGGCAGATATGAGTAGCATGGAGTCCCTCCTACCGAGCGATCTGGTGCTTCTATCTTATTCGATTGGTGAGCTTGGTGCAGACAAGCGAGAGAATATTTTGAAGCAATGTTGGGAAGCAGCACAACAAGCTCTTATAGTCATCGAGCCGGGAACGCCACGAGGTTACGAAACAATTCTGCAGGTCCGAAAGGCTCTGATAGCATTGGGAGGAAATCTAGTAGCTCCATGTCCACATATGGACTGCTGTCCTATGCAAGGCACAACCGATTGGTGTCATTTTCCATGTCGCGTTCCGAGAACATCCACGCACAGACAGGTTAAGAACGCTACGTTGGGACACGAAGATGAAAAATTTTCTTATGTTGTCTTCACAAAGGGCAGTGGCGAACGCGTTCATGACAGGGTGGTGCGGCATCCTTTGAGGAAGTCCGGACATGTGCATATGGAGTTGTGCTCGTTGGACGGTTTAAAACAAACCATTATTTCCAAAAAGCAAGGCGAAGCTTATCAGTGGGCGAAAAAAGCTGACTGGGGAGATGGTCGGTAAAGGCAGCCCACACTAAAGTGTAGGCTGCTATCTAACTAATGGTGATCTCTGGTTCCGTGTAGATGCGCTTCTGTTAACATTCTTGCAATACCCTCTGGACCATCTTCTTCAGGAAAAGGATGATGAGCTACTGCTAGGCCATCATTTGGGCCGAGCAGTTTGGCAAATATGCCGAATTTCCCATACCCGTGCCCTTCAGGCAAAGTTACCACAAGACGAGTGTCTGGGTGTTCACGCTTTAGTTGTTTTACAGTTTCGTAGTCCACGGGCTTGCCGTCGAATATCCATCCAATGAACTTATAAGCTGCTTCTGCCTTTAGGTCAGAACTGTTAACAGCTTTTAAGCCTATCGTTGTCCCATCGCCTAGTTGTTCCTTGGCATCCGCCAGATCTTTTATCGAATTAGCCAGGTAGCCAGTTGCTTTAGTATCTATGGCGACACCAAGGTGGCCATCGATGATGACGTGAGGTGATTCATTTAGAGATTGGCTATGAAGGAAGTTAGCTATCTCGACAGCTTGGCCAGGGTCCTTGGTATCAACAACAATAGCCGTAGCGCCGCCGTTAATGAATTCAAGAGCGGCTTTGCTATAATTCATTCCTAGGCGATCGAGTTCTAGAGCGATTGTGGTACGAAGATTCAGGCCCTTGCCCCAAGTGGGCTTTGGAGGGTGGAAATCGTTAAATTGAATCGCAGCGTTCCTAAAATTCATTTTGGAAGTTTGTGAAGTTGTGGGAATAGAGGAAAAGAGTTTTGATGGCGGATTAAATAACCCCCTAAATACGCTCTGCATGACAAATCTCCTGTTTTGTGTGCGTAAAGCCCATAAAAATTGCACGGATCTGTTGGCGCGAGATTATGTGCATTAAAACTTCAATTTGGCAACAGAAAAAATGTTATAGGTATGCTATTAGGAATGCACTGCCTTCCTTTGCGTTGAATTTCTGCCTCGTGATAGAATTGTTCACTCAATAAAAAGGGAAGCAATGGATCAGAGCTACAAACGTAATTTCATTCGTGCCGGAGCAATAGCCAAAGAGGTTCGTGCGTACGGTAAGAGCCTTATTGTGCCAGGCGCTTCTTACAATGCCGTGATCAACCAGATCAACGCCAAAATTCATGAGTTGGGAGCACGACCCGCATTTCCACCACAGATTGCTATGAATGACGTTGCCGCGCATTACTTGCCTTATCCGGATGAAGACATTATTTTTTCGGTCGAAGTTGTCAAATTAGACGTGGGAGTCTGTTTTCAGGGAGCTATAGGTGACTGTGCAGTGAGCATAGACCTTTCTGGTCAGCATCAGAAGCTAATTGAGGCGGCTGAAGCCGCGCTATTGGCAGCGGAGAAGAGTATTAAGGTAGGTCAGCCATTGCGTGAGGTCGGACGCATTATCGACGAAACAGCGCGTAGCTATGGCCTAAAGCCTATCCAAAACCTTTCGGGTCACGGATTGGGCGTTTACAAGATTCATACGCCACCGATGATTCCAAACTACGACAATCGTAGCAAGGTAGAGATCAAGCCTGGTATGACTTTCGCCATCGAACCCTTTGTAACAGATGGCGCTGGACTAATCTATGAAGTCGATGAGCCCACCATTTTCGCTTTTGTGAAGAACCAACCGCTCCGCACAGACAATGCTAAGAAGCTGCTAACTCGCATCAAGGAGTTTGCTGGGCTGCCCTTTGCTATTCATGATCTCATTAGCGCAGAAATGCCCTTAGATAAGGTTCGCAAAGGTTTAGGGGAGCTTCTTAAGACCGAGACGATTACTGGCTACGGTCCGCTTCTGGAGAAAGATCGGGGCATGGTTGCCCAGGCAGAGAACTCTGTCTTGGTGGATGACGACGGCACTGTGATAATAACTACGCGCTAATGGGTATGGCATGAGGGATTTACAGCGAGATCCTCTTAGACTGGGTATATTGGGCTGCGGCAGCTTTATTCAGAGACGCATTTTACCTTATCTGGACGAGATCGATACTGTCAAAATTACTTGTCTGCAAAAGCGCGATATTGGCGAAGCGGAACAGGTCGCGAAGAAGTATCGCGTTCCGCATGCGGTTTCGACACGAGAGGAGTTGCTTTCGCATCCTGATGTCGAAGCCGTTTTTATTGGTACTCCCAATCACATGCATGAAAATGATGCAATAGCTTGCGCGGCTGCAGGTAAGCCGACGCTTTGCGAGAAGCCTCTAGCGCCGACAGGAGAGGCTGCATTGCGCATTGTAGAGGCGTTCCGCAAAGCTAATGTACCTTTGTTTGTGGGACACGCCATGCGTTTTAAGCCATCCGTCTTGTTGGCGCAGAAGATGCTTCAGGAAGGTGCTTTGGGAAAGCTCTTGAAAATTCATGCACACTTTACCATCTCATTGCCCAAAGCAAACTGGCGTTTTCAAAAAGAATGTGGTGGCGGGTCCATGCAGGATCTTGGGGTTCACTTGATCGATCTTATCCGCTTTGTCACTGGTCAGTCTATCCAAAGTGTTTTTGCAGTGGTCGATGGCGAAGAAGTCGACAGGACAGTCACAGCTGTTGGGCGCTTATCTGGAGGCGCTACGATGTCTTTTGAGAGCTCTTTTGAGCATCCTTTCTACAGTGGATTCGAGCTGGTTGGGTCTGAGTCACGCTTAATCAGCAGGAACTCCTTGCGGCAGACTTTTGACGCTATTGAGACGCTGGAACATCTCCAGGCGGATGGTACTGTGGTTAGCTTTCCCATTAAGGCCCACAATATATTTGTAGATGAGTTAAAGCATTTGGCTGAGTGCATTGTTAATGGCGCACATTCCTGTCTAGATGGGTCTAACGGCGTAGAAAATCAGAAGGTCGTCGATGCAGCTTATCTGTCAGCACGTTCCAAGCAAGAAGTTCTTGTTTAGGACTTAAGAACTAGGGTTTAGGAACTAGGATTTTTTGACCACAGAGGCACAGAGACACAGAGGGGGAGGGAGAGAGGAAAGATATTTTGCTGAGGCAAAATACCTTAAATCTAGCTTCGCATTTCTCCATGCTGCTAGCTGCACATAGGTAGAGTATTTTGAGATTTAAGATGTTTTGCCTCAGCAAAATATCTTTCCTCTCTCCCTCCCCCTGTGTCTCTGTGCCTCTGTGGTTAAAAAAAATCCTCAATCCTATTTAGTTTTCGCTGATGATGGTGAAGAGAGCATTGTGGTCGGTGATGATTTCCGTAGGATCGGATAGGTGGTTCATCCTGATTAACTCTGTATGTAGCTTGTGTTTCTTATCGGCCTTTAGTAGCAGTGCATAGTCGATAATTTGGAAGTTATAGTTAACGCGCAATGGAATGCCATTGGTCTGAAAGAAGTAGTCCGTATAGTAGTCTGTGCATGTACAAGCATCGGCATCGGCTACCTTGCGATCTTTGTTGTAGTCGTCCGTGAAATTTTCGCGGATGAGAGTTTCTCCTGGCTCGCCCCTTCCCCAAGGTATGTTAAAGTCACCACAGACAAAGGCGGGAGTGGTTTCATTGCTGACGCTGAAATCCGCCTCTGCTTTGTCGATGATCTCCTGCAGCTGCAGCGCTCTGGTTTCTGGCGATTCAGGTTCGTCGAGCGATTTCATGTGTGTGGTATAGATGTGTGTTTTTTCGCTCCCTAAAACAACAAAGTCAAAAACGCCATAGTTCATAGCTGTGCCGGTGACGGTAAAAACGGCGAAGCGCGGCGCCTCAACGGGATATTTACTAGCGACCAATAGGCCGCTGGGAAGGCCCAGTTGCTCAAGGGCAAAACCTAGTGGTCTTGTTCCGATTGAAATATAGAAGTGACTGTAGTGGTTCTTGAGCGCCTGATAGAGTTCTTCATTGGCATCTTCGGCAAAGACCTCCTGCAGGCAAACAATATCAGGGTCATGTTCAATGATGGTGTTAGCTAATGGATGTACACGGTCTTCCCAAGGTTTGGCTCCGCCGCGGAAGTAAGGGTTTTTTCCCGGTAGAAAACAGGTGTTGAGATTGAGAACAGTCAGTGGGCCGTCGGGTTCTTTTTCCTCGGCCAGCCCCTTCTTATATAGGTAGGGGGTGGCGGGTTGCTTACTCGCCAGCGTGACCAAGCGTTCCAGTGTAGCTTTTTGCTCCTTAGAGAGCATTGGCTGCAAGCCCTGCGCTGTTGCCAAGACAGTATTGAGTTCATACATCTGGTAGCTATCAAT
Organism: Chlamydiales bacterium; assembly: GCA_030679955.1. Taxonomy (GTDB): domain Bacteria; phylum Chlamydiota; class Chlamydiia; order Chlamydiales; family JAJFMA01; genus CAMFKD01. Next base: position 28,540 of record JAUXSF010000012.1, on the reverse strand, counting down.
GGACGCTGGGTTACTTAGTGCCTTATCGGCGTAAGACAAAAATGCGCGATGCACATCTTTATTGAGGGCTATGGATCCATAGAGGAACCCGATCAAACCATTTAGCGCTTCTTTTGCCTGTACCGCTGATGGTAGTTTATTTTCCGCCGTAAAATAAAGGGTGCTCAAAGAGGCCAACAGAGCATTAGCGAGGCAATTCCACGGTTTCATTGTGTTGGAAAACGTTCGTTCATTGTCAGGCACTGACACCACTGATTTTACCGCGAAGAGCACTTCTTTCTGTGTTGAGTTAGCGAAGGTAGCCACTTCCTCTGCTGTAACGGGTATCACTATCTGGCTCGTCGTCGACGATGCGCATGACAAGATATAAAATAAAGCCAGCAAAGAAAGAGCGCTCTTAAACCGCATCGTGATCGTCTCGGTGTTATTTGTAGGTAAATCGCACTCTAATTGAAATAAACTCGTTACGTCAAGGACTCTCCAGAAAACTCTTTAAGATTGCTTAATCATTCATATGGGTATATGCTAGTAGCCTTATTCCAACTAGCGGAGGATACAATGCGTAAAACAGTCTTAACGTTAATTTGTTTATTACATGTTAGCTGGGCATCCAGTGCGACTGTTTGTGGGATTCACTGTCCACCTCGGTTGGAGAAATCTTTAAAGACTATCGAACAGCTTACTGAGGCGCGTGAGTTCATTAACGAAATAAAGAAGCAGGGCCCTATAAAGTTCTCTGCTGATGCTGAGGGTCCAGCGCGCGAGTTTGGAGCTTGCTGGGATTGTGATCGCCGTATCATTTTCGTTAACCCCGATTTTCACGAAAGCACTGGAGCAATGATTGGCTCTATTCTATTTGAGCTTCAGAATGCTTATGTATCGGCCAAGTATGATCATTTGGATCACCTTGCAGCGACAGGACAGATCAATAGATCCAATTATGTGCGTGAAGCCGAGCGTGTCGAGTACCATAACTCGATAAATGCTGCTGCGATGGCACAAAAGGGTATTGACTGCGGTCTGTTTCCTAAAGATGCAAGATTGCCGACCTACCCTAACTTCGAGAAGCACTTCCAGATGCAACAATGGGCTGGTCATTCCGAGCAGGTAGCTCGTAATTATGACCTTGCGCGCCGATTAGCGCATTACCGGTCGTAGGGAAAAGGGACATTAGAGACAATAGGGACCATAGCGACAGTAGTCAGTATGTCCCTTTCGTCTCTAATGTCCCTCTCGTCTCTTTTCTTAAATAAAATTATTGCATGGTTAGCCAGGCCATGACATAAGCAGTTTCTACCTATGGGGACTGCTATGCAAGTGGACTTCCAAATAGCTGGCCTAATATCATTGGCTTTGCTGATCTATCTTAGCTACACAATCCTGCATCCGGAGAAATTCTGAGCATGCAGGGAGGAATCGAATTTGCATTACTAGTTCTTCTTCTATTGGTATGCGTACCTCTAGTGGGGTCGTACATGGCCAAGGTTTTCGACAAACCTAGCTCAGCCCCCGGTATGGGTTGGAGTGCCTATGCGAGGGCTATGCTATGCTTCAATGGCATTGGGTTGTTGTTTTTATTTGTTTTGCAGTTACTTCAGGGTTGGCTTCCCTTAAACCCGCAAGGGTTGCCTGGTGTCGGGCCTTCTTTGGCCTTCAACACAGCGATCAGTTTTGTAACTAATACCAACTGGCAGGCCTACGGTGGCGAGACCACCATGAGCTACCTTACCCAAACTCTCGGATTGGGAGTGCAGAATTTTGTCAGCGCCGCCACAGGAAATGCTATTTTATTGGCGTTGATACGCGGTTTGCGGCAGGAAAGAGCCGAGACTATTGGCAATTTTTGGATAGATTTATCGCGCATGGTTATTTATGTTCTACTGCCCCTATCGATACTCTTCGCCGTGGTGTTAGCAAGTCAGGGCGTCATTCAAAGTGCTAGTCCGTATATAGAGGCAGTCACTTTAGAAGGAGAGAAGCAGGTGATTCCAATGGGGATGGTTGCTTCTCAAGTAGCTATTAAACAGCTTGGGACCAATGGTGGCGGGTACTTTAATGCTAACAGTTCGCATCCTTTTGAGAATCCGACCCCGCTGACGAATTTTCTAGAGCTTTTTGCCATCTTGCTAATTCCTACCGCCACTACCTATATGTATGGCGTGATGATTGGAGCTCGTAGGCAGGGCATAGTGCTTTTTATTGTGATGGCTGTACTGTGGCTTGCTGGGGTGGGCCTTGGTGAGTATTTCGAGGCCTCCAACGTCGCCGCTATGGAAGGTAAAGAGGTGCGCTTAGGAGTATACGATAGTGTTCTTTGGAGTGCATCGACCACAGCTACATCAAATGGCTCCGTCAATGCGATGTCCGATAGCCTTTCTCCGGTGGCTGGTGGCGTTTCTATGTTCAATATGATGATTGGCGAAGTCGTTTTTGGCGGTGTTGGCGTAGGGTTGTGCGGTATGCTTATGTTCGTATTGCTCACTGTTTTTCTGTCTGGGCTTATGGTAGGAAGGACTCCTGAGTATTTAGGCAAAAAGATCGAAAAGAGGGAGATGCAATGGACGATGCTAGCGTTGCTTGCTCCAGCCGCGTGCATTTTGTTGGGATCAGCCGTGGCGGTGTCTCTTCCGACAGCGTTGGCTAGTTTGACCAATGCTGGGCCACATGGCTTGTCGGAGATGCTATATGCCTTTACCTCCGCAGCAGCTAACAATGGCAGTTCCTTCGCTGGCTTAAATGCTAACACGACCTTCTTCAATGTAACGCTAGGGCTAATTATGCTCTTGACGCGTCTGGCAATATTGATTCCTAGTCTAGCCATTGCTGGTAGCCTGGCTGGTAAGCAAAAGGTAGCGCCAACTCTAGGGACCTTCACAACTGATACACCCTTATTTGCGTCATTGCTGCTATGCGTTATTTTTATAGTCGCAGCGCTCACATTTTTCCCTGCGCTGTCTTTGGGGCCTATCGTCGAGCAATTGTTAATGCTTAAAGGTAGGACGTTTTAGATATGTCGAGTCACAGACGAAGCATTTGGAGTTGGAGTGTCGTTCAGGAGGCAATACTAGATTCGTTTGTCAAACTAGATCCTAGGATACAGTATAGAAATCCTGTGATGTTTGTGGCCTATATTGGCGCCATCATAACGACCTGGCTATTATTCACCGGCCAATACTCATTCTTCAATTTACAGATCAGTATGTGGCTATGGTTTACGGTTCTCTTTGCCAATTTTGCTAGTGCTATTGCTGAGAGCCGCGGCAAAGCTCAGGCGGCAAGTTTGCGCAAAACGCGAACTGAGACACTAGCCAGGAAGCTAGTTAATGGGCGCGAAGTGCTCACACCAGCTGATGATCTTAAACGCGGTGATCGTATCGTCTGTGCCATTAATGATATCATTCCAGCTGATGGCGAAGTTGTGGAAGGCATCGCCACCATCGATGAATCGGCCATTACTGGCGAGTCCGCACCGGTGATACGTGAGAGTGGCGGCGACAGAAGTGCTGTGACTGCTGGCACTCGCGTTGTAAGCGATAGCATTGTCGTGCAAATTACATCTGAAAGGGGACACAGCTTTCTGGACCGCATGATAGGTTTGATTGAAGGTGCGCAGAGGAAGAAGACGCCTAATGAGATAGCACTGAGCATTGTGCTATCAGCCTTAACCATCGTCTTCATTTTGACAGTGGTGTCCATAAAGACATTTGAAGACTATAGCGTTAGAGCTTCGGGGCAAGCAGCTTCAGGCATTATTACGGTGCCTGTTTTGGTCGCTTTGCTGGTCTGCTTGATTCCTACGACGATCAGCGCGCTGCTTAGTGCCATAGGAATCGCTGGCATGGACCGCTTGATTCAGCGCAATGTGATCGCCAAGAGCGGTCGTGCTGTGGAAGCGGCAGGTGATATAGATCTGTTGATATTAGATAAGACAGGGACCATTACCCTTGGCAATCGGATGGCGACAGCATTCACTCCAGCCCATGACATTTCTGAACGCGATTTTGCTCAAATCGCCCAGCTAGCATCGCTATCGGATGAAACTCCGGAGGGTCGCTCAATCGTCGTTCTCGCGAAAAATATGTTCGAGTTGCGCGCTGATACTGTCAACGCCACCCAAGCACGCTTTATGCCCTTTTCTGCTCAGACACGCATGAGTGGCGTTGACATCTTGGCCGATGACGGATCGGTTGAGCGTATTATCCGCAAAGGCGCCGTTGATGCCATTAGGGTGCACATCGAGCAGAGAGGAGGGACTGTTCCTCCAGAGCTCTTGGAAGCTGTTAGCGTTATTGCCCAAAGCGGAGGGACACCATTGCTAGTAACTGATGATAGCCGATGCATGGGAGTGGTTCATCTTAAGGACATCATTAAAGGTGGTATTAAAGAGCGTTTTGCCGAAATGCGTCGCATGGGAGTGCGAACATTGATGGTCACCGGCGACAACCCCTTGACAGCAGGTGCCATTGCTGCTGAAGCTGGTGTGGACGATTTTGTTGCCGAAGCAACCCCTGAGCTTAAGCTTGAACGCATTCGCCAAGAGCAGAAGAGCGGCCGCTTGGTCGCTATGACTGGTGACGGCACCAACGACGCTCCGGCACTCGCTCAGGCGGACGTTGGCGTGACGATGAATACAGGAACGCAGGCATCGCGTGAAGCTGGTAATATGGTGGACTTGGACAGCAGCCCCACCAAATTGATAGATATCATCGAAATCGGTAAGCAACTTTTGATGACTCGTGGGGCCTTAACAACCTTTAGCATAGCCAACGACGTGGCAAAGTACTTTGCTATCATTCCAGCGCTCTTTGGCACTCTTTATGCTACAGACGGTCAGCCGGGACCGCTGGGGATGTTGAATGTTATGGCTCTTCATTCGCCCCAAAGCGCAATCATCAGTGCTGTTATCTTCAATGCTCTGGTTATTATGGGTTTGATACCATTGGCTTTACGTGGCGTGGCCTATCGGCCACAGCCCGCCGCGCAGCTGCTTCGCCACCATATTTTTGTTTATGGTCTTGGGGGTCTCATCGCGCCATTTATTGGTATAAAGCTGCTCGATCTTTTGGTGACAGCGATGGGGTTGGTATGATACGTAAGGCTTTGCTAGTTTTCCTGCAGCTGACAGTATTATGCGGTATCTTGTATCCATTGTTAATAACCCTCGTAGCACAGCTTGCAATGCCGTACCAAGCGAATGGAAGCATGACAAAGGCAGGATCAGAGTTAATTGCGCAGCGCTTTACCCACGACAACTACTTTTGGCCAAGGCCTTCAGCGGTGGACTATAATCCTATTAGACCATCAGGGGGGAGCAATCTGGGCCCTACAAGTCAACGCTTACACGACTTGGTTAGCGAGCGTTTAGGAAAGTACGGAAAGGATGCACCTGCTGATTTGCTATATGCGTCGGGAAGCGGTATAGACCCCCACATAAGCACTGAAGCGGCTCTCTTTCAAACCGACCGCGTTGCGAAGGCGCGAGTTGTTGATAGAACTGCCATACAAAATATTGTTTTGAAGCAAGCAGGCACTAAAGGATATGTGAACGTCCTTTTGCTAAATATTGAGCTGGACAAGGTTCATGACTGAGTATCAATTAGATCCAGACGAACTTCTGAAAGCTATTCAGAAAGATGAGAGCAAGAAGAAGTTTGGTGAGCTTAAGATCTTCTTTGGCATGGCTGCTGGGGTGGGTAAGACCTTTGCTATGCTAGAGGATGCTCACCAATGCAAGAAAGAGGGCGTTGATGTATGGATTGGAATTGTTAACAGCCATGGCAGAGTCGAAACGGAGAAACTCATCGAAGGACTTCCACGATTTCCAGAGAAATGGGTGACCTATAAAGATGTCGCTTTTGAAGAGCTTGATATCGACTCGATCCTGGAAAGAAAGCCGCAGCTGGTTTTAGTGGACGAACTAGCACATACGAATGTTCCTGGTTCACGCCATCCAAAGCGCTGGCAAGATGTTATCGAGCTTTTAGATGCTGGCATCAATGTCTACACGGCTATGAATGTTCAGCATCTCGAAAGCAGAAAAGACCTCGTGGAAAGTATCACTGGCGTGTCCATCCGCGAGACTGTGCCGGACCTTATCATAGAACGCGCGACAGCAATTGAATTGGTAGATATTCCACCTTCTAAGCTTCTACAGAGGTTTAGGGAAGGGAAAGTATATACCGGAAACCAGCCGCAGATAGCCATAGAGAACTTTTTCAGAGAGGACAACCTCTCCGCCCTACGTGAGATAGCCCTGCGATTTACTGCTGAGAAGGTGGACCATGACTTACATGATATGCTTATAGCAGGCAAGGGATGGCGAACGCGCGAACGACTGATGGTTGCTATTAGCTCTAGCCCGACTTCCGAGCAGGTCATTCGGGCAGCACGGCGCCTGGCCTTTGAGTTACATGCTCCTTGGATAGCTGTATATGTGAATATGGGCGGACAGCTAAGCAAAGAGGCTGAAAATAGGCTGAATAGACACTTTGCCTTAGCCAGAAGTTTAGGAGCCGAAGTCATCACCACGCATGATGTAAGCATATCCTCCGCCTTGACGCGTATCTCAAGGCAGAAGAATGTCACGCGTATCGTGGTGGGCAGGCATCCGCAGAAAAAATCTCTCTTTCGTTGGATGTTTTCAGAGCGTTTCGTAGAGCATCTGGAAGAGGACAATAAGACAGTTGATATCGTTATTTTAAGGCAACCAAAGGAGGACAATTCTCCGCGGCCTTCCTTATTTCCACGTTTGGTCAGTCCAGCTTGGGCCTATTGGCTGTCAGTGCTATCTGTATTGTTTTTCACCTTGGTTGGCTTTGGCCTTAGTTCACTAATTGGTTACAAGGCCGTCGGATTTATCTTTTTGTTCGATATCCTCATTCTAAGCTTTTTCATGGGGTTGGGACCCATAATGCTTGCAGCTGCATTGAGTGCGGTCAGTTGGAATCTGCTCTTTATTCCGCCTGTACTTGAAGCAAAAGTGACTATGGCAGAGGATATGGCTCTGCTGGTTCTCTACTTTTTAGCAGCTTCCATCGTAGGTATTCTTACCTCGCGCATACGTCGTCAGGACTACATGCTTCAGATTCGAGAAGATAATATTGAGCAGCTCTATGACATAGCCAGAGCAGTAGCCAAATCTACGAATATTCAAGAGCTTCGCTTAGGTGCTGCCTCCTTGCTAAAGAACAAGTTTGGAGGCGACTTTGATATCCTCACGAAAAGTACTCAAGGGCAATTGGTCTTTGATGGGCATATGAGTCTTTGGACGCAGGAAATTGAGCGTTCGGCAGCACTATGGGCTTTCCAGAATGGCAAAATAGCCGGTTGGTCTACCGATACCTTACCTGCAGCCACGGCCCTATATGTTCCTATTAAGTATAACAAGGAAGTTGTTGGAATCATTGCTTACAGCCCTCAGAAAGAGCAACATGTCGGTATCGACCAAATCAACTTTCTGCAAAACGTATCGGAACAGCTTGGGATATATCTACATCGCTATATCTTCGAAATGCATGCCAAAAGCGATGACTACATGCGTCAGGTTGAAAAGCTGCAGCAGGCTATCTTCCGTTCACTTTCACGTGGCTTCTATGGACCGCTAGAGAAGATGTTCGATTTGAACAGACAAGTTAAGAAGCTTAACAAAGATCCTGCTGTAGGGGCATTGCTGGATTCCATTGATAGCACTAGCAAAAACTTAAAGATGATTGTAGACAATGTTCTGACACTAGCAGTGCTCGAGTCAGGCTCTGTACGCTTTGATAAGCAAAATCATAGCATCCGTGAACTGGTAGACGCTTGCCTGACCGATGTTAAAGCCTTCTCAGCAACGCGTAAGGTTGATGTGTTTATTCCAGAACAAGACTTCTTCTTTGCATTTGATCTGTCGTTAATGAAGATTGCGCTGAGCAATGTAGTCTTGAACGCTTTGGAATATTCTCCATCTGACAAACCCGTCTCCATTGAGGCCTCAATCAGGAGTGGGGGCCTAAGGTTAGCAGTGCTGGATCGAGGTCCTGGTATTCCTGCTAAAATTTTACCGTTCATTTTTGATAAATTTTATCGAGTTCCCACAGCACAGTGGCAAGGAATGGGACTAGGCCTTACAATCGTCAAGACCGTTATGGAAATGCATCAAGGTCAGATAGAAATTAAGGACCGTGATGGCGGTGGAACTGAGTTTGTGCTGTATTTGGGCGAAACAGTGATTTGAGAGAGGCATGGACTTAAGGGACCTTAGGGGCAATGACCTTTTCTAAGTCTCTAATGTCTCTTTCGTCCCTATTGTCCCGTATGTGAAAAAAGGAAGCTGAACATGACAGAAGAAGATCAGGAAAAGTATACTCCCCAAGGGCAGATGGCCGCCTACCTGGTGATCCCTTTTGTTTTGGCGTGTTCACCCATTGTGGGATACCTGATGGGTCATTGGTTGGACAAGTGGCTCGACACACATCCCTACTTGACCTATCTGTTTCTGTTTTTGGGCTTTGTGGCCGGCGTGCGAGAAACCTATCGAATCATAAAGAAGTATGGCAATGGATCTTAAAGCAATTAACCGCATTATCCTTTTAACGCTGATGGAGGCGGTGATGACGCTGCCTTTCATTGCATTTTTCTATGACCTGCCTTCTGCTGCTGCCGTTCTAGTCGGAGCGTTGTGGGGCTGTGCAAACATGTATCTGCTAAAATTGCTTGTGCAAAGCTGGCTAACCACTGAGCAAAGAAATTATTTGGCCGTTCATTTTTTATTGTGGTTCAAATTTCCAATTCTCTATTTATCTGGTTATGCGTTATTGAAATCTGGTATTTTTCCCTCAATAGGTTTACTGTTTGGTTTTTCGCTAATATTTGTCTCGATTCTCGTGTTTGGCGGCCTGACCATGTGTGACCAGAAGGGGAACCGATTAGCGTGAATATCCATGGTAAAAAAACAATTCACGGGACAATATGAGGCAAAAGAGTAAACGTGGGAAAATATGGCACTAGTGATCCTCGCTGAGGGCAAAGTTCCCGAGTTGCCCAATTTTATCTCCCTACTTTACGAATACTTTCACGAGTATGAATGGGCTGTCTTCCTTCATACTTGGGAGAACGTTATTTTTTCCATTTTGACAGCTACACTGGTCTCTGGCCTGTTTATATGGGGAGCTAGAAGGCGTGACATGGTTCCTAGTGGCATGCAGAATGCTGTGGAGCTTGTTATCGAATTCTTCCGCAGTTTGGTTGTCGGAATCTTGGGTCGCGACGGGGATAGATATGTTCCCTTCTTAGGCACATTGTTCATTTACATTCTGAGCATGAACGTGATAGGCCTTGTGCCCCTGATGAAGTCGCCATCGACAAATTTAAACATTACCATTGGCCTAGCTATTTGCGTGTTCTTTCTTGTTCAATACCTGAACATCAAGAACAGAGGTATCCTAGGGCTACTTTATCACATGGCAGGCGAGCCTAAGGGCTTTTTAGGATGGGTCATGGTGCCATTGCTGTTTCCGATCGAGCTGATTAACCAGCTGGCACGTCCGGTGACCTTATCCTTAAGGCTTTTTGGCAACATCACGGGAGAAGAAATTCTCATTGTAGCCTTTGCTGGCCTTGGTGCCATGTTGATGTCATGGGTTGGATCACCAGTTGGGCTGCCCTTGCAGGTGCCTTTCATGTTTTTGGCCCTTTTGACCAGCACAATGCAAGCTTTGGTCTTTACACTACTAAGTACAGTATATATTCTGCTGTCAGCAGACCACGCAGAAGAAAATAGTCACGCGGACAAGTAATTTGAAGGAGAAGTCATGGACGTAGGAACAGCTTTAGCAATATCAGCTCCCTTAGGTGTAGGGCTAGCAGCTTTAGGTTCAGGCATTGGTCTGGGCAATGCTGTAGGTGGAGCTATGGAAGCAATCGGTAGACAACCAGAAGCCTCTGGTAAGATCATGACCAACATGATCATCGGCGCCGCTCTGATTGAGGCGTTGACCATTTATGCGTTGGTAGTTTTCTTCATCGTTTTAGACAAAATGGGATAAATGAATTTAGAACTTGGACAAATTCTTACTCAGTCTATTGCGTTCTTAATTATGTTCGCAATCCTTCGGCGCTATGCTTGGGGGCCATTGATGAGACTTATGGACGAACGTCGTGAGACCATTCAGTCCGGTCTGGATTCTATTGAGGAACAGAAAAAAGAAATCCAGAATCTTGTCGATGATTACCAAAGCAAGGTGAATGCTATAGAGTCTGAGGCTAATGCTAAGATGGCGGATGCTGTCCGCAAAGGTCAAGCATTGGCTCAAGAGATTCAAGAAGCCGCCCATAATGATGCCAAGAACATCATTAACAAAGCTCAGGGTGAAATCGTCCGTGAGGTTCAAAAAGCTAAGAACCAATTGAAGGACGAAGTAGTGAACATGGCCATTGAGGTCGCTCAGAAGGTTATCCACGAAGAATTGGATGACCCTAAGCAGAAAAAGTTGGTTTCTGATTTTGTCGAGCAGGCGAAGTTTAAATGATAGGCCCACGTGTAGGCAGACAATATGCCAAAGCACTATTTAATACGGCTGAGGACGATGAGCAGTTGCGCACGACATTGAGCGATCTGCGAGCCTTCACCGTTGCGCTGAAGTGCACACCGGGCTTTCTACAATTCCTGCGCAACCCACAGCTCACTGTTAAGCAGAAAGAGCAGGTTGTTTTTGACACGCTAGGAAAAAAGGCCAATCCTGCACTGTGTGCGCTAATGACGCTGTTATTGGAACGAGGACGCATTCAGTACGTCCCAGAGTTGACCAAAGCCTTTGCTGTGTTGGTCAACGAGCGTTTAGGCGTCCTGGAAGTGAGGTTAATAACCGCCAACCCTGTAAGTTCTGGCGTGAAGGACGCTCTAGCTAAAAAGCTAGAACAATCCTATGGCAAAAAGATAGAGTTTATTGAGCGGATCGATCCCAAGATGATGGGAGGAGTCCGATTGATGATTGGCACACAAATGGTCGACTCTAGCATAAGAGCCAAACTATTTAGAATTAAAGAATCGATGTTAGCCGCGAGAGTATAGAATGTTGTTAAACGCTGACGAAGTATCCTGGGCAATCCAGCAGAAGATTAAGAAGTATGACGACAAGCTAGCGGCGGAGTCCGTGGGCCGTGTCCTCCAAGTAGGCGATGGTATTGCCCGCGTGTGGGGCTTGGAAGATGTAATGATGTCCGAGATGGTGGAATTTTCCAATGGCACTGTAGGCCTTGTGCTAAACCTGGAATCTGACAACGTTGGTGTGATTCTTTTTGGTTCCGACAGAGGTATCAAAGAGCACGATGTTGTAAAGAGACTTGGTAAACTGGCCTCTGTTCCTGTTGGCGAAGCTCTTTTAGGCAGAGTGGTAAATCCGCTTGGCATACCGATTGATGGTAAAGGGCCTATCGCTACTACCGAAACTAGGCCAATAGAAAGCCCCGCACCAGGTGTTGTAGAGCGTATGCCTGTTTGTGAGCCTGTCCAAACTGGTATTAAAGCTATTGATTCGATGTTGCCGATTGGGCGTGGACAGCGCGAGCTGATCATCGGCGACCGCCAGACTGGTAAGACGGCGACCATACTGGACATGATCATTAACCAGAAAGGCAAAGGCAATCACTGCATCTATGTTGCTGTTGGTCAAAAGACGTCTACAGTGTCTCAAGTGGTACAAGTTTTGGAACGTTATGGCGCAATGGAATACACCACAGTGGTCGCAGCTAATGCCGCTGAGCCACCATCACTACAATACATCGCTCCTTATGCCGGTACGGCTATGGGTGAGTACTTTATGTATAGTGGGCGCCATGCCATTGTCTTTTTTGATGACTTATCCAAGCATGCCGCTGCTTACAGACAGCTGGCGCTGCTATTGAGACGTCCTCCAGGTCGTGAAGCCTATCCTGGCGATATCTTCTATCTCCACTCTCGTCTTTTGGAGCGTTCTGCAAAGCTAAGCAAAGCCCTGGGTGAGGGTTCATTGACGGCTATCCCAGTTATTGAAACGCAAGCGAATGACGTATCCGCATATATTCCCACAAACGTGATATCCATCACAGACGGGCAGATATATCTGGAATCTGAGCTATTCTTTTCTGGCGTACGTCCGGCTATTAACGTCGGTGTCTCAGCGTCTCGTGTCGGTGGCAAAGCTCAGACTAAGGCAATGAAAAAAGTTGCTGGGCATTTGCGTCTCGATCTCGCTCAGTTCCGTGAACTAGCGCACTTTTCGCAGTTTGGATCTGATTTGGATGAGGCTACTCGCAAACAGTTGACCCGTGGCGAGCGTATGGTGGAAGTTCTTAAGCAGGACAAATACCGACCCTTGTCGCTTGAGCAGCAGATCATGATCATTTTTGTAGGCATCCACGGATTGCTCGATGACATACCTCTAAGCTATGTCGAAAAGTTTGAAGGCGAATTCTATGCCTATATGGCAGAAGAGCACGCAGACATTCCTAACACGATTGCTACGACTAAAGACCTCGATGATGCAACCAGTGAAGCATTGATGAAAGCTGCAGAAGCTTTTAAAGAAAGTTTTGTTAACCAGCACCAGCTTAAGAAGCCATGAGTAACCTTAGAACACTTCGCAAGCGCATTCAGAGCACTCAAAACGTCAAGGAAATTACCAAGGCGATGGAGATGGGTGCTGCTGCTAAGCTGCACAAAGCTCAAGTGCAGGCGGAGCATTCTAGGCCTTATCATACGATGATGAAAGAGATTCTGGATAAGGTGGCATCAGCGGCTAATGATCTATCGCATCCATTGCTAATGCAGCGAAAAGTGCATAAGACAGCTTTGGTCGTTGTGGGTTCGGACAAAGGGTTGTGTGGGCCCTATAACACCAACCTCTATCATGCGACGGAGAAGTTTTTATCTAAGTATACACCAGAAGAGGCAGACCTCATACTTATTGGTCATACCGCGATCGATCACTTTAGACGTAGGGCATGGCCTATTCGTGATGAGCATACTGATTGGGTGGGTAAGGCAACCTTTTCACAGATTCGCTCCTTGACCTTTCAGTTAGTTCATTGGTTTTTGGATGGTGTCTACGACGAGATCTGGATTGCTTACACCGACTACATCACTGTTTTTTCAAACAAGGTGGTCGTTAAGAAGTTCCTGAACATCAATATTCCCCAGCCCGAGCACGAAGTATTCGCTTTCGATTATATCTTCGAGCCGAATCCAGAAGAGATATTAGCTGAGCTATTGGCTCACTATACCTTTTCACAAATACAGAACGCGTTATACGAGGCCTATGCCTCGGAGCTTGCCTCGCGAATAGTAGCGATGCGCGCGGCCACGAAGAATGCTAACGAAATGATCGAATCTTTGACCCTGCAGCGCAATAAAATGCGTCAGGCAGGCATCACAAGGGAAATGATCGAAATCGCCTCTGGCGTAGAAAGTTTAAATAAGGGATAGCACATGACCACGGGAAAAATCAGGCAAATTATTGGTCCGACATTGGATATCGAATTTCCCCCGGAACACCTTCCAAGCATTCTTAATGCTATACGCGTGCAGGACAAGGAGCGCGGTATCGATGTTACGGCAGAGGTTTCCATGCACGTTGGTGATAGCGTGGTAAGATGCATCGCCTTGAATTCCACTGATGGCTTGGTGCGAGGCATGGAAGCGGTTGATACTGGCGCTCCTATTATAGTGCCAGTAGGGAAAGAGACGCTGGGGCGTATCTTTAATCTTCTTGGCGATACGATCGATGAGCTCGAACCCGTTAAGACGACTAACCGTATGCCTATTCATAGGGATCCTCCGCCGTATGACGAGCAGGAGACCAAGACATCGGTTTTTGAAACAGGTATTAAAGTCATCGACCTTCTGGGTCCCTATCCAAAAGGCGGTAAAGTTGGACTGTTCGGTGGTGCAGGTGTTGGCAAATCAGTTATTGTAATGGAGCTTATCCACAGCATTGCCTCGCAGCACGGTGGAACCTCCGTTTTCTGTGGTGTGGGCGAGAGAACGCGTGAAGGTAACGATCTTTGGCTCGAAATGAAACACTCTGGTGTTCTGTCCAAAACATGCTTAGTTTTTGGACAAATGAATGAGCCTCCTGGAGCACGTTTCCGCATAGGGTTAACGGGACTGACGATGGCGGAGTACTTCCGCGACGAAGAACATCAGGACGTGCTGCTCTTTATCGACAACATCTTCCGTTTTGTTCAAGCAGGTGCCGAAGTTTCCGCTTTGTTGGGACGTATGCCCTCCGCAGTAGGATACCAGCCTACGCTGGCGAGTGAGATTGGTGCTCTGCAGGACCGTATTACCTCGACTAAAGCCGGTTCTATAACCTCTGTACAGGCTATTTATGTTCCTGCGGACGATTATACCGATCCGGCCCCTGCCAGCCTGTTTCCTCACCTTGATTCTGTTACAGCGCTTTCTCGTCAGATTGCTGAATTGGGTATTTACCCCGCTGTGGACCCTTTGTCTTCTAGCTCGCGTATCTTGGATCCCCACGTAGTCGGTGATGAGCATTATTATGTAGCTAGACAGGTTCAGAAGATCTTGCAAAGGTATCGTGACCTTCAGGATATCATCTCGATTTTGGGCATTGATGAGTTGCCGGAGGAAGACAAGCTAATAGTATTGCGCGCACGGCGCGTACAGAAGTTCCTGTCGCAGCCATTCTTCGTAGCAGAGGCCTTTACAGGTAAATCTGGGCGTTTCGTTCATATCCAGGACACTGTAAAGGGCTTCAAAATGATTATCGATGGCGAGATGGACCATATACCAGAGCAAGCTTTCTATATGGTAGGTCCCATTGAAGAGGTGTTCGAAAACGCCGAAAAACTAAAAACAGCGAAGTGATTTATCGTGTTTGATGTATCCATAGTGACGCCTGAAAGCATCTATCTCGAAGAGAAGGTATACTCCGTTATCGCTCCGGGCCTCATTGGCTATCTGCAGATTTTGGTTAATCACGCCCCCCTTATTACAGCACTACACGCTGGAAGGTTAACGATTGTCGATAAGGATAAGAATGAGAGGCTATATGCGATAGCTGGAGGCTTCCTCGAGGTCTTGGATAATAAAGTAATCATTCTTGCCGACGCAATAGAGCCCTCTACAGGAATCGATGTTCCCAGGGCTAAGTCTGCTTTAACGCGTGCCGAAAGACGTATCTGTAGACATAGTGGTGATATCGACCTATTCCGAGCGCGCAGCGCCTTTGATAGAGCGCGAAACCGCATGAAGCTCGCCCCCAGGGCAAGCCTACCACCCAGAGCCCCCAAGCCCCGCAGTTGAGGGGATGGTGGACAAAAAGGGACACAAGAGACCTTAAAGACGAAAGGGACAATAGGGACATGGTAAAAATTTGTCTCTATTGTCCCTTTCGTCCCTAAGGTCCCTTGTGTCCCTTCGGTTATCCGTGCTAGAATAGTAGCAGGAGGGGCTATGACCGATCAAAGCTTCCCATTTTCTGTCAAAATCAAGGATGGAAGGTTTTGTTTGCTCTTAAACCTTCTGTTGGCCTTGCTGATTTATCTGACGGCAGAAATTGGTCGAGCGTTTGGCATTCAGCAACTTGCCCTAGCGGTTTCGGTGGTCTGGCCACCTTCTGGTATTTCCTTAGCTGCAATGCTGCTCTTCGGGTTTAAAATGTGGCCCGGCATTCTTCTGGGGAACTTACTAAACAACGCTTATCACCTTCTCTCAGGTGGAACAACCATTCTGGGGCCTTTGACCGTCGCGATGGCAATTTCCTTGGGGTCTTTGCTTCAGGCCTATCTAGGCACCTATATCATTCGGCGCTTTTCTGCTACCAGCTATCTACGGAGTCTCAAGGATATCATTATCTTTCTTATTCCAGGGGGTGTTCTCGCCTGTATGATCGCGAGCTCTATTGGCGTCAGTGCTCTCTACCTATATGGTGGGCTGTCTGATAATGCCTTTATTTTCACATGGGTGACCTTTTGGTTGGGTGACTCGCTGGGAGTCTATGTATTCACCCCATTGATATTAATATGGGTTCTGCCGCGGCGTTATGAGTTAGAATGCCGTCAGTTTTTCTGGGAAGCGGTGTTCATGAGTCTGGGCATCATCCTTGTAGGCTACGCCTCTATTATGTGGAACTATCCGGTTTTGCATATGTTCTTGCCTCTTAGTTTGTGGGCTACCTATCGCTTTCATATGTATGGAGCGACCCTCTCAATACTGCTAATTTGCTGTATCGTCATTGTTCCCACATCTATGGGGTACGGTGTTATCAACAATTTGCCCTACCCTTTAATGGTATTGGTAAGCTTTTTAGAAGTAATCGTCTTTGCCTGCCTAACTCTCGGAGCGGCTTTGGAAGAGCGCGAAAGTGCTTGGAGGGTTCTCCAGAACCACAATATTGACCTTCAGGAGACCCTCGTAACCCGCGCAGAGGAGATCCGACAGCTGCATGGAAAAATGGTTCTGAAAGACCGACAAGCCTCTTTAGGCTTGTTTACATTGGGAGTATCAAAGCGCATGCAGCCGCCTTTGAACAGTATAAATACTCTGACTAAAGACGCCATCAGCTCTCTAGAGGAGTTACGCCGTCTGATCGATAGTCACGGTTCTACGTTGAATGGTGAAATTCAAATAGGCTTTGTCGATAACTTTCAGCGGCTGGAAGAGCGCCTCAAGGATATTGCCAAGAATCAGGCATTAGCGCGTCGTATTGCCCAGGTGGTACAAGAGCAGTCTACGCGTGTGTCTAACGGCCGAATACGCGTTCAATCGATCAACCTGCATACACTAATAGATATGTGCTTGACCAAAGTACTTGCAGAGGCCGGCAAGCGCTTCTCTGACTTTTCTTGTGCCGTTAAAATCGACTATGACGCTACTGTTCAGATGCTTCCTGCGCTGCCAGAGGATCTAGCCTACGCTTTTATACACCTTTTCGATCACGCCACACATAATATGAATAAAAAGCGCCAGCAATTGGGTGCCGAATATGAACCTACGCTGTTTGTGCAAACTCGAAACCATGCAGATCGAATCGAAATTATTCTGAGAGATAATGGACCTGGGGTTTCTCCTGACGGTATACCAAATTTTTTCCAGTCGATTATTGGGGACTCCCCCCCCGAGGAAGCGACAGCGCTTGGTATTGCCCTGGCCCATGATATCATTGTCCATGTACATCAGGGGGGAATTAAGGTCGAATCGCAAGAAGGCGAATATCTGCAGATAACCATCACATTAAACAAGTTGGTAAGCGAAAAGTAGCTTTGGCTTGAAAGACGCGTGATGGTATAAATTCCTCCATATTACGACTACTTAAGGGTGCCATGAACAATGAGTTAAAAACTATTGCTCGAACCTATGCCATACGCATTTGGGATGATAAGGATCTCACTGCGGTGGATGATTTTTTCTCCTCTGCAGGGGTAGTGCATAGCCCTCTAGGGGGCTTCTGCGGTCCAGATGACCTGAAAAAGGTGTTGTCAACCTGGTTCACTGCTTTTCCTGATTTGAATGTCACAAATATTGCCGAGATCTGCGAACATGATCTCGTTGCTCTTCAATGGGTGGCCGAAGGGACTCATTTAGGGGAATTTCAAAGCTTAAAGCCTAGTGGTAAAGTAATCCGCTACACTGGTGTCTCCATGTATCGAGTCAATGATTCTAAGATCATAGAATATTGGGGCTACTTGGATATTAATCACATTCTGACACAAATCTCGGATAACTAGATCATGCAAGAGACCTCTAACATTAAGGCTATTGCTGAAGCACATTTGGACCGTGTTTGGGGGCTGCGGGACTTTTCCGCAATTGATGACCTGTTCGATTCAAATGTTACTCTACACAATCCATTTGGCAACTATTATGGCACCAAAGCTTTGCACGTCGTTGTAAGGTCATGGATTGGTGGGTTGCCTGATCTCGTTTTGACGGTTCAATCAATGATCGCAGAAGGTGACCGTGTTGTTGTGCAGTGGCATATCAAAGGTACACATACCGGCATGTTTCAAGGTATATTGGGGACGGGAAAGAAGGTCTCCTACGATGGTGTGTCCGTCTACCGCATTGTTGATGATAAGGTTTTAGAGTATTGGGTGCACCTCGATGTAAATCACCTTGTCAATCAACTCAATAGTTAGCCGGTCTTTTTTTACGACAGAGGGAACAAGATATTTTGCCTCAGCAAAATCTCCTCTGTGCCTCTGTGTCTCTGCCGTAAAAGCAAAATTTTCTTAGACTTTAGTAGTAGAAGTTGCTGGTGAAGCGTACCTGAAAGGACTTCCAATTGGCGAAGGGCACTTGGTCTTGTTCTTCAGCACTGTAGCCAACGTCGGGGAAAGACCCTGCTTTGGGATGTTCATAGCCATCTCTAGCCTGCCAAAGACCGTACTTGAGGCCTAGACCGGCATCCCAGTTATCTTGGATGAGGTAGTTAGTGTCTACAAAGAAGACGTTGCCCCACGCTCTTGTTGCTTTACGTTTGTCGGAAAAGGCTCCTTCAGGGATATCAGGACCGGCTAGCGTCCATTGAGCATGCCAACGCGGGCGGTGATATTCATAGCCGGCCTTAATGTTTATTGGTCCTACAGAATAATAAGCGATCAAGCCGAGCCACATGCCGTCCCACTTATTCATGTAGGTAAGACCGTCTAGGGTAGGCTCCGGGGTGTTATCGGCGGCGGCGTTTTTGATTTTAAATCGCATGGTGTCATAGGACCACCCGATGACAGGTTCCAGTGTGACGCTGTAGAAAGTAGTAGGTATAAGGTATCCCACTGACACGGAATAGTCAAAGGAGTCACCTTTGTAGATATCGGCCTTTGTTACACTCTCTGATGTGAAAGTCGCACTGGTTTCTGAGTATTTGCCTTTATTAATCGACCCTACGCTTGCAGCGCCATGTAACCACCAGTTGCTGACGATGCGTGCTTGAGCGGTGGCGCCAAACTCGACTAGCTGGATGTCTTTTCCTTCGACGTGGTTGCTGACGATAAAGGTTCCTGGTGGATCAAACGCATCGATACGTGCGGAGACTTCATCTTGGCGGTATCCTGTCCACAGGTTGATGTCGATGTCGAAGGCGTTGACTGTCGAGAAGATTGTTATCAGTAGTATCGAGAGAGTATGTTTCATTGTGTCACCAAAAAAATAAATTGTATCTGCGCCCTAATAGCTACGCAAGCAAATGGGTTGTCTGCCTTCACAAATATAGAGTTTATGGTATGCTGTTGGTATGGAGGCACTCTATGGTCACCTCAGAAGAAGTTTCCATCCCTTTTACTGAAAATGTCGTTTTGGGTGGCACTTTAACCATTCCAGATAAGGCAACCACTGTTGTTGTTTTTGCTCATGGCAGTGGCAGCGGTCGCTTTAGCCCTCGCAATCGCTTTGTAGCTCAAACACTTGTGTCGAAAGGCCTGGGGACCTTATTGTTGGATCTTCTGACTCCCGCAGAAGAAGAGGTGGATGTTGTCACAAGAGCTTTACGCTTTGATATTAACATGTTGGCCAAGCGACTGGTCTCCGTAACAGAATGGCTGGGTGAGGACTCTCGCACCAAATCTCTAAAAGTTTCTTATTTTGGATCTAGCACAGGCGCTGCGGCGGCATTGATTGCTGCTGCACAACTCAGTACACGTGTCACTGCAGTGGTTTCGCGCGGAGGACGTCCTGATCTTGCTGACCATGCCTTACCACACGTGACGGCACGAACATTGTTTATCGTGGGCGGCAACGATTTTCAGGTGATCGAGCTTAATCAGCAGTCCTATGAACGCTTAAATTGTGACAAAGAACTGGTAATAGTCGCTAAAGCGACACACTTGTTCGAAGAACCAGGAGCCCTTGAAGAGGTCGCAGGTTTATCTGCCCAGTGGTTTCTTAAACTCTTTTAACGTAAATCGTCATGACTAAACATAACGCACGGATAACGATTGTTGGCGCAGGTTTGGCTGGTTTAACGGCAGCCTATCGGCTACGTCAAGCGGGACATCGCTCTACGGTTTATGAAGCTCGTGGCCGGCCTGGAGGTCGTGTGTGTACAGCCGTTATCAATGGCTCATACGAGGAAATGGGCGGAAAGAACATCTCCGATGGTGGGGAAGCTGAGGCTATCGAGGCGCTAGCAGATGAACTAAGCCTGCTGATAAATACTCACGAATTTAAAGGGCCCGTTCAGACCGTCATTGAAGGTGAGGTCAATCCCTTCTACAAGATATTCCATGGCATGGAACCTCCAACAGAAGAGCTTTACGATAAGCTGAAGGAGCAATCGCTGCATGCTCGTAACCTTGGAGAGATAATGGACTCCTTTTTGGGTAAGGGGTCAAAAGTACGCAAGCTTTTGGAGACTATTGTTCTCGCCTGGGAAGGATCCTCATCGTTTGAGCTGGCACCACAATCGGTGTGTAGCACCTTTTGGCAGTTTTACCAGATGGCTTATTTGGCGGAGCAAAGTGGCAAGGAGATAGAACCTCAGATCACCTTTCGCAGTATTAAAGGCGGTAACAGTAGGCTTGTTCAAGCCCTGGCAAAGCCTGTGGAGGATTCGATTCAATATAATCATGCTCTCACTAGTATAGCGCGTGATGATAGGGGGATCCATCTGCAGTTTAAAGGCGGACAAACCGTTACAACAGATTACTTGGTGCTGGCCCTTCCATGCACAACTTTAAGATTGGTTGACATACAGAAGGGTATAATCCCCCAGGATCAGTGGCATGCGATTAAGTCTCTACAATATGGCACCAACGCCAAGATTGTTGTGCCAGTGCAGAAAGTTAGCAAGCCTGCGGCCGATTTTGTGATTACTGACAAATCGATGAATGCGTGGATGAGCGAGAACCGTTCCTTAGTCACATGGTACTATGGGGGACTTCCAGGATGTTTTGACTCCGGATCTAAATTGGAAATTGAGGGTAAAATTTCACAAGATATTGAGGTTTTTCAGAAGGGCTATTCCAATGTTGCCTTTTTGAAAAACAACCCTAATCCTTTTGTCGATAACCTCTTTGAAAGCTATGAGGGCCCCGTGGCAGTCAGTTGGATTAACGATAAATATGCTCTGGGTAGCTACTCTAACTGTGGTGTAGATCAGCATGACTGGCTCCATACTACAATCCAAGAGCATGGAGAAACAATTCGAAAGGTCTTTAGGTCTATTGATGGCAAAGTCTTTTTTGCTGGAGAGCACTGTTCAGAAACAGCGGCGTCGACGATGGAAGGTGCCGTGATGTCTGGCAACAGCGCGGCCAAACAAATTCTGAGTTTTTTAAGCGTCGGGCAGAAAAAATAATTTTTACGCAAAACGCTAAGGCGAAAAGGGGGATAATTTAATTTTCTTTGCGTCTCCGTACCTTTGCGTTAAAATCCCTGGGATAAATGGAGATTGACTATGTCCGTGATGGCCGTTGCTGCGAGTTTTGTGAACTGTGGCCCCGTTCCTGCTCCTGTGAAGGTGCCGTTAACAACATCATTGTCGCGCAAGCTAGACATGGTTTTGGATATTACTTTTAATTCGTTCGTGAATGTTCTTCCAGATGCTATTCAGTGGGTTTATCTTAGGCATATATGGCGCTCCATTAAGGCCGAAACCATCACTGTAACGGTTGGCAAGGTAACATCTACAGCGCGCCTATATTTTCATGATACGCATGCCAAGAAGCGCGGTGTATTATTCCTACATGGAGATCATAGCCACCCTTATTCCATGCTGCGCTTGGCTAGGTTGGCGCAGAAGGAAGGGGCTCCTGTTTTTAGCGTATGGGTCAGCTATGATCATAAAAATTCGGAGTTACACCGACAGCTAATTAGGAAGAGTATTGAGAGAGTCAGCGGGGTGATGAAAGCACGGGGTGGTATTCCAAAGGTTGTAGGGGTTGGCCATTCGCAGGGGTGTGCGCAGCTCTTTCTTGCCATGAGGAGTCTTAGCTCCATCATAGCAATTGCTGGACGGTTTAAGTTATTCGAGGAATCTCCTGATAGACAGGCAGTGGAAGCTCTTAAACCCACCATCCGGGAAGTACAAGGAAAGATTAGACCGTGGCATCCAATCTACCAGATTGCGGCTGGAAGGGATTGGTGTATCCGACCAGATGCTCAGGTGACACAAGCTGCCCCAAAAAGCTTTGTGGTGCCTAATGCTATGCATTTAAGCGTTGTATATGATCAGCTGGCTCAGAATAAGTATGTTGAGTATTTGCGTACTGCCATTGCGGCATAAAAAAAGCCCCGATTTCTCGGGGCTTTTTAATAAGCTTACACGTCACCCAGGTGCATGCGTTCTGCTTTGATAACTTGGTCCTTAGCCCAATCATGGAATTGGCTTCCCCATGGAAAGCGCATGCCGATCTTACCTTTCTTGCCATCAAACTGAATAGTATTCCATCCACCCTTTTCAGGAGCTGTAGGAGCTACAGCTGTTACGATGCGTCCTGTTTCAGTCGCTTTTGCTGTTAGCTTCTTAATTTTTTCGCCGGATTTGGTGAAGAAATTGACCTCTTCGCCTGGCTCAAAGCCCTCTACCGTTACAATGAATACCTGTAGGGGGATGCTTCCGACATTCCAGGTTAACTTGTAGCCAGTACTGTTCTCTACTTGTACAGGGTAGGGGGTGAAGGTGCATGCTGCAAGGGGGCGGCCCGCTGCGTCGACTAGGTAGTAATGATCTTTCTGACCTGGAGCATAATCGGGGAAAGTAGCGACAAATGTTTGTTTGTCTTCCCACTTGTACGCGCGGCCCTTGGCGTCAAAGGCGATCCAATCGATGGTTTCTACCGTGTCGGGAATTGGTCGGTTAACCAAGAGAAGTGGTGTGTCGATAGGTGCCTTGGGCGCTACAACAGTAGCTGCATAGTGACCATAGGCTCGCATGACATCTAAAGGTAGATCCACGACTTGTAGACCAAAATTATTATCGCGAGAGTGAAAATTCTCTAATGTAGCGGCTGCGACTTTTGGGGGTGTCGGTGTTGTCGTGGCTGCCTGGGCGTTAGCTGTTGAAACCACAAGCAGTGCTGCTATCAAGGTGGTGAAGGTACGCATATTGTTCTCCATGTAAATGTGAATACCAATGAATGCCAGAAAACATACACTCCTCTAGGGCTTTGTGTCAACGTTAGGTTTGGTGACTATCAGAGGTACATTGACTTTTATAATGTGATTAAGTATGTTGTTATGATTATTCATTATAATTGCGTTGGAAAATGGACTACTTAAAAGATATTAATATTGTATCGCCTAATAACTCTTGCTACGTATTGCCCAGTATGCAGTGCTTACAGACATTCATTTTCTTGGGTGATGTGGCTAAAGCGATAGAGCAAAAGGACACTACAAATATTCAAGTGGAGCTGGAGGCGCTGGCCGATGAAATTATTTTGGCCAGCAACCCAGAACGAAGAGAGCGTCTGCGTACTATACAAAATTTCCCGAATAATTTAGTGCGCCAGAGAGCTTGCTTCGCATTGCTTAGAGCCCTGTGCCACCATAAGGAGGTGGTTAATGGCTCTGAGATTATCCGTGAGATGGAGGAGACAGTAATTCCCACGGTTGAACATCTGGACTGGAGTGCTCTAGTTAGTACATGGGGTTCTGAATCGATGGTAAAGCTTGCCAGCTATCTGCTTCCCCTCAACGTCGATAATAATCTGTGTAGTCTAAAATGTAGGGCTCTCTGCCAGCAACTTGGGTCCGCGTTATTCGAGTGGGGCAGCGAGTTACATGGCAGCTTAATGCCCTCTATCAAAAAGTTGATTTTCCCTTCTGACGCCTGTTTAACGCGTATTAAGTCCGCAATGCAGAAATTGAATTTAGATGGTGATGATATCCATAATGCTAAGGATTTTGACGATCGAATTCGTAGCATAGTGGGTGATTTGGTACCGTCTGCTGACGAAGGATTTGATCCAGCGCTTTTGCAGAACATCATTCGCGCAAGGAACGCAATGAAAAATGGTTTGCGCTTGCTGAGTCCAGAATTGCTCCAAATAGGTATTTACGACAAAGTTCATCCATTGGCCAAATGCATGTTGATCGATTTAATCAGAGAGTTTGCATTATGTGAGATAACAACCTTGCTATTAGATCGAAATATGAGTAAGTGTTTTAATAAATTCTGCGCTTATTATCTCATGGATAGTTTTGATGAAGTTTTACAGAAAACCTATGCTGGCGGGACTGTTGGATCTGTGGCTAACTACATGTTCCGAGGGATTGCGCGTCGTACTTTAAGCCTCATGAACACTATGAATGATGACATGAAGTCATTTTTAAAGCGTATAGGAGAGGGCCAGTATTGTTCAGAAGCAGTAATGGCCGCCGGAGCCTTTTCTGGGCTGAACTGTTACAAAGATATTTCTGACAAATTTTTCTCTGAGATGCAGCATCTTGTTATTAACAATCGGACAGATGTTGATGGCGTAATGCCTATAGAGTTGGGTTGGAAAGATTCAGAGGTAGGTCATGTCATATGGGCGATGCTTCAAGAAGACGGGCGGGTGCGAGTCATTAATACCGGTCAAGGCATGGAGACCCATCATAACCGATGCTTATCGCTGAATGGAGCAGGTAACATTTATCAACTTTCCCGGGTGAGTCGAATTTTTGACCAAACCGATTTGAGAAATTATCTAATCGGGACTACAAATCTGTTGCAATGTGGACGTCTTGCAGATTTATCGAGACAAATTAATGGAACTGACGAAAAGACGTCAAAACTGGCGGTTGCACTGAACCTTCATTACGGTTCATTGGGCGAGGGGCAGGATGACGAAGGCGAGATATACACCAAGGGTCAGGGATCGATAACCTGCACTGTAGAGGCATTAAAAGGGGTAATGCGATCTTTCAATCCACCAGACTACAATACATTTCATATCGTTAGCAAGATGATGGTTTTTGCAGTGGGGTATAATCAAATTAAGCGTGATGGGCACTCGATTGAATATCAGGTATCCTTAAAACGAACCCTAGCCAAAGAGTTGTTTTATCAAATGGAAGGAGTCAGCAAGCCAGCCCATTTACTCAAAGAAATAGCCCTACACTTAAGGAGCGATCTGTCTTGGCAATGGGACTGTCCTCAAACCAACAAAGCTGTTTACTCTTGCTATTTGATGGAGAAGAACTACCAAGACGCGCAAGAATGGCTTGATCATCTGTTTAAAGAAAATGATCTGTTGGGCGTTCAATGCACCGCAGAGACAATGGATGGCTTTACTTGTAAGGAGCTTCCTATTGAGGCTGTGGCGAGGTCACTTGAGGTATTGATGAACCGCATGGTGCTAGATCCAGTAAGGGCTTATAAAAGCCTTGAAGAGCGAAGCACGAAATTAGATCAGTTTCCTTGGCAAGATTTGGTCGATTATCGGCGAGATCTAGCAATCAGGCTCCTCAATCAAATGGGGCCATCCGGAAACTGCCTCGCTGCACAGGCCGCCCTTTATAATTCTCTTCAACTGGTCTAAGTTAAAGAGTATTTAACGCAGGAAAAAGGAACATTATGAAGAGAGCATCGTAACTAATTCAACCTCATATGTTCGTATATCATGGCGCTACTGCCAAGCAGCAATTCTTATCTTAGCCCCTAGCCATACCCGAAAAATGAGGGTTGGCTAGGGTTGGAATATCAATATCGTCGCGCTGCGAGCATCGCGTCTAGTTGAAACCATCCTATTGCACGATAATACGTTACCCACCCGACGCGGTGCTTCGCAGCATTCGCTGCAGAATAGCCTCAACCAACACATTATGTATAATTTATTGAAGTATAAATAGTTATGATGCTGTTTAGTTATTTAAATTGACGATTAAAAACAAAGTAAGTATAGTTTTATTTATATTATCTGTTTTGTTTTTGAATTAGTTTTATTATGTGGTGAAAGTTGGAAAATATTGACATAGGCATTCAATGCCCAACGGAAAATGCTTTCTGCATAGGCAAGACACCACTTCATTTACTCGTTAACTACGCTATGCTTGATGCTGCCGATTTGCTAGCCAACGAGGAAAGCCTTTTGGCTCAAGAGCAGCTGTGCGAGATCGCTGTGCATGTGGTCAAAGCGGATAAGGCCACAATGAATCAGTGTTTGGAGACTATCCAGGCTTTTCAGAATCCTCTCATTTGTCATCGCTTATGTTTGGCTATGCTACAAGCGGTTCTGGAGGGAGAATCAACACGAGAATCCGAGTTTTTTGATCAGTTCGATGCAATTTTTCCTGCTCTAGGTATCACTGTAAGTGGGAAAGAGCTAATAGACGCATGGGGTATCGATTCCATGGTGATTTTTATAGGCCAGGTTATTCGTCTAGATTATCAGGAATATTTGTTTATGAGGGCGTGTTGGCCGCTCTGTAGACAGGTTGGTTTAGCCGTATTTGAGTGGAGCCAAGAATGCAGGGGGCATCTAGATTCAGTGTTAGAGCAATTCGTTTTCCCTAATACGCAGCACCGATTGCGGGTTGGGGAAGCTTTGAAGCTCCTATCACCCCAGTCTATGTCGGAAATTGCCACTGTTGAATCCTTTGAAACCGCGGTTAAGCAGATCATGGGTATACTTACTCCGTCTTCGGATGAAGTAGAGTCAAAGCCTTCTCGAGAAGAGATAGAGAGGATATATGAGGTTTGGCGTGCCGCTAGGAAAGCTGCACGTTTGCTAAGTCCGGAACTGTTAGAAAAGAATATTAATGAACCGATAGACTCTTCCTCAGCGACTAATCTCTTATCCATTATTTCTCACTTGGCCTTTACCAAAGCTCTAAAAGAGCTAGTGAAGGATGAAGATCCCATCGTATGTACCTTTGCAGCATACTATTTAATGGATGATTCCCATTCTTATCTGCGAAAGCACTACCCTCGTGGTCTGGAAAGTCTACCTGGAGGAATGTTATTCCGCAGCTTGGCTAGAGCAGCATACAGCATAATGAATGTCGATCGAACCAATTTCGAGGAAATGATTGGAATGGGTTTGCAAATGACAGAGGCTTTATATGCTACCGTAGCCTTTAATGGGATGAAATGCCGGGAGGAAATTAGAGACCACTTTTTCACAAAGATGCAGGTCTATTCTATTAATCGGACCGTCAACAAGAACGGAGTAAGTTATCTTGAATTAGGTTGGCTTGACCGAAAGAGCGGCCACTTCATGTGGGGAGTTGTGAATAACGCACTTTCTAGATGGCAAGTAAAAGTAATCAATACAGGCTGTGGATCACAGAACAACCATCATCACAAGCCAGCTCCTAGTGGCACTGGGAATGTACGTGCGTTGACTAAAACATTCCAGGGGACGGATGTCGAAGGGTTACGAAGCTATTTAACATCGGCAACGCAATTTCTTCATCCAGACGCCGTAGGCAATTATATGATCCATAATAAGATAAAGCCAAGGGGCTCTTCTAGTGTTCGCAATAGGGTCGTCCTTGGTATCCATTACGCTGGAGAGAGCAGTGATAGTGCCGCCGATAAGATCTATGGGAAGGGACAGCGATCAATCACATGTGTTACCAAAGCCTTCAAAGCCCTTTCACGCTGTGAAGACCCTAACTATGACGACTTTCATCTAATAAGCAAAATGCTGGCCTATACAGCTTGGTATGGCCGGTTATATACCTCAGGGCACGGTAATGAGGTGACAAGCGAGTTTAGGAGATCTTTGGCTAAAAAGGTCTATAACAAGGTTGCAGGAAATGGTGCATCCCCAGAGCTACTAGAAGCGATTACTCGACATCTGATTACTGACAATTCCTGGAGCTTCCTTTGTGTACCATTGGTTAAGCGTGTCTACTCTAGCCACCTACAATTGGGCAATAGTGTTCAAGCAGCAGCTTGGTTAAGGTATATCTTTAAACTTGCTTTACCGTTAGGTCTTCAGTGTACAGCGGAGGTCATTGATGATCATGTAGAGGGGCGTCGCTCTTTTGAAGTCGCTGTAGCTGCATTGAAAATTTTTACGAAGCATGCAAAGTATAGACCCACAGCCTATTTTGAATTGGAGAGCCGATGCTTGAATCTTGCAAACTTTCCTTGGGATAAGCTGAAAGAGAATCACTACAAACTTATGAATCTAATTTTGAAGCAAATGTCATTTTCTAAAGAGCATCTTAGAATTTACAAAATCGTTCAGACCGTTATGTCGAAGCCAAGTAACCAAGTTATTAAGCGTGCTCTTGATGGATGGTGGCCTGTCACAACAAAAGTGCAGTGTTTGCACTCCGATCCAGAAGATGAAAGAAAATCAGCCTGAAGAAATCTGTAGAACGATTAGCAGCAGCACATGGTCGTGTTTATTAAAAAGGAACATTTTTACAGGATGGGCAGGATCGCTGCGCGGCAGGATAGGCAGGCAGACGCATCAATTATAGAAAACGCATCATAACCAACTAGACTCCATATGTTTGCATGGCATAGAACCTTCTCTATAGCGGTTTGAACAAGATTTTGAGCTAATGCTGCGAAGCAGCAATTCTTATCTTAGCCCCTAGCCATACCCGAAGAATGAGGGGTGGCTAGGGGTGGAAATATCAATATCATCGCGCTGCGGAGCATCGCGTCTACACGTCTAG
>JAUXSF010000003.1 GCA_030679955.1 Chlamydiales bacterium | reverse complement strand
TTTATAGCCTCAGTAGCTACTTCCATCTTAAATTCGGGTGATCGTTTTTGATTTCCTTGCGCCATATAATCCTCATTTCAAGGTGCAATTGTATCAAAAACGCGCAAAGTGCGCTGTCCAACTTTTGGGGTCCATTATATTTATCTCTAAGTTCCCCCTTCTTTGCCTCTTAGCGCCTCTGCGCCTTTGCGTTAAATCCATCTCGTTTTACGTGAGGAGTTTTTGTAGCTTGCTGTCAATATAATCCGCAGGCGGAGCAATCAAGATCTGATCTTCCAACAAGCGCCTCAGATAATCTTTTGTGGTATCATCGACGCCTTGAAGCCAGTTTTCAACGGAATCGCTCCATGGCTTTAGGTTTAGAGTAAAGATATCCCCGCTAAAGAACAGCGCCTGAACGATCAAGCGATCAACCTCGGGATTTTTCATCATAGTAGAATCCCACTCTTTCCGAGTGATTATTGGTTTACCATTATTTCTAGTCAGGAACATGCGTCGACCTTCCGGAAGCTCTAGTTCTTTCTTCGCCAAAAAACCTGCTATTTTTTGCGATTCCTCTATGGAACAAAGCACCGCATTCCAAACGTCAACACCGTCACGGCTATCGCAAATCCACAACACCGACCATGGTTTTTTGCGATATGGCCCGAGAATATCAGTCCTGTCCATGAAAACCACGCTAGCGTTAGAGGTAATTCGCAGACGGGAATCAAGCGACACTCCATGTAGCCCAACTTCCCTTGAGATGCCTTCACTTATGGGCATCTCTGAAATCCCAAAGTCGGGTGATATGAAGGTCTCTAGATCGAGCTCTTTTTCCTCTACAATCATAGAACCTTTTGCTCGGGAGCCTTCAACAAGGCGTTGATTGAGCTGCTGATTTTCTTGCTGCTGAACCTGTTCCTTCACCTCTTGTTTTTCCTCGACGCGAAACTGAACCATGGATCCTTCACGGTTAACTAAGGGAGCTCTGGATACTGCATCTGCTGGCACTATTTGAATAGTGCTTTCGATACCTTTCAAGGCCGGAACCACAATATCATCAATTATCTTGTTAAGAGCGGTTACATCGCTATCTGGAATAACCCCTTCTAGAGGGCCAGTCAGGTGCATCTTGATGGACTCAAGATACTTCGTCATTGCAACTTCAGGACGCTTGTGGGCATATTCTCGATACAGATCGATGCCTATATTCTTTTCAAAGAGGTAAGCTGTTTTGTCAAATAGTTCACGTTCCTCTTGTGGGGACATGCTATAGAATCTATTCAGGATATGTTGCTGGACAGCATCCTCCATCTTCTGCATGGCGAGAGCCAGGTTATCCGGCTTTTGACCACTAATTTCCTTAATGTGCGAGAAGAGGATGATATCGTGCATTGCGGGAACAACTTCTTCTTCGTTGGTTCTCAGAAGAGTGGCATCTACCTTCTCGATTGCTTCGTGGGTAATAGCTGTCACCACACCCTGTTTTCCATCGAGACCTCTAAACCTTCTGGGTCCCTGGCACATTTCATGGACCTTGGTGTGGTCACTCACCGTAATCACGGCAAGAGCGTTGTCCATTTGCTCGATGTCTACACCGGTGATATGTTCCTGGTCATAATAGGTAAAGAGCTCGCTTGGCCGTAAGCCCGTATCAGAAAAAATAGCTTCTGGCGTTGTTCCAGACAATTCTATGTAAGATCCAGGGCGCTCTTTAGACATAAAACAGAGCTTACCTGAATCTGTGCTGAAAAACAGCACACCCTTTACAGACTCGTGAACACGCTTACACATAATCTCAGCAGCATCTTCATTGGCCATACCTCTGTAATGCGCACCAATGTCGATAATTGCACGGAAGTCCGCCCTGAGAGGATGTTTATCTATTAAGTCATCAAATAGGCTTTCTGGCCCTTTCCCTACCGCTACCACCTCATTATTTCTGCGTATGAGAAGATCAATCGTCTGACCATTTGTACCCTCTTCCAGCTTAATTTCGGTGCCTGGGGGAGCCATATTGACATTATCCACGGAACCGGAGTAGCAGATGTTTGATTGACTCATCGACGCTGTATTTTGGCCATTAGCACAAACTTGGTTTTCAAAGATGTCTACCTCTGGAAGTTCCTGCTCGACCACGAAATTCAGCATTAACTCGCGCGCCTCCTGATTGTCACGAAGAAGACCTAGACGCACCTTCTCGACATCCTCAGGGTTGTCCGCTTCCATCTGAAATAGGCCTACCCCACATCCAGCCTTAAAGCGACGTGCGACATCCGTCTCGTTTAAAGACAGGTCTGGGAACTCTTGCTTTTTGGTATTCTTTTCGATGCGTGCTTGCATTTTCTGCAATTTCATGAAACGTACGACCTGCTTTTCATCCAGACCACTAGAGAGATAGGCAATTAGCGTATTGGTGGTGAGAACAAACCGATCACTAAATTCCGACCCCTTGGCGGGCTTCATGTTAGCTTTAAACGGGTTCGATACGCGTGGGTGTGCACCTACCGTTAAGCCATGGTGTTCATTGACACTAGTCTGTAGGCGCTCTTCAAGCCACTTTCCAGCAATCATCTGTTTTGCTAAGGTAACGATCTGAGCGCTAGGACGCTTGCTTGGATCCTCTAGGAAGCTAGGAATCTCCTCCGTGGTGCCCAAAAGAAAATCAGCCACCTGTTGCCGCTGAGACTCATCCTCCAATCCCATATTTGCTTGCCACATTGGATCGAGTGTCAAAGTACCAGCGATGTGCGTTTTCATTGCTTCTAGCGCCTCTGGACGCTGCTGAGAGCTATGATCTACATCGAGTAGCCGATTGCCCTCATCATCGACAGCATTGCAGGCAAGAGTCAGGATTGAAGCGATTAGCCGGCTTTGAGCAACCTCTGGATGAGCAGGCTGCCCATAGGGCATATTGAGCTCTTTACGCGGATCTAAGGCTATATGCACTTCGTCGAAAGTAAAAATACCACGTGATTTAAACTTCGCAAGAATCTCCTTCAAGATTTGGTTGGGGGTTTCGAGTTCATCAATAGGCTTTCCAGCCTTCTCTAGCTCGCGAATTAGAAAGCGAGTTTTCAGGTACTTGCACCTCATTGCCTGCAAAGACTCTACGGTGATATTAACGTATTGACGATTGACAATTGTCTCCTCAAGCATGGTTTTTATACCATTGAGGTACTTCGGCGTGAACCGCAGAGGGTCATCGTTAAAAACGATGGTATTTTCTTTCTGACCAAAAATTTGGTTAGAGCGATAAGCCATATCATACAAAGCAGTATCGTATTGTGCTGTAGGCGGAACGTGAACGGATAGATGGTAGCCATCCGCCTTTAGCAAGGCCATAACATGTCCGAAGACTAAAGACTTACCGCCACCCTGAATGCGTTGTAAAATAACACTTCTGATCCTCGTAGGGTCGTTTCTATCGACCTTCCTCATATCGCGAATGCCTTTTACTTGATGATCTTTCAGTACCAAACCCAGCTGATATTCAAAAACCATCAACGCAGCCGAATCTATGCTAGGATCTATCGACCGCTTAACACTTAGCTCTTCAGCAACACGTTGTAAGCGATAAGCTAGATTTTCGGATGGTTCGGGCAGATTGAGTTCTTTGTCTGCCTTCTGTGCGGCTGCCAAGGCATCTAGCGCCTTCAAAATGTGAACATCTCGTTGAGCTCTGTTGTGAATGGCTACATACTCGCCGATCATTTGATGGAGGAGGGCGATATCCTCTTTTTTATCTAAATGAGTCGAGCGACGGTAGGACTCCAAATCACCTTGTAAAAATAGACCAACACATTCACGAACACTCAAGGGCTGCTTTCTCCCCGCACTTCGCGCTGTGTCTTCGAGGAAAGCTCGCGTCGGATCGGTTGGTAGCTGATTTGCCAGCGCTAGCATTTGCTCTTCCCGTTGGTGAAGAGTTACCTCAACGTCGTTTATTCTATCCTTAGCTATAGCTTCGCGTTCTTCCTTAATTAGACGTTCGACCGAGTAGCCTTCCTTCAATCGATAATGGGGAACTTCTTGGTTTCTTTTTGCTCCCAATGCGTAATCTTTGTTTAAAGCTTCAATGCTGTCGTTAAGCCACGGATCATCTGTTTCAAATACAAAGGGTTCAATCTGAACATTGTCCCTGGCATTGGAATTGTCGACGACGAATGCATTTTCAAAGAGCTGCATCCTTTCAGCAGAGTCTAGTGGAGGCGATTTGAACTCTAGAGGCTGATTATTTAGTGGCTCAGCAGGCACTTGTGAGCGTTTGTAGGGAGCAATAACCTCCACTAGTTTAATCTCGGGAACTGGAGCCCACTTAATCTCTGCAAGACTTTCCGCTAGGTATTTTGAGTAGGCTTCCACTGCCTTATTTAATGAATCAGGCTTGGGCTCCACTCTGATCGCTTTACATTTCTCCAAAAATCCAGGAGCGAGAAGGGTATCCATTTCATGGTTTATTCCCGCAGCGAATATATTGTTCTTACCATGCAGTCGAGCATGAAGAATCGTGCGCAGGTATACAGTGGTTGGTGTCTTATCGTAGGCTAAATCCCTAACCAAATGCTCTAGGCCGCGCTTTTCTTCCTCAGTTCCTTCGCAAGCGGTTTTGTACAAGGATCGGAATTGTTGGATTAACGCTCGCCCCGGTCTGGTCGATAGGGGCAGCTCCTGAGTGCCTTCCATAGGTTTAATCGTTGAGAAAAAAATGTTAAGAGTTTCGAGCGGTTGGATGGGTGGAGTATTGGGCAGTGAACTGACCTCTTGCTTTCCAGGGGTGGCTACACGTGTATGGAGCTCCCAGTCCCACATCTCCTGCTGTGATAGCAGATTTTCAATACGTAGTTCTTGTGGCAAATGGTGAGCACGGGCGAAGTAGGATTTGCTCAGACGTTGCAGATAGCCCTCTAGGTTTTCTGTACGGTCCCTACCCTGTTTTGACCATTTTCCTTCCCAAAAGGTTAGCCAGTCCCCTACAGGGCCATCTAGCTTTGGCCAGTGGGAATCTTCGCGCTCTCGTACCTCTGTGCGTTTCGGATTACGCTGCAAATTGTCGTGAACTAACCATGCAGCGAGGAGACGAAGGGAATCTGCATATTGTGTCGTGTCCCGTGTCTCACGAGGGCTTTGTAAGATCCACCCAAAAACTCGCAGTTCCTCATCGCTATACCGCTCAAACTTGCGGGCGCCTTTAAGGTATTCTAAAGCTCGATGGTAGTCTTGCACAGTCGATGCATGGGAAAGCGTTAGGAAGGCCAAAAAGGCGTTCTTATCTGGTGCCTGACTAATAGGGATGTTGTCCTGGAGTTTGACGCGCATATAAGTAGCATTCGGTGTCAAACCTTTGCGTTCAGAATCAAGTGTGCGAATGGGAAACAAAGCCTCCCGACCTCCAGACAAAGTCTCCAGCACCACATACCCCTTCAAGCCACCTATACCAGCTATCTCCTGGTTGTCCGAAAGGAAGAGGTTTGGCATAGACGCCAGGACCCATTTTTCTTCGTCAGAACCCTTCGGTGTTTGGCGTATAAACTCCAAAACATCGCCAGACTCGTCACGAAGCGTGGGGCACTGAATGCGCATACGCTTAGGAGGCTTCGTATCCTCTTGTAGGAGAACTGCAGAGGTATCTATTCCCTTTAGAGCAGCGCCCTCTGGTAGTGAAGAGATATCTACCCATTCATAGCGAGTGTGTGGATCGGTTTTAAGGAAGGTGAAACGACCATCAGCGTCCAATCGTATTATAGGATCCACCGTCTCGGGCTCAATAAACAAGTAGTGTGCAGGTATGTCCATAGAGCACCATACCTGCAGCTTATCGGCACCTACTAAAGGGGGCCTTGAAGGGTGCAGGCTACCATCAGGGCTATGAACATAGCGGTACCACTGTCCATCTATCTTTCTATTGACCTCCGATATTTCGCCTTTTGCGGAGATATTGAGACGAATCTCTCCAGCGTTGTCAGAGCTTTCGTAATGTGTTGGAAACTGTGCTGCGGGCAAAAGGATTGTTCCAAAGAGAGCCTTATAGAGTACGCTAGCACGCGCTTTCTCCGATATACCAGTGATCTCTTGACCATTTAGCAAAAGCTTGCCGGTTAGAAGATTAACCTCAACCCTTGTTGCATCGTCCAAAGAAGCTGCGTAGACCGGGTAGGCTCGCCCCTGCCAGGAGCCTTGGGGAGCATTTATGCCATAGACATTAAGGATATTGTTTAATAGCTGCTCCGCTTGATCTGGATGAGACTCCATAAGACGGTGGATAGCTTCATGGTGTTGAACGACGGACGCTGCAGCACTAGCTTGAAAGGCTGGTGGAAGCGATTCATTTGCTCCATTTTTAAGACGCATCAGGGTGACCGCGGCAATAGCCGTGGTTAGTTCCTGGACCGCTTCAAAAGATGTAATTTCTTCGTTGCTATAACTTTCAACCATAGCTAACTTTAGGTGTTGCTGCAGGTCACTACTTTCGTAGGCAGGATAAGTGCTAAGCTCTTGGATTTTTTCGCGTGTCGATTTCATTAAAGCATCAACAGATAACTCCCCTATCTGTGTAATGCCAGCCTGACGACAACAAGACAGCATGCGTTGCTTCTGCTCCAGCAGAAATGCGACTGTATGTGTGCTGGCATTTATCTCCGTAGCTGTAGCAACCATATCCTCATAATGTACGATTGCTCTGTTGAAGAATTGAAGTAGCTCACCTGTAAGATGGGGAGCGTTTGGCAAAGCTAGTCGCAATAGTAGCGTTTGAAACAAGCTATAGGAGAATAGTAGCCTATTTTCCACCTGATTAAGGCCATCTATGTGACTCTCAAAATAATCTAGCAATAAGGGAATGGCGACAACACCCCCCTCTAAATCATAATCAGAACCGAAGCGTACACTTTGGAGTTCACGCAAGTCTCTATTTGACGCCAATGCTACAGCGTTATTCTGATTTGGGTGCCAGAAATTTGTTAA
Organism: Chlamydiales bacterium; assembly: GCA_030679955.1. Taxonomy (GTDB): domain Bacteria; phylum Chlamydiota; class Chlamydiia; order Chlamydiales; family JAJFMA01; genus CAMFKD01. Next base: position 44,017 of record JAUXSF010000003.1, on the reverse strand, counting down.
ATAAGGATGGTCTACTCCTTTACCGATTATGTTTCCCGTTGCTTTTAAAGAACCGGACTTAAAGGGCAATTGCTTGCGCTTGTCTTGTCCATAAGGAGCTATTAGCAGCTCGCTATTGTCCCCATACGATCGTCCATCGAGGCTGTAGTCTGCTCGCATTACTACTTTTTTATCCGGTGTGCGAGCAGGTGTGCTTGACAATATAGGCCCATGAATTGCTAGTGGTCTACTTTTTCTAGACACTTTACCAGCATAGAGAGGTGAATTGATGTGCACCATCCATGCTAACTCTCGCAGGTGATTAAAGTGAGATGGAAGTTTGTTGCGTACATATAGCCAGTGCACACGCCACTCTTTAGAATCAAAGGAAGGATCTAACCTCGTATACCTTGATACTTCCGCTTGAAAATCTGCATCGGCTTGTTCCCAGTCCTGCACCAGAGCAGCGTGGGCAGCAGCATACTGGAAATCACCAAGCTCTGGTTTGAGGGATAGGTGAGGATCCTCATTCGTTCCATTATTACGACCATTTCCATGTATAATGTAGTTAAATAGTGGCGCACCCCCGTTCCCTTGATTCCAGTCGTGGTCGAAGAGGTTTAAAAAGTCTTGCTCCCACTTTGGATTAAAGGTAGGGGCTGTTTTCAAATCCCTTGTTAAAAGATGATGAAGGCCGCTGGATGAGTATCCATAATGGCTAATTCGCAGCTCCTCAGGATAGTTTCTAGCCTCATCGATAAACGCTCCTAACATCCAGCTAGAAGCCAAGGCGTATCGAATAGCTATCGTCTGGCCTACATCAACCTTCGGGTGCAATCCACCCTCTTCATAGGTGAGCCTAGCTAGTTCACTGATTTGAGCAATCACGCGTTCGCACGCTTCTGGATCACCTTTTAATTGCTCTAAAACAGGATGATTATTAAAAAAGGCACGGCCAAGCTTACATAGATAGTCTTCTAGGTAAAGTGAGGCATCTTCCTTATCGGCCTGCAATTCCACCACGTATGCTGTAAACGACGCCAGGGTGGCCTCTAGTTCTACTACATTCTGAACATTATCTATCGGTGTAGTAGGCAAAGAGTGAATCTTAGCGCTAGGCAGTGCGACAGCGGCTACCTGGCCATTGTATAGTCCACCTAGACGTCCAATTTCTTTTGCTATGCCCGCTGATTTACTTGTAAAGGACTCGGGGAGTCCTAGCGCCTCATGGGTAGAAGTAGCCTTTGGTACAGCAGCCTTCAATCTTTCCGCTGCCTGTGTTAGATCCGACAGAGCGCCCTCCTCTTTGTCCGATACACCACCCCGCTTGCGCACACGTTTGGCCACATTATCAAACATATGGGGTAAAGCCATGCTCAGCAGCTTTCGCAACGCCGCATCATCTTTGACAAGCAGCTCATTTTGCTCTACAGTGAAGGCTACAGCATCATTCTTAATGGCAAACATAAGATCTTTGTATAGTTCTGGAGGCATCTGTGTCTTAAGGTAGGCTAGCACGCAGCGTAAAGAACAGGTGCCGCTAAGCTGCGACTTTCTCCACGACTCAACGAGCCTAAATTCCTCGGGGAGCTCGTTTTCCTCTACTTGATAAGGCTCCAGAATATTGTACAGATCCTCTGGACCAAAGCGACGTTCCCGGTCGTTTGCAGTGACTCCTACAGCCGATAGTTCGATTATGGCGCGAAGGAGATGGCTGTGTTCTACTTCATCGAGGGGTAGTTGATACTGTTTAACAGTGTTCACATGAGCACGTGCACCATCGTGAGTACCGCCATGGAACCCTACGCCCTCTCCAGTGTTGACAGCAGTAATCACAACGCCATTTTCTGTTCTCTTGCACTCTAGAAGGATAGCGTGTCCACTCTTCCCCGAGTTCCAACCTGAAGGAATGACAATTACCCCCCCTACCGGCATCTCCTTAAGCTGTGCGATTAGCCCTTCTTCAATAAGTTCAATCTCTAAGGTGCGTGCACTGTCTCCATTTAATCGCAAAGCTGAAGAAATCCTTTCCGCAAGTTGGTGTGCGGTATGAAGGCGCTGTAAAACTGGTTCAACTATCGCTTTTTTGCCTGGTTCGAGATCACTTGTAGCATACTCCAAAGCACTGGTGATAAATGCTAGCATGGTACCAGAGATACCGCCCTCAACCTTGTCGTCACTATCGTCGCGCATGCGTCGAACATAATTATCCCCAACGATATGCCCTAAGGTCTTAATATTTAATTGCTCTCTAAAGTGTTTTTCAGAGCCTTCAGCATTGGTAAGACACGCAGCATAATGCTGCAGTGCAGAGGGATTGATGCCAGATTTCTGCAAGTATTGCGCCGGTGTCACGCCTTCATAATTGGCTTTATTGATATCAGCTCCCAAGCTAATCAAAAAAGCCGCTAGCGGATACCTTCGACGTTTTATCGCCCATTCAAGGTTTGTGAATCCCTTTTCATTGACTTCATCGATATTCCTTCCCCGCTGAACCATTGCAGCCAAGAGAGCTCGTCCCCAAGGATAGTCTCCAATTACGATTGCGTTCCACAAGGCGTGGCTCTTCTCTGTAGGAGCAATGCCTCGCTCTAATAAAAACTCAACAATATGCCCCTGAGCAGAACCAATTACAGTTTCATACAAGGAATCAATATCTTCAGGAGCTACTACAGCACCCTTTTGTAACATCTGCGTGATGAGGGGCGGACTCTTTGAGTCTATGAATATGGCAAGAAGTTCATTCAAGTCGTCTTGTGGCGTCCTATCCAGCTCATACCTCGCTCCTGCATTCACTAGCCAGCTAAGAGTACGTCCATGAGCGATGGGAGTACCTAACATTGCACAAAGAGGCGTCTCGCCTTTTTCATTCAAGCTATTTAGGTCGGCACCAAGCTTTACTAAAAGCTTAGCAGCCTTTCGATGACCGCTCAGAACAGCATCATGTAACGGTTCTTTTCCCCTTACTCCTAACTCCCAGAGTGCTTGCACTAACAACTCTCTGCCACCAACAGCAGCAATTCGCATGAGCTCATTACCACATGCCTCATCTACTATCGGAAGTAAGCTATCGATAAATTTGGTTAACTGCTGGTCGGGGAGAATATTCTGTTGAGCGGCAAAGATTAACAATGAGCGTACGGCTTCAGGGTTTTCCTTAGCGGCATCTAGGTTCTTGGTTATCAGAGGGAAAATCTCTGCTAACGAATTTGGGCCCTGCATTTCTATTTGTGCAGTGGAAAAAGCAGCACCATGGCGAAGCAACTCTATAGCTGTCTGCGGGCACTTTTGCTTTAACGCACTTTGAATTAAAGGCTCTTTCCCATCCCAACCAGCTATGTAATTGGGATCTGCACCGAATTTGACCAAAAGAGTGATTAGGTTCGGGACCTTTTTTAACAACGCATCGTTTGCACCTCCAGTAACATAGTGAATCGGTGGCTTTCCAAGCCTATCCTTGCTGGAAATATCGATGTTTCCGGATTCTAAAAGCTGTTCGATATGATCCACTTTGCCTATGCGTATGGCGTAGTGAAGCGGATTCTTCTTCATATCCTCAAGTAACCTCACAACCATATCGCACTTATGTTCTCGTGCAATTTGAAGGTGTTGATCATAGTGCGTACTATCCCATACAAGCTGCTCGAAGTAGCCTTCAATTTCCACATTTTTATCCGTGGATTCAATGTAACCTGGCCAGTTTAATACTAGATCGTAGCTCTGGACCAAGTTAGCGATGGCGACTCCACTCTGCTCTCCCTCTAAACCAATAATATACTCGAGCAAGAGCGCTCCGCCCAGGCCCATGGAAGCTTTAAGACTAGCCTGACACTCATTATATGCACTGCTCGCTTCCTCAGATGTAAAACTATAACGTCTCTGATTTTTTAATGAGCCGAAGTCTCGCCAAAGATCTACAAGCAGCTTCATACACGTTAACGGACTCTCGATCGTAGGAATTGCCTCCGTTATCATTCCTTGTAACGTAGCGATAGCCTTAGGGATGCTCTCGACCGAATCCAGCGATTTCCAAACCTCAGGCGAAGCTCCCTGAATCTGAGGCAACAATTGCTTTCTAAGATTTATATGGATCTGCTCTAAACTGAATTGAAAATCCATGCTTATTCCTAGTGTTTATCGCATTATTAACTACGAAAAATAGTAAAAAGCTTGCCAGTAGTAGATAGGTCGATGGCTCAGGAACAGGAACCGCCCCAGGAACCGGTATCCAAGGAATAAAATTACGCGAGGTTGGTTCAGACCCGAATCCACTGTTGTAGGCATAAATCAGGCTTCCATCTTGTGAAAAAAAATCCCCCCAAATAGGCTCGCGATAAGACTCAAAGTAGACATGCCAATTTAGCCGATCCTCGAAAAAGTCTAGCTTAAGACCATATATATCGCTAGGAAGCCCAAGGAAATCACCAGGACCGTAGGTCGCGGCAGCAGGAGTTGGCCGACCAAACCCATCCAAGTGGATGTTATATATGGTACTATCAGCGTTCTGGCCTATCTCAAAGAGGATAAAGTCCGGAGCATTACTTGGCACGGAGAAATAAAACGAATAGTAGTAGACGTCGTTCGGATGCGTAATCGTCCATTCAATAGATAAACCGCTCGGGCTCCCCCATGAGAAAACCCCATTTATGCCGTCTCCCACCGTTCGAGATCCAACATAATCTGCTGGGGTGACAGTACCCCCGCGAACATAACTCGCTAAACTACACAGCGCAACGCAAAGGATTAGGGTAAGGTTTTTCATAACCCTGCCTCCTTTCGTTCTACTCTATAATAAATCTATTTAGGGATTGGGTCCACGGTTATAATGAGGTTGTATTGAGTATCAACCTGAGGGAGGCGTTTATGGCTATCAGTAAAGGATTGCTAGTTGTGTCTGCTCTTGCTCTGGCCTTCAATGCAAGTACTCTCCTAGGCGACGAACCCTATTGGCCTAGCCAAGGTGCCCCGGATTACAACGATGAAGCTCCCCAACAGCAGCAGGAGAATAATCCTGGGCAAAACGAGGCGAACGCCATCTACCGCTCTTATCAACAACCTGAGAGACAAGGTCAGAACTCCTTCCACCCCTCTCAAGTTCGTGAAGGTGATGATGAGGGTGAGCGCGAGGCCGACCAACTTTTCAATAGCTACAGAAAATAGGCCAGTAATTTCTGGAATTCTGGAGTGCGGCGACAAGTCGCCGCTCTCAGATTTTTTAGCGCCTAATCTGGGGGGAAGCAATATGCTCATCTTAATTGTAAGCGCTGGCCTTCTCGTTGCTGATCAATATGAATATCGTCCGAGGGAACAGCCTCGCGAACAAAACGCACGTAATCCTGTTCCTAACGATATTCCCGGGATGAATGAGACCAATGAGATCTTCCGTCCCCATAACGACCGACCGACCCGTAACCATGATAGGCATTTTCAAGAGGTTCCCACTCCTGATGGTGGCTTAGAAAACCAGGAAGGCAAGGCTCCAGATCTACTGAAACCCTCCCATTAAAACTTGCTCGTTGTCAACAATCCTTATATTTATTACCTTCCCGACATTTTAAGACCATCCACCGAGGGCCCCATGGATCCAGCGAGTAATATTCCTGTAAGCCGCCTTCCTCCATTCTCAAGCATACTGCTTCCACCCGCCACCCTTCCTCCAACGACCCTACAGACACCTTTCTCTACCAACCATTACACTACAGTGCCGAGACAGATACCCGTATCCATGCTATGTCATGGGATGCCACCCATCCAAGCGGCTCGGGATGTTCTTGCTCCTCCACCCCCGATTCCTCGTGCGTACACTTACCCTGCTGAAATTGAACAGCCTCCACATGTAACTACGCTAAAAGAGTTGAATACCTCTGTTTTAGCGGGCCTCACAGGCTTTGTTCGGCCTTCTGCTAACCAAAACGTGATTATAGATGGTTATGATCCGAGGAACTATCCACATCTGTCCCTCGAGACCCATATACCAATCTTCTGCGCATGGGCTATTCAACTACTTTCTCAACTCAACAGCACGGGCTATATCCTGCTCCTACCAAAAAAATACTTGGTTGGTAATCCTAGCATACGACTACTAAATCACATGCTTCACGACCTCGAATACGAAAAGGGTGCGCAGCTAATCTATAAGATCCTAGCAGGCGCACCAACAGGGGTTCTTGCGCAGAATATATCGTTATTCGCAAAAACGACAACCGATGATAAACTCATACCCCTCTATGAAGAAAGGATCGAGATCCCTTGTGGCACATTAATCCATTTAATGATGGCATATCGCCGCCCTCCTAATTTTGAAAGCGAGTATTGGCAAAATGAGATCAAAGAGACAGTTACCTTGTATGACAAAGCATCCCGCGCTACAGGGACCCTTCACCTTCGACGTAGCGTTTTGAGCCTATTTCAAGGTTATCATAGTAATCATGGAACACCTGAAGAGAACTCGACCTTTAACTCTGTGGTTAACGATTGCAACAAGGTTCTTGGTAGGTACCCGAGTCAAAAACATTCCCTGGAAGAGGTACGTACCAGTTGGATTCGACTCATCGCTCTAAAAAATATTTGCTATCCCAACACATGCCCGGCCAATCTTGCCTGGTTAAACCATCCATCTGTAGGCAACTTCGTTAGAAGTCTCAGACAGGAGAATCTTCCAAACAATTTCCCTATAATCGTTCAGCAATTTAAGCATTTCGTTTTTGAAGGCAGGACAACACAGGTTGAGGCTCCTATTAGCGGTGAAGATATTGGCACGGTTAATTCGGTACAACCTCGCAATCTAAGTCAACCCGCCTGGGCAGTATTCCCTACACCTTTCGGTTGGACACAGCAAATAGCTCAGCTCGCAGCCATCGTATTAGATAAACAAGATAAGCGGACCCACCTAGCCGAGATTTGTGAAGTAATCAGAAGCCGTAAACTTGAAGACAGCATCAGGACGCATCGTCTAGATGCAAGCGACCAAAAACAAATGGTGATAGATAACATCCTTAAAGGGTTAGAAAACTGGTCCGAATCAATAGAGCAGCTAGCTGCTCTGTATACCGTCAAAATTTATGATCGAAGCATAAATGGTAACTACGTCCTGGCACATGAATACAATTCAGGCCAACAATACTGCGTTCAAATAGGACGAAGAAACGTTGATGGTAGCATCCTGTACGATATCCTACTCCCCAAGTGAGCAAACGCCTGTAGTCTGTTCATTGCATAGTTTTTTTTTACCACAGAGGCACAGAGACACAGAGAAGGAACAGAGATGAAGAAAGCATTTTGCTGAGGCAAAATACTTTAAATCTACTCTAAGATATACTGCTAGCAGTATATAGGGGAAAAATATCTTTCATCTCTTCCATCTCTGGCCTCTGTGGTAAAAACCCTCTCATAGCGGCGATTTTAATAAATTAATTGATTTAAATTAACTAACTAAGTAAACTCACATCAATTTAGCAATTAACTAAACAAACCAAAAGTTTAGTAATTATCCCCTCCTTCGTGCGTTAAGTTATAATACAACCCTAAAACCAAAGATACTATGGATCCTACAAGGTTTAACTTTACTCAGACGCCCGCTCAATCATTATCCTCAACAACCAGTTCACAAGCACCGCAGGATGAACTGCCTCGCGGCCTAAGAATCCAGGCCTCGGTACCGTTCACACCCTCGCGTGAGGGTTTTCCACCAGCCATGCCACTTCAGGTACCACAGCAGGTTAGCTGGGTCGGCCGAAGAGCACTTGCAGAAGCCCCCGCGCCATTAGTCCTTTCCTTTGGCGATAAACGCTTCACGGTGAATCCAGACTGTGAGCAGCTAAATGACATTGCAGCCTTGTACGCAGTACTAAATCTTAATGACCAGCAGAAGCTTAGATTCTTTCTCGATGCCATACCGCAAGCACACTTACAAGCTAGCGTGGTTTTGGAAAGCTCAGAGACCACTCTAGCAATGAATTATGGTCAGTTTCTTAAGTTTGCAATAACGACTTGTTTTGGTTGGGAGGATTTTCCTGTGCCTGCATTTGACGATCAACCGATCGTTGAAGAGTACTTGCAAGCGCCTGTTATCAGATTAGTTCACACCTCTATTAAAAAACTAATAGGATGCTACCTGCGTGGTGCAAACCCGCCATCTCAACATCACCTACGACTGGTGATGAGAAGTTTGTTAGAGCGCCTAAAAAAGGTTCAGAACGCCCTAGATAGTAGTGACCCGCGGCCTATTGAGATAGGTAGCATCAATTCCGAAATAAACACGCTATTGAAAGTCGCCCGTCACAGCTACCCAGGTACCCCACCTGCCGATCTATTATGGCTTGCGCAACCTTCACTGCGTATTTTAATAGGCGCTATGAAAGGACATATGCCCAGACTAGTAATTAAACAGGACAACTTGCTTGGTCCCGTTATCGACCTAATCGACCAATCATTAAATCCCATCCAGACATCGCACACGACTCTTAAAGACATCACACCCTTTCTTTTAACAGGACTGGTACAACCCATAAATCATCTTGAAATTCAACACATCAAGGTTCCTGACGGATATGATCCAAGGAACTATGTTAACTTGCCCTTAGCGAGTCATGAATCACAGTTTTACGCATGGGTTGTAAAGCAGCTGGGTGAATTTAATGGCACCGGTAACATTCGACTGGGGACAACTAGGTATAGTAATGAAAGTCCAAGCATCAGGCTTTTAGACTATGTGCTGCATGACCTAAAATACCCAGAAGGAGCTGAGGCTATCTATAATATACTTAGACGAGGCGCGTTACCCTTCCTTACGCCACACATAAAACTAACGGCGATGTTGCAAACTCACCAAAATTATGCTCATTGTACAGAAACCTTAACGATGACCTGTGGCACCGCGATAGATATCATGATGGCACGGTTCAGTAGAGAACTATTGAGCCAATCCAACGCTTTTCAAAACATCATCACTCACACGGTTACTATAATGGGCTCCTCGTTCATCCCAAGGGGAACTTGGGAAATAAAGCGCACCGCTTTGGATTTGATTCGAGGGCAGCAGCATTTCTATGGAGTTCCCGACGATAGCCCTGAGATAGACAAGCTTTTGCATGAAAATATGAAAGCTACGCAGGAATATTTGATAGGCACAAGGCCAATAGAATCATTACGCCAACAATGGCGAAACTTCCAGCTCCTCATCCCCTTGTTTTATCCTGCAAATCGATCGGCAAATATGAAGTGGATGAGGTCTGCCACCGCTGAAAACTTCTTTTACAGGCTTAATAGTGGAGAGATTCCAGCAGGGTTTAAAGAAACCACTCGGGAATTTCTAGATTTTTTACAAGCGCAACGGACACCAGCGACAACACTTCCTCCAGTGGCACCCAACGTCCCTGTGATCCATACATTGACATCGGCCCAGATAGCCAAAGGAACAAAGCTCTATACAAAGTTAGCGGCAGCCGTAGAAAGGCATTGGTTAAAAGACAAAGTGGCCTGTACTGCTTTGGTTAACGAGCTAGCTGACCACGGTGGCAAATGTGAGATTAGATTTGAGAACCTATCTTCCGAAGAAAAAGACGCTATTCTGCTGCCCATCAAAAAGCTGTTGGGAGAAGGTAATCAAAGCACATGGAAAGTACGCCTAGCACTTCTACAGGATATTTTAGAGCATTTTAACATCACGGACAGGTCAAAACACAGAACTGCTGGTATCGTGAGCACTAGTATGAGCTTTGAGCAAGCTTTGGAGCAGCTGTTGGCACGAAAAAACGGTGTCTCTGATCATTCCGGACATGCAGATTTAACGGATGACCAGCTCGCACAGACTTCTCAGACACTGCTATACCTAAAAATCGCGGAACTAAAAACGAGATCGTCCCAACTGGCTTTAGCTCTGCATCATGAGGATGATACCGTATCCTATAAGCCCTGCATGGTATGTTCTCAGGACGAGGATGCCATTCGTGCTGAAATCTACCGAGCCAAGGTCGTGGGAAAGCGGCTAGAAGGCTTAGAGAAGGACTTTAATGCACAGCTAACTCGCCAAGCTCTGCATTCAAATGCGGCTAACATCGAAATACAACGTGAGGGCGATGATCTCATTGCTCGCTTTGAAGCAGCCGACCTACCGCTCTTGAAACGCCTTTCAGGGTCTGTTTTGATAGCTCCGCGCATCCAACTAACGGTACAGGAACAGGCAGAGGAAACCGTCGTCCAAGGAGAAAGCGCCGTTGCTACAAGAGAGCTCGAGAGCGATGGTCCGGGAAGATTAGCAGGTCGGAAACGGGCTAGTTCGGATCTACCCGAGCTGCCTAATGCACCACATCATAAAAAACGTAAAACGGGTCTTAGTGAAGGAAGTTCTTCCGGGCGAAATACTGACTACGAGGTAAGTGGTAGCTATCATCCTATCTCCGGACAACCAGCAGAAGCGATGGATATTGCTGAACCTGCGACGCAACAACACAAACAACACCCGAATATTCCCGTACAACCAACGCTGTCTTTTGGAGATACTGTCGTCCCCAACATCTCCTGGGATAACCTACACGAAGCTCTGGGCATCCACACGATCGCAAATTTAGAAAGAGCCGTATTGCGAGAAGACGGTAAGATACGCCTGCTAAAAACGGCCCAGCCGTTGAATCTACCCTTAGCAGAAGCGGTAGCAAATATCGAAGATATATCCATCACACCTTATAACACACTGCTGAAGCCCTACCAAAAGCGCGAAGTGGGAACAATGCTAGCCTTCGCTAACCATGGCCTCAGCAACTTCTTAGCGGCGGAAATGGGCCTGGGAAAAAGCTACATGATTTTTGAGTGGCTGGCTCAAATGGTCGCAAAAGGACGCGAAGGTGTAAACCTGGTTCTAGAACCCGTCTCGCTTATCATTCAATCGATGGAAGAGCTGCAAAAGGCTTGGATGGAATCACAACGCACCGCATGGTTAGTAAGAAGCCGCAAGGGAGACGATATCGATAAAGACCTCGTTAAAACTTTGTCGCATGCGGCGGAGCATAATCATCCAGCTGTAAAGCTAAGTGTTTTGGCACAAACACTTGTGAGCGTACTTCCATGCCTTTTGAATAGAAAGATGGCCATCGGCCATGAGATCCTCCCCAAGTACTCAGAGCCCCTGGCAAAAGCAGTAAAAGAGGCAGCAGCATACCACATCGACCAGCTTTCACGTGTTCCCGCATGGAAAGAGAGCCTCATTAACGAGATAACAGCTGGTAGTCAGCCAGGCCTTCAAATAGACATCCATGGCAACATCGCTGTCAAGCCATTTGAGGGCAACTATTGGGACTGTCTAGAGCGATTGAACCAAATGCTATCCTTCCACCCAGGTAGAACAGTAACCGATTACTCACATTACGATCTGCAGTCAGCAAGAGCGTTGACTAGCGTTTCAGCAGGGAGCCTACACATGGCTCAGAATACCTCCGACCTAGAAGCCTGCCTGAGAAACAAGCCAACCTCCGGTATCATCATTACCTCTGCAGAAGCGATTGATCCGCATAACGAAAAGCTGCTCAGCGATATACATCTCTCCATAGTGGCCATGGATGAAGCCGATCGCTATCATGATCCCAAAAATGAATGCCACAAAATGATTAAAAGGGTTCAAGCGGCTCAAAAAGGCCACAAAACACACTTTCAGCCATTTTCAGGCACGCCATTCCAAAACAGCCTTGCCGAGCTTTGGACCTTAGTGAAACTGCCAAATGGCGACGAACTAATGCCCGCCTCGGAGCATGCTGCCTTAACACTAACCGTTAATCAAGCCGTTGGGGCTCTTTGTTCGGACAATCCAGACATCAATACGCAAATGGAAGCGGTTAACCGATCCTTTGCCTACCATGCTGTCTTGGGTGAAACGCTGCGTAAGGTGGTGCGTCGAGTACGCAAAGAGGATGTCAAAGAAGACTGGAATAACCGTATCCCAGAAGCTCGCTTTCATAAAATTCAAGGTACAATTAGTGACCAAGTGAAAGCAGTTCTCGGCCAAATACATGCTAACCGCAGGGTGGACGGCCATTTTACGTTCTGGAAAGCAGGTCAGCGTACCTTGCTTGACCCATCGCTGAGAAACCTGCAGCGCAATTCTCCAGAGCTGAATGCCCTCATAGCCAAGATTAAAGCTGCCGCCCCTGAAGAGGTTGCTGCAACGGTCCAGTTCTCACCCGTCCTTTCGGCGTTGGTGGAAGCTGAGCCTGTCGTTCGTGTCATGGAAAACAATGAGAAAGAAATTATCTTCGTTGACCACATAGCGGAGGCATATTCCCTTAAAGCAATGCTGGAGCAGCGCTATCAGGCCAATAGGCCTGTAATCACAGTTTACGAAGGTGCCGTAGACCAAACCGAACGCGACCAAATGATCGATGAGTTCAGACGAAGCGAGGGACACCCACGCGTCATCATTATCCTTAAGAAAACAGGGCGCTACGGCCTAAATATTCCTGAACCCAATACGTGCATCATCGCCTCGCCCAGCTATAATCCTTCTGAGGATGATCAAGCATGGGCGCGTTGCGTCCGTGTGAATCATGTAGGAATCAAGAATATCTACTTTTTGGCCTTCGATACTTTCCTCTCGCATCATGTCGATGTTGTGCGCGATGAGAAGAAGCTATGGGACCGCATTCTGTTAGACGATAACATCACTTTAGAAGAACGTTACAGTCTATGGCTGCAGCTCATGAATAAAATGTGCACGCACGCCTTCCTAAACAACTCCGAGGTGGGCACTCTTGGCGCTGTCCATCAGAAATGTGAGCGTTTACAAAATGACCTAAACGTTATCAAGGAACGTACCACCATTGAAGCTTTGCAGCAAAAGGTGGATTCAGTGAGACCGCGACCGTCAAAGGTTGTTCTACCCACACCCATCGATTGGTCGCGACAAACAGCAATTCTCGCTGCGATCTTGATAGATAAGCAAAACGATCGCACCAGCTTTGCCACTCTGTGCGATGCTATCAAGAATTTGGATCTTGCAACAGCTATTCGAGAACACACGTTAGACATCGGTGACACGACACAAATCAAAATTGCAAGAATCCTCTCTCAGTTAGAGGACGGTTCTAACCAGGCCGCTGAGTGGGAAAACGACTACACTATAAAGGTTCACGATCGCGACCCAAGTGGCGCGTACGTGTTGGTCGACACTTACAATCCAGGCAAACCAAGAACGATCGAGCTGGGTCGAAGCATGCTTGATGGCCGTATCTGCTACGACATCCTACTCCCGAGGAGAGGATAGGTCCGGCCACCACATGGGTGAAAAGCGCATCGGTCCTGAAAGAGGAATACCCAGCTGCTGCGCTTGGTCGCAGGGGATGACTCGTGCCACTCCCTCAGCGGCATCGCCAACGATTGTAGTGCGCACCACCCAAATGCTTCTACAGGTGTTTGGGCTGATGCCCTCTACAGTGCGATAAGCGGAAAATCGAATGTTAGGGGTATTTGGCGCGCCAACTACATTTACACGTTGTGTTTGCAGGGCCTCTCGAACGCGTATGTAATCTTCTAGGTAGTGTTCCGGATCATCAAATGGCGATGCTAGCTGCATGTCGATGATGACAAAAGAGCGATCTTGGGGTGGATAGGATATTTGGCTCGTAAAAACAAGCCCAAAGAAAACCAAAGCTAGCAGCACACTAAAGTTATTTTTCATAACACCAACACCTACAGCTTAACACGGTTTAACCTAAGAGCATTTGTGATCACCGAAACCGAACTCAACGCCATCGCTGCACCAGCGATCATAGGGTTTAGCAACAACCCAAACACCGGATACAGCACACCAGCAGCGATAGGTATCCCCGCTGCGTTATATACAAACGCGAAAAACAAATTCTGCCTAATATTTTTCATTGTAGCCTTACTTAAGGCGATAGCTCGCACAACACCCATAAGGTCGCCTTTTACCAAAGTGACACCAGCACTCTCCATGGCGACATCAGTTCCTGTGCCCATGGCAATACCAACATCCGCTGCAGCTAATGCTGGGGCGTCATTGATCCCATCGCCCACCATAGCAACAACATGTCCTTCTGCGCGCAAACGACGCACAAGGGCATGTTTGTCCTTAGGATCCACACCAGCGTAGAATTCGTCGATATTGGTTTGTTCGGCAACTGCTTTGGCGGTGACCTCATTATCCCCCGTCAACATGATGACTCGAATACCAAGCCGATGTAGCTGCGCGATTGCAGGCTTAGTCGACTCCTTGATTGGATCAGAGATTGAAATCGATCCTACAACTTGCCCATCAACTTCGACATTTATTGCAGCATCCGCCGATTTACCAATGCGAATTTTTCTACCCTCAACAACACCTTCGACGCCCTTTCCTGTGGTCGATTGAAAATCTTTCACCTCGGGAATAGTCACTTGCTTTGAACGGGCCTCTTGCACGATTGCTAGAGCAATGGGATGTTCACTATGTGCTTCCACCGCAGCCGCTAGGCGCAAAAGCTCATCAGGATTAGCACTCTCAATGTGTGTGACTTTGGGTTTTCCTTCTGTCAGCGTACCGGTTTTGTCCAGGACAATAGTATTAACCTTCTCTAAAATCTCGAGAGCTTCCGCATTCTTTATCAAGACTCCCATCTGCGCTCCCCTTCCTACTCCCACCATAATGGACATAGGGGTAGCCAAGCCCAAGGCACAAGGACAGGCGATAATAAGAACAGCTACAGCATTAGCCAACGCATGCATATAACGTGGCTCTGGCCCTATGAAAAACCATGTAATAAATGTGACCAACGCAATTAATATGACGATGGGGACAAAGTATCCAGCAATTTGATCCGCCAAACGCTGGATAGGTGCGCGACTGCGCTGCGCGTCCGAAACCATCTGTACAATGCGAGCCAGCAAAGTCTCATTGCCGACTCGTTGCGCCATCATCACAAAGCTGCCTTGCTGGTTGATGGTGCCGCCCGTTACCTTGCTGTCAGCGCGTACCTGGACAGGCAAAGACTCGCCTGTAATCATCGATTCGTCAACATAACTAAGACCATCTTTTACCGTGCCGTCAACAGGGACTTTCTCTCCTGGCTTAACTCGCAGCAAATCGCCAACCTTTACTTCATCGATGTGAACATCGCTCTCTTGACCGTCGCGCAACACGTGAGCAGTCTTTGCTGCACGTCCTAGCAGTGCCTTGATGGCATGTCCTGTTTGGCTTTTAGCTTTAAGTTCTAGAACCTGTCCCACTATCACCAATACGGTGATGACACACGCCGCCTCAAAATAGAGGAATAGGTTATCCATCCCAGGCAAGATAACCGCCACAACGCTCGACACAAACGCTGTACCAACTCCAAGAGCGATCAGCGAAAACATGTTAAGGGATCGATTGACGAGCGAAAACCAGGCGCGTTGAAAAAATGGCCATCCCGCCCACAACACCACTGGAGTGCTTAAAATCAGCTGTATCCATGCGAAACTATCAACCATGGAAAGGATAAACACGGGAATAGTCAGAATAACCGATATCCACAATCTTCGAAGCATCTCGCGATACTCTGTATCATCCTCACTAACAGCAAGATCCATGGGGTCCAATGACATGCCACAAATAGGGCAGAAGCCGGGACCTATCTGCTGAACCTCGGGATGCATGGGGCACGTATACCACGCATCCTTAGGCTGATGAGTTCTTTGTGAAGGTTGGTGGGAACAACAATCGCTAGTCATAACGCCCACCATATCTTGTAGGACTTTTTTTTTACCATAGAGTGAAGAGCACCTTATTAGTAGACGCAAATTTGCCAAGATTCTACCTTCGAAACAAACGTGGAGGCTACTGTGAAGAACATGCTGTATCGATCTCACCCTTGGCATGACCTATCTTTGGGTGACGACGCCCCTAAAGTTGTGAACTGCTACATCGAGATTGTCCCTACTGACACTGTTAAGTATGAGCTGGATAAAGCCACAGGCATTTTAAAGATAGACCGTCCACAGAAATACTCCAGTCTATGCCCTACACTCTATGGGCTTCTGCCACAAACCTATTCCGGCAAACTCACGGCACAACATTGCGCTAAAAAGACAGGCCGCAAAAAAGTCGTGGGTGATGACGATCCACTAGATGTCTGCGTCCTGACAGAAAATGTTCTTCCGCGAGGAGACGTTATCCTTAGCGCCGTGCCCATTGGGGGCTTTCGCTTACTGGATGGAGAGGAAGCTGACGATAAGATCATCGCTGTGTTAGTCGGCGACTTCATCTACGGACATTTGAAGGATATCTCGGAATGCCCAGCGCAATCGATAGAGCGCTTACGACATTACTTTTTAACCTATAAGGATACTCCGGAGAGAGGGGAAAGTAAGGTTCAGATAGATGAAATCTACGGGCATATAGAAGCACGCAAAGTGATCGACTTAGGGCATCAGGACTACAAGAATAAATTTTCTAAGAAGTGATTGATTGAATGGGGGAAGGGGTAGGGGCCCCTTCCCCAGCACACGAACTAGTCATCCATTTCTTCATTAACTTCAATCTGATTGTCAACGTCGGTGACACCTTCCACATCGCGGATTCGTTCCTCAACATCAGTTTTGTCATCGGTTGAAGATACAGCACCTTTCAAGGTGACCTTACCTCCACTACCAATATCGAATGTAACTGTGTCGTACGCTTTACCAAACATTCCGCCCTTCAAGGCTTTGCGAACTTTCACATCCAAAGCTGACGAAGAGCTGTCGGTTGTTTTACCATCGCCACTGGCAGGGTTTACTTCGACTTCGTTGTCAACCCCAGTAACGCCATCGACATCATTTACACGAGTTTCAAGATCCTTTTTTTCCTCTAAGGTACTCACTGTACCTTTAAGGGTAACCTTACCATCTTTGGCTTCTGCGGTAACCATGGGGTATTCCTTGTGCATCATCCCGCCTTTCAAAGCCTCTTGTACATCTTGGGTGAGCTTATGGTCCGCTGCATCGTCCGCATATACCGCTGTGGATAAACTCATTGCCACCACTAACATCATGATTCCTGACTTCATATACCCTCCTTCCTTTCGGAAAGTTTTTTTTTCAACGAACTTGTTGATTATGCGAGGGTTTTACGCATTCTTAAACTGCGTTGCGACTGAAGGAATATGACTGATCGAAGATCTGCATGTACCGGGTCTCCCATGCTTTAAACACACTGTCTCAGGGTTAAAGCCAAGTGACGAGACCAAACAGGACTGTCTATCTATTCCCGACCATAAACAAGGCGCCTATTACCGCGCAAGCTATACACAAAGCATTGTAATCAAAATGCTTAGCACCACATCGACGTTATGCTGCGCGAATTGGACAACTCTTTTCGTGTCCTTTTCGTCGTTTTGGTCTTTTATACCTATTGCTCTTGGGACTTGCGATACGCTAACATTGGCTTTCGCCGGAGCACATAGCCATGAGCATTGAAGAGAATCCCAGACGCCAACTAACAACCTTACTAGTCATCGTATTTCTAGGCTTTGTAGGCCTGTCGATGCCCTATTTGATTTTTCCGGTACTATTTCTAAATCCGGCTTACTCCATCGTACCAGAAGCCTGGGGATCCACTGGGACAGCAATAGCCCTAGGAGTCACTTTAGCGGCCTATCCCCTTGGTCAATTTGTTGGGTCACCTATCTTAGGAGCCCTGTCTGATGACTATGGACGCAAAAAGCTGCTAGCCCTTAGCCTTCTCGTTGCGGCTGCTGCTAACCTGCTGTCAGCGTATTCTTTAGAGTGGAGGAATTTAGGCCTGCTGATCTTCAGTCGCGGTGTCGCGGGCTTGATGGAAGGAAACCTGGCCATCGCAAGAGCAATGGCCACCGACCTGAAAACAATTAGCAAACATGAGACGTTTGGCAAGATCAATTCTGTCGCCTCGATCGCCTATCTGGTAGGACCCTTGTTAGGTGGGATACTTTCTGATGCCGACCTAGACAGTAAGTTCTCTTTAGCCACTCCCTTCTACGTGATCAGCGTCTTCTTTGTACTCTTGTCAGGGCTAACCGCTTTTGCTCTCGTCGAGCGCCCAAGGTCGCCCACAACTTCTAAAGGGGTAAGGGAAAGGCTGAATGTTTTGGGTCGCCTATCTGTGCTGTTCGGTAATAAGTACCTTAAATTCTTATTGATCGTTTCGACTCTCCAAACACTCGCAGTAGATATCTTCTATGAGTTTGGTTCGGTTTACCTCACAGCCAAATGGATGCTAAGTCCAGCACAACTTGTCCTGTTCAACAGTCTAGTATGCATTTCTCTAGCTATTGGTAGCGGATGGATGCTCAGGGCTTTGTCTAAGCGCTTCTCCAGCCAAAAAGTGATGGTATGGTCTACCGCCAGTATGGCCCTGCTACTAGTGGGTATTGTACTATCTAATGATTGGACATCCATGTTGGCACTATTTGCCCTTATCGGCATTTCAATAGCGCTTTGCACGACCTTGCTAACAATCCTAATCTCTGACTCGGTCGATGATGACATACAGGGAGAGGTTATGGGCGTGCAGATCTCCCTGCGCGTTTTAGGCGATGCTGTCATCTGCCTATTGGGTGGAGTCCTTTTGTTGATATCACCAAAAGTTATCCTTTTGGTAGCCGCAGCGCTTTCGCTGGTCTCAACCCTGTACTACGTGCAAGGGCAGCGTAAGGTATAAGACAATGCATGGACGATATGGACTGAGGTAACAATCAAGCAAAGATTAGTTCTCTGTCCATAAGGTCCATATCGTCCGTAAGATCTAGCTTACAGCTTACCGAAGAGGGATTCGGAAGTGGATTTTGTAATGGCAAAAAGGTCACTAACCTTCTGCTCTAGATTCACTACAGGCAGGTTACCTATCCATGGCAACTCAGTTGGCATCATAGAGAATAGCTTCTTAGGCAATGCATAAGCAGTGTAGAAAGGCATTGTAACAGCTCCAAAAACCAAACCAGCACCCGACTGCATACTTTTTCCGAATGCTGCCATGCCTTCGCCTGCACTCACATTAGCCGCATACGCACGCTTGACAACCTCACAATCCACTGTTCGTGTTTCAGAGCGGATAGTCCTTCCTATAGTCATCGTTACCCTATGCTCACATAAATCCTTACCATCAGGTGCCTTACTTAACACTGTCGGAACTCTGTTACGGTAAGAATCGGCCAGGTCAGTGCCTAGACATTCAAAGGTTTTACCGAACGCATAAAGGCCTCCAGCAACAGCTAAACCAGAACCGAAAACGATGCCAACGCGCTTAGCAATGGTGCAACCTCGCTCGAATCCGCTGCGAGCATAGGGGTCATTCCCCGTAAGTTTCTGACTAATCCACTGAACGCAACGTTCACGTGTGTTTAACTGTTGGTTATCACGCGCCGCAATCCAATTGACAAATCGCTTTGGCATGGACTCAATTTTTGGCCCAAAATTATAGAATGTTGCCGCCGGACCTTGTGGAAAAAATACCATGTTACTCTCCTCAACCCCCAATTATTGTTTCGCTGCCATTATCTCAAGCATTTATATGGCTTTCATAAAGACGATGCCAAGATCGTCTAAATGGAAATAACCACCTTCCCAATATGTTTCTGAGACTCTAGATGCTTATAGGCATCGGCAGCATGACTAAAAGGAAAAATTTTATCTACAACGGGTTTAAGCTTCAGAGTGTCGACTGCTCGGATTAAAGCTCGCAACTCTTCCGTGGACTCCATGTAGATGCCACGAATCTGCACCTGATGAACTAAGAGGTCACGTATTTGAATATTGCTGCTAGTCCCAGCCAGCACACCAATGACCGCTACACGTGCGCCATAGTTACATATCGAAAGACATTGGCTTAGACTATCCCCCCCAACTACATCGACAATCACATCGACTCCCGATCCTTGGGTGATGTCCTTAACCTGCTGAGGCCAATCAGCGTCATTATAATTAACAGTAGCTGTCACACCAAAATCACGCTTAACCGCTGCAGCCTTTTCCGGGCTGGATGTTGTCATGATCGTACGTGCTCCCATAGCATGTGCTAACTGAGCCGCAAAGGTGGAGACGCCCCCAGTACCCTGTAACAAGACCCACTCTCCTGGCTGTGTTTTGCCATGAGTAACTAACGCTGACCACGCAGTTAGCCCTGCTACCGTGAAGGTGGAAGCCTCCGCAAACTCTAAATGATCTGGAATTTTCACTAATGAGTCGGCGGGATAAACAATCTGTTCAGCTAACACGCCATCTAACCCCAAAGCACCAACAAAAGTGCGCGCCCAACCGGAGCGCAAAGTGCCTGCAGGCCAATGCTTGAAAGGTGAGTTCAGTACGCGATCACCTGGCTTTAGGTCGGAAACACCATCACCAACAGCCAACACCACCCCAGACATATCGGATAACGCAACAATAGGAGGAAAGGTGCTAGGCTTGTACTGATAGAGACCCTTGGCAACCATGAGATCACGGTAGTTTAGCGAACAGGCATTAACCTGAACTAGAACATCTTGGTCGTTTTTTAGAACAGGTGAAGGACGCTCCGTCAACGTCACACTATCAATACCGCGACCATCTACTAAATAACACTTCATGGAAGACCTCCGGGATTAGGAGTGCTCTACATCTCTACAGATGTAGAGCACAAAACTATTGTGAAAGCTCGTGGCTCAATACACTAGCATAGGCATGATACGGAACACAAGAAGTGGGATTTTTCTTACAAAAGCCCTCCTCTAGCGCCATTACCTTGTACCTATCGCGTTCAGCGTTGCGTGCTGGCTCGAAATTAACCAAGTTATTCGGATATTGGCTGTGCTCTGCACAATAGGCGTAATAGATATCCTCAATACGCTCTTTCAGGAAGTGTTCGTATTCCTCCAATGGCTCCAATGCCTCTTTTTTGCAATAAGCCTCCATCGCCCACACTGGCGTATCAAGAGATGGCAAAACGCCTTTCCAAGCAACATAACGGTCGTTGGTTGCTTTAAATACCACCGTGACCTTATCCACAACAGTACTGCTACCGTTCTGATACCGGAACACTTTCAGCACGACAGGAACGCCGTCTTTTCTGAGAGTACGCCACAAGACATCGGAAGCGGCATAACATGGAGGACATGCAAGATCGCTCTTGTCGTGTAATACAAACTGGTCGGAAACCTGTTCTTCCAGCTCAGCGTCACCTAGCTCTACAGAGCATTCCTGAACAAAGGAGACGGTCAGAGCAGATAAGGCAACCCGCGCCTGTTTGTTGATGTTAACCGCTTGACCTTTCGAAAAACCTAGCTTGATAAGCTGCGACACATCGGTACTATCGCCCGTATCATATGCCTTCTCCTTTTTTGTTACGGTCAGAAGATAGGCCAGCACGATCGCCTGCAAACGTTGCGGCACCCCAAGATCTACCTCATTTGCCTCCAAAACGGAACGCAGCGTGCCCCATTTGTCTGGAAAAACGATTTGAGACAAAGCTTCTTCGGCAGCTTTGACAGTTGCCAAACCTATAGCCACCTCCTCGTCAACCTGGGGCAACTGTTGATAATGGAGAAATAACCCTGCGCGCCCCTGACAGAAACATTCCATCACCAAAGCATCAAACTTATATAACTCCCGCCTTTGATAACACTCAAAGGCTTGGGAAACCACATGCAACAAGCGATTAAAACTAGTGACTTCATTTCTTAGTACACCTATTTTAATATTTTGTTCATGTAACTTAACTAAATTCAATAATGAATATAATCCTAATTGTTCCATCGTGATAAAATCCTTTAATTTTTGACAAAAATAAACCTTATCCAACATTTAATTACGTGTTGGTGCATGCTGTGTTGAAATTAAAATTTGAAAAATGCAAATAGTTAATTAAAAATAATTAACAAAAAAATGCATACGCAAAGTTTAAAAACAACTTAAACGCGAAGAATAAAAAAATGTAATTTAAAAAAAGTAGATATGCCTAAGGCATCATATTGATTGAACGCATCACGAATAGTGTGCGTGTAGAAACGCGAGAAGAAAGGTGAGAACTGAGCTCTGACTTGTATGTTGTTGTCATGTTATATTGCCTCATTTGCCGGTTTAATAGCCGGATGCGCATAATTATACTAAAATAGAGATAAAAACGCAAAAAATATGGAGTGCGGTGACTTGGTCACCGCTTTGTTAAGCCTCAACTTGTCGAGGCTCCCCACGTCCTTAGAGAATAATACCCTTTTCGAGCCAGGTAAAGTCGTTGTGGATAACGCGTGCGGCGATATCGTTGCCTGCCTCATCGTCGTTATCTGTGAGGGAATCAAATCGTTGCAAGATGTCTCTGGAGGTCACTTCGCAGAAAAAATCGGCTAGATCAATAGGGTCTTTGTTTCCTAACTTTTTGGCTTGATTGATGGCGTAAGAACACGTGGCAGCCATTACAAAGAGGTCTGTACCTATTTCCATGAGCCTGCCGAGTAGCAACTGTTTATGCTCCAACTGCTGTTGGTATTTCGCCATATAAAATACTAGCGTACGCGCTAGTTTGGGAGCTGTTTTTGAAATGAACTTGTAATGAACAGCTAGATCGCCCAAGTCATCATAAGATGGCGCATGCCACGAGGAAAAAATCTGCTTAAGGTACCACCAAGCATACTCGCGACCTAGTTTACCGGTCTGAATATAGCGGTCGGTGCCAGTTAACTTGTCGGATAATAGAGGTCCTAGCTTCTTAATATGTGGGTCCATAGCTTCACGAGCTAGAAAGAGCTTCATAATCTCCGAAGAGCCTTCCAGAATCGTGTTGATACGACAGTCTCTAAGGATACGCTCTACAGGATAGGGCACTTCGCCACGTGCTTTTAAAGAGGTCGCCTTTTCGTAGCCGCGTCCTCCGCGCAATTGCAGAGTAGTGTCGGCGATTCGCCAAAGGGCTTCGGTACAGAATAGTTTAGCCATAGCCGCTTCAATGCGTATGTCTGCTTTGCCTTGGTCTGCCCAGTGACTGGTCAGCCAGCTGACGGCTTCCATCGCAAAGGTTGTGGAGGCTATGTAGGCTATCTTCTTGCGCCCTTCTTCGTGCAAGCCAACAGGCATCCCCCACTGAACTCGCGATGATCCCCATTCGCGAGCTATTCTAAGGCACTGCTTAGCGCCTCCTGTGCTTGCTGCGGGAAGTGTGAGCCTGCCAACGTTAATGGTAGCGAGGGCTATCGCTAGACCGCGACCTTCTTCGCCAAGCCTATTATCGACAGGGATCTGTACATTTGTGAATTTAAGAACACCGTTATAGATACCGCCAAGACCCATGAATTCGCAGCGATGGACAACTTCAATTCCGGGGGTGTTCATTTCAACAATGAAGGCAGTAATCTGTTGCTTCTCTTTGCCTTTAACCATCTTTGGTGTTGTCTTAGCCACTACAACGATGATATCCGCTACCGTGCCATTAGTGCACCACAGCTTGGTGCCGTTAATCACATAATGTTTACCGTCAGCCGAGATTTTAGCCTCACAAGTCATTCTAGCGGGATCGGACCCTACGTCGGGTTCCGTGAGGGCAAAGGCGGATATGGAGCCCTTGCGAAAACGTGGGAAGAATTTACGCTTCTGTTCCTCGGTACCGTACAAACGCAATGGCTGTGGAACACCTATTGATTGGTGAGCGGAAAGAAGCACCGCACATCCGCCACAGTAAGAGGCGACTCTCAGCATTGTTCGATTGTAATTAGTATGGGAGAAGCCTAAGCCATCATACTGCTTGGGAACCTTCATGGCAAAGGCGCCCAGCTTGGCCATCTCATCAATGAACGATTTGGGAATCTCGCGTGAAGAGTCGACTAAGTCGGCGTCAACATGCGTTTTTAGCAATCGCTCTATCTCATTAGCGAAGGTATCGCCGAGATTCTGATCCTCGGGATCTTGCTCGGGAAACGGGAAAAGCATTTCGTGATTGAATTTACCAAGGAAGAGCTGCCCGCCAAAGCTTGGAAGGCGGTAGTCTTTATCTCGAGCATCCTCGGCGACTTCCATCGCTTCGCCGTGGCCACGCTGGCCCTTATCTATCAAAACTTCATCCATAGCCTGGATCCCTTACTGTGTGGTAATAAGGGTCATTCAAGAGAAGAGTTGCTTTATTTGCAAACGGAACCACGAACAGCGCGCATTATGCGCCATCCGTGGTTATGATCATGACTACGACTGTGGGAAATCCTGACCTGTTGTCATGCTAACAAACGCTTTGATGCGGCTAGCAGCAAACTCAGGAGCTGGAATTTTAGCCAAGGTGTCATAGATTGCAGGTAGAGCCGTACCTAGAGTCCATCTTGGAATAACAACGCCAGTCCAGTAAACAGGGCGAGCCAGAGTAGTGAACATAGCTGCGCCAGACCATTGATGCGCAGTACCGATAAACTTAACGCATGCTCCGATTACCTTGTCGATCTCTTGTCCTCTTAGATAGGCGGCTTTATCCCTGGTCGTCTGAAGATCAGGCATTCTAACAGAGTCAACATTACCCATAAGGCAACGGCCAGGCATGCCACTAGGCTCGACGCATGGCCTGTTGGCGTTGTCAATAATCTTCATCCCTAGAAATTCAATACCTTTACCAGTCACATAGACTGAGGCAGCAACGCCAACTAAAGCAGCCCAGGAAATGGCCGCGCGTTGAACAACAGTGATCGTCTTTTCAGCATAACCAGGCTTGCTAGTCTTTACACCACACGCTTCAGCGAAAGAGCGTACTAAGCGTTGGAATCCGCTAAGGTTGGTCTGTACATCGCCAGCACTAACCCAATGTGCCCAGTTTTTAGTTTGTTTTACGGTATAAATTGCTAAGTCTTTAGGAGCGGATACCATCATATTCCACTCATCGACTAACGGGTTTTTTGATGCTGAAGTTATAACCACTTTATCTCTCCTCTCCAGTTTTTTTGAAGATGCAATGATGATACTATTGTGTTAATGTCTTATAAAGACACCCTCATAATTATTAGCGAGAAATTTCTTTATATGGCGATTGGAATAGTTTATGCCTTAGCGGCTTGCTTTGTATGGGGACTAGTTTTTGTGGTTCCAGTATTCTTACCCGGCTTTAACACCTTGGAAATTTCTGCAGGTCGCTTTGCCTTTTACGGCCTGACCTCGATTTGCATGCTAATCAAGACAAAACTAAGTAGAGGGACATCCTATCCACTATCTAAATGGATTGCCGCTAGCTACTTTTCTTTGCTGTCGTTTGTGGGCTTTACTATGTTGGTGCTATGCGTGCGCTACTCGTCTGCAGCCATCTGCGCTTTGATACTCGGTATAGGACCCATCACGATCGCCCTCTATGGCAATTGGCGTGAGCGTGAACAACGGTTTAAAAAACTCTTTCTTCCTTGCTCGCTCATCTTTGTCGGTTTGGTGATGATCAATGCACCGCAACTATCCACACATCAAGCTCCCAACGAATATCTTTGGGGCTTGCTAGCGGGATTTGTCGCCCTCGGTTGCTGGAGCCAATATGCTGTAACTAATGCTCGGTATTTAAAACGACATCCAGAAATGTCCCCTAGCGATTGGACAACTCTAGTAGGTATTATCGCATTACTGTGGGCCTGCATCTTCTATGGTGTGTTCTTTACGTTTGTATCATCAGAAGCAAGCACCCTTCAACTCGCTAGTACAAATGATATCCTGACTTTCCTGGCAGGCTGCACGACATTAGGTCTGGTGTGCTCATGGCTAGGATCCTTCTTTTGGAACCAGGCTTGTGTTAGCTTGCCGGTTACTCTTGCTGGGCAGATCAGTGTGTTCGAAACCATTTTCGGTGTGGCGTTTGTCTGCGTGTTAGAGCAAAAAATTCCCCCTCAAATCGAGTTCTTGGGTATGGGCTTGCTACTCGGTGGAGTAGCCCTTGGCCTTCGTGTCTGGGACCTTCCAGAACCACAACCTAGCAAGTGGGCCGGCTGGACTTAGTTTTTTCAGGGACATTAGGGACAAAAGAGACCCTAGAGACATTGGGGCAGCCATACTCCTTGTTTCCCTTTCGTCCCTAATGTCCCTTGGCCCTTTTCGCGTTTAATTTCCTACGGCCGTTCGGCGATGACTGTAGGGAACACATGCGCGCGATCATTGATAAAGCGTACATTGACAAACCCCGCAGCTTCTAACTGTGCTTTGGTTTGTTCTGTCGTACGATAGGTCCTCCAGGAGGCTCCGATGATATCGGAGTAGATAATCTTCTCCATCAAGAAGTTATCCATATCCACTTCTTCGGGCAGCCACTCTGACTGTGGGAAACCGATGGGCGGGGTCAAAAAACTGGTGACCAATACTCCACCGGGCTTAAGAGCCCTTAAAAAGGCTCTATAGAGATCCACAACCTTATCATCGTTCGCTTCGTAAAAGTTTAGGCCGTTGCTAGTCAGAACATCGGCAACACTGTCTAAAGGCATATTCCATGCACTGCAGGTATAAAAAGAGGCATGATCGCCTAATCCTAGCTCATTAGCGCGTCGGTCAGCTTCCTTAATAGACTGTGGGTCGATATCACTTCCTATCAAATGGAACTCGGTAAGACCTCTAAAATCTAGTTGCAGCAGGTCGCCCATGACTCCACAAGGAGCTGACGCTAACACAACACCTTCTTGACAGCGATCTTGTAATTCCTTTTTGAATATTACGAAGCGTTCCCGACTGGCGGTGAAGGTAATTGTCGATTCCAGCAAATACTTCTCTACCTTGCCCAAGGGCTTACCTTCCGAGTTCAATCCGGTAATTTTTCCGCGTGTAGGATGATTGATGTAGTAGTCGGTCCACAGGCCATTTAAGCCGCGGTTTTGTATCAGGAAGGCACCCAAAGGAAAGGTCGCAAGCTCTTCTAAAATGTCTAGTTGCTCGACAACCGTAATGTGAGGTAAGTCTCCACGTTGAATGATCTTATCGGAAATGCTATCAACAATCTGTCTTAGGGCTGGCTGCTGGTCATGGTGTGTGATATTCCCCGAATCAGCATTCAACAGACTTACGACTCCGAGTAGCAGCCACAAAGTAATTATTTTCATGTGATCTCCTGTAGTGTTGTGTCGAAGGGAATTCTATCGCCTAGAAGACCCATTTACTGCAATTATTTCTTGCAAAAAACGGCTAATCGTGCTATAATGATGACTTAAACCAACTTGTATAGACATGCACATAAAACTCATTCAGAACCGAATTATTATTGCTCCCACTTCAACGAGGTGCGGACCTATGTGAATGGCTGTCGCCAAGTAGGTTAAGGTTTCGACCGCATCTCGCACGAGATGCGGTCTTTTTTTTTATGTAAGGATGATCAAAAATGAAAACAGCACGCATAGCAGCCAGTACGGGTTTCGCCCTCTTCTCAATGTTCTTTGGATCGGGTAACCTCGTATTCCCAATTCTTGTGGGACAGGAAAGCCAAGGACACCTTTTACTTGCTGGCATGGGTATCATTCTAACTGGTGTGATCATCCCATTTCTTGGCGTACTCGGTATGATGCTGTACCAAGGCAACCTACAGGAGTTCTTTAGCTGCTTCGGCAAGCGCGGGACCTTCCTCTTCTCGCTGCTAGCTCTGGCGCTAATGGGGCCCTTTGGCGTCCTAGCCCGCTGCTTAACAGTAGCCCATGGAGCGTTGGTCTTGGTTGTTCCTAATGCATCTTTGGAACTCACTAGTCTTACTCTTTGTGCCGCTGTGTACATTTTGTCGGTGAACCGCAACAAAATCGTCACCATCTTGGGAACCTATTTAACACCCCTGTTGTTGGCGTCTATAGCTATCATCACGTACTTTGCTGTCAGCAATACCGCCATACCTGTTGCAGCAGATGCGGGAGAATGGAAGGCTTTAAAAAATGGATTTTTCCAAGGCTATCAAACGATGGACCTGTTGGCCTCCTTCTTCTTCTCAGGCTTTGTGATCAATCACCTGTACCATCATTTCCCTGAGGGAGCTGATAAGGGGCCATTACTAAGTGTATTCTTTAAGAGTGCTCTTATCGGCGCCGCGATCCTATCCACTGTTTACGGCGCTCTTGTATTGCTGGGCTGGATGTATGCCCCACTCCTTGTGAATGTTCCGCCACAAGAGATGCTTGGAACTATCGCTATGAACTCATTAGAAGTCATGGCGGGCCCTTGCGTGGCTTTTGTCATCTTCGCCTGCTTGACTACTGCCATCGTCCTGACCTCGCTATTTGCGGACTTCCTGCGCCACGAGGTCTCTGGGGATCGACTTGGGAACCACACGTCCTTGCTCATCACGCTGGCGATAGGCTTTACTGTCTCTACCTTTGACTTTGCCGGTATCGCTAGCTTTTTAGGGCCGATGTTGGAGACGATCTACCCCGCCCTTATCGTGTTAACAGTGGTGAATATATGCCTAAAGCTCTGGGGAGCACAGGCAACCCATTGGCCTTTTACACTAACGCTTGTTGCTAAACTTTGTTGGATATAACCATGCTTCTGTCGAGTTTTGTCATGATCGCGCTGATTGCACTAGTCGGGGCTGCAAGCCCCGGGCCGGACTTTGTTGTCGTGACAAAAAATAGCCTAGCCTATGGCCGAAGGGCCGGGCTTTATACCGCCCTCGGTGTAGGCTTGGGCGTCTTTGTCCATGTCGCCTACTGCTTGGCAGGTATTGGCCTAATGATTGCTGAGTCCGTCACTTTGTTTAATGTAATCAAATACAGCGGAGCCGCTTACCTAATCTATATCGGCGTGAAATCAGTGCTAGCCAAGCCACGATTGGATAATGTTGATCTGAATGGCGCTAAGATAAAAGCTTATATGCCATCCAAAACAGCGCTGAAGACAGGTTTTTTGACCAATGCCTTGAATCCCAAAGCAACGATCTTCTTCCTCAGCGTGTTCTCTCAGGTTATTGACCCGAGCACTCCGCTCTTCATACAGCTACTGTTCGGCGTGGAGATCGGTATCATTGTGCTGGCCTGGTTTTGCTTGCTAGCTTACCTGCTGTCACACGATTCCTTCAGAGCACGCCTAGCACGTGTTCAACAGCACCTGGAGAAATCTATGGGTGTCTTGTTGGTACTCTTCGGCCTTAAAATTGCCATGATTTAAGAACGGGAAATTAAACGCAAAGACGCTAAGTCGCGAAGAGGCCTACTCCCTCTCTTGGCGCCTTGGCGCCTTTGCGTTAAAATTCTATGCTGGTTGTAGGGATCTTCTGAGGGATTCGAGAATGGCAACCATGTGCTTGTTGATGGTCACATAATCGCCAGACAATATCTCTTCAGCTGTTTGAACATAACGTGCCGGAACCAAATCATCCGCACAATTCGCTATCATGTTTTTGATATCGCTCAAGGTTGATTCTGGATGACATTGGAACCCATACACTTTTTCGCCGTAGCGTATGATCTGCCTGGGACATCCGTCACTAACCGCCAACACCTTCGAGGCTGCTGTCAAGCCAGGCATATCGTTGTGCCAGTGCATCACAGAGAAGGTTGAAGGCATTCCTTGCAACAGCGGATCTTGCTTCCCTTCTTCTGTTAAATGGATAGGATAAATACCGACCTCTTTGTTGGGGCTGCGCTCTGTTCTAGCACCAAAGGCCTCACCAATGAGCTGTGCACCAAGGCAAAAGCCTAAGACAGTTTTGTCCGCCTCTACACTCTGACGAATTAATGCTATTTCCTTGATCAGATAGGGATAGCGCTCAGGCTCTAGAGGTGTCTGTGGACCTCCCATCACAATTAACCAATCAAAGTCGGAAACGACAGGGAGTTGCTCGCCCGCAAAGGGACGACAAATGTTAGTGGTAAAACCAGACTCTTTAGCCCAGATATCAATGATTCCAGGAAGCTCAAAGTCTGCGTGAATAACAAATTGAATCTTCATGATCGCCTCTCTTTTTGGCAATCAGGATACGACAGTTAGCTTTTTGGTGCTACGGTTCGAATTGTGAAAATTTCGCCACCCCTGCCGTTACAGTTAAAAGAGTCGATGGGGTTCTGATCATCTCTATTTTGTTCCCAAAATGTTTTGCATCTGGCGAACATAGTTTTCCGTCTGAATGTCATCAAATACACACAAGACTATCGTCATATCCTTGTGCAAGTGCTCTAAACACTCCTCTTTGATATATTTCGCAACAACCTCTGCAGATCTTTCAACAGGAAACCCATAAAAGCCACAGCTGATGCAAGGAAATGCCACTGACTTAAGGTCGTATTGTTTACATAATTCTATACAACTTTCGTAGCACTTTTTTAGAGCTTCATCGTCAGGCGTGGAGTTATCGATCAAAATTGGCCCTACCGTATGTAACACGTAGTTGGCGGGAAGATCATAACCTTTTGTCATCTTAGCTTCTCCAACCTCGCATCCGCCTTTGATATGCGCGCACTCCTTCACCAACATCTCACCGGCAGCTTGGTGAATCGCTTGATCTACCCCACCACCGCCTAGCAATGTTTCATTGGCTGCATTTACAATCGCATCTATCTCTAAGCGCTCTACCGCACCCTTCCAAACGATAACTTCAGCTTTGGTGCCATTTGAAGCCTGAAATTGTCCTTTCCAAACAGCCTCTTCTCTAACTATCTCTAACTTAGAATGCGGAACAGTATAATTAGTTCTGCGCAGCTCACGGTTTTCGTTACAGTAGTTACCCCATGCACTTAAGGGGTGTTCGAAATCGTGCCTATCGGAGGGCTTGGAAAAAGGTACGCTAGCAAATCGCATGCGTTCTTTCTCATAATGAGATACACCGGGATTATAGCGTATGGGATCTCCTGAACGTAACCGTGCTGGATCCATAAATAAAACCTCGTTTAAGCTACATTAATGGGAGGTGGTTCAAAGGAACGACAAATGTTAGTGTCCAAACCAGACTCTTTAGCCCATATATCAATTATTCCCGGAAGCTCAAAGTCTGCACGAATAACAAATTTAAGCCTCATGGCCGCCTCTCTTTTTTGCGATCAGGATATGAAAGTTAGCTTTTTGGAACAATGCGGTTCCAATGATTAACTCCATTATAAACGAGGTGTACCATCGCGCCAGATAAAGAATTCCCCTCCATATCAGTACTAAAATCTACCGGATGTTCATACAGATGCGAATGAAGGACAACCGGAATGCCGTACATCCAGGAAATAAGTTTGGCGTGGGCTACGCTTCCCCACCCTTCACGATCCTCCGCCTTTTGCCCTGCCAGAAATGTTTGCATGTCATATTCGTCTTCATCACCAAACATCGTAGCTAAAACATCATCATTCATATTCAATAATCGCTGCCTATTGGTGGCCATAAACTCGACCAAATCCTGGCGTACCTCCATCATGTCCTTTCCTACTCCCTTCCCGATACCATGAAAGAAACAGTCTCCATCGTCACGACACTCATCCAAATCAAAATAAGGTGCGATTTGTTTGATGAAAAAGTCATTGCCCGCAGCGATTTCTCGATTTCTCTGCGCCGTCTCTATTTTTTGAGGCAAGCTAGCTAAAGTGCCTGCTAGAAGGTCTGGATCGCTAGCTACTGCCATAAGCTCACTAACTGCCTCATGTGCTTCGCCCACGCTTAACAAATTGAGTAGGATGCGAAGATCTCGTTTGGCATCGCTCGAAATGTTTTTTAGGGGTTCTGGAAGACTAGTGTTAAAATAATCCTCGTCCGGATCAATGATAGATTGGTTCTCCTCACTTACTGGTTCGCCAGCAGGTTCTTCTGGTAGTATCGGTTCAGGCACTTCAAAATATTCTTCTTGTAGTATCGGTTCAGGAACGGCCCTTTCCTGTTTCTTTACATCAGGTATCGCACTTTGTAGCTTATTCATGGCCTTATCAAGCTTATGTATATTTTCCTTGTGTCTGCCAGGCAATTTAAGAACCTTTAATGCTAATGATACTGCCCTGCTCTCCTTAACCGTTAGCAAGATGCTACTTGCACAATCGCTGATTTTTACTACTAATAAAGCTATATCAGTTTTAAAGGCGTTCACCTCGTCATCTAGAACCTTAACATGCCCACTTATTTCCTCTTTTTGGTTGATCTTATCTGACAATGCTACTGAACCTTTGACCTGACTTCTAATTTTTTCCGCCTGAGAAACAGTATGAATATCGGTCTTTACGATAGCGGCTTTAAGCTTTTTTAGAGCTTTGAGATCTTTCTTTATGTGTTTTTGGCTCTTTTTTTGAACTTTGTAAAAACTATCACTCTTTACAGGCTTATATTGCTTATCCTCAAGAATTTGTACGGCACTATCAATAATCTTCAGACAATCGTTTTTAATAGTTAAGGCCTCCTGAAATACCACGTCGCGCTGGGTATACGCAGCTTGCATACTTAGGCTATCCATACATCTATCTCCGTTATACATTTCTTAATTATATAAGATAAAATAATTATTTTGTTATTAGCATTTCCAACAACTAAAAACTTGACGATGGGAGGTTAAAAATGATAATCCTAGGGAAGACGAACAAAGGGGCCCCCCATGCTGTACTTCAAGTCAGAATTTGTATCGGTTTTCTGGGATGATGAGCCACAGTGCGTTCATACAGAGTGGCATGGGTTCGCAACCAAGCATAACCTGAAAGGTGGACTCTTAAAAGCAATCGAACTAGCCAAGAAAAAAGGAGCGACGCGTTGGCTTGCTGATCTACGAGACATGCATGTCTATGACTTGAAGGATCAAGAGTGGATCATTAAGGAGTTTGTTCCGCTTCTAAGACTGGCTGGCATAAGCAAGATCGCCTTTATTAAGCCGTTACTTCCGGTGACTATGATGTCGGTGACTCGTTTGATTAACACCTGCGACCCTAAGAGGGAGCAGACAGAACTTTTCGATAATCTTCAATCAGCATACTCATGGCTTACGACACGCCAGCCAGCGAAGGTGGCGACCCCTTCGCATTCAAAACCACCCAAGCAATAAGATCCTTTAAAAAATAGAACATTTTTACAGGCGAGGCAGGATCGCTGATGCGGCAGGATAGGCAGGCATTCGCACCGTAGTACATGTGAAAGCTCTTTGCAGCTAATCGCGAAGCGATTTAAGCATGTAGCCACAGGCGTGAGCCTGTGGATAAGCAGTGTTAGAAACCAAAGCCGCGAATGCGGCGACAGCATATGTATCTCTGTCGCTGCTTCGCGGCTGCATTTTCCATTATATTCTATCCCAATTGAATCGCTTCGCGATTAGCTGCAGAATACTCTTAAACAAACTATACATGCATAATTTATTGAATTACAGTTATTTACGACTAAATTCTCAGAATTAGGTTGATGCGTATGGGATAGGCATGCATCCGAATTAGGTTGAGGTGTATTCCTGCCTATCCGTTACATCCCCATTGTTTCGACAACCCGTTTTATAGAATAATATACTAAGTATTTGATATATAATATATTGAATTTTAAATATTACAATTGTATTATATTGATAGTATGAAAATAAACGAAATAAATCAAAAGCTGTCAAGCGGACTGCTACCTTCAGTGGAACAGCCAGGAAAGTGGGAAAAGTACATTCCTACCCCCGAAAATATTAACAGTGTTGTCAGCCAACTTGCTGAGGTCATACAAAAAGCGGAGCACGACTCCTGGGACAGCCTGACCACCCAGACCAACAATTGGATGAACCTGGGGGAAACTTTAGCTAACCTAGAAACAAACGCGGTTCTTCCCTCAGAGCAGCTAGCCCCCCTTATTTCGACGATTAGTAAGGCTGTCGTACAAGCCAAAAATAATCTCCTCGCCACCCTTGAGTCTCTTAAATCTAAAAAGGAACTGGGCTGGGGGGACATGGAACAGGTGACCTCTGGAGTGGAGCTCCTTCTATCTAATCGTCGACAAGACCTATTCCCAGCAGATAAAACGCTGACAAAAAAAATTGAAGCCACCATTAAGTGGATTGACGCGCGTTCTGATAAGGATAGTAATTTTCTAATATCGCTTATCGACAAATCGCTGCGTCATACACATCTATCAAGATATTTGGCAGAAAAGCATCCTACCGAAGCCGCTTATTTAGCTGTATGCAACGATAACGTCAAACTTCTCGCGAGCGTGCTGGAGAAACATCCTGAGCTTATAAACGCTTCTGTAGACGAAGAGGGAAATACACTTTTACACATTGCACTGAAGAAGTACGCGAACCCTGAATGCTTACCCCTGCTTTTGAATATTGGTGCTTCTTTGGATAGAGTAAACAATAAGTTCTGCCTGCCAATGGATTCTACTCGTCTAGACTCTCAAGGCACAGGCAAGCTAATCGAGCAGATGCTTCCTCCCATGGACGAGAAAGTTCCCAAGGAGTTAGTAATAAGTATTGAGAGGCTGTGCGCCGCACCGACTAGCGGAATCTATAAAGTAAACAGTACCGACATTCAAGAGGTACTAGGGTATTTAGAAAACTACCCTGAATGGGTTAGTGAACACCCAAACTTTATAGCTATCCTGCTTGGCCATGTCATTCATCTGATATATCCCTCCTCAAAAGTCATTGAGGCTCTTAATTCGTTTCCGCAAATTGTTGATGTAAATCGAGCCATGCTTTTGCAACAGGCTATCGAACACAACCGCATAGAAATTGTAGAACATTTTCTGAAGCAGGGAGTCGATTGCTCACTAGCCTTTGAAGGCCCTTCGCTACTTTGGTATCAAGGGGGAAAAACGCCTATCGAGTTAGCGGTCCAGATGGAGAAGGTTGAAATAGCAGAGCTACTTTTTCAAGCGGGTTACAAACCTCCTGCTTCTCTTATTAATCTGTTGGCGCAGAACAAAGATGCCAGTAACCATATGTGGAGATGGCTTCTTAACCTAATTCCTGACCAGAAAATGATGCAGAAGCGTCTTGAAGAGGCTGTAGTCAAAAAGGAATGGGGCGAAATCCTATACTGGATCGAAAAAGGACTAAAGCCAGCTGATCCTAGCAAGCTAGCCATGGAAGCATTAAAAGCGCATCAACTGTTCTTAGTCGAACACTTATGGTCATCTGGATTGTTAAAAAACCAAAATCAGTTGCTGCTGCAAGTGGCAGGGAGTATTCAACCATCTTGGGCTGTACATTTCTTTGAAGCTGCACACAGAAGCGGCGTCAGAATAGACCGAAAGGAGTTTGTCAATGCGGCGATTGCAGAAGGGAACGTTCCTTTGGCTGCCCTATTAGTTTCTCAAGGTGCTCCTTGTAAGGGTGTTCCTTATGAGAAAGAAATTAGACACTTTGCATCCTACCTAGAGGGAACTCCTGAAGAAGTAGCCTTTCGCGTTCGCCTAACAGGAAAGAACCTTGCACACCTAGTAGGAGACTCCTTTGTTCTAAAAATGAAAGACGACCGCGGTGCTAAGCTGGAGACTGATGTTCCGAGTAATCCGCTAGACTTGTTGTCTACCGCCACTCGACATGCAGCACAACAATTTCCGGCTGTGCAGGAACGTCTAGGACCTGTTTTCGATACAGCACGAAAGTATGCGTTAAGAATTCATGACCTATCCCTACTGCCTTCTCTGGAACAATTAGCTGATGCTGCACAAGACCTGGAACGCGATATTTTGGCTGAGATAGAAGAGCTACCGATTGGCCAAACACTGCTTCTTCCCGGGGGCTGGCCAGGCCATTCCATCGCTTATGCTATCACCAAGCTGGCCGACGGGCGCATACAACTTAAGGTTATCAATACGGGTGAAGGCCAAGAGTACCATACAACCTCTCATGATAGTGGTAGAATGCATGCCAACACCATGAACACATACGAATTCTCTATCGAACGCCTAGCAGAAACGCATGTCATCCAAACACTAATTGAGGCCAAATCCGCCCAAAGTCTGGAAAGCACAGAACGTCGATTTCGCGCTAAAGATATATACCACACCTTACATCCTTACAAAACGGATGAGGTCTCTCTGGATGGATCTCTGAAAGGCTGGAAAAAGTCTCAACTTGCCGGTACCTGCGCTCTCCGATGTCTATTGGCATTTCTAAAAACTGAAGTGCCATCGGAAGTGTATAAGCAAGTGACGGATGTCATCAAGGAAGATGCTGTGTACTTTGCTGTACAACAATATGAACCCTTAGTTGCGCAGCATCCATCTATGCGCAAATTCTTATCGCTGGCTATTCCTCATCTATTCGACACCTTCGGGAAGCGTCTAAAAACAAGGGAAACCGCGAGACCCGAAGACGCTCAACGTCTAAACAATCTTAAGTCAGCTGCCGAACGCCTTAAGGCTGCTTCTCCAGAGATCCTTTCAGACCATGAGCCGCTCTCGCTCGACCCAAGCTTCAGCAGTAAGTCCAAAGAGGTTGCCACAACCCTGAATAACATCAATATTCAAAGGCAAATACCGAACTTAGGGGCAGAAGGTAAAGGACTTTCCAGTGCTCCTCCAGCTCTACAACCCCTTTCCCTGGATAAGGTTACAACAGCCCGAGATCTCGCTGTATGCTTGTCGAACCTTATGGACTACTCAACATACCTAACGGAGAATAATGCGGATTCCTCTGTCTATCTTAGCACCGGACTAACAGCTCTTGGCCGCATTTTTATTCAAAAACCTGAAAACCGGCCGGATAACTTCAAAATAGTGAGTGAGCAACTTCAAAACGATCCAGACCTTTGTGAGCATTTGGTTCAACAAATCACTCATCTCGTAACAGAACTGCAGAAGTGCTGTTCGGCCAATCAGAAAGTCGACCCCAGTCGCTATATCGCTGTCCAGCACGCTTTGGTAACAGCATTAGCACTAACCGACATGATGGAAAGCGCACGCAACCATCCTGTCGAAGCACGCGTCTCGACATATGGCGT
Source organism: Chlamydiales bacterium (assembly GCA_030679955.1). Classification (GTDB taxonomy): domain Bacteria; phylum Chlamydiota; class Chlamydiia; order Chlamydiales; family JAJFMA01; genus CAMFKD01. Next base: position 7,319 of record JAUXSF010000003.1, on the reverse strand, counting down.
GCCGATAAGACCTCTAAACCTACTGCAGGAAGATTTTGTTGGTCATACTTTGTTAAATGCAGAGTGGGAGCACGACTATGCACAACTAACAAGCTTTGATTGGCATAAGAATAGAGATCCACTATTCAACATTGACAAACATAGGGTGCAAGGTAATCAACAGAACGATTCCAGATCAGCATGGCTGGTAAACCTACGAATCCTGCCAACCTTTCCAGAATATAAATATACGGCGGAACTAGCTAAATCAGTTTCAGACTGGAAGAACGCAGATGAACAGCTTGAATCGGCCCTTGAAATGGCTCGTAAGCAACTAAGAGATACTGAACCCTATATAGACCCCCAAGAATGGCGCGTCCAGTGGCTTTACGCAAATAACATGGTGCCACTCTATTTCCAAAACTTGCGTCGGCTCACCTTCATTGCCTCACAATTTACTCCCGGCCACTTTGCACCCTCTGTTGGCAATGTGGAGGTTCTAATGCCCAAAGCAGCGATCATAGGGGGCACAGAAAAAACCACAGCAGATAAAAAGAGCATCTTGATGGTTTGCTATAAGACAAACATTGCTATGCCATACACCGAGATGCAAAGTCCGTTACCACCTATTGATGGCTTACAAACATGGGCTTACGAAAGGGGCAGAAACCCAAAGCTACGATTGGCTGAGTACTCTCAGAACCACGCAATCGGTACCTACAGTGATATCTCTTCACGCGAACTCATGTCCATTCGCGCGGTAGCTACAAACGCCCGCCCAATCACCGATCTATCAGTTCCCCTGCTCATAGATTACTACACTAAAAATTTGGATGATCTATCCGCCCCTTACCATCAAGCATTCTTCGAAGCTACTCTCTTTTCTGCCTTCCGATTACCGTTAGGTTTGAAGCGAAGAAAAGAGCTAGACGTAGAGACAGAACAGTTCCTTTCCCACGCCATACAATATTTTGACGATCGGATTAAGTCAGCGACTAACGTGGCCTCTAGCGTGCAAGCAACCGTATTTTTGACCAATCAATACGCTCGTTTTTTGTCCTACGCCCTTAAAAATGGGATACAAACTATCGGCGACACCCCTACAGAGCAGCTGATCAAATCGACACGAGACAAAATGCGCGAGATGCTTGCCGATCCACAATACCAAGGTGAGGAAATACAACATTACCTGCATTTAGCGCTTTTGGATTCTTTTCACTCTATGGGAATACGGGATTCTAGCAACTCAATGGATGTGGCAAGGTGTATCTCCGAACTTAATCTACATACTTTAACAGGGAAAAAGACTCTCCCGCTAGCCCATTCATTTGTAGCTAGTGCCACAGCTGTTCCCGTACAACAGTCAGATAGACTTCAAGCCATCTTTAGCGAGGATCCGAATGCTGCTAGTAACTATTTAAACCGCATAGCAGAAACTTACGACATTACGCCTAGTGCCGTACAATGGCATGAGCAAGCCTTTCCCATCTACCACTGCACCATCAACGACTCGCTCATTCAAGTGAATTGTCTCTCTGGAGCTCTTCTTAAAGATGGCTATGAACTGATTGGCACACCGAGCGGCATTAAATACCATCAAAGCTATCGTAAACTCTTTGGTGATCGCAACCTTAATATGACGACGCAACCATTGGACACGAAAGGGTTGCAAAATGTTCGACAAGCCACCCTCTATATGTCTCAAGACCAACATGGGCCCATTCATATCATCGCCCATAATGATTATTTACAGAGCATTCATAGAGTGATCAACGGCCGATGGTGTGCTCTTGTCGATAGTAGCCAACAAACTCTTCCACCAATCCCTCCATTACCTGGCGCTGCAACCTTGTTAATCTGGAAATCACTTGAAGAAACCGACACCTACTATTGGGTAGACGCAAAAACAATGGAAACAAAATATCAGGTTAATCCACAGGGTCATTACGTACTCATGCAAACCGATTCTGATATAGATTGGGAATGGGTAGATTTAGCCAGCGTTCCTGGCGGCAATGCTATCAAGGTTTTAGATCCTAACGCTTTTCTACTTCAGGAAGTGTCTGCTAAAAAACCGCTTCAAATGCGGCTACAGCTACCAAACATCGTAAGTTCAAACGGAGAACCCTTAGAGTTTGTACGATCCCAGCCCATAGGATCCTCTGAAGAACGTTGGGTGGTTAAAGGTCTGCCGCATCTCTTCCTCGCCGATAGCCAACAAATACCCGGCATACACAGTTATCACAACTATCTAGTGCTTGAAGCGGCCTCAGGAGAAAAAGAAGCGCTGCTACCTATCAAAACCATCGACCAACTGCGTAGCAATGCAGCCGTGCGAAGCAGTTATCTCAGAGTCCAATTGACAGAAGAGGACGGGCTGCAGTCACACGTCCCCTATCGAAATCTTTACCTAGCCTATCTAGCTCTTACTCATGCCACGACTCCTGACGAATACATGAAGGCCATGGACTACCTTCACCAAGCGCGTAAATTTGAACGCTACGATGAAACCGAACTACAAATGATCTACAATGTTCTTCTTAGCCAAAACGCCACAAAGGATCACACAGGTTATGCTTACGCCTGCCGTCTGTACACTGCCTGGCTTGTTCAAGATAACCTTAAGCGTAACCCCCTGCCCGCGAACAAAGACGAATCTCAGATAGTCGCATTTTTTGAGGGACGCTACTCCAGAAAGAAGGGAACCAAGACTTGGTCTTTCGATCACGTGATAAACCGAGCAGCGAAAGGCTACTTTGAACGCTGTCAACACCTACCGGTTGGCATGCGCATTGAGAACTGCATTTCTCCCCGAGAGCTTCAAGAATGGAACCTCCAGCGACGCGCTACTCCATTGGGCGTAACTGGGCCAGAATCTATGACCCCACCCGGCATGAAGCCCTCAAAAAACCTGCCTTATCTATTGCGAAATCGTCCGAATAAGTTATCCGGAGACCTATTAAGTAGACCCACAAACAGCCTCAAACGACAGTTCCTTTTGCTTTTGGACGCTGCAATGTCATCGGATCCTAAAAAAAGACAAATGGTAGTAGACCGCTTGCGAAATGTTGCTCACGATCCAGATACCGACACTCGTACCCTGGCGACCATCTTGCACGCTGCATTAAATAGCGAAAGCTCGCCAGCGGCTCAGAACATTATCACATACACGCTAAACGCATTGGCCCCTGCTGGCATAAATGAAGCTAAACAACGAGAATTTACTACGGCAATAACCAACTATGGCGAAGCACTCAACTACCCTCTCTCACAGCCTGTCGGTGCGGTACCTCCAATAACACCCGCTTCTATACTGCCGGAAAATCAGCCCCAGTTACTTCCGCAGGAAATCCCGGCATCCACCAAGCTTCCCTTTATCCTGTGGGAGACTAACATAGCCAGGTTTGACCTCCTATTAACTAGTGCGTTTACCGAATCCAAGGAAGGCGGAGAAGAACCTCTGGAGCCGTTTCATTTGGAAACAGACGAGCCGTGGCTAAAGGCTAGTATCGAAGAGTTAAATGAAGACTACGCCGAAGGCGTACGCAAAAATAATGAGAGGGCTATTTATACCCTTTCCGGTAAGGTGCCGCTCGAGAAACTCACTACGGTCCATCGCCAAGCAATAGCTAGACAGGCAAAGCATTATGAAGATCTATTGGCGAAAAAAGAAGAGGAAATCTTAGCTCTGGCAAACAAACTACCCTCTGACCCGTTGTTGGCCCTTCAACATCAAACAGCAATCAGCTCTGGACGCAAACAACCCCTGACAATTCGAGATTGTATTGGCCTATTTTTACAAGGCGATGATGAGATCTACCTCTCCAAAACTAATCTAAAAAAAGACGAGGATATTGGTGACCTGCATCAACATCTTGGTGAATACATCAAGCGTCACAATCAATATCACCGCCATAAAGCAGTACTTTCAATCCTCGACGAGTTGGCAATAAAGGGAGAACAGCCTGCTTTGATACAACAGCTGGCTGAAGAACTTAAGCTTAATCAAGCTTATGCTCCAGGCAATGATGCCAACGCAATGATGGTCTTTGAGTATTCCCTAAACCTATACTTACATGAACATCAGGTCGAGGGCATACAAGATATGACGGAGGTCGATCCCCTTAACCCTCTTCGCTTCCGCAGTAAACTCCTACAGCGAATTCAGGGCGGTGGCAAATCGCTGGTGTTTGGCCATATTATGGCTCTGCTTAAGGCGGACGGCTATCACCTTTCCATCCATGTTCCCCCTACGGCGCAATACCAAACAGCTCTCTACGATATGGCACAGAGGTCAGATCAAATTTACGGCCAACGCGAACGCACCTTGGTCTTTGATGACGACCCTCTGAAATTCACCCCCGCCTACCTAACTTCAATGCGCGAAACAATGGAAGAAGCCATCGTCAAGCGCGAATATATTACCGTAACCATTGAATCACTGCGTGCAATGCGCTGCAAGTACTTAAAGACTCGCTTTTTGATTCAAGGACTACCCGATGGTCCGGAGAAGGCGGCTCTTAGAAAAAGCAATCAAATCCTTAAAGAGATGCTTTTCATTCTTCGCAGCCGAGGTATTTTTACATTTGACGAGGTGCATATCGCCCTTGATCCTATTAAAGAACTCAATATGCCTTATGGTCAGGCAGTGCCTCCAGATGTAGGGAGTTGCAACCTCCTCAACAAGATCCTACAGTATGCGTGTACAGCCAAAGATGAAAATAACCAACCACTACTAGATATCAAGCGCTCGTCTCAGCAGACAGAGGCGCAGCGTATTCAAATGAAAGCAGCCATTATCGCACGCCTTACGGAGCAGGAAGGGTGGGAGGACCCCGCCATCGCCGACTTCTTAAATGGTATCACAGAGGATATCCCCTACTTTTTGGAAGGAGAGGAGAACAGAGCTCAAGCCAAACTTGTCACTCTTGCCAAACAAATGCTGCATGGCAATTGGCTAGAAGAGCGCCTACAAAAGAATGTGGATGAAGATCATGGCCTTCCCCAAAACACTTTCCCTCGTGTATCTATACCTTTCATCGCCAACATGAAGCCTGCAGAGGGATCTGAGTTTAGCGACGAACAAGTCATTATCACTAATACATTCATCGCCTACCTCTCAGAAGGTCTGAATAAGGAGCAAACACGCGATTGCCTCGTTGCGCAAAGAAAGCAGGCTTTTGATGAAAAGGAAGCAAGGCAAGATCCCGATCCCACACTGTCAATTCAAAACACTGAGGCGGCCAATAAATTTAAAAAGGCATTTGGGGTAAGCCTGTTCTCACTAGATCCAGAAAATCCCGAACACATAGAATCCATGCAGCGCCTTCTTCTTCTCAAAAACGAAGATGCCATCGACATCCTTCTAGACTATGTGACAACTGCTGAACTGAGCCATGTCGAGATCTACGAACATCAAGTGTGCAGCAACGGCCAAAATACAGCCTCTATGAGTCAGTCTAATGTGGGCTACTCCGGATCTATGGAAGACCTCAACATGGCTCCCATCGGCACCGAAATCAAGCCGGAAAAGGGAACAAACGGTCAGACGATCCATCGCCTTATAAGCCGTGCTACAGAAGTGATTTTAGTTGATAGCCAACCAGAAGCGTTGTTTACCGATCTTATGGACAACCATCCTCGTCGCAATGATGTAAGAGCCATTATCGATGTAGGTGCACACTTCCGAGGTCTGGAAAATGAAGCCGTTGCCGAACTGACCTGCAAGAAAATGACCGAGTACGACTCTGAAGTACAAGGCGTCCTCTTCTTCCACACAAAAACCGGAAAATTGTGCTTCATACACCGAGATACGCCGGGTGAGTACACAGTATTATCCGGTACCACGCCTAAAACTATCGCTGCGGAAACAGGCTACAAGCCTGAACAGCTGTTTACCTACTATGATCAGGATCACATCACCGGCACAGACATCGTACAAATGCCAAATGCGATAGCCATATTAACCGTTAAGGAAGATAGCGAAGAGTTTCAGGTCCTACAAGGCACCAGGCGCTTGCGAGGCTTAGACCGCGGCCAAGAGATCATCACCGCAGTATCCAAAGGCGCGATGGAGAAAATTAACCAAACAGTACCACTGGCAGGAGGCCTAGAAACAGCCCCAAGCATTAAAGAGACGCTTTTATTCACTCGCGTTCAAATGGCCAAAGGTCAGAAACCTAAAAATCTTATGTTCGCTCTGCAAAAAATAGAGAATGAAGTTCAACAGCTTGTTCTCGATTCACTTTATGCTCTGCAGGAAGATCAGGAAGAAGCTCTATTTAAAGAAACAGGCTACCTCTTTGATAAATCAGTGGTAGTTGATTTGTACCGCGAGTACGCACACAAAAGAGCAAGTGTTCCCATTAAGGAATATCTGGAAGGTGTCATCATAGGTTTAACAGGGCCGCTGAAGGGCGTAGTTCCTGATTACGAACTGAGCGATATGCGTGAGCTCCTAGAACGCGAAGTTCTTAATGACCAGGTTTTAGCTGGCATTCAAGCAGAAATGTCCGTAGCACCCATGCAATCGACGGCAATTTCCAACCCCAATCGCGAAGTGACACGAGTCCAATATCGCCAACAAGAGCGCCGAGCTGTAAGGGAAATGTCCAATGTTCAAGAACAACAAAATGTTAACGAATACATGCGTCAGGTAGAGAACTATCGAAAAAAGAGCGGAAACGAGGCAGAAGAAATCCGCTTTGAACTAGAAGCCGTGCAAGATCCTATATTCGGAACTCCTAATCCTAATATTGACTTTGCTAGCGCGGCTAGCTCTGAAGTAGTCACAATTTCTTTTAACTCACCCCAAGCTGAGGAAATTGAACCTAGTGCCACAGTTTGGAGCCTTGGTCAGGCAGTTCAAAACGAACTTGCGGGAGTCAGCGTTGCATTCGATGATCGACTAATGACCACAAGCAATGCGGCTATGTTCCGCACCGGACGATCCGACCTTATGGGCCCGTACCGTAAGGCATCTGCACCGGTACTACTAGTGCGTGATGGCAACTCAGATTGGAAAGCCATCCTATGCTCTGACGAAGATGCTATTCAGATGGATACATGGATTCGAAATAACAAACTTAAGTTGCCAGAAGATCGCGAAATGTTCTTGGTACGTAGCAACGGCAAGCGCATATCCTCAACAACGCCACGAGACGACACATTCTTAGAGAACCCTGAAGTGCAAACCTTATTGCTTCAAGCCATGTTCTTTGAAGGCGACTACAAAACTCTGTCCCGAAATCCATGGTCTAAACCACTGGAGAAGTGGCTAACATCCATTGAAGGTGAAGAAAGAGCTGGCTTAGCCAACTTCTTCGAGAAACATGCCCTAA
>JAUXSF010000036.1 GCA_030679955.1 Chlamydiales bacterium | reverse complement strand
TTATAGCCTCAGTAGCTACTTCCATCTTAAATTCGGGTGATCGTTTTTGATTTCCTTGCGCCATATAATCCTCATTTCAAGGTGCAATTGTATCAAAAACGCGCAAAGTGCGCTGTCCAACTTTTGGGGTCCATTATACCTTTTTGAGTCATCTTAAACCGTGTAGACGTTTTAACACTAGATTTATAGAACTAGGTTAATGCGTATGCCTACTTACGTGTTCTTAAAAGCCTCCATCGAGCTTATGCTCTACTAACTCAAAAAGTTCAGAGGGCCGTCATTCCTTGTGCGAAAACTTACTCACGCAGTCGATCTTCCCAAAAACAGACAGCATTCCCAGATAGCCCCTCCAACTCTTTTAGCCACCTCAACAACTCTTCCAAAGCTGCTCAAGTTAATATCTGCCAATAACGGCGAGTTGGATTCGTGCCTTATCCAACGACTCGCATCTGCGCGCATCATATTAATAGAGGGGGCAACATTTGCTGGCAATTCCTGGTTGAAAGCAGCGCCCTTATGCAACACTCTAAGATTGCTAAAGTTAACGCTATCTGGCAATTCCTGGTTGAAAGCAGCGCCCTTATGCAACACTCTAAGATTGCTAAAGTTAACGTCTTTTGGGAATGGCTGGTTAAAGCGATCGCCCATGTGCAACACTCTAAGATTGCTAAAGGTAACGGCTTCTGGGAACGGCTGGTTGAACCCAAAGCCCATATGCAACACTCTAAGATTGCTAAAGGTAACGGCTTCTGAGAATGGCTGGTTGAAATCAGAGCCCATATGCAACACTCTAAGATTGCTAAAGGTAACGGCTGCTGGGAATGGCTGGTTAAAGTAATAGCCCATATGCAACTCACTAAGGCTGCTAAAGGTAGCGTCTTTTGGGAATGGCTGGTTAAAGCGATGGCCCATATGCAACTCACTAAGGCTGCTAAAGGTAACGTCTTTTGGGAATGGCTGGTTGAAATCAGAGTGCACGTCCATATGCAACACTCTAAGATTACTAAAGGTAACGGCTTCTGGGAACGGCTGGTCGAAATAGCCCATATGCAACTCTCTAAGATTGCTAAAGGTAGTGGCTGCTGGGAATGGCTGTGCGAACCTATCGCTCATATGCAACACTCTAAGATTGTTAAAGATAATGGCTGCTGGGATGTTCCCGTAGGACCTTTTTGGGAAATAAAGCTCGCTGATATTTAGTTCTTTTCCAAAAAGATCGATATACAGTAAGAGGTCATCATTGGTACATTTTTGGAAATTGTAACACTCCAAATGCGGCAATACATATCTTCGAAACTTAGGATACGCCTCCACTTCTTTAAACGAAAGTTTGATAGTATTTACGATATCTGCCATCATTTTTCCGGCCGCAATCGGATCCTTCTCTTCATATGCTAATTTTATTTTATTTCTTCCTACGGAATTCAGGTTTTTAACAGCATGACAATCTTTGTTTAAACCCAAACCATCCTGTTCTCTAATAAAACTTTTTAAAAAAATCTCTAACAATAAATCGTATTTGTTTCTCGCTGCAAAAATCATTTTTTTCTGGCCAGTCAAACCTGAACTTCTAAAAATTTTCTCTATTATTTCCTGTGGAAAAAGCTTGAATAGCTCCATTGATCGCTCTTCTTCACTTTGTGATCGCTCCTCTTCACTTTGCTGAATACTGGAACTAGAGCTGGACAATGAGCTCTCACTAACCTGACTCATAGGGAGATTTAAAACAGCAGTTGTAAGATCTTTTAACTGTCTTTCGGCTTCAACACTTCCCCCCAGTTCTTTTTGAAGATTTGAAATACTTTCGATTAAACTGTCGCGTACTCCAGGTAAAATTTTCATTGAACCTGGCGCGCTAAAATAATTCACCAAACCTGAAATTCTAACAATATCGTCTAACACATTCATGCTAATTAACCCTACTACAGTTTATCCTTAAAAATCCATTAATTTACTGATCTTTATATTATATTGCAATAAAAATCTAATTAACCACAGAAATACGTACGCGCTCACGACCTCTCACACGCGCGTACCAACTAGGCAAGTGAGATAACCAATGGCCTCACATTTTTATGCTGTTCCTTCGGGTCTTAGAACAACCCTAGAGACCCAAAGACCCAGATTACTACCCAATGCTGTCAATTTAAACTAAATAGTTGTCTGATAAGCGTTGATTAGAGATTTCTTTCTCCAAAAAACTTAGGAGGCCGTCGGATGCAAAAATCTCTGTATATACAAGCCGTCTATACAAGCGATAACTCTTTCTAAAATTCATAGCGTATCTTTCTTACAAATACATGGTATCAACGATTCTCCGTTAAGTAGCAAAAAATTACAAAGTCCTTACAGATTGAAGCCAACCTATTGGTGGATTTTTTGAACACTAAGCCGATAACAAAACAAGCTCTTTCTAAGGCTCGTTATAAAATGGAGTTAGCGCCTTTCAAGAACCTTCACGAAGCTGCCTTAGATGCCTATTATCAGGATAATCAAGAACGCTTGTGGAAGGGATATCGCGTCTTCGAAGGCGATGGGTCTACTCATTCCCTGCCACGCAGAAGGTATATACCTTTGTTTTTTGGAGATCGTTTCAAACGAACCTGTCTTGCAAGGGTTATGCAATTCGTTGAGTTAACATCCGATCTTTGTGTTGCAGAGTTATGCCCTACAGCACAGAGGAAAGAGAAGCTAGAGAAATGTTACCAAAATTAGTCAACAAAATGATTTCGAGTGGCCAGCCAAAACAGATTATGTCTACGATCGAGAATTTCCATCGCATTCCTTTGCTCAAAGGCACTTAAACCTGGAGGTAAATTTTTTGTTTGGAGTTCAAAGAACCTACAGCAAGAAAATTGAAGAAATTGTTAAAATCAATAAGATGCCAGCTTTGACACATACGTTAAACGTGGAGCTATCGAGTATCAAGCAAGGGTCATTATCAGATACTTGGATTCTGGACAGCCCCTTATAATAATGACAAATCTTTGCGATCGAGAGTTATTTAGCGATTAAGAGCTTATAGATTTGTACAGAATGAGATGCCGTTGTGAGGAGAGCTATAAGTTTCAGAAGATGGTACTTCAAATGGTCAATACCTATTGCAGAACCTATCACGGAGATTCATTGGAAGAAGCTCTGCATGCGATATCGGGTGCCAGACAAGACGCATAGAAGCTTTCCAAGACTATCTGTTGATGCTCGAAAAACAATGCATAGCTATCGAAGCATTACATGAATTTCTTTAATTTGACAGTATTGGGTAGCCAACCAGGTTTAAACCAAATTTCGGCACAGGGAGCGTGAACGGCTTCAACGCGCGCATGTTTTTTGCTGGAAGGTGAGTAGTTGGCGACAAATGCTCATCCTTGCTCGAGAGCGCGTACTTTCAAGGTGGGGTGTTGCTGCTGTTCCATGTGGTTTTAGCGGCTTGTTGAAGCTGCGTCCACCCACCACGGTCAAACCAGGTATTGTCACTGCCATTCCAGAACAAATACAGCCATAGCATTCCCCAGAAGGGCAGAATGGTGTAAACAACCTTCAACCACTTTGGCACTGGAGTTCCTAGCTCTGGCGGTGCCCCTTCGGTATCGAAGAAATCCTGATCATCGTTTGGAGTTGTCATCACTGCCCTCCTGATAGGGATGTTCATCGCTAGCTTGTAACATTCGGATGGCTGGCTCGTCATCCATGTCTAGACGCCCTTTGTACCAAAGGTAAAGAAAAAGGAAAAAGGCACTGCCTACAATTGCTACAACGAGCGAATAGTGCAGAACGTATCCGTAAATGCCAAAGCTATCAAAGCGCATATTAGTCCTGTACCTTCAGAAATTTTTTGCCTTCGATAATCTCTGTAGTCTTCAGAGGATCCTTACCCAGCCACCAGGCTTTTGTCGGAGGTGTTATGCGCGTGCCTTTAGTCATCATGTACTGGAAAATTGCTTCAAAGCGGTAATTAGGAATTCCTATCTGCGATTTTGACTGGCCGCGTGGATCATCATCAAAAAAGTGACGGAATGAAGGCATAATGCTGCCAGGGCTTTCTGTACGTGGCTGCCAGAAGTGTGACTTATTCCAATCCCTGCTTGGGCGCTTAACGCCTACACGCGCTAGGTCTGGACCTATACGCCTAGTTCCTGGGAAGGTAACGTTTTGATAGATATATTCGTTACCGGAAGATGGTGGCGCTGCAAATGATTCTGAGCCATTTAGAACGCTATCCTGAATCAATGTTCGACTTTGGTCGGTATGGCAATACCAGCAACCTTCCTGTGCAAAAATTCGCTCACCTGTAGCAATCAAATCTTTGCGCGAGATAAATCCAAGCTCATTACTTGTCAGTTCAGTTAAGTCCTTTACTGGTTGCCCAGTGGGGTCATAACGGAAGCCTTTGGAAGATCCCAAGGTGAAGCGCTTGATGCGGTACTCAGCAGGACTATCGACGTAAATGACGCCGGGATCTTTCTGGTAGTCTTGTGTGGGTTCCTCTAGCAGTACGAAATCGGTATCAACATAGTCGTCTAGGACGCCTTCTACGCGCGACAGAGAAAAGGCTTCTTTAAGTTTAGGGTCAAAAAGCTCAAGGATAGAATAGTCCGCACGAGCGATGTCTTTTTCCTTCCAGTTGGGGTGATCTTTTTCCCACTTATCTTGTAGCGTTTTTCGCAGCTTTTCAGCTTCCTCTGCACGCTCTGTCGTTGGCTGACGAAGTAGCAGCAGATGGGAGGTCAGCTTTAGCTGTTTGTCACCAAGACGTGTCACATAATGCTCGAGCTCTATAGGAGCGAGTATTCGCAGAGTTTCGCTTTCTTTAAACGCCATCAACGTAAAGCCATCTTTCAAATGGTACACGTAGTCCAAATGTGGCGACCCAGGAACAGCACGGGCGATATATAGATTAGGGTCAGATACTTCGTGCATCTGCACTTGAAAATGACTGGAGGATTGTGTCCAACTGGGATCGAGCATATTTGGCGCTAGAACTGTAGCCAAAATAGAGGACAGGAATAGTAGGGCTATGCCTGAAATTGTCAGAATGGCTGACGTTTCAATTCGATAGACGTGTGCTTTGTTATTTTCTTCAGTCATAGGTTCTATATTCCTGCTGCTAGGCGTTCAGTTTTGGGAGGCAGCGAGGCCGGTTTTAGCAAAACAGTATTAAAAACGTTAAATACGAAGATCAAATTGCCTGCGAAGATGATGAGGCCCGAAATAGTTCGCACTAGCCAGAAGTAATGCATATCGGCAACGGTTTGAACAAAGCTTAGCTTACTTAGGTTGTTTTGGAAGATGCGGTAACTATCTCCATCCGCCCAACTAGCCCACTGAAGACCTTGTAAAAACCCGCCAACGTGCAACACAAGAAACATAAGTGAGGCGCCCAAGAGGTTTAACGTAAAGTGCCAGTCCGCCATGCGTTTGCTATAAAGTGGCTTGCCAGTGAGGGCTGGTAGCGCTCCGTAGATGCCCGCCATGGCAAAAAAGGTAAAGGTGCCATACAAGGTTATGTGTGCGTGGCCGATAATCCAGTCCGTTTTGGATGTGATTTCGTTAACATTACGTAGAGCCATGAAAGAGCCTTGTGTACTACCCATCAGGTAGAACAGTGTCCCCATAATAATAAATCGCACGGCTGCAATTTCGTTGTACTTGCCCCATGCGTTGCGCAGCGTGAAGAAGAGGTTATGGCAAGCGGTCCAAACAGGAATAAATAGCCAAACAGAGAAAATGATAGCGACCGTTTGGATCCATTGTGACATAGGTCCATGGATAATATGGTGCGAACCAACCCATGCGTAAACAAAAGCGATGGACCAAAAACCTATCATAGATAGCTTGTGGCTATAAATCGGCTGTTTAGACAATTTGGGTAAAAAGTAAAAGGCTGTGGCTAATCCCATGGGTGTGAAGATCAAGCCGACCAGATTGTGAACATAGAAGAAGCTCATGTTCACTCTGGAGATACCATTGGGTATGTAATCTAGGGCAAAATTGCCAGCTATCCAGCTTAACGGTCCCCAAAGCAAGGCTCCCATCGTATACCATAGGGATACATACATCTTTTCGTACTTGCGATTGGCGATAGTCATAAAGATGTTCACTGAAACCAGGCCGAAGGCGACAAAAATTAGGAACTTTATTGGCAAAACGCTTAGCCAAACAGGAAACTCTGCATACTCCCAGCCCCAATTGGTGCCAAAAGGGAATGAGTAAACCCCTAAGCCTGCTGAAAGCCAATAGATTCCAGCTGACCAGATACCAACTTGGCGGCTCCACAATTGGATGCCACAAAGACGTTGCGTGATGTAATAAAGCAGTCCTAAGTCAGCGGGCAATAGCCAAAGAAACAGCACATGACCCACGTGTACTGGGCGAATACGTCCAAAGTGAATGTACTCCCCAGCCCAATAGTCTGGTACAACCATGCCATTGAACGAAATGAATACGCCCACGAACATGCCGATGACCATGAAAATGATGGCAGGATAGATAAATAGTTTTACGGGCAAGTCCTCGAACTTTGAGGATGTAGCAGTTATCGGGGCACTTTCCATATCTATCTCACTTCTTGGTCGTTTTATCATTAGGCTCTTGTGCAACCGCCTGTATAGCCTTGTCTATGTGATCAAGAAGCTGCTCTTGCTGCTTTCGCGACCGTGCAGAATCTTCCAAGGTGCTAATAAGCTGGTTCTTTGCCTGTTCGAGGCTTTGCTTGCGATGTTTTATTTCTTTCAAACGTTCAGATTTTTCAGCAGAGGGCAGCTCGCCTTGCAGGGCTTTTTCCTGCTTGGTCTGATCTGCTATCTGAGCGTCGAGAATATCTAGTGTCTGCTTGCCACTAGCGATGATTTCGTGCGGATCGGCTGAATGTGAGTCAATGCTAAGTTTGCCATCTTTGTAGTGATAATAGGTGGCATTTAGGCCAATAAGATCAATAACATTTTCGACCAACGGCGTATCACCAATCTTAGACAGCATCGTGATTCCGAGAATGGAATAGCGCTCGCGTTGTTTCTTAATCTCGTTAATTAGGTCCTGGACAGCGGCATCAACAACTTCTTGTTTGCGCACTTCCTCGGCGAGCTCTATTTGCTTTTGATAGGCCTCGACGGCTTGTGACGCTGCAGATTTATCGGTAGCTAACTTAACGTCAACATCGTCTTTTTCCTGCTCAGCCTTTTGCCATTCAGCTTCTAATTCCTTTAAGCGCTTATATTGGTCTATTTTCGCCAAACGTACTGTTTCTGCGGCCTTGTCAAACGACTGATAAAGCAGATGTCCCATCCGCTCGCGTAGCAGCTGCTCATGGCTTAGGCTGCGGATATAGGTCACTAACTGAAGACGTTGTAGTGTACTTGTGTAATCTCCCCAAGCAACCATTGAGGTTCCAGGTACGCCATATTTAATAGACTGTAACAAGCGAAGGTCGTCATGGGTTGCGATCCAGTCAAGGTTTGTCAGCATTCTCGGCTTGGCTTCGACCATTGTACCCGCTCGTAATCCATTACCCGCGCCTTCTTTGCCATGGCAAACAGCGCAGTTCTCGATGAAAAGCCTTTGCCCTTCAGCTATATTGTCATGCGTAAAGTACTTGTCTTTAATGTAATAGGCTTTACGATCTACCCCTTCCACTGGGTAGGGGCGTATATCAAATATCTCCCGCACTCGTGTTTGAATGTCGCTAAAAGTTGGTTGTGGATCGACGGCTGCTAGATATTCCGATCCACGAGGTACGGGCAATGACCCATGAAGTACATCACCTTCTTCGTCAAGCTCTCTAATAACGTCTTCTGGTTGGTAGCGCCATTTAAGTGGCCCAGAATCGTCTTGAACATCCTTAGGCAGGTTCATATAAAGCCAATCAACCAAGCGATCAATTTCGCTAGCTTTCAGAATAGGTGTTTTATTGGGGAAGGGCTTGTCTGGTGCTACTTCGCCCCATGGCGGCATTGGGCCACCTCTCACACCGTTTCTAATGGACTCAATTGCACGTTGACGAGTCAAGCTTAGCAAGAAGGTGGTGTTACGTAAGTTCTTAGGTATGGGATAGAGCCATTCGGCGATCGGTCCATCACCTTGTCTAAAGGTACCGTGACATTGCGAACAGTGAATATCAAAAGCTAGCTCAGGGTTAAAGCCACGGTTGTCCCAAATTTCACGAACACTTTGAGCGTTTTTTTGTGCCAATGTATCCAGCATGTAGGTCAAAGCGTAGAACTTCGTCTCGTCAAAAGGGAACACGGGCATGATGGATCGCGCGACATGGCTGCCAGGATTATAGAAGTGCTCTATCAACCACTCGTCGGAACGGTAAACACCTGACCAGTTAGGTCGCGGGCCGATCAAGCGGCCGAGACCATACTCCTGTACAAATACTTTTAGGACGCGATGAACGCGTTCCTTCCACTCGCGCTGCTCTTTTTCCAAGGCTTGCTTGTCATCGAAAGTGGTTGCAGAGCTCGCCTTCTGCTCAAACTCCAAATTTTTAGCTCGCAACGCATACTTAAATGGCGTATAGAGCGACTCAATGGCATCGGGATGATTTGCTTCTAGTTCCTCTATGATAGATCCTGTACGGATGCCATCTACGATCCTGCGATCAATTTCTTCAGAATTCTCATTCAGAATTTGAACAATTTCGCTTCCGGTGACCATTTCGGGGAATAGTGTGCTAAACCAAGTGCGCTCTTTATAGAGTTGGTCAAAGGTGGGTTCTTTCTCACCTTTCTCAACAGCAAAACCAACATCCGATTCAAAACCTTTTAGTCGATGGCATGCAGCACAGCCTTGTGTGGCAAAAACTGTCATACCGAAGCGAACGTCATGAATCTGTGATGGCTCGACTGGTTTTTCCCAGGGCTGCTTTTTACCCTCTTCCCACTGTTTAATGGCGGTAGAGTATTCTACTTGTGAAGCTGAAGCAGGCTTGCCCTTCTGTGCCATTAGGAAGCACATTAAAGCTTCGACCTCTTCGTGATCTAACTTGTAGTTCGGCATCGTTGATGTTCGAAGATCCGCCTGAGGCCATACAATAGATTCTTTCACGTACCATGGATAGGAATTACCCTCCCATGTTAGCTCGGGTCCAACGCCGCCGCGGGCAAAACCTGCGATACGATGGCAAGCATAGCAAGCTTGTGAAATGTAAAGCTCTTCACCTTTCTGGTAGCAGCCTGTCATGCGATCAATATCTGAACTTATCGCTTTGCGAACTTGGTCTTTATTGATCGATACTTGGAAGGAACTATCAGCCTTGTCGATATGCTTCAGGTAGTTATTTTGTCTTGCGGCTGCCTGACTTTTGGTAAACAGAGCTCCAGTGCTGCCTGTGTGTTCCTTAATGAAGGCCTCTAAGGATTCATCAGCATTTGCCTTTGGATCCTGCAATGCAGCTTCAAGCGCCTCGATCAGCTCACTTCCACCTAAGGAAGCTGCCATATCGTCGCGAACTTTAGCTAACGCTTTATCCTTGCCAGCCTTGGTTAGATAGGATATTTGAGCCTCAGCAGCACGACGCTCGACTTCAGGAACCGTGTAGTCGCTGACGATTTTCCGCAGGTCCGCCACGGTCTGATCGTAGCCGTTGGTATCCAGATCATGCTTAACTTTAACTAGTGACAGTAAGGATCGCTTCTCATCTGCGAAGGCCTTAGTGATCTCTTCTGTAGCGCTGGATGTCTGACTCTTTAGCTGTTCAACAGTTGTAGCCGCTTCCTGTAACTGTGATAGCGAAGTTAGGTGGCACTGGACGCAGTTAGCTTGTATGAGGTCGCCAGGATACAGAGGTGTCGTTTGGAACAGGAGTTTGTGCCCAGGCTTGTGATTAAACACTTTGGAGAACTTCGGATCATTGTCTGGATCCAACTCCAAGAACTCGGGATGTGGTCCTTCGTATGCTTCCTCGTATCTTCCGTCAAAAACAGGCCCGTGTGCCTTTTCCATGGTCAACGCGCGTCCATTACCGTTATGGCATACGGTGCAGCCATATTCTTCGATAGGATGGAACTCAAAGGGACGAGTCTCCTTGCCAAGCAATGGGTGCATGGCGAGGACTTTTGTCATGTCCACTTCATGATCTTCAATTTCTGTAGTCTTTAGTGCCTTTAGACGTTCTGCCTCCGCTAGATGATCGGAATCCTGCCCAGGTTGGGTCAGCATAGCGATCTTGTCATCGAGCAGCTTCCAAACGTATTCTTCGTTAGCAACCTGGACGGGAGTGCCATTGGCATCGTGGATCACTTGTCCGTTGATATCACGAGCCAACTTAGTTGGGGAAAAATGCTGTAGCTGTAAGGCAACGTGGCAGGTTGTACAGCGGTCGATGATCTCCGGACCTAGGCCTTGTGGAAGAACTATCTGCTTAACTCCATAAGCAAAGGGAGCTGGAGCTTCACCGGTGATTCCAGACCGGAACTCTTCCAAGTCCACATAGGTTTCTTGAAACACTTTATATTCGGGAAAAACCTCGCGAAACAGGAATACGCCGAATAATATAGTGGTCACCACTAAAAAGAAGATCAAAGCTAGTTGGTACAGTTCGGAGCGTTGCACTAATTTCTCCAGTTACCTAATGCCGGGCAAAAGTTTCTGTCCATGGCCAAATCCATCCCCAGTTCGCCCCTCTGAAGAATGTTCCAATAACGATCAAGATTCCCTGTGAGGTCATAAAGGCGGTCCACAGGAATATGGCAAAATAGCGGCTGCGATGGAACCAATATCCCGAGCCATAAGGGTTGCGGTCGATGTAAGGAATTACCATCAAGCCAATTGCCATAAGTGTCGGAATACCTACACCGCCCCAAAAGGCACTATATGCCACCATTTCCTGCAAGCCCAAGAAATACCAGGGGGCTTTAGAGGGGTTGGGAGGTTTAGTCGGATTTGCCGGCTCTTCCAAAGGCGCATCGATCAACGACAAGCCCATGACCAATACTAACGTGAAAAGAAATGCCACCATCTCAGCACGCAGCAAATTAGGCCATGTGAACACAAAATTGTATGGCCCTTTATCCACTGTGGGACAGGTTCCTCGTACGAGCTCCATCAAGCCATAAGTCCGCTTCACGCCAGGCGCAAAGACCTCTTTCGTATCCGAACGCTGAACAACGCGTAACGGGTCGGGGCGAATTTTATCTGGAGGTCTTGACAAACCACCATCCTTACGAATGCGCCAAAAGTGAACGCCAATCAAGATACCGGCAAATAATGGCAACACCATAACATGGAGCACATAGAAGCGAATAAGAGCGTCCTGGCCGACATTGGTCGAGGCCAAGAGCATAATGCGGTTGATGTTGTACTCAAAACCCGGAAGGCTGGGCGCATAGCCGGCAATTTCAGAGCCCACGGTAATAGCCCAGAAAGCTAGCTGGTCCCATGGCAACAGGTAGCCTGTAAAGGATAAAAATAGAGTTAGGAGCATGAGCATGACGCCTATGACCCAATTGAACCGCCTTTCGCCCTTATATGAACCGGTATAAAAGACGCGCGACATATGAAGCATGACGAACATGACCATTAAGTGCGCTGCCCATCGGTGCATGTTACGATACATCTGGGCAAATGGCGTGGTATCTTGCCAGTCTTTCATAATGTCATAAGCACGGTCGACTGTAGGGATGTAGTAAAACATCAGCACCACACCAGTCCAAGTAAGAATCAAAAACAAACTAGTCGAAATGGCCCCTAAACCCAATGTGTAGAAGGGATCAATGCTGTTTTTATGACATTTAACGGGATGAAAGTGCAGAAAGAAGTTCTTAAAGACAACTTCAGAGCGATCCACATCGTTGTTGGGATAGTTGTGTCGGAAAATGGATCGCAGTATCAGCCTGGGCAAATTGGCGATATACTCCGCCCATGTTTCCCTTGGCTTTCCCTGAAATACAGCCATAGGTCCTCTTTTATACAGTTGGTGTGAACCACGCTTCGTCAGCTTCTAATGTTGTAACAGCCTTGTTACACATTATTTCCCCCGAGGCTCCTTTAAAAACTTTAAAGTAGACAAGGGGTTTCGGCGCGGGTCCACCCGTGTTACGTCCTACTAAATCATATGTTGAGCCGTGGCAGGGGCATTGATAACCCGTTTCCACAGCATTGACAGTACATCCCAAATGAGTACATACCGCTGTCTGCACGCGAACTTTGCCATTTGCTGTTTCTACGAAGGCTTTTTGTTTAGGTATAAATAATTTGCCTTCGCGGGACAGAACTTCTTCTGGTCTACCTAGTGAAAAGGTGCTGGGAGGTATCTTCATGGCATTAGGATACAAAAAACCCAACATGGAAGCCCCAACAAGATGCAGAGCTCCAACACCAACCCCTACTCCTAACAACGCTAAAAAAGAGCGTCGGGAGATGCGAGGATCCTTGTCATCCGAATCAACCTTTAGAGAATTGCGTAACTTGGGCATGAACTAGTCCATTTATTTTTTAAGGTATATACATACCATTACTTTGAATTCTCGTCCTCTTCATCGCGAAACATTTGGTACTTCACATCCTCACAATCGTCGAACTGCCCCTTCCTCCAGTAATAGAAAAAGACAATCAAACCTGAAAAACCAGCGGCTAAGGTGACCAAAATATCTAACAGCACTATCCTATCCACCTAAAGGAATAATTCATCGCATCCATTGTTACTGCCTGCGTTGGACACTTTTCTGCGCACAGTCCACAGCGGATGCAAAGATCTTCATCCTTCATCATGATCGTACCCATTAACGCAAGCTCGGCATTATTCATGGAAGCTGAATCCACGCCATAAAAGTTGTCGACAGCGACACGTACGTTACCTTCGCCAACATCTAGGTTTACCTTACTAACGGGGACCTGCATCAAACAGTTGGTCGGGCATACGTCGACACAGCCATTGCACTTGATGCATAAAGTTCCATCAAAGACAGGCGACACGTGGCACTGCAGACAGCGATTTGCCTGCTGGTGAACCTCAGCATCAGTGTAGTTGTTCTCGACATATTCCCAATTATTCTTGCGTTGGTCAGCTGGTTGCGAGGTAGGCAGAGCCCAGCCAGTTCTAAGGTAGTCCTTGTCGCGCATGGGATTGATTTGTGTGAACTCAGCCAAGTATTCGCGATAAGGCTGGGTGCCGCGCAAGTCGGTGTCGATGGCACGTGCAGCTTCCTGACCATGACGAATGGCAGTAATAAACAAGGCAGGGCCAAAACCAACATCGCCACCACTATAGACTTTAGGGACCGATGTGCGACCAGTGCCTCGTTCTGTTTTAATTAACCCACGGTCCAGAACTAGCTGGCTACGCTTATCCCAGCCGTCAAAAATCGCTGTGTCCATTGCCTGCCCAATGGCTAGGGCAAGCGTATCGCAAGGAACAATGATTTCAGCGTTTGGCACAAATTTTGGAGCGAATCGTCCTTGATGATCGAATAGGCTGTAAATCTGCTGAACTTTTAAACCTGTTATTTTGCCATCAGCATCTCGCTCAACCGCCATGGGACCCACGCGGTTAATGATGGTGATGCCTTCTTCCATGCCATCTTCGATCTCGAACTCGTCCGCAGTTTGCTCATCGCGCGACTCAAGGCAAACCATAGTGACTTTTTTTGCGCCGTTACGCACCGAAGACCGAGCAACGTCAAAGGCAACGTTACCGCCACCGACTACGACAATTTCCTTGCCGATAGCCCATTTGTTGTCAGCACAGAGAACGCGCAAATATTCTACACCGCGAATGACATCTGGCTCATTAGCTCCGGGAATAGGAAGGTCTCTAGATTTCCACAATCCAATGCCAATAAAGATCGCATCGTAATCTCTCTCGAGGTCGTTCATGGTGATGTCACGACCTACTTTGGTGTTATAGTAGACTTTTGCACCAAGGTGTTCGATGGCTCGGCATTCTGTTATGGCTAGCTTGTTCTTGAGGCGATAGGTTGGAACGCCATAAGTAAGCATGCCACCAGGCTCAGCCATCATCTCAAAGACATCAACAGCATAGCCTAGACGCAAAAGGTCGTGTGCTGTCGTTAATGAAGCAACTCCAGCGCCAATACAGGCTACCTTTAATCCGTTAGGAGTAGGTTTTGTCGATCCTCGCGCATAGCTATACTCTAGAGAGCGATTTAGAGCTTCCTGATCCTGGCCAAACCATTCATCCAAATAACGTTTTTGCGCTCGTATCGTTAACGTTTTATCTACGCGATCGCGACGACACGCTATCTCGCAGGGAGCCCCGCAGATCATTCCACAAATAGAGGCAAAGGGATTCGGTCCACGGGCAATGCGGTAGCCTTCCATCAAACGCCCGGCGTGAATAGCCAACATGTAGCCTCTGCCGTCCGTATTAACGGGACAGCCATCACGGCAGTCAATCTGACGCAGATAATAATCAATGTCCGGAATTGTGACGTCGTAAAGCTCTTTATAAGCCTCGTCAAAGTCTTGGACCACAGCTGCCTCCTAACCAAAGCGACACTCTAGCAAACACCAAGAAATAATTCCAAGGCAGATGACTTTCTGCAGCTAATCGCGAAGCGATGTAAGTGTGATAGCCCCATGTGAAGAACGACGCGTAGCGGCGGACGAACGTGGGGAATATTGCACCCAGAAGTTTGAGCCGCGGTAGCGGCGAAAGACCCTATCCTGATATATCTTACGCCGCTGTGCGGCTGGAATGTTTTTTGGCGCTTTTCCCCACGTTCGAACGCCGCTGCGCGTCGTTCTTCACATGGGGCTATCACACTTACATCGCTTCGCGATTAGCTGCAAAGCACTTTTCATATACTCCACAGAGCCAACGCGAGGCGCAAATCATTTATAATTAAATTATTAGGCTCATTTTTTCATAATTAGGTTGATACGTATGCCTGCCTATCCTGTTAGGCCATATTCTTTAAAAGAAATCTACTTTGTTGACAATTTTGCAAAAGGCAGTAAACTTTCACTGTGGTTAAAATTAAATTAAACACATTTGTCTCAAATCAAGACGATGTCGTCTCTGATGGTGTGCACCTCCCGTTTCATTTCTCATTTTTTTCGGTTTATGAAAAGCTACAGCAGTGGCAACAGCGCTTTCCGATCCATAAGGATGACTTAATCTTTAATGGTCTGACCCTTCTGTATTCGCTGGCGACTAAGAAATTCTTAGATCATCGGAATGCTTCGCATTTGGAGCGACTCATTCTATCCATCCATTTCATGCAGAAAACCCTACAGCGATCCTTCGCAGCATCACCCCATGTACGACATCTTGAAATCAAGTGGATCCCTACACAGCTGACATTCCCATTCTCTTCGAAGTCTGTTTTGGGATGCCTAATTGGCTTTAATTTGACAGATCGCTACGAGCTATTCGACGAAGAAAACATCCTATTGGTGCTACAAAAAAACCATTCGGAATTCAAAATCGTTAAGGAAAGCTCCTACTGCCATGTGCTTCCCAACAAAAATCTCAAGATCATCTATTTCGAAATTGAAAAGAAAGATAGCTGCTTTTTCTCGTTGGATGAACGCAACAGCCTTGAGAGCAATCTTGACAAGCAGATCCGTGGCAGCTTTCAAAAGCTAGCACCAACAGTATTCATGAGACGCAATGAGGAGGAGGTTTATAAAACTATCCTCACTCTGAGCCGGGAAATCTATTCCATCGACGATATCCCTCAAGCCTGGATCTCGTTTGAACATCAATCGCAAGAAGAAATAGTCTTCCTCGTTGTCCTAGTTAACGCATCTGCTCCAGGACGCACTCCACTCCACCAACAGTTCAGTTTATGCCAGGAATGCCTCTTTGTTTCTGAGCGCACTATCACGGTTAGGCACCTGAAAGAACACTCGATTGAGGCACATATCTTCCGTTTACATCTACCAAGGGATCTATCCTTTGTCAGATCGGATGGTTCATTGGACTTCTATACCAGTCGCCAAAAAGCAGCATCCCTTATCCGAACAGCCATCGGAGATTTTAGAGATTACAATGGTGGTAGTCTTATTAAGCAGCATGAGTTGTTGGATGACTTTAAGAAGCGTTTTCCGCTTGTTTCCCGATACGATTCTGAACTGATGGAAACCTTCTTTTATGCTCTTACACCACTTGAGAAACAAGCTTTACTCAAGTGTGACACGCTATGCACGTTATTTCAGCATTTCCTGGATATTCGCAGTAAGAAGCTGGAGAAAGCCACTCCCTATACCTACGACGTACTTGAAACTGCTGACGACATCTTTATCGCCGTGAAAGGGAATGGTTCTTCCTGGAGAGAAACGATCCTAGGTTTCATTGACAGTCATGACCTGCAAACGCGAAACCTCACATACACCATGATCGACATTCCAGAAGGCGTGTTCTTTCATGCGGTGATTCCCAGCGATCAGCAGGCTACGTCGTTTATCAAAACACTACATGATACACTGTATGAGCATCACCAAAGCATAAAAAAACGCCAAATCTTGCGCGTTGGTGTGGAGCATGCGTTGGTTTCTTTAGATCCGCGAGTAGGAGGAGACTTCTACTCAAGTGAAACCCTTCGCCTTCTATTTGAAGGGCTGACTCGCTTTGATCACGAAGGTAATGTGGAGCTTGGAGCAGCTGAACGCATCGATATATCCGAAGATAAAAAGTGCTATACGTTCAAGCTTCGTGAAACGCATTGGAATGATGGCGCTCCTGTCTCTGCTCACGACTTTGAGTATTCGTGGAAAAAAATTCTCTCACTAGATTTCAAGACAACCTTCGCTTACCTCTTTGACCCTATCAAATACGCCAAAGAAGCTAAGGAAGGAAAAGTTGATGTCGATTGTATTGGTATCTGCGCCTTAGATGAACGCACCCTTAAGGTTGAACTAGCACATCCAACACCTTACTTTTTAGAATTGACTGCGCAGCCTCTATACTATCCTGTAAGGCGATCAATAGACCAAAAATATCCTCAATGGCCTTATCAAGTAGGAACAAGCTACCCTTGTAACGGGCCTTTCCAACTTGCCGTCAATGATCCAGCTCACCAAACCTACAGGCTCGTCCGAAATCCTAACTATTGGGATAAAGCAACCCTGTCGTTAGATGAAGTACTGATGACGCAAATTAACGCTCATCAAGCTCTACAAGCCTTTCGAAAGGGCGAGCTGGACTGGATTGGTAACCCGTTCGGAGGTTGGCATCCTTTTTACGCTCCAAGACCCGATGAACGCAAAATATCGGTTACCAATGCATCCACTTGCTGGTTCGTCTTTAACACCATGCATTCGCCATTTCATCACGATAAAATTAGGCAAGCTTTTGGCTATGCGATCAACCGCTCCCAATTAACCTCCGACACCTTTATGCCTTTGTCGCCCGCCTTCTCGGCATTAGTGCCGCGCAAAGGGCATGTACCCAATGTCTTCTTCCCACAACAAGATATCGCTAAGGCTCAGCAACTCCTTCAAGAGGGTCTGGACGAACTAGGCATGTCAAAAAAGGAACTGTCATCGCTAAATTTGATGCTGTACAAAGGTAGTATCAGAGAAGAAATCGCCCTTAGGCTAAGACAACAGCTGCGCGACTTTCTTGATATTGATCTTCACCTCAAAGCTCACAATTGGAACTCACTCTTTTCCAAATTGACACGTGGTGATTTCGATATGTGCTTGCTGCATTGCATCCCCCGTATTAATGATCCGATAATGACATTAAATGCCTTTAGATATGCCCAAGAAGAGATCAACTTCTCAAAGTGGGAAGACCCGCTGTTCCAGCACTGGCTTCAACTAAGCGATCAAGAAGCCGATCAGTCGCAACGAGCCGCTCTTTTAAAATGTGCGGAAGAAAAAATTTGTCAAAAAATGCCTATTATCCCATTATACTACCAGCCTTACCAGGCCTTGGTTCGACAGAACTTACAAACGGTCCTACATCACTCGTTCGACATTGCCAGGAGCTCCTATCAAATGGAGACAGTAGAAAAGATGAACTTTCCAACGACATTCGGTGGCTGATGAACGCTATCGAAAACAAAACGACCTTCAACGGAGAGATTAAAGAGATTGTCGTCTTGTTTTTGCCCATAGCGCTAATGACATTTTCAGCCAGCCTAATGTTATTCGTGGAAAGGCTCTTTTTTGCCCGCCTTTCAACGTTAGCGATGGAATCTGCGGTGAATGCCACCTACGTCTATCGAATTTTTCAAGGTCCTTGTATTTCGCTTGCCATGATGGCTCAGGTCTATGTAGGTAGGCTGTACGGTGCCAGTAAATTAATCAACATCGGCCAGAACGTATGGCAATTCATCTGGTTTAGCCTGTTTTCTATGATTGTTACTTTGCCAATTAGTTTGCTGTTTGGACAACTTTACTTCGATAGCACGGTTCTAGGGGAATCGGCTCTGCCCTACTTCTACTGCCTAATGTCTATGAACTTTCTCTATCCATTAGGTGCATGTCTATCATGCTTTATGCTAGGGCGCGGTAAAACTCGGCTGATCCTGTTTACAACACTTTTTTCGCAACTCACAAATATTTTGCTCGTGTACTGTTTTGTTTTTGGTTTGGGAGAATGGCTGCCGCCCTTGGGTTTAATCGGTGGTGCGTTAGGAACACTGATTGCTCAAGGGGGGTACTGCCTGATTCTCGCAGCTAACTTTCTTTCCGAGAAAAATGCACGTCTATTCGGCACATGGAACTGGCATTTTCAACCAGCTCTATTCTGGGATTGCATCTATCCAGGCCTCCTAAGGGCTCTGAACCGCATATCAATTTTTTTCTGCTGGGCAACCATGGCGCACATGATGATTGAGAAGGAAGGCGATTACCTACTCATTTGGTCGGTCGGAAGCGCTATAGGCCTCTTCCTGCCTTTCATAGGCGATGCTCTAAGCCAAGCTTTCACCACAGTGCTTGCCAACATGTTAGGAGCCAAGAGAGTACACCTATTTGCCAATGCTGAAAAATCCGCTCGACTGATCGTACTTATTATTATTGGAGTGTTTACTATTCCAATGTTGATCTTTCCAGATGCCACCTTCCATCTACTATTTCCAGGTATTGCACTGACATCAACCTCCATCGGTAAGATATTCTTTGGTCTATGGTTGGCCTTTGTTTTTTGGAATTTTACTACCATACCAATCAGCTATGTTTTGACCTTCAAAGACACTAAATTTATGCTCTATACAGGACTGACGAGTTGGATTAATGTCTTTAGCTTGATGTACATTGCTGTAAACATATTTATGATTTCGCCAGATGATTTTTGGATCGTGCTAAGTTTATCAAACTTCATCGATTTTATTATTTTCTACTGGCGGGCGCATTGGTTGAAAAACTCAAGACATGTTGCTGCGAACTTAATATAGAAAAGAATACCGACTCGTACGCATAGCGGTATTCACAAGGAGGTCATAGCATGACTATTGGTTAGAAGAAAACTACACAAAACAGTAATTTAGGAGCGGGGGCTCAATCCCTGCTCCTGTACTAATTTCGACTTTAGAGAAGCGCCCAATTTAGGTGAAGCCAATATTGACGAACGCAATAACATATAGTATGGTTCGTAGCACTATGCGCGATATCGTCAACTTGCTAAATGAAATTGGCCAGCTCGAAAAAACTCCAAGAACTGGTTTCGAGTTCTTAGGGTCCGGAAATCAATCTGTAGCAGAACATACCTACAATGCGACGATGATCTGCTTTATCCTAGCAGAACTTTCCGAAGAACCCGTGAATCTCGAACGCCTTCTCATGATCTGCTTGTGCCATGATATCCCCGAAGCTCGCACAGGTGATCTCAATTACGTCTACAAACGCTACAGTCAACCAAACGAAAATAAAGCGCTGTCAGACCTAAATCGCAACCTTCCTGCCGGAAAGAAAATCGCTGAATATTGCGAAGAATTTGTTGAGGGCTCTTCATTGGAAGCAAAGCTAGCTCATGATGCCGATCAATTGGAACTCCTATTTGTTCTAAAGCGCCTTTATGACACCGGCAATCCCCGCGCCATCGACTGGTTTGATATCGTCATCAAACGCGTGGCTACCGAACTAGGCAAAAAACTCGCAGAAGAAATTCGCAATACCCCATCCGATGATTGGTGGATCGTTAACAAAAACGACTCCCACTGGATTCACGGTAAGTAGTGGACAAAGGGACCTTAGGGACGAAAGAGACTATAGGGACTTCATGGACGCAAAAAGTCCCTAAGGTCCCTTTCGTCCCTATTGTCCCTTGTCCAACAATATTCAACGTTTAATCTGAAAGCCTGTGTATGATGCCTCTATAACTCGATAGGTGGTATCAATAGAATCTACACGACCGTAGCCTGGGTTCGCTCGAAGCGTCGAAAGAAGGCTCTCTAGTTCTTGTTTTGTTCCATGTGCAACAATTTCCACACTTCCATCGCTACAGTTACGCACCCAACCTGTTAGCTTCAAAGCTACTGCGTGTTCCTGGGCTGTAGCGCGAAAGCACACGCCTTGTACAAGTCCTTTTACAATAGCATGGAGCTCTACAACATCTTGACTCATGTGTACTACGCTGTGACGGATTCTTCCTCTGCAGCCTCTGCATTGACAACATCGCCAGCTTCGAACGGAAATTCAAGAATAAGCTGACGCACTTCTTCGATACTTTGTGCACGGCTACATTTATGACGGAACTCGCGTGTTCCATGTGAGCTCTTAATATACCAGCATCCTACGCGTCTCATACTCACCAGAGCCTTCTGACCTGACTCATAGGCTACTTGATATAGGAAGTGCTGTAGCAACGCCTGACGGTAATCTTCGATAGTTCTAACCGGAACTTCCTGGCCGAGGCTAGCTTTGATAATATCTTCGGCAATCCAAGGAGCTCCCATAGTGCCTCTAGAGGCTAATATGGCATCGCATCCGGTATATGCAAACATCCTTAAGGCAGCATCCGCACTAAAAACATCGCCATTACCAAAAACTTTAATGGTCGTCGCTGCTTCGCGGCACTGCTTAATATAGTCCCAGTTTGCTGGACCGCGGTAGGCCTGAGCACGCGTTCTGCCGTGAATAGCAATGGCTACTGCACCTGCTTCCTCTGCGATCTTTGTAATCTCTGCGGCGTTAATATTTTGCTCATCCCATCCAGCACGGATCTTTACCGTAACGGGGATATCTACAGCCGCTACCATATTGGAGATGAGCTCTCCAATCAACTGAGGTGTTTTGAGCATGCCAGAACCGCTGCCGTCCTTGGTAACTTTGTCCACAGGGCAACCACAGTTGAGGTCTACAATATCAAACCCAAGATCCTCAATAATACGCGCTGCTTGACCAGCTAAATTGGCTTTACTACCGCATAGCTGGGCGCCAATAGGGTGCATGCCCGCGGTATAGTCTAGAAGATGAAAAGTTGTCGGATCACCGCGTACAAGCGGCTCTAACTTCACCATTTCGCAATAGACCAAACCGGGCTTATATTGTGCTGCCATTTGCCTGAAAGGCAAATCAGAACATCCAGCCAAAGGAGAGTAGATTACACGATTAGGTAGAGTCAGCTTACCGAGCTGTATAGGTTCATGCGGAACAGTCACAGGAATAACCAAGTTACGAGCATTTTTATGAACGCTTCAATTAGTCCCAAAGAAATAAAGGCAAAAATAGGACTAATATCCATCATGCCCAATGGAGGGATGAAGCTTCTGAATACATTAAGATAAGGATCTGTGTAGAAAGAGATAAACTGCATGAAGCGCGTTTGACTATATTCCGGAAACCAAGAACTCAGAATACGTATAAAAAGCATAATGACGTAAACGAGAAAGATTCGGTCGATGATTAGAATTGGTAGCGGCATAAAATCAGTAAACCATTGAGTTGATATACTTTATCTACAAAGAGTTACAATAACAGTTTGCCCTATTTTTGTCTTCAAAAGAAGGTTTTTGGGTTTTCTCTTCAAAAGAGTGGTATATTTAGACTTGTCTAAGTGATGCGAGATGGTGTAGCTTGGCGTTCTATGTTTGAGAAACCTACTGCAGATTACCCATTAGGCCTAGAACAGGGCGATGATAAGCTCCGAGGAGCCTTGCTGTCTAAAAAAAGTGGCAAGCCGAAGATAGAACGTCTCTTTATAGCACCTCTAAAGCTCAAAGACTCAGCCCCTGCTCATCACGACCTATTCTATGCTGTGGATCCTAAGCTTCCTAGGGATCCCTTGCGCCAAGCCCTCTATGTTAGCGGGCTCACGACCCAGGAAACACTGATTCGCACTCTGGACATCAAGCTACAGAAGGAAAAGGATATCGACGCTGTATTGGCTTTCCAAGCCGAGCCGCTGATTCCCTATCCAATCGACCAAGCAGTGCTAGATAAAGTGGTTCTTTCCACGGACGAAAATGGATCGCAATTAACACTTTTTGCTGTAAGAAAAGACCACCTGCAGACACATTTAGACTTCTTTAATGATCTGAATATAGAACCAGAATCGGTAGGATGCCATCCAACAGCCTTAGCAGCCTTCTCGAAACAATATACGCAGATTCAAGAGCCCATATTTGTTCTACATTTGGGCCTTAAGGAAATCACAGTCTTGCTGGTAGATGATGGAAAGGTGCTTGCCGGACACTCCATACCGCGCAGCATCACGCCTATTATAGAAGCGGCAGGGAGCGATTTTGATACTGATTTCTCCACACTGCCAAAAGATTCTGCAATGTACGGATTGGTAGAAGCTCTAAAATTAGAGCTTGGGCGCTCCATTTATGCCCTGACCAAGCAGGCTAGAGGACAAGACATTTCTTCAGTCCTAGTCACTGGTGAAGGCTCGACTTTAGGTAACCTCTCGGAATGGCTTTGTGTTTCTCTAAAGAAGGTGTGCCTGACACCGACATCGCCTTGGGATCCTTCTGTAACACCTAACGAACTACGGAACTTCGCTATACCGATTGGGTTGGCTTTGGGTTGCCTAAATGATAGTGTCAACCGCATTAACTTTCGCCAAGGGGAGTATTCCTACCCCTATCCTTGGAAACGTGTCAAGCGCCCACTAGCTCTTTACGTTCTCTCGTGCCTACTTATTGCTATCCTTTTAGCTGTCCTTGGCAGACAAATGAATAGCAGCGATCTAGTCGCTGCACGAGCTCAGTACCAGAATCTACTGGCCATTTTAGGGACCGATCATGCCGCGTTTGAACAAAAAACGCTGGGTACTAAAGCTGGTGATGTGCCTCCTGTAGAAAAACTATCCGCAGAAGCACTAGGTCAACGTGTGGATGCTGTAGAGCAAAGTATACAATCTACGCCCAGTATCTTCCCCCTGAACCCAAATACTCCACGCGTGGCTGATGTAATGGCCTGGCTATGTAACCACCCGAAAATTGTGAAAACCGACCCAGAAACCGGTGAAAAAATAGCATTGCTACAAATAGAGAACTTTGCCTACAGCATGGCAAAAAGACCGGACAGAACCAAACCCAAAGATCATTATCAGGTGAGGTTGGAGGTTGAATTTTCCAGTAAGGAACCCATGTGGGCACGCGAATTTCATGATGCTCTGATAGCCCCTAATGACTTTGTCGATCCCAAAAATGAAGTTAAATGGAATGCGGCACAAGGACGCTACCGTACTTCGTTCTTTCTGAAAGACAGAACCTACTATCCATAGGAACGCACGATGACAGAAGGGATATCTCAAAGCCGCATGCTCGTCTACATTATGGCAGCATGCTTACTTCCAATCCTTTTGGTTGCCTACCAATATAGATCCACAAACACGCAACTTGAACGCCTTACGTCGCGCATAGAGACTATTCAACAGCAGGCATTTCTGCTGGAGCAAAAGCTAACACCCAACAGAGCGGTACAAGCAGCCTTTCGCGATGCCGATCGCTTCTATTTAGACAAGTATGTAGAAAATATCCAGCTCCTTGAAAGCGAAATAGCCATGCTGGAAAAAATAGTGAAAGACCCAATTGTTCCACCAGATCCGCAACTAGTTAGTCGCCTAGATGCACTTCGAAAGAATACCATTCAATTCTCTGAAGGCACTGTGGAGTCCTATCCTTTCTTTAAAGAAGTCCCTGATAGCCTTGCACGCGCTGTCGAAGTGGATGATGGGGACATCCAAGAAATCATTAGTCGTATAGAAGGAATTAGCATCGGCAAGTATGAGCCTGGACCAAACCGACCCCAAATGATTATCACTGATTTCAAACTAGAACGTAAGACAGGGCAACGTCAGAGCTTGCTCTATTCACTAAACATAAAAATGATTAAACGCGAGTTCCTCTAACATGAAACAGTTTTCCCTTCTAGCTATCTGCTCATTAGGTTTGTTGTTAAATGGATGCCAAATGCAATACGGCTGCTGTCCAACCGATGAACCGGCTTTGGCATGTATCAATTTGATAGATAAAGAAGGGACGGCGATCACTATTCAGTCTGAAGAACGTCTACGACAATATGCTTGCGCAGATTTCCTATCACCACAACCATACGACAAAGTCCTGCGAATCTATAAAAAAGATAGCACAGGAAACTCCCGAGCATACGTCACTAGCTACCACGAAAATGGTCAACCTAAACAATACCTAGAAATACGCAACGCCGGCGCCTATGGCTCCTATAAAGAGTGGCACGAAAATGGAATCCTGCGCCTAGAAGGAACTATCGTTGGTGGCACAGCAGACATCACTCAAGAAGCGCAAAAATCCTGGAAGTTTGATGGCGTATGTAAGGTATGGGATGATTGTGAACATCTAATTGCGGAGTATAGCTACGACAAGGGTGCACTAGAAGGTTTTGGCAAACAATTCTACCCTGATGGCCAAGTCCGCATGCGCACACCGTATTGCCGCAATCTAAGCCATGGATTTGAAGAAATGTTCTATCCCGACGGGCGGCTGATGGCTAGCGCACATTGGGTAAAAGGAGAGCTGCGAGGCGAAGCCCTGCGATACTGGCCCTCTGGTGAACTAGCACTGAAAGAAGAATACGACCATATCCAATTAATCGCCGGCCAATACTATGATCCAAGCGGCAAACTGGTGTCAGAAATCACCCTCGGTAATGGATACCGCGCCGTCTTTGATCAGGAATCTGTCAAAGAACTACACCAATACCAAAATGGCTTAGCCGAAGGTGAAGTCAAAGTTCTCGATAGCAAAGGGAATATAGCTAGCGTCTACCATGTGAAAAATGGCCTTAAGAATGGTGAAGAGGTTGTTTTCTTTCCCCCACGCCTCGGCGTAAACGGTAAAGATGTATCCAATCTACAACCACATTTGCTAATTGGATGGCGCGAAGGGAAAATTCATGGGGTTACCAAAACCTGGTACCAAAATGGCGTGATCGAAAGTCAGCGTGAAATGGCAGATAACCGACGAAACGGCGTAGCCCTAGCCTGGTATCGCGATGGCAGCATGATGCTCATGGAAGAGTATGACCACAATAAACTCATGAAGGGTGAATACTATAAGAGGGGGGAGCGACTTCCCGATTCACTCATTATGGATGGCAATGGCGTAGCAACCTTGTTTGATTCTGACGGCCAATTTCTGCGCCGCATCGAATACTACCACGGAAATGTGATCGATTAAACCAGGATAACTTTGCCCATTGCGATGTCTGTAGGAGAGGTAGGCAAAGAAACCGGATGTAGCTGCTCGCTAAAACCGATACCAACGGTTTTAGCAGGGAGATCAGCCAACAATCGGTCATAGTAACCCTTGCCATATCCCAAGCGATGCTTTTGTGTATCAAATGCAATGCCTGGAACAATCACAAGAACGATGTCCACACCAGCAACGATTGGACTCCGTGAATTCGGCTCCATAATTCCCCATTTCGACAACTGTAAATCAGCTTTACATGACACAATGTGATGAAGAGCTAACGCCTGTCCATCAACACAAGGTAGAACCAGCCTACCTTGTTCGGCCAACCAATCATTGATTTCAGATGTGTCCAGTTCGCTACCAAAACTAGCATAGGACATCACATAGCCAGACATACGACATTCAGCCTGTAAAACCGACAATATGGCCGCAGCAGCCTGATAACGTCGCTCTGCAGAAAGGGCAGCACGCATAGCCAGATAGTGTTCGCGCAAAGACTGTTTGCTTTGGGGTAGGTCCATGACTAGCAATATAACATAAACGGGAGAAGTGGACGAAGTCCATTATCAATTAAGCACATACAATTATTAATTTGCATAAGAAAACAAACAAAAACCACTAAATAAATTAACACCCCATCAACTGACATTAACCACAAAAAACCAAAATATTCACCGTAAACAGCGAACCCCTTAACAATTTCTTTTTCCAGGAACTGATGGTTCAAAATTCCCCCAAACGATATCCTGGCCTGCTAATCCAGACACCCAAGGAGAAATCATGGCCGCCGATACAGAACGTAAAAAAGCACTAGATCTTGCTGTTGCCCACATTAAGAAGCAGTTTGGCGAAGGGGCAATTATGACCCTAGGAGCCCGATCAGCCCTACGAGGCGTAGAGGTCATAAGAACCGGCGCTCTATCACTAGACTTAGCCCTTGGGATCGGCGGCGTGCCCCGTGGACGTATTGTAGAGATCTATGGTCCTGAATCCTCCGGTAAATCAACGCTAGCGCAACATATCGTTGCGAACGCACAGAAAGCTGGTGGCTTAGCAGCCTACATCGACGCTGAACACGCCCTAGACCCCGCTTACGCCACTAAAATTGGTGTAAACATTGACGACCTGCTGATTTCACAGCCAGACTGCGGTGAAGAAGCTCTAAACATCGCTGAAATGCTAGCGCGCTCTAACGCTGTCGACGTCATCGTAATCGACTCCGTCGCAGCCCTAGTTCCAAAGTCCGAGCTTGAAGGTGAGATCGGCGACAGCTTTGTAGGCCTACAAGCACGTATGATGTCACAAGCGCTACGTAAACTCACAGCAACACTATCTCGCAGCAACACCTGCGCGATCTTCATCAACCAGATCCGTGAGAAAATTGGCGTCATGTACGGTAGCCCAGAAACAACGACAGGCGGTCGCGCGCTGAAGTTCTTCTCCTCCATACGTCTCGACATCCGACGCATTGGCGGCATCAAGATTAACGACAACCAAGAAGTCGGTAACCGCGTAAAAGTCAAAGTAGCTAAAAACAAGCTTGCAGCACCTTTCCAAGTGGCTGAGTTTGACATTATGTTTGACGAAGGTATCTCACGAACAGGTTCCGTCATCGACATCGGCACAACCACCGGCATCATCGACAAGAAAGGCGCCTGGTTTAGCTATAACGGTCAACGTCTAGGTCAAGGACGCGAATCAGTTAGAGAAGAACTTAAAAAGAATACCAAGCTGTTCGACGAAATCGAAGGCAAAGTTCTAGAGCATTGCCGTAAAGCCAAAGCACCCCCAGTAGTAGCTCCTGAATTGGAACTAGCTGGCGCACCTTCTGCGTAGTAATGGACGATATGGACCCGATGGACGATATGGACAAGGAACTCCTTGGAAATACAGCCCATCGGGTCTTATTTTTTTCCCTTTTGGCATCAACCTTGTTTTCAGCGCGGAAGCGCTGAGCCTCCTAATAGCCCAGGGTAAGGAGTCCGCAGGACGACGCAACCCTGGGAAGAGGTATATTAAATAAATTGCTCTGCGGAAGCAGAGCGCCATCTACTCATTCGTTAGAGCATCGACTTTATGAACAAGAGAGTCGGCCAACGCCAACATTGGCTCTGATGCGATCGCTAAGTCTTGAAGCGTCTTGCGGAAAGCCTCTATTTCTTCCATAAATCGCGTATGCGCCACTTCCCGACCCAAAGACAGAGCTAGGTTCACTTGGCACCCATGAGCAGCGTCTTGGGCTTCATCTTCAAAATCGTCAGCTATTTGAAATGCCATGCCGTAATGCCAGGCTGCTTGCTGCACCTTTTCCAAACTATCGACATCGCCGCCGCCATAAATCCAACCTAATACAAAGGCAATCTCAAATAACGAAACAGTCTTCTTATGGATAACTTCTTGAAGTGTTTGAGGAGATACATCAGGAGGGAACAGGTCAATGAATTGACCGCCTGTAGCGCCTTGTAGACCCGTATTTCGTGTAACATTCTCGATAGCGACAAGACACGCTCTGTCACTGACCAAAGGTCCGCGCTGCGTCAAACAGCGGTATCCCTCGGCAATCAAAGCATAGGTCACCAGCAACGCCACCGCTTCGCCATAGAGAACGTGAACGGAAGGCTTGCCGCGACGCTCATCATCATTGTCCATGCATGGCAAATCATCAGCTACCAACGATGCTGTATGAAAGAACTCTATCGCTAAAGCAGCGGGCGTTGGATCCGCACCACGCCCTAAAGCATCGGCTATCAACAAAACAAGAGCAGGACGAAAACGCTTGCCACCGACAAGAGCATGAGCTGTGGCTTTTCCCA
This sequence comes from Chlamydiales bacterium, assembly GCA_030679955.1. Classification (GTDB taxonomy): domain Bacteria; phylum Chlamydiota; class Chlamydiia; order Chlamydiales; family JAJFMA01; genus CAMFKD01. Next base: position 113,782 of record JAUXSF010000036.1, on the reverse strand, counting down.
GGTCCGTTGTATCGCCTAAACCAGCCAAATAGCTCTCAACCTTAGCATCAACGCATGTTTGCAGTTTTCGCAAAAGATCTTGTTGGGATTGCGCGAGCTTCATATCTTGCCTTGCTATTAACGTTTTTTTGGAAGGAACGCCTCTACACCATCAAACGGCACGATGCTCAATGCATTGCGATCGACAATGCGATGTTTTGCTGGTATCACACCACCCACAGCCACACATGGGGCACATGCAACATCTTTACCCATAATGGTGCCGGGATTCAAAACAGAATTACAACCAAGCTGACAGAAATCGCCGATTATCGCACCGAACTTTTTGAGGCCTGTCATGTGTTTTTGGTGATCGCCCCTTACAGATACCTCACAACGGTCCAAACGTACATTGGCACACTTCACACCAGCGCCAAGGTTAACGTCGTTACCCAAAATGGAGTCTCCAACGTAAGCGAAATGGCCAGCATGAGTACCATCTAGGAAAACAGCATGTTTCATCTCTGTGGCATGGCCCACAACGCAAGAACGCCCCACAATCACGTTGCCGCGGATATACGCCGCTTGCCGCACTTCAGTGTTCTCCCCGATGATGCACGGACCTTGAATGTAAGCCCCTGGTTCTAAGCGACATCCCTTCGCGATGGAGACCAATTCCGGATTGACGATAACAACGCCTGCCGGCACCTCCACTTCGATCTTGCCTAGCTGTTGACTTTTCAGGTATTGTGATAGCCTTGACAATGCTTCCCAAACGTATTCGCATCCCTCAAATAACCCTGAATGGGCATATTTGCTGAGATCGAAGAAGGCTGAAGGTGAAAAGTCCATAAGCAACTCGAAGATTTGTATTTGACGCTAGGTTTTACCCTGCTCTTGGCAATTGTTTCAACACCTTTCTTCTTAAGATAAAGAGAGTTCTTTAGTAGATATTCTTCTTCTTATTAGGCTGGGGAAATGTTCGCAACCAAGCCTAAATCCCAGGAGAAAACTTTGTCGATAACATGTTCGTGGGTGGATGATAGCTACCCACTTATCAACAATGGACAGCTGTTAACAAAGTTATGATCAGGTTATAGACAACGAAATGTGTGGACTTGTCAACAGTGAACGCCTAACATTTTGGGCTTGGTGTTAACCTTTGGTTATCTGATACTTACAAGTGAACCTGTCTGGGTAAAATAATGAATCGTAGTTTGATAGCTTGTCCTCACTTCCATGAGTGTTCCGGGTGCCTATTAAGTCTTCATGTCGATCGGCCACCGGTAATTGAAGAGGTGCAAAACTACTTTCTAGCTCGCGAATATACGGCTCTAGAAGTAGTTGCAGGAGCTGCTAATGGTTGGCGCTGCCGTGCTAAGTTGGCTGTGCGCGGCACAGCACAAAACCCTCTCGTAGGTCTTTTTAAAGAGAGATCCCATGAGGCATTGGATATTCCGCACTGTCAGGTGCATCATCCAAAAATCAATATAGCAGCCGATATACTTCGCGCATTTATTAGGACGCACCAGATAGAACCCTATAATGAACACACTGGCGATGGGGAGCTTAGGTACGTCCAGTTTGTTGTTCAGCGGTCTACAGGCCTCGTTCAAGCTTCTCTAGTCCTAAATACAAGAACTATAGATGAGACAGCAATTGGGCGTTGGCGCGAGCTAGGTGATACCTCTAGTAATCTGTGGCATTCTATATGGATTAACGCTAACCCTAGCAGAGATAATGTCATATTTGGCCAAGAATGGCAGCTGATCATGGGAGAGGAGTGGTTATGGGAAAAGGTCGGAGATGTCCAAATAGCCTTTATGCCAGCCTCTTTTGCTCAGGCTAATCTTGATCTTTTCGACCAGATTCTTCAGCAGATACAGACACTCGTTCCCGATAATAGTCGAGTCGTAGAGTTCTATTGTGGAGCAGGCACGATAGGCCTAAACCTACTCTCCAATGGTGTTCAACTTAATTGTTGTGAGCTGAACCCCACCTCTGAGGCTTGTTTTCATAGATCAATAGAGAAGCTACCGGCCTCACTCCAAGAACAGGTAACCTTTAGAACAGCCTCGGCGAATCAGTGTATGGATTGGATTCCCAATGCCGATGTCGTGATTGTCGATCCGCCGCGTAAGGGAATCGACCCAGCTTTATTAAAGGTTCTTATAAAGCCACAATCGACACTGAAACAGCTGATCTATGTAAGTTGTGGGTGGAGGGCTTTTCAGTCCGATTGCGATGCCTTGCTCGAAGCTGGATGGCAGATTGCATCCGCCACTCTTTACGTACTCTTCCCCGGCACCAATCAGATCGAACTCCTCATCAGTTTCCAGAGATAAAATTGCTATGGCCATCTCCACATACTTGACGACTATTTCGAGAATGTACTCGAAATGGTCGACATAAGGGTCTGGAGGCTGATTTAATAAGCTGTGGGTGGAAGGCTTTTCAGTCCGGTTGCGACGCTTTGCTTGAAGCCGGATGGCATATTGCACCCGCCACTCTTTACGTACTCTTTCCTGGCACCAACTAAATAAAATTTCTGGTCAATTCCAATGATAAAATTTAACATTCAGGTTTTGCGTTGATCAACAATGAATAAACGTGCTATTCTATTATCGTTCAGTTGGCTTTTAAAATTTAAACGGAAAGATATTATGGTTAGTCTAAATGACATAAAACCAGAACTCGTGGTTGTTGGGGCTGTTGGCACCGGCATAGCTCTCGCTGTAGCAACAGGTGTGGCCATTTGGAATTATCGCCAAAATCCTTTGAGAGTAGAGGAAAGTAAGAGGGTTTCAACGGCAGTGACTGGTGGGGTCATAACGTTGGCGACGTCTGCAGTTTGGGCTGTCGCTTATGCAGAAATGTCCAATGGTAAGACGCCTTTAATTGCGATGCTATTGACTTTTGCTAGTTGGAGCGCTTTAAAGGTTTATCAGCCTGAGTGGCTACAGCCTCAAAGGCCTTAGTTTAAATTTGGCGGGCGTGTCAACTCAATGGCGCTCGCCGCTTCCTTCACGAGAAGACTTCGTTCGGATAGTTCGGTGTAGCATCCAAGCTCGTTGTTTTCGTCTGAATAGGCTACACTAGGTTTGCAGAAGGAGGATCAAAATGTCCGTAAATGCAATCCAATAACTGCTACTTGTTTCGAATCGACATAAGGTAGGCGAGAAGCTATTAAAAAAAAGGCGCAAATCATCACAATCTGCGCCGAAAAGTGATCTAGATTTTATAGTTTAGATATAGTCTGTTTGAGATCTCTCTGAGTTCATATGTACTTGAAACCCCTTCAAAGCTGAGCTTTTGATACACCGCAGGAGATAGCTGCCAGCTCCCCGCAATTTTGTATTCCATCAAATTAACTAGTGTTTGATGTTCCGTCTCTTCTTCAGCCGTTAAAATTATCGTTTGGTTGCAAGGGGTATATAGATTGGATACTACCGGGAGTGAGAAATTATACAAGTTGGATTGAGCGTAGTGGACGGCTGTAGGGGTTGAAGGGGGTACATTTTGCTGTGGGGGCGGTTGCTGAAAATAGTTGGCCATGTTTACGTTGACAGCGGGAGGAGAAGGAGGGGTATTTGGTGGTGGGAGTCTAAAAAAATCAACATTATTAGGTTTTGTTTCTTTTGGGAACAAATAATTAAAAAATTGCATTTTATTACCGTGTTTTTGTTGTTTTGTGTTTGATTGTTTATCATATCGTTGTTTTTAATTAAATACAATATTATTTTTGTTCGCTTATTGACAATGATTAATACGAATACGGTGCCTCACCCTTTCAGAATACAGGAGCTGTTCTGGCGAAGTCCAAGCATAAAGAGGACTAGGGCTTGGACTGGAGAGAATAAGGGGCTCACAGAATATGGGTATGTATTCTCTGGTGCATAATTTGGAGGAGATTGTTGAAAGTAGTTAAAGCCTGTTGGTGCATTTAAAGAGTGTGGGGTAGAGCTTGGCATACCTTGAGGATAATATACCGCTGATGGCATGCTATGAGTTAAAGGTGCGGGTTGTTGGGAGCAAGAGCGACCTGATTCAAAGAGTGTATAGACTAGATAAATAGATCAAAGAGGCGCCGCCGGTCATGCAATTTTTCGGCTTGGGCTGGTTTGACAGATATTCTAAGAAACAGAATCAAGAGGAAAGAGCTTGAGCCCACGATCCTTGCAAGAGCGCTAGCCATGCTGCGCTAATCTCGAATATGAACTAGCCAATTTCTTCCTCTTTTTATCTATCCTGCGCATCTATCTTTCCAAAACCCACCTTGTATCTTTGTGCGGGCCTTCACAAATAACGTCAGTGATACCTTAACTTGATAATGGCTCCAGAGCACCTACACAAGGCTCGGCATTTCATATAAAATGCAGTTATTAAGCTTCTTGGCTCTGGATAAAAAGTTTTGAATCACCGTTTAAGAGTTTTTCAAGATGTTCCATGGATTCCCATTTAGCATCTTTTTCCTTTAATTGTGCTTGTTGTCGGTATACTTGTACGTGTTTCATTGCGCCTGCTGCACTGAAGCCCTCAAAAATCATCAAGTAGGCCATTAGACCTGCTAGACTTCGACCTCTTCCCGCTTTACAGTGAATTAAGGGTTTATCGCCTTTGTCCACGCAACGTTTAATAAAGGCGGCTATTCGTAGTAAATCCACCATTGGCATACTGCGAAAGTCTGTTGCGCTAACTAAAAGCTGGTCGATATTTTCTTCTTTCCAGGAGTTTGGAGAGGCCATACCAGGGGCATTAACCTCATATGGTTCTGTGACGCTGATAATAGCCCTAACACCTTCTTCAACTAAAAGTTTTACTTGATTTTGTTTCGGAATAGCTGAAAGCACGATTTTAGGAGCGTGTTCGTCAAGAGAGGTTGGAATATCGTTGTACCATTCCCACTTACCTCTTAATACATTAGCTTCTGTTAGGAGCTTCCCACCCTGAAATTTACCATAATAGGCTAACAATCCTGGATCAGAGAGGGATTCCTGTAGACTTAACGCCATGGCGTGTTTCCATTCAGCTTCAGTATACTCGAGCTCTGGACAGTAAGGGAGGAAGTCCGGGCGTTCTTGAGTATCACACAAATACTCGCACATCATTCGGTTATCTAGGTTACTGCTCCACTTTTGCTCTTTTTCGGACAATAGCGAGTGGGCGCTTTCCAGTTCAGCATAGACTGCCTCTTTCATAGCCTGAATAATTTCTGTTTGTATGTATGCGCCAGCTTCTACAGATGTTTTATTTCTTATAATCATCTTATTATTGTTTTTCACCCAGTCGGCAAATCCTTGTAAACCGCTTACACCGTCCTCACCAACAATGGCGCTGTTAAGGTCTCGACCTATTTCGACTAAACGGCGGAAAAGTTGTGGGCCTTGAAGAGCGCTTTTGGACAACCAAAGCAGCTCCATAAAATCTACTTTGGTCGTCTCTAGCTGCTCAATGGTAGCGTCAGTGCTTTGTCCTTTTACCATCTTTGTTAACCCTGTGACGAATCTACCTAAGCCATATACTGCGTTTTGATCCAGCCCTCTTGCTGTTGGGATAAAGGTTTTCCAGTTGGTGGAAAAATGCATCTGTTCACCCTGGCGTATTTTATTCAAACCTAAAAATGAGCGATGTACTTGGTTATGAACCTCTTCCAATTTATGCTGATCATCTAAGTTGGGTATGATAACAAAATCATCGTCTATTATAGAGAGATCATTCTGAATGGCGTTGGGTGTCGAAGCTAAATGATTCGTGGCTTCAAGACTATCTTCTAGCTTCGGCTGATCTCCAAATGGAGACACAGCGTCGGATAAACTTTTCGTAAAGGCGCCCGTCAATCCTACCAAAGGAGTTAAGGGTGTGAGTTGAGTAACAAGGAGGTCTGGCGAGGATGAGAACTCCTGTGGGATGTTAAGTGGGGATATAGTCGTGTTTGCAAAGGAGGCTAGTTCGTCAGATGTCATGGATTTAACTGATTGAGGGTCTACAATTTGAGGCTGCTCTGCGGTTTTTTCTGCTTCTTTTGGGTGTGAAAACCAATTTTTTGATTGATTGCTAATAAAATTATTAAATGAGTTCATGTGAGTACCTTGTTCTTGCTTGCTTATTAAAATTGTAACATGGTTGCAGTTTAATTAGTATTGTTTGTGTAGAATGTAATGTTTTTGTATAATAAACCATTGCGGCTTTTTTGCGAGATTGAAAGCATTGAATAAGGATGTAGAAGAACTGCCCAATGGGGCCAATGAGGGAAATAGACACAGTTGGCTGGGCGCCGACTCCTTATATCATAAACTTGCTGGTTAATAAGTTAGTAAAAAGGGTAGAACTTAACAGGTTATGCATGATAGCTGAGCGGAAGGATATTTTCGATATTAATCTACTCTCCAAGAGCCATGTACCCGGCTCTGTAACAACCAAGAGACTCGTAGAGTTTCTGAGCGGGTTCATTTTCGTTTTCTCCCGTGATAATAATAAGTTTATGAAGGCATAACTTAGTTTGACAATCGAAAATAAGACCTTTCATCAGCGTTTTAGCCAAACCCTTTCTTCTGAATTTTGGTGATGTATATACACCACCAACCGTAGCGATCGAATTTGTCTTAGCATTTAGTTCTGCTACAGACACCGGCTGACAATCTACGAATAATCCCCAAATCATTAATCGTTCGCATTTCCCAACGAATTGGTCATACATCTCTTCATCAGAAAGATCGTTGGGTAGCTCTTGCTCGAACATATAATTTATTCGAAGGGCTTTCCATGTCGGATAGTCACTAGCTTCAAGAAATCTGACGTCTTTACTGGCATGGCTTGGCAAATTATCTAAATTGAGTGCGTAGTTGATTTGCTTAGAGTGGAAATTATCTTTTTTGATGATCTCATGATTTTTAAGATATAGCCAGAATTCTTTAGCAACATCCCACTCCCCGATGCCTCCTCGTATTACATTAGGTTCTTCTTTACAGCTAGCTATGACATACTCAAATATGGAATGAGTCAAGCTTGATTGTATGAGTAAATTTCCTCTGCGAGTTAAACAGAAGACAGAAACGACCTTATCATTTTGACGTATTAGTTTGAAATTTCCAGAATTTACGTGTGAACATAACCTAGGACCATGCTCAGCTAGGTTGCCAAGCAGGAATACAGCAGTGTCTTCATACCGCAAAAGAAAAGAGGTGGCTTCCTCTTGATTTGCAGCAGTGATTTTTTCTACTATGAGTGGCATAGAGACCGTAGCTTTGGAAGGAAAGAATCTGGGTGATAGGATTCGAACCTACGACCCCTTGCACCCCATGCAAGTGCGCTAGCCAAGCTGCGCTACACCCAGATATGAAAAACTAGATAGCGGCAATACCTTCAAAGGCAAATTCTGCACGCTTGAACTCTTTAACGGCCATCTTAGCACATTCTTCGATAATCTTTTCAAGAGGATCCGCTGGATCCACTTCAGCATCGGTAATGTCAACAGAGATGGAGGCTGAAAAACTGACTCCGCCTCTTTCGCCTTTCACTTTGAAGGCTGCAAAAATGCCTTCACGCTTGCGTGTGATGTTGATGAAGCGAATAACGCAGTTTTCTGCAAGATCAGTCATAAGAGCTCCTAAATGAATGCCAGAGTATATCCAGCGACATGGTTATCGTCAACGAGGAAAAAAGACCAAAACGACATAAACGACGAAAAGGAAATAAGGACGGTAGGAATACAACAGAAAGGCTTTTAGGTCCCTTTACGTCCTTTTGGTCCTTTACTCTTTCAGGCAAAAAAAAAGAGAGCCTCCGAAGAGACTCTCTTTTGAATCACACGATCTGGTCGGTAAAGACTAGAACGCGTAGATTGCTTGCAACTTCCACTTGCTGTAGTGGGCGTTGCCACCAATGGAGCTGTTAGCAGCACGTGAGTACTGGAATACAGCGTCAATGGATAGGTTGTCTGTCAAAGCGTAAAGACCTTCAACTCTCCAACCCTTGTAGTTAGCGTTACCACGTGAGTTAGCTGCATCGCCAGTTCTCATGGTGAACGATTCGCCTAAGACGTTACCACGGCCAATGCCGGATACATCTGGGTCAGGAATTGCTTGTGCTTGTACGTACTGGTAGTTGATGTCCAATGACCAGTCACCTTCGCGGCAAACTTCACCAACGATAGCACCCAAGTACCAGCCGTAGCGAGCACGTGTGTTGTTGGTTTCAATGCGGCGTAGAGCCTTGGTATTGATCAAGAACGCACCGTATGCTTTAGCTGGCATGCACAGTAGGTCATCGCTAAAGTGGTAGTAGCCCAACAATTGGTGAACATGGAACTGCCAACCGCGTGGGTTAGTAGCAAATGCGCGGTTTTGGCGCTTCTTGTCCCAGTCAACGAAGGAGTACTTCACATCGATACCACTGTCAGCAACGTTCAACGCGCCGATTTCAATGATCCAACCAAAGTGGTTAGCACGCTCGTCGATAACGAATCCGCCGAGGTTAACATATGCGTCAGCTGCGCAGTCTAGCTGTGTAGCGTAGCGGAATAGAACACCATCAAAAATGGAGTTAAATTCAATACGGCTATCAAAGCTGTCGTAGAAACGACGACGACCTACTTCGACGTCAAAACGGGAACAGCCATCTGTGCAGATGTTGTAACCGATGTACGCTCTACGTAGGCTGATGCCATCAACACGACCACTGCCGAATGGGCCTTGGTTGTCAAAGCGTTGGCAAGATGAGCCTACGTTTTGAGCATTAGCGTCGACGATGATGTTTTGAGATGAGATCTCTTTGTTGAACTCTTGAACGCCCATCGAGTTGTCAAATTGCAACTGAGCAACGGCCCAAGTGCGGTCGCACTTGTAGTCGAAGTATAGGTTGAATTCGATGTCGAAGTCGCTTGTTGTGATACGCTGACCATCTGGAGTACCTGAAACTGCGTCAACAGGATCGGTGTCTCCAACACAGTCACGAGCGCCAGCGCCACGGCGAGCAATACCGTTAACTTTCTCGGTGATATGCTGCCACTCGGCACGGACGTCGCCGCTGATTGCCAAGTTTGTAGCTTTCTCTTGTAGTTCAATAGTACGTTTGCTGTTGACGTACTCAACGACCGCGTCGAAATCTCTTTCATCGATTTCGTCTGTTAGGTCGCTGCTGTAGCAGTTGCACGACGCAAAGGCGGCGGAAGACAAGCTAACCGCTGCGATTACTGTTGGCAACCAAAACCTGAAAAGCTTCATTGCACTCTCCATTTTTATGCTTTGGTTCAAAAATTGTGATAAGTCTTAGCTAACCCAGCTAGTCCCACCTTTCTGCGTTCTAGATCTTATCTCGAGGGTTTTTCGTTTTCCCTTTTCTCATGTTCCCATACCCTTCTGAGGTACTAAAGCTCATATATAGGAGTAATATTCATTTTTTGTAAATATATTTCCCATATTTTCTTCTCTATCTTCCCAGCAAATACCAATTTGTGCATCGCTGTTTGCTATGAAGATAGCATTTAGGAAGACGTCACAAGTATTTAAAGTTTTTGGACGATTAAGTCAAGAAAATCGATTAAGAATAGTGCATTGAAGGAATGATAGAAATGGCATAAGGCTTCTTACAGACGCGCTAGGAGGACCATGTCATGCCGTTTACTATACGATGGTTATTTAGCAAATAAAAGTTGGATTTCTATGAGCGATATTCATTTGGATTATTAAATACACCCCAAGTTGGTGTGTGTTTACTGCCATTAAGCCATTGCTTCCAATGGCTCATCGGCGCTCCGATAGTCCCCGTGTCATCCACGCGCCAAAGCTCAAATTGGGCTGTTCCTGGGTTAACGGTGAAGGCAAAGAAGTCTGTGACCCAGTTGGTGTCGGCAAAAACTAGTGGCATGGGCATGGCATAACCGATAGTTTGGCATACTCTGGCAATTTCCTTATGAAAGTTAAAACTTGTTACTGTCCCTTTCACAAGGCATATTAATGCCTTTACAATGTTCTGTAATTCTTGTGATGTTAGTGGCGTTGTTGCTGAACCTTGTCCTGCCCATTGGATATATAGCTTTATGGCATTTTCTTTTTCAGATTCGGTTAGGCCATTTGTGGCTTGAAGAATATCTGTAATGCGCCTTTCCACATCATAGGCTCGTGTTACTGGTAAGGAGCGATATAGGAAGCTATCTATTTCATCTGGCCCGGCAAATGGGGTTCCATAGGGATGCAACTTTGGCGAGCGCGCTATTTCTTTGATTAGGTGTTCGCGTAGCTCTAGTGCGCTCAACCGTCCGGGAACGCTATAGAAAACATCGCGATAGGCATCTCTAAGGGTGGGCGGTAATAACTCTCGTTCAATCACTTCGATTAGATGGGTGATGAGTTCTCTATCCAAGAAGTTCTCGGTTACAAATTGCTTTGCAGGTAGAAAAATTTGATCTCGAACCCAAGTATAGGTGAAGGTTTTATCAAACACGCCTTGCTTAAATAGTTCAAAGCCTGGTCGAAAAAGAAATGCGTGTGTTGGCGAGTGAATTAAGAATGAGCGATTTGGATCGGATAGGTATTCTTCTGATACTTTCGGGGGCATTTTCTTGACGGTATCGAGTAAGAAGACCGCTAGTTCGAGCTCATTTTCAACCCATCTGGAGGTTTCGGTGTGTTGGTCGCTTCTGTAGTAGCAACTGATGAGGGTGTCCATGTTGCCACCTGAGGTGTAAGCCCAGGGTTTTTTCTCTATAAGATCAAGGTGTTGCAGAGGGTTCTTTACCATTCGGCCGCCCTGCGCAGCTGCCATGCGATAGAGGGCGCTCTCGATGAATGCGGTAGTCTTGACGTGCATAACTACCGATGTGACAATATGGCCAATATCTTCTTCAAATCCTTCAAACTGCTGACTACCTGATAGTACAGGTTCTGTCATAGTGAAAAATGACGCAAGTGCTTCAACATATTGGACATAGTTGTAAATGCGCGTCCATGCGGCTGTGTTTGTTCGTCCGTGCTTAAATAGTAGTCTAAAGCCTGCCGGACTATCATCGTAAGGCCCTACGCTTACTTCGTGTAAATCAGCGTCGTAAACTTCCTGAAAATAATTTGGGAAAAGCTCAAGGTATTGCTCAATTATTTCAGAAAATAAATTAGCATACCTACGTGCTTTTGCGTGTGCTTTATTGCGCAGAGCTTCAATGGTGTAAAACTCGTTGCGCTTCATTTGATTTTCGATATTTAGCCACTTAGCTTCTTGTTCGGTGGTGGCTCTCTTTATTCGCGCTTCGAGGTATCTAATTTGATCGTATTGTTGTTCGTAATCTTCTTGAAATCTCTGTACATCCCGATTGACCTGCTCTAAACGAGACTGAAGAATTTGGTAAAGGCAATTGCCAATCCCACCTTGCTCGTTAGCGCCAAGGCCTAGGCTAGAATATAAATTCCATTTTGTGAAATTAGCCTTAGTTTCAGCGAAGGATGCGAGTGTAAATTCCCATGTTCGAAGCAACGCATTGTCAGTGAGAGCTTTAAATGCATTGCAGGCGATCTCGTGTTCGACAAAGAACCGTGCACAGCGCTCACTTTTCGTTCCGGCATTACGGCGTTCGCGAGGTACTTGAAGAATCAAATTACTTTGCATCATAGGTTTAGGGCGATGCAGGTAGTCTTGTATGTCCTCTTCGGTCAAATTCAGGCTGGTGAGTAAAGCGCGTCGGAAAAGCTGTTCCGCGTCGGATATGACGTAAGGCTTATCCCCTTCCCATAGTTGAATTAAATTTTCGACGATGGCTTTGCTAGCAGTTATCTGTTGGTCTACTGGCATTTCCGAATCAATGAGTTTAACCGATCGGAAACCAGCTATGATTCCGGGTGATTCCCAGATGTTGTTGGACTGCATATTTCGCCAAAGTCCAAAGCGCTTACGCAAATCACCGGCACCCCAAGTAGAGCTAATTGGTACTGAGTATTCTGTTCCGCCGTACGTCCGCTTTAAACGTCCCGTACTCATTAGCTCGTCTGCGTCGGCTAAAAACTGGTGAGCTTGCTCATTCTGAACTATAATGGCAGGAGCAGTGGCGAAGCAGCTACCGACGTTTTGCCTTAAATAGGTTAACCAGGCAGCTAAGGTGGCTCTCCTAACATCGGCATCTGTAATGGCCACATTAGGCTCTAACTGAAGCGTGTCGCGAATAATTTGGTCTACAAGCCTATGAGTAGAGGGACGGCTAATGCGCAGCAGACGTGCGCGCAGTTCTCGATAGTCTCGGATTAGTAACAAAACATTTAAAATGTGGTCACGACGCCGCGCGTCATGCTGCCGGTCAGGCCCAAGAGGATAGCGCTCCTTTTGTAGGGCAGCTATGGTGCGGGTCAAACGGTCATCGGAAAGGTTGCCTGCATCGTCGATCAAATAGATCGCTAGAGCTCGAGTTCTGAGAATGTTCCTCACGGAACATGCTTCTTGCAGCTCGGTTCGCTTCAAGCGTTCGGATAAGTCTAAATATTCGCGACCGAGGATGTCCCCTAAAGCTTCATCCTTTTGGATCCATTCTTTCCGCGCCTTTCTGGAAAGCGCTTCGTAAATACGAGCGAAAAAATCTGGGTGCGTAATGGGCACCTTGATTTTGTCGGAGAGCAATTTAAAGTCAGCTGGATTCATAATCCGCATATTAGCGGATTAAATCGATATACCCAAACATATTGGGAAGAGTTTTTTTAAAGGGCTGATAATCCAGGTCTCTGACTTCGGCCTTTTCTTTTGCCAGGGAATGGATTAATATCTGTCCACTAATCACCAGCACAACCAGAATTGGGAACTATGCATATTAAGTTGAAAGATGGCTCAGCTATCGAAATGCCGGAAGGAAGCACTGCACAAGATTTGGCAAAAAAGTTAAATCAGACGGGTCCGAACCAGGGATTAGCCGCTAACATCAATGGAAAAACGCGCGACCTTTCGCAGCCATTGAATGACGGTGACCAGGTTATCTTGTGGACATTTGAGGATCCCCAAGGCAAAGAAGTTTTCTGGCATACTTCAGCACACGTTCTAGCACAAGCTATTTTGCGCTTATGGCCTGACGCGCAGCCGACGATAGGTCCTCCGATTGAAAATGGCTTCTATTATGACTTCGCCAATCTTCATATCTCGGATGAGGATTTTGATAAGATTGAAGAAACGATGAAGGCAATAGTCAATGAGAACTATCAAAGTCAGAAAGAGACTTTTGCTTCCAAGGATGAGGCGTTGAAGGCGTTTAGCAGCAATCGGTATAAAGTTGAGTTAATTAATAGTTTCGATGCTTCTGAGCCGCTAACAGGCTACCGTCAGGGCGAATTTTTTGATCTCTGCCGTGGCCCTCACCTTCCTAATTTGGGTAAGATCAAAGCCTTAAAGGTCATGAAGACATCTGGCGCTTATTGGCGCGGTGATTCCAAGAATGAGATGCTCACACGTATTTATGCCATCACCTATCCCGATCGTAAGATGCTCAACGAGTATCTTGTGATGATGGAAGAGGCCAAAAAGCGTGACCACAAAGTTGTTGGACCCAGGTTAGACCTCTTTTCTCTTAAAGAAGAGGCTCCAGGCATGCCCTTCATTCATCCGGCTGGTATGATCATCTGGAATAAACTGATGGACTATTGCCGTGAGACGTTCCGCAATAATGATTACGTCGAGATCAAAACGCCCTCTATCATGACTCGTGAGCTATGGGAGTGTTCTGGACATTGGTTTAACTATCGCCAAAGCATGTTCACCGTTAATGTGGAAGAGCGTGACATGGCGATTAAGCCTATGAACTGCCCAGGGGGCATGCTTTTCTATAAGTCTAATGTGCACTCCTACCGCGAACTGCCCTTCCGTGTGGCTGAAATAGGTAACGTACATCGCTTTGAGGCTTCAGGAGCACTATCAGGGCTTTTGCGCGTTCGTAGCTTCCACCAGGACGATGCTCACATATTTATGCGTCCAAGCGATATCGAGAGCGAAATTTTGAATGTTCTGAATCTTGCAGACGAAATCTATACGCTCTTTGGCCTCACGTACCATTTAGAGCTATCGACACGTCCAAAAGAAAACACGATTGGCACTGACGAGGATTGGGAAACGGCAACTGCTGGTTTGAGAAATGCTTTGGAAAAGGCGGGACGCCCCTACCGCGTCAATGAAGGCGATGGTGCTTTCTATGGTCCTAAGATCGACTTTCATTTTAGAGATGCCATTGGACGTACCTGGCAGTGCGGCACTGTTCAGCTTGATATGGCATTGCCAGAGAAGTTCGAACTTGAATACACCGATGAAGACGGATCCAGAAAACGCCCTGTAATGATTCATAGAGCTCTTTTTGGATCTATTGAGCGTTTCTTTGGCGTACTAATCGAGCACTTTGCTGGTCGCTTCCCTCTTTGGCTAAGTCCTCGCCAAGTGCGTATTCTTACCGTTGCGGATAGGCATGAGCCATATGCAAGCGAAATGAATGCGAAGCTCTTTAAGGCGGGTTTCCACACCAAGGTTGATAGCACCAGTGAATCGATCAGCAAGAAAGTACGCAACGCGCAACTAGACCAAGTGAACTACATTTTCACCATTGGTGACCGCGAGTTAGAGAGTGGTACTATGGCCCTACGTACGCGTGACAATGTGGTGCATGGAGAGGTTAAGCTGGATGACTTTCTTCAGAAAATTGAGGAAGAGCGCAGTTCTCGCAGCCTAACTTCACCTTATTCATCGAAATAGAGGAAAATCATGGGAAAAGCTAACACCATTGCAATCAGCAGCTTTAAGGGTGGTACAGCCAAAACATCGACAGCATTGCATGTTGGAGCTGCGTTGGCCAAGTTTCATAAGCAAAAGGTTTTGCTCATCGATTTCGATGCACAAGCAAACCTTACATCAGGGTTGGGCTTCGATCCAGATAGCTCAGAGAGCTTGGCGCCAGTATTGCAGGGTAATAAGAAGATCAAGGATGTCATTCTTAAGACACAGATAAAAAATCTGGACTTGATTCCTGCTGACACATGGCTAGAAAGGGTTGAAGTGACGGGATCGCTCGCGGCAGACCGCTATTCGCACGAACGTCTGCGCGATATCATCCATCCCCTAAAATATGATGTGGTCATTGTCGACACCCCGCCATCACTTTGCTGGCTGACAGAATCGGCTATGATTGCTGCTAAGTATTCATTGGTTTGCGCGACACCCGAGTTTTACAGCGTCAAGGGTCTAGAGCGTCTTGGCGAGTTTATCGAAAATATCGCTGAGCGCCATCCCATGGATGTCCTTGGCGTTGTTCTATCGTTTTGGAACGAACGCGGTAAAAGCAACAAAGCTTTCTTAGATATTATCGAACGTGTATTCCCTGGCAAGATGCTTGAGGCGCGTGTTCGACGTGATATCAAGGTGTCTGAAGCATGTATTTATGGCAAACCGCTGTTTGACACGGCTCCAGATAGCCGTGCAGCAGAAGATTACCGTGCTGTTACCAAAGAGTTATTGAGTCGTCTGTAGTAATATTAGGAAAAGGAGAGTTCTATGTCTGGTATCAACGCTATGCTCAACGAGAGGCTCTCTAATAAGCCTAAGGGTACTAAAATGGGCGACTTGGCGCGTAAGACCGCGCGCGGTGATCTAAATGGCTTCTCAGGCCTGTTTGGTTCAGCCGAACTCACGCAAGGTGAGACAGAAACTCTACAAAATATCCTTACCCAGTACGCCACAGACGATACAAATGTTCAGCGCGATCTGACTGCGTTGATGGAAATCACCTCTGAAGTCAAGGCGATCAATAATCAGGCCGCGTTGCTGCATGGCGAGCGCATTAAGCGTGCGAATAGCATCTTGAAAAGTTATGAAGAAGGAGCCTTTACAGCGTGGCTAGTAGCCACTTATGGCAACAGGCAGACTCCTTACAACCTATGGCAATACTACGAGTTTTATCATGCGGTACCGAAAAAGCTGCAGCCGCAAATAGACTCCATGCCACGGCAAGCCGTTTATTCGCTAGCAAGCCGTGAAGGTGAACTCAATAAGAAGATTAAGATAGTCGAAGAATTTGATGGCGAAACGAAAAGTGAACTTCTGAATTTGATTCGTGAGCGCTTTCCGCTGTCCACTTCTGATCGTCGCCGACAAAATATTGCCGAAGGAACGATCACTAGCCTAGAACGTATCTTTGCTACGTTGCGCAACAATCGTATTGGTATGACTAAGGCACAGAAGGAAGGGCTACTTTCGCTTCTTGGAGCCATCCAAGAGCTTGTTCGTAACGCTCCAAGAGGATAGGGGGTAGTAGTATGTCCCGTGACATGTACCAAAGTCCGTGGAGTAGTCGCTACGCAAGCCCTGAAATGCTTAAGATCTTTTCCGACCAGAACAAATATGGTTTGTGGCGGCGTCTTTGG
This sequence comes from Chlamydiales bacterium, assembly GCA_030679955.1. Taxonomy (GTDB): domain Bacteria; phylum Chlamydiota; class Chlamydiia; order Chlamydiales; family JAJFMA01; genus CAMFKD01. The sequence goes on along the minus strand of JAUXSF010000036.1, from coordinate 97,442 downwards.
GTGATTTTGGCCGAAGCGCAGCACGAACTAGGTCTGCCAGTAAATACCCGCCAGATAAGCCAACTTAGAGCACATGTCGATGATATCGATTTTGATGCTGTGCGCCAACATGAAGAGCGCGTGAAGCACGATGTGATGGCCCATGTCCATGCTTATGGTGATCAGTGCCCGCTCGCGCGTCGTATCATCCATTTGGGCGCTACCTCATGCTATGTGACGGATAATGCCGATGTTATACAGCAGCGTCAGGCACTAACTCTGATCCAGGGTAAGCTTGTGCAGATCATTTTAGCGCTATCCAAGCTTGCAGAGACTTACGCAGCCACTCCTTGTCTTGCCTATACACACTTTCAGCCGGCGCAAGAAACAACTGTCGGAAAACGTATCTGTTTATGGCTCCAAGATGTGCTTGTTGATGCACAAGATCTTTCTTACCGTATTGCAAATCTTCGGCTTTTAGGTTCCAAAGGTGCCGTTGGAACGCAAGCTTCCTTTTCCATACTTTTTGATGGCGATTGCTCAAAGGTTAAGGCTTTAGATGCAGCTATCGCATCCAAGTTAGGCTTTGAAGGTATTTATACCATCACCGGGCAGACATACCCACGCAAGCAGGATGCACTTATCGCTCATACCATCGCTGGAATTGGCGTATCTGCACATAAATTTGGCACTGATCTGCGGCTATTGGCATCTCGCGGAGAGTTCTTAGAGGCATTTGGTGATAAACAGGTGGGTTCGTCAGCTATGCCCTATAAGCGCAATCCGGTGCTGTCAGAGCGCTTATGTGGATTTGCTCGCTACCTTATCACTATGGCGCAAAACTGCGATCTTACAGCAGCTTTACAATGGTTAGAGAGATCTCTAGATGACTCTGCCAACCGCAGGCTCGTGATTCCAGAGCTATTTCTCTGTGCTGATGCCATCTGCAACACTTGGCTGCATATCATTCTTGGGTTAAAGATCAATCTACCGGCGATCGATGAGCTGATAAAAAAACATGCTCCTATGTTGATTACCGAAACGTTGTTAATGCATGGTGTGCGCAAAGGTGGCGATCGGCAGCAACTTCACGAACGCTTGCGTCAATACAGTGTGGAATCCGGGCCAGAGTTTGCCAAGAGCATAGCCGCGGATGACGCCTTCGGTTTAGACCAACAACAGGTGACTGATTTAATCTCCAACGTAGCAGAAATTGGTTGTGCAGAGCTTCAAGTGCATGAATTTCTTAAACGCGAAGTAGAGCCTTTCTTAAGCCACTTTCCCAACATAACTATTCAACCGCCCAGCGTGCATGTTTAGTGTTCGGCTGTAAAGCCGCTTTACATTATAGTGACGCTAAAAGCAAAAATCGGAGGGATCTTACATGCTACAAAAGAAAAACATTGATCGACTACGTTTTCATTTACAGCGTCTTTTCGCTCTTAAGATAGGACGTACAACCTTTCGTGAAATGCAAAATGCTATTTTAGCTAGCGTTGATGGCGATCGCGACGAGGCTGGCAAGTTGTTTGAGGCTCTTCTACGTGGTGAAGTAGCCGATGATGCTGCAGATAAAGAGTCCATAGGACCATTCCGCACTATCTTAGATGCTTACTGCATTCCATGCCGCCTAGCACGTGACGTTTATGAGCGTGGAGAATATATCCAGGTTATCACATCGGATACCTTACGTCAGGATAACCAGCCGTTGTTCATCAATCGTATCCGACGCATTGACGGCGAAGAAATCCAGTTCCTGAGCGATATCGAGAGCTCCCTGCACCTCATCCAGCACTTTGTAGGTCGTTTACATGATGCAGAGAGAGAGGGTGGCGAAAGCAAAACTCTAGAGAAGATTAAGAAGGAACTTGCTTCCTTGAAAACTGGCGTGGATCAGATGCTAGTCAAGCTAGCCAAACCACAAGCCTAGTTCAGAGAACAGGACTACAACGCAAAGGCGCAGAGGCGCAAAGTAGGATTTACCTTCTTTGCGGCTCGGCGCCTTTGCATTAAAGAACCTTGTTATCTCAGGAAGTAGAATGTTGCGAGCATGATCAATGCTGATGGCAATGCGGAGACAAATAGCCACAGAGGCGAAATGCCTTTAGGAAAGAATCCTTGCAGCAAAGATTGGCCTGCTGGGTTTGGCGCGTTGGCAATAACTGTCAAACCGCCACCGATTACCGCTCCGCTGACCACTGCGTATTTTAATGCGTCTTCAAAGTTAGGGATGAGTGTTGCCAATGAGGTTATGGCTGCATTATCGATAAAGGCGGTTAGAATGGCTGCTAGCGACATCAAGGACGGCTCATCCAACCTTGGAAGTAGTGGCTCTATCCACCACGCTTGCAATGTCACATGTATCACTAAGCCTGCTAAAAAGAAGCCCACAAGTAAAGGTGAGCGCAAATTCAATCGACTTTGGTAGGGTAACGTCGCTTGATAGAAACCAAGGTAGGCAACAAAGCCACCTAAAAACAGCGCTGGGTAATGATTATGCCAGACTGCCCATATCAGTAATCCTAGTTGAATGAACGTTATCCATGCTGGAATTTGAATATCCTTAGTGGTTTCATTCGTTTTGACCTTTTGCAGGGCGAGCTTCTTAAACTCCTTTGCCAAAACCAAATAGTACACCAGAGTTGATAGAGCAATGCCGACAAGTGCTTTCAGACCAAAATTTGTGATCATGAAAGGTGTTGTCCAACCCCACTTTTTGGCAACCATCAATACTGGAGGAGCGGCAAAGTCTGTTAGAACACCCCCAACACTAATATTGGTGAATAGAAGCCCTAGGGTTCCATAGGCCAATAGCGGTGTAGGGCGAAATGCGTAAAATTTGCGCGCTAACAGCATAGCCGTCAAGGTCATTGCTGCCGGTTCTGTAATTAAAGAACCCAATGGAGGTCCTAAGGTCAGCAGAGTAATCCACCACACTTTTGGACTGCCATAACCCAAGCGGGCAACGAATTTTAGAAGATATTCAGCAAACCGCACGACCGGATAAGCACTAGCAAGTGTCATAATGACGAAGACGAATAGAGGCTCAGTGTAGTCTAAATGGTCAACATAGTGGATGGCGGTATCCCACCCATGGTGTAGGGCTAGCATCAAAAATAGCGGAATGGCCCACATACCAAAGACAACCTCTACTTCTCCTAGAAAATAGGTGATCTCGGAGAGAAAATGTTGTCGGGGTTCGAGCTGCTTCTCAGAAGAGCTTTTGGCAAGGGTCAGCGCGTACTGGTGGATTCTATTGGCTAGTAAGGTGTGTACGATAGCAAGACAAAAAAGTATTGTGGCAATCAGGTTAAAGGGCTGAACATTTAGGCGATGGCTAAGTTGCTCGGTGAACGTAAGATGAGCATCTTGATAGTCAGCGACGCCAATAATTAGTTGTTTAGATGTCCCGGATCCTAGAATCCCGTGTACGATATCCTGAATCCCATCCAGCATAGCGGCAATGGCTATAGCCATAACAAGGAGCAGTAATATCGGTTTCCAACCGTGCATGAGCATACCTCAGATAGAGCAAGAGACGGCTATACTACCCTATCCTCTGACCACGGCCAAGAAATTTTAATTGTCATAGGCTTATTTAGCTGGCGCGTCGTTCAGTTTTTGAGCCTCTGCTTTCTCTTCTTGTTGTTGAATAGCCATAATTTTGGGCTGTTCAACCTGCACCAGTTTGGTGAATTTTTCATATTGCTGTTCGGTGATTTCATTTTGCGACATCAGGTCTGTTAGCTGCTTGCGTATTTCTGGACTACGTAGCGCTGCATGGTCTCTAAAAGCCCAAGCAAGGATGTACTTAACTTTGACTATGAAGACCGCTTCTTTGAGTTCTTTCTGCCATTGAGGCAGATCAACCTTGGTGAGGTCCATATCAACGAGCTTATCGACTCTCGCCTGTGACTTATCCATTTGATCGGACATATTAGTGTATAACTGCTGCAGCTCTTCATTAGAAGGCACGGCATACGCTGCGGCATCATCGGCGTGGATGCTTCCGAATAGAACGACTAAACAACCAGATAAAATAACAAAGATTTTTTTCATGCTATCACCTTTGTTGCCATTCAATTCAGATTGTATCAGGAATTATTTTATGAGAGGCAATGTGATTCTTGACGCTTCTATTGCAGTGATATAGACTATATTTTCATATCCCATGGAGGTTGTAATGATCGGCACCGGAGAACTTATTGTTATCTTTTGCGTTATTTTGCTGCTGTTCGGGGGTAAGAGGCTGCCGGAGCTCGCTCGAAGCCTAGGGGTAGCTATTCGTGAGTTTAAGAGCGCCTGCCAGGGAGAAACCGAGGGCAAAATAGAAGATAAGGAGCAAAAGCCCTAGATGGTAGAGGACAACTCGACTTTTTGGGAGCACCTTGATGAACTTCGTAAAGTGCTTATCAGAACCCTTTTTGTCGTTTTTTGTGCGACGGCCCTGTCCTTTACGTTTTACCAGGACGTCCTTACCTTTTTGACCCTTCCGTTGCGTCTTTTGACTGAGCAAGGCCAGGGACCCTGGACGGTAACTCCCGACCATCTGGTTGTTTTGGGGCCCATGGAAGGATTTAGTACTGCTCTCAAGGCCTGCTTCTGGTTTGGCCTAGTAGTATCATCACCGGTATGGTTATGGATGCTTTTCCGTTTTGTAGCTCCTGCGCTGCATCGGAATGAAAAGGGCCTTGTTATACCGGTTGCAACTGTCTGCCTCTTATTTCTGATAATGGGACTAATTTTTGGGTTTTACGTTGCTATTCCCCTAGCAAACCAGGCTCTTTTCGCCTTCAATGGAACTGTGGGGAAAAACCTTTGGACCTTATCACTATATCTTGACTATACGGTCCTTCTGTTGCTCGCCAACGCCCTGGCTTTCGAGCTCAGTGCTCTGCTGTTTCTTGCTGTTCATTTTGGACTTCTAAGCGCTCAATGGCTGGTAGAAAAGCGACGAATCATGTGCGTGGTGATCTTTATCATTAGCGCATTGCTTACGCCGCCAGATGTCTTTACGCTATTTCTGATGGCTATCCCTCTGCTCGTGATCTACGAATGTATCGTCCTCTACGCCAAGTGGCGACAACCAGGTTTTAACGCAAAGCAAAGGGAAATTTAACGCAAAGTCTCAGCGCCTCTGCGACTTTGCGTTAAATTTCCCTTCCTGATGTGTAAAGGGCCTGAATCCTACTTGGGAGCATGGACATGGACGAGGTCACGCTTATCGTGGTCATCCAAGATGCGACGCCATTCTTCACCTAGCCATGTAAATTCCTCAAGGAGACCGATCAGCGATTCTTCTGTGAGGTTTGGAACAGGCTCTGAAAAAGCCAGGGTGATTTCGAACGTTTCTTCGTTCAAATTCAACAGTGCTTTTAGTGGCGATGCTGGTCCAAGAAAGCCGCCGGATAGACATTGACGGACACTAGGTGGAACATAGTTAAAACCTTCATACACAACAGTTCTTAGCGAAAGTGTGTTGCCCAAAGGTGCTAACTGGGAAACAATACGGAACCCATTCATAGCCAGCTCCACCGTACGGTGATGCGTCAGTTGGCTGATCATATCTTTAATAGGTGTCTTCGGGCTCATAGTTTACACCTTTGCATTCCTGACTATAATTATAAAACAAATTTTAATATGTTTTCAATTCAAATGCGATAATTGTGGAAGTAATGAGAGCTGATGTTATTGTTCTTTGTGAAACGAGATTAATTCTCAATCCCCATCAGCTCTATCTCATGATATGCTTGCGATAACAGTCCTTGTATTTCCGTAAGAGTTTCCTTGGCATTTTCCCAGTTCTTCATGGATTCATGGACTTGATGGACGCGTTGGAGCTCATCACCATCTTCGGTGGGAACTTCCAGCGCTGCTTGTCGCAATTTTTGAAATAGCGCTTTGTTGGTAGGGGTGGTCTGTCCACTAAATGATTTGGGCATTCATCCCTCCTTAGACTTCTAACCCTCTTGTAACCCTTCACACCATTAGACTCAAGGTTCAGTTTCAAAGATTCCAATCTATTGGCGTTAAGCCGGATTGGATGAGAAACTGGTTAGTCTGGCTAAAATGGCGGCAACCGAGGAAACCTTGGTGCGCCGACAGCGGCGACGGGTGTGGTGAAGTGAGGATTAGGTGTCTCTTGTTGTTCGCAATCTCAGGGATCCGCTGAACCTTTTCCTTTGCAGAGTTACCCCAAAGCAGAAAGACGACTGGTTCAGACTTCTTACCTACCTGAGCAATAATAGCATCGGTAAGACGCTCCCATCCTCGACCGTAGTGAGACTTAGGTTGTCCGTCACGTACGGTTAGGGTAGCGTTTAGCAATAGGACGCCTTGCCTTGCCCAGGAAAGCAGACAGCCGTGCTCTGGATCATTAAATCCCACATCCTGGCGCAATTCCTTATAGATATTGCGCAGTGAAGGAGGCACCTGGACTCCATGCTGAACGCTAAAGCTTAGGCCGTGAGCCTGTCCGGGTCCGTGATAGGGGTCTTGGCCTACAACGACGACCTTAACAGACTCTAGGGGTGTTTCTCGCAAGGCGCTAAAGACCAGGTCAGATGGAGGATAGACCGGAGGGCTGAAGCGACGCTCCGTCTCCACAAAAGCCGCCAGCGAAGCGATATACGGCTTTGCTAGTTCTTCAGCCAGGGCAGAGTGCCAGCTGCCGGGAATTTCCAGGAGACATGCGGGATTGTCAGTTAGCATAGTTCAGGGCCTCTATTTGGCGGACCAAAGGTGACAAGAGCAGGTACTCGGAAGGCATTCCACAGGCGCACAAAGATTTTGGGTTGCTTTTGCTTTTCACCTTTGTCGATGAACACAGGCAGAAGTTGAACCTGACTGTCTACAAGGACATCCTGTAGCGAGTGGCTCAAGCGCTTTAGTTCATCTGCAACACTTTCGCCTTCAACGAATAGGCAAACACTGATGCCGTTTGCGAGTGTTTTGCGCAGCATATCTAGGCAAGCCTGGTTATTTTCCAGCGTCTCAATAGGTGGCATTAACACCACACGCATCAAACGGTAAAGGCGTCGCATTACTCTGCTGTGCTGCTGCTCTTGCTCGATGAAGAATCTCATACGTCGTCGCTGAGCTCCCATCAGCACCAATGTGTCGTTCCATGCAGTATGGGAACACACATAAATAGCTGGAGTTTCAGGGATATGTTCACGGCCAGCAAAGGTCATCTGAAAGCGCAATCGCGAAAATACCATAGCCACAAAGCGTGTCACGTAGTCAAAGAATTGGTAGCCAATGATGCAGCAAACAATCAGAGTCATGAAGCCAATGATAAAGAAACCGGTATCGGGTTCTAGCCCGAGGATCTGTGTAATCAAGTCTAGAAAGCCACACGCAAGCAACACGCCAAAGAAACTTAAAAAGTTTCCAGCAGCGACGACCTGGCCACGATGTTCTTTAGGGCTAGCAAATTGAATATAGCTGTCGAGAGGGATAACATAGATACCGCCAAAGACACCCAGCATGATGACCATTGGAACGACCATACTGACATCAGTAGCGTAATAGTCTAGCAGGAAGCAGCCGACGGTTAGTCCCAGGCCGCCAAGAGGTACCAAAGCTAGCTCAACTTCTTTACCGGATATTTTACCTGCTAATACTGATCCGATACCGATACCTAGGGCTGTTAGGCAAAACAGATAGCCTCCTTGGAGGTCTGTCAAACCAAGCATGGATACAGCATAGGGAATCATATTGAGCTGAAAGAAAGCTGCGCAAAACATGAAGTAAGCGGAAGCAAATACTGCCATCAACAAGGATGGCTCGGCCTTAGCTAGCTTTAAGGTGTCGTAAATATCCTTGATAATGCGCGGGTTTACCTTTTTTGAGGATCCCCCAGGGGGTGTTTGCTCGATACAAAATGCGGTTAGAAGACCCGCAAAGGCTATACTCGTACACAGGAATGATGCCAAAATAAAGTTGTAGCCTGTGTGATCGAGCAAAAACGATGGCAGAAAGGTGCCGCAAATAATAGCTAGGAAGGTAAACATCGATAGCAGGCCGTTTGCCCTGCTAAGACGATCTGAAGATACTAGCTCAGGAATAATGCCATATTTCGAAGGGCCGAAGATGGCGCTAGAAGTCGCCATTAAAAACAAGATGACTAGGGCTATGATCTTGCTAGCATAGATAAATGCCAGCACCCCCGCCGCCATGATGACGAACTCTAAAATCTTGGTAAAAACAATAATGTTACGTTTGCTAAGACGGTCCGCCAAAGTTCCTGATGTCGATGAAAACAACAGAAACGGTGCTACAAAGACAGCACCAGTGATGGCTAAGATGCGCGGGCTATTCTCGATACCTTCCAACTGAATCAGGAAGTACACCAACAGAAATTTGTAAACGTTGTCGTTGAGTGCACCTAAAAACTGCGTCACGTTCAAATAAGTGAACGACGATGATTGTCGCAGCAGAAAAGCCTGAACGGCTCTAATAGGATTCCATGTTGATATCGATTCAAGCGATGTCTGGGTCTCGACATGCTTCATTATTTTATTCCGCTGTTGTTGTATAATAAATCACCTTTTATTGTCCTCTATTTGACCTTTTTTAGCTATGGAAAACGATATGCATGTTCCGCACAAACTAAAGCCAGGGGATCTAATTCGAATTATCACCCCCTCAAATAGCCTAGAACTTATTTCTGAAGAATGCCGCCAAACCGCAAACAAAAATTTGCAAGACCTAGGTTTACAGTTAAGCTTTGGAAAACACGTGTCTGAGTGCGATTTCTTCCGGTCTTCCTCGGTAGCTTCTAGACTAGACGATTTACACGAGGCCTTTGCTGATCCCAATGTAAAAGGTATTTTGACAGTTATTGGCGGTTACAACTGCAATCAGCTCTTAAAACATATTAATTATGATTTGCTAGCTGCCAATCCAAAAATATTTTGCGGCTTCTCCGACATAACAGCCCTGCAAAATGCCATTTGGGCTAAGACCGGTATGGTCACCTATTCTGGACCTCACTACAGCACTTTTGGCATGAAAAAAGGTCTCGAATATACGATTGATTATTTTAAACGCTGCTTCTTTCAGCAAGAATCAGTTGTAATCGGGGAAAGTTCCACATGGAGCAATGATGAATGGTATATCGATCAGGAAAACCGCGTTTTTGAGCCTAATTCAGGCTTGGTGGCTATTCAGCATGGCAAGACTCAAGGAACCATCATTGGCGGCAACATCGGTACGCTAACGTTGCTAAAGGGCACCGAGTTCATGCCCTCGCTTCTAAATTCAATTTTATTTCTCGAAGAAACTTGTATCGCCGGTGATGTAACTGATGTTGAGTTTGAGCGTCAATTTCAATCATTAATTCACCTTCCCGATTTTTCTGGAGTTCGCGGTATAGTCATTGGACGTTTTGAAAAAGCCTCCAAGATGACCCTGGAAAAGGTAAAACAAATTATTCGAACCAAGCCGGAGCTAGCAGGGATGCCTGTTGTTTGCGGCGCAGACTTTGGTCACACAACCCCCATCTTCACCTTTCCGGTCGGGGGTTTAGCCTCGCTAGATGTTACTCAACACTCAATTCAATTAACTATCACTATACACTAAGGAGATCCTATGGCTCATCTTGAAAAATTACATCGGGCCTATGAAGGTTATGTCCAGGCAAACCGCTATATGAGTTTATATGAGCCTGACAGTGGCCACTTTACGCCCGAACATATCCAGGAACTAACCTCTATGGCCCATCAGATTATGGAAATACGGCTAGAGAATTTGCCTCGTATAAGTCCGAATGTCTTCGTACCTCTCTGTCGCGAACTTCAAAAGGCCACTGTAGTGGAATTAAGCGGCTATTGGACACCTTCTGCGGCATGCATAAAGGTATTGGAAGAGAATAAAAACCTCCAGAAATGTACGCTTGGCACAAAAAACTATATACGCATCGATGGACAAGGCTTTGTAGAAAAAACCTAGGTCAAAGAATAAAGTTTACAGGATGGGCATGATCGCTGCGCTGCAGGATATGCAGGATAGGAACTGATTTTTAACCTCCGGCTAATCGCGGAAGCGATTGGCCCCTTCCCAGCCCATTGCCATACCCGACGTAGGAGGGGTGGCTGTGGGTAAATGGCAAAAACGTGTTCACGATGCGGAAGCATCAAGTCATTATTCAGTCCAGCATCAGTCCGATATGCATTTCTTGAGCAAGCCATTTTAACTTCTATATGTTATAATAATTGAAATCAAATTACAGGAGGAAGATACAATCATGACATGCATAGGCCATGGGTTAAATACTTTACCGGAACTATACAAGCTTGAATCGATAAATAAATCTTCTAAGTTATTTTATCCCTCAATCAAGCAAGTGCTGGCGTTAGAGATCGCGACTATTAAAGATGCGACAAATCACGGCTGGCAAGCGGTTATTGGTATGCCTTCGGCAGCCCTTAACGGCCACCTTTCAGATCAAGCCCAGCATCTATGGTACACCTTTACTCACCTGGCTTTCGCAGTCATCGTGCCATTCGCCCTAATTTACCCTTCAAGTGCCTCTACAGCTGCTCATGCTTTGCAGCTCTATGAAACTAGCCCTCAGGCCTCCACAGGAGTAATAGCAACAGTGAAGCTATGGTCTGCGCGGATTCCTTTTAGTCTAAAAGCGATGACTATGTGTGTTGGTCTAATTGCTTTGGGCTTTCTTGCCTCTCAGGTTGCTTACACGCAGCCATTACAAGAGAAGTATGATCGAGAAAAGGGCAGAAGCGGGAGTTTACAAACTGCTTTACTCGCGGTAGGGGGTATTTATGTCGTTATGTCTACACTTGCTATCGCAGTATTTCTAATAGGGTGGAAGGCGCTGTCAGATAGTAATAAAATACTAGAACGAAACAAAGAAATTATTGACGAGCTCCGGAAGTCCCATAAAGCTAGAGCACCGTAAAAGCATACCCGGTTGATATTCGGACTTATTGATAAGGGAATTCAACGCAAAGACGCAGAGGCGCTAAGGGCGCAAAGATGAGACAGGCCTTTAAATAGTCCTTCTTTGCCTCTTAGCGCCTCTGCGCCTTTGCGTTAAATTCCGTTCCTTTTTTGACTAGGTTGATGCAAATGCTTGCCAATCCACAGGTGGTGTTTTTCCACTGTTTGTGGTATACTTAGTTACCAATTGCATCTAGGAGGGTAGCTTGCAAGGCTTTCAATCAAACAGCCTGGATTTTTTGCTAATACGTTTGCAAGAGACGCTGTTCAATCCTGATACCCCACCTTTTGCACATCGGTTGGTGATTGTACCCAACGCTTCGGTGAAAAGCTGGTTGCAGTTTCAGATGGCTAAGCAGGCCGGAATATCCACCGCCATGCATGTGGTGTCCGAGCGTTCCGCCATCTCCAAGCTAGCCGCGATGTCAAAAAACACCACCAATATTCATCTGCCATCTCGTCTGGAGCTATCTTTGGCTCTTGAGCCCCTTATACTTGAACGATCCAGAACCGACGAGACATTGGCAGCCCTTATAGGCTCCAATAAGCATAGGCGTGCACGAGTTTTAGCCGAAGAGCTAGCCGGTCTTTTTGACTCCTACGCCGTCTATGGAAACAAAGTGGCCACTCAATGGTCTCAAAACGATGGATGGCAAAAATATCTGTGGGTGGAGCTATTTAAGCGCTATCCTGGGTGGAAAACCACCAGTGCTATCTGCGATTCAATTAAGGCTTTAGATTCCAACCAGACGCTACTAATTGCCGTCTTTGGGCTGAACTATATCCTTCCACCCTTGCATCGTCTCCTAAAGCGTTTAGGCACTACACATGACGTCTCGTACTTTATGCCATCGCTGTGCCAGCAGTATTGGGATGATATTCGTTCGGACCGTGAGCAGTTTGCTATGCCCGAACCAGATCTCTATAGTAACGACCGAAACCCACTCGCTGCCAACTATGGCTCCGTCGGACGCGCCACAACGCGTCAGCTAAACGATGCAGATGTCGATTTACAAGGTCAATACTTTGTCTCCCAGGCTATCTTAGATCTACAGACATATGCCGAGTTAGCTAACGAAGAAACCTATCCACTTCCTTCAGGTCATCAACCAACACTTCTAGAGGCCATACAGGCAGATGTACTGCTTCTGCGCAACTCAAATGACGTCATAGCCGTTCCACAGGACGACAAGAGCGTACAAATTCACGCGGCGAGTTCAGCCGTGCGTGAGGTCGAAGTGCTTTACAATAACCTGATGGGCCTTATCGACCAGCACGGGTATTCACCAAGCGATATTTTAGTGATCGCCCCTGATATCACCGATTACTACTCATTGATACGTGCAATTTTTGGTAGCAAAGATAGTCAGCTTCCCTATCGCGTTCATGGCGTGCCCTTGGCTATGCACAATTCCCTTCTACAATCTCTCCTTAACTTACTCGCTTTGGCAAGAAGTCGTTGGGACTCCCTTTCCCTCATTCAGCTTCTTGAAGATCGGTTTGTTAGCGAACACTTTGTTCTTTCATCCGAAGATCTAGCTAAAATACGCCTGTGGATAGAAGAGACTAACATCACATGGGGACTGAGTGCTGAGAATCGCAACGATATCTTACTGCGTGCTCATTGCCAAAACGGAATGGGTAGTGATGCCCACATCGGCACTTGGGACGATGGACTAAAAAAACTGCGACATGCGCTTATTTCCGGTGGGCAGGAACCACAATTGAATTTTAGCGATGCCGATCTACTGGGGCGCCTAATCTGCCTTTTAGATTCTTTAGCACAGGACCTAAAATTGTTGGTTGATGGAACCACAATGAGTCTCGAAGATTGGGCCGTCTACCTTAAGTCCCTATGTGAAGGCTACTTGGCTGCAAATAGTACAGATCTAGACGCCGTCAATCAGATCGTTAATCGATTGGCGCAAACGTCTAAGTGGTTCCCCGAGGAACAGTTTGAGTTTAGCTCCATTCAACCAAGGCTCGAGAGCATCATCTCTCAAGAAAAGACCGCCGTTCATGATGGATTACTGCAGTCCATACATTTTGGGTCGATCCGAGATCTAGTGGGATTGCCCGCAAAAGTGATTGCTGTTTTAGGTATGCAAGAGGGAGCTTTTCCTATAGCTTCACGACAGCATCCGCTTGATATGCTAAAGGGACAGCCTGGAGCTGATCATCAGCCCACTTTGACCGACATGGATCGCTACTATTTTCTTCGGACACTGATGGCCGCTGAGCAGCATTTAATTTTGAGCTATCAGAATGTGAGTTTGCAAGACGGCAAACAGCAAGAGCCGGCACTACCTATTTCAGAACTAGTGGCCTATACGCGTTCAAGGTATCGCTGTAGCTTAAAAGAGGTAACACACCCCTTTTATTCCTTTGATCCCATTTACTTTACTGCGAAGAGTGGCATAAAGAGTTACCGGTCTAAGGACTACATTGGTGCTATGGCCCTGTGTGGTGAACGTCAAGAGGGTCTAAAAGGTTTTGTTCCTGAGCTATTTTGTTCCGAAGTCTCGGATTCATTTACCAATGAACCGACTGTGGTGATCACGGTCAAAGAGCTGATGAAGTGCTCCAAAAACCCCCTTGCTGCATATTTAGCTGCACAAGGCGTCTACTACAAAGACTTTGATGATTTTGGAATTGAGACGGAAGAGCCTTTAAGCCTAGACCAATTGCAGCTTTACAGCATCAAACAAGATCTGATCGGTAAGCCGATACAAACAGTGCTGGAAAGGGCTCATGCCAAGGGAGGCATGCCGCTAGGAATCTTTGGCGAGGTTGCCAAGCTACAACCAAATGACATGGCGGCTAGCTTTAAAGCTTCACTAAGAGAGTTCGGAATTTCTTGGGATGATCTATCTCATTTTGAATTCGCTGTTAACTGCTCCGAACCGCGCCAAATTGGCAACAGGACATGGCAGCTGCCTGCTCCTAAGATAGCGTTAGAAAATGGTACAACGGTACTGATTACTGGAAAGCTTTCTAACGTGTCTCCTCAAGGCATTTTAATAGCTAATAAAGGAGATGAGTCAAGGGTTGTGCAGCAATGGCCAGCTCTACTGCTATTACAGTATCTTCCGCCTAAAGCGACGCAACCGAGGCTTCTCTTTGCAGAGAACGCTATGGCTACCTCTGAGTATGAAGATGATGCAAAAAGCCATCTAGAACATTTTTTGAGCTATGCATTGACCGTAAAACATCGCCCCTCCCCGCTAATCGATAAATGGGTTCCCGACTTTGTTAAAGGCGATAGCCTTGCTGACATCCAACAGAAAATTGTTAAGTCATTAGAGTCTGATCGATTTTTCAACAAAGAAGCACAATGGCTGCTGAGCATCTGTCAGAGCTTCGAACCATCTGCACTACAAACCTGGCAAGAGATCGCTCAATCTCTTTATAGCGTGCCCCTAGCAATGTTTAAGGAGGCAAAAAAATGAAGCGTTTTGACATTCATTGCCGCAATCTTAACATCTATCAGCACCATAACCTCGAGGCCTCTGCAGGTACTGGAAAAACCTATTCGATCGAACACCTTGTTACGCGACTGCTAATAGAAAATGGCCCCAGGGGGGAACCGTGCCGCCTTTCCGAGATCCTAGTTGTTACGTTCACTCGGGCGGCAACGAGAGAGTTGCGCGGACGTATTCGTGCCAACATCGCAAATACTCTGCTTATGCTTCGTAGTGATCCCATGGATGGCCCCGATTACTTAAAGGCTATTTGTGAAGATGGTGATGGCAGTCGTTGTGCCGCTATACACAAATTGGAGCGTGCACTAGCAACCTTTGAAGAGAGTCAGATCTACACTATTCACAGTTTTTGCTCCAGAATACTGCGTGAGTGTGATGAAATGTCTATCGCTTCTGGGTCGTCTCTTGAGGATCGACAGATTTCCAAAGCCGCCATCCATGATGCTGTAAAAGACTATTTGCGCACTGAAGTCAATCGCCAAATATGCAGTCCTGCACAGCTGGAGAGGCTATTAAAGAAGCAAAAAAATCTAGTTTCTCAACTCGCCAAGACAAGTGTCAATTCAGCTCCTGTAGAACCTTTCAGGAGCTATGCAAGCTGTCTTGACGAGTTTTGTCTTCTTATGAAAGATGTTAAGAGAAAGCTTAATTTGACTTCAGAAAGTATTGTAGAGGACTTTAAGTGCCAAGCTTCCAGCTATAAGCAGTTTAAAAGTACTTCTGCCATCGACTATTTGCCAGAGATTGAGCGCTTTGCAGCCCTATTTGATAGCGAGGATTGGACAGCC
Organism: Chlamydiales bacterium; assembly: GCA_030679955.1. GTDB lineage: Bacteria > Chlamydiota > Chlamydiia > Chlamydiales > JAJFMA01 > CAMFKD01. The sequence continues at coordinate 82,228 of JAUXSF010000036.1, read as the reverse complement.
GAGCATCTAGACATACTGATACGCGACGATTTGTTATTGCCAAAGGTCTTGGATCCATCCCTGCTTAAGAAGAAAGCTACCTGTTGCCCTCGCTATCCCAGTTTGGTTCAGGATTTGCGTCCGTTAATGGCCTTGGTGGATAGTGCTCGTGAGCCTGCCAACATCTATTCAGTGCTCGCTGCTGGGTGCCAACAGTTTGTTCAACGCTATATTCAGGAAGAAGAGCTAGTAGGTTCGGATCAACTACTCATTAGGGCTGCTGAAGCATGCCAACGCTCTGAATTCAGACAATCTGTAGCATCGCGCTATCGTTTCGCTATTATCGATGAATTTCAGGATACCGATCCCAACCAGTGGAAAGTACTAGAAGAGGTATTTTTAAGGCAGTCCGACACTTTTATAGCGTTGGTGGGCGATCCTAAACAAGCTATCTATTCATTCCGTCAAGCTGACATTAATACCTATTTCAACGCTGTAAATTGCTTGCCGGACAGCGCACATGCATCGCTAGAGGTTAATTATCGTTCTAGCCCTCAGCTGGTTGAGGCTATTAACACTGTTTTTAGCAGTGAGAATAGCCCTCAATTGCTATCGAAGCCCTATCGTCCTTTGCAAGCAAATGCTGCCGCGAAGCCATCCACACTATTAGATGGGCGTGGGGCTATGCACTTTGTCATTGCAGAGGGTAAAAGTGGTAAGGCCAATTGGGCCAAACAAGCCGAAAGCAGACTTTTTGTACCTTACATCGCCAACGAAATAAAATCGTTGGTAGCACAGGGATGTTCCTATAAAGATATCGCCATTTTGGTGCGTGATCGCTATCAATCTAGCCTTCTTGTGACCGAGTTCAAGGCTTGTGGTATACCTGTAGCTCTTGAGCGTAGCGGCAGCGTGGTAGCTTCTCCAGCCTACCTTGCATTAGCTGATTTGCTTAAGGCTACGCTTAAACCTCGCGACCGTTCTGCTGTCTTGCAATGTCTAGGAGGGTGCTTCATAGCTCTCACAGCGTCGCAAGCTCAACAGTTGCTGGACAGCACCGATGGCATGAAGCTTTTTTACCATTTGAACGAAACACTTCTAAATTATGGTGTGCAGGCATTTTTTGATGCGGCAATGCAGTCCAAATGGTATTTGAGTTCTCAAACGCTACAGGAGCATCTTTTAGGCAGATCGGATGGCTTATCTTTATATCGCGATCTACGCCACCTCATTTTACTATTAGCACAGGCTGAACTTCAAGACCATGTGCGTGCAGAGGGGCTTCTACAAGCTCTCCTCGATTTGCAGCAGTTGTCCGATGATGACGATGAGCAACTACAAATCCGTGATGATGCCAATCAGGACGCTGTACGAGTAATGACCATACACGTGAGTAAAGGGTTAGAGTTTCGTTTCGTTTTCGCCTTAGGCCTAATTTCACGTTCCAAGGCTAAGGAGTGGTTGATTCATTCTCGTGAGGAGAACCATCTGATTGTAGATTCTACCGACAACAAGGCAAAAGTTGACACTTACTACAAGGAGTGTGACGAAGAGAAGGTTCGCTTAGCTTATGTCGCGATGACCCGCGCCAAAGAAAGGCTCTACGTTCCTGTGGCTGTCGACCAAAAAGGGCCTGAAGAAGGTGAAGCATCAGCCATGGAGTTGATTCTAGGTCGCATCGGTCAGCCTTCGGCTACTCTAGAGGAAGTATACTGCCGGCTTAGTACTACCTGCGTGGCGCCATTGCTTAAGGTTATTTCCCAGATAGATTCTACGGTGATCACTCATGAACAGGTTACGGAAGGCATTGTAGCTCAGACCGCCATAGTGCCACACGTTTTCAAAACGTTGGAAATGCCTACGAAGATAAACGTTCCCGGCGATCCCATTTGTATTCATTCCTTTACCTCTTTAGATGCGCTTACACCGCATGAAGTGACGAAGGCTGGAACATCTCCGTCTGACCTTCATGTGCCTGCTGGAACGGAAACGGGTATCCTTCTGCATCAAATCTTACAAAACACACCATTTGACGACTTAACCTTTGATGCTGTGGAAAAGGAACTTACCGGAACCTCTTTGATGTCGTGGTCCAAGCAGATTCATGAGATGCTCAATCACGTGGTTAACACTCCGCTATCGTTTGATGATGAGATGCCGACACTTCGCGCTGTTCAACCATCTGAGCAATTTCGTGAACTGGAGTTTTTGTTTAGTCTTGAGGATGCACAAGCACTTGCTTTAGAGCCCCAAACTAGCGGCTACATAAAGGGCTTTATAGATCTCGTGCTTACCTACAATAACCGGTACTACATAGTTGACTGGAAGAGCAACTGGTTGGGTCCAAATGTCGAAGACTATAACCAAGACAAGCTGCACCAAGTGATGCTCCAACACGGCTATCATCTTCAAGCACGCTTGTACACAGAAGCTCTGCGTCGTTATATCTCGCTTTTCGACGATAGACCTTTTGAGCAGTGTTTTGGAGGTATGTACTTTCTCTTCCTGCGTGGTATGCGCTCTGAATCGCCCAATAGTGGTGTTTACATTGTTAATCCTTTGGAGGCTGCTTTATGCCTGGAATAGCTCAAAAACTCTTTCTACAGCGCAAAAAGCAACCCATCAAAATCAGCGGCAAATGGCCTCTCCTGCAACGCTTGGTAACTGAGGGATCACCTTTGCATTTAGAGCTTGCTCTGGCTAATGACTTCGTTCCTGAGATGCCTGAATGTGTAGCGCTCTTTATGTGCCATTTAGTTTTGGCTGCTAAGCAAGGCCATCTATGTGTGTCGTTAGAAAATGGTGCCATACGTCCTTGCCCTGTGACGCTATGGTCGGAGATTCTTTCAGAGCAGGCGCAACCACTTCCTTCAAATCTGACAGAGCTTATTGTGGAAGGGGCTAATGGTTTTCCAATAGATGTCGATGAGTCTTGGCCCGTGCTAAGAGAGGGATCTCGTTTCTATCTGCGACGCTACTGGAATGATGAGTCCGTTATTGTAGAGGAATTTAAGCGCCTAGTGACCGTCAAGCCCAGAATAACGGTGAATCCTCCACAACTCTCTTCCTTAAATGATGAGCAGAAAGCTGCCGTTATACATGCGTGCTCGAATAGCCTTACATTCGTTACTGGCGGCCCCGGTACTGGCAAGACTTATACTGCAGGATGCCTGGTAGACGCATTCGGTAGTGCCGGGGAAGTTATAGCTGCAGCTCCTACAGGCAAAGCGGCCTCCAACCTTTCTGAAAGGCTTGGAAGGGCTGGAATTAAAGCCAAAACACTGCATAGCTTGCTGGGGTTAAATAAGAAGCATGGTGACTCCAGTGTATCTTTGACAGCAGACCTAATCATCGTAGACGAATGTTCGATGATTGATGCACAAATGATGGCTAGCCTTCTAAGGGCAGTAAAGACCGGTGCACGCCTGGTCCTATTGGGTGATAGTGATCAGCTACCCTCTATAGAAGCAGGGGGAATATTTGCCGACCTTGCTCATGCAGTTCCAGAATGTTGTGTATGCCTGCAAAAGTGCTTAAGAACCGAATCGACAAGCATTCTTAATCTCGCCGCGGAGATCCGCCAAGGCAAGATGTCGCTGCAATCCAATGAAGATATAGTTATCAATCCCTGGCCAATCCAGGAAAAGCAGCTTTGGAATACACTGGTCAATTACTGTCAGCCGTTGTTTAATCTATCGATGCATGACGATCCCGAGAAAATCTTTAGTAGAATCAATCAACGACGCATTTTGACTCCTCTGCGCGAAGGACCATGGGGGGTTACAAGCATCAACGAGCGCTTAGTCTCTTCCCACCATATGAAGGTCATTCCGATCATGGTGACCGTTAATGACTACTCACAAGAGCTTTTTAATGGCGATGTGGGGTTATTGGTAGATCGATCGTATGCCCTTTTTAAAAGCGGGCAAACAATTCGCCGAGTTCCCGTGGCAACCTTGCCAAGATATGAGTATGCCTTTGCTCTGTCGGTTCACAAAAGTCAGGGCAGCGAGTTCGATCACGTGATGCTGTTGCTTCCTCCTAGAAGTGAAGCTTTTGGTCGTGAAATTCTATACACGGCTGTTACGCGAGCGCGAAAGGGTGTGGAGATTGTTTCGTCTACACATATGCTTGAAACACTCTTGCAGCGCCAAATGACACGCCTTTCAGGCATTCAACAACGTCTACTGTAAAGCCGCTTTACATCCTCGTATTCAGTGGATTTGGGTGCCGCGTCGAAAAAGAGTCATATCTCAACGACTACACGCTCTATTTCACCTTAATGAATGAAAGACCGGTAGAAGAGATAGTGGATCATCTTCAGACAGATTTCGGTTTAAGGGCCCAAAAAAGTGTTATTATTATAGCACCCAAACGCAACTGCTGAAATGCTGGCGAGAAGCATCTTTCGGTAAGTGGTCACCAGAACAAGAAATTAAAATGGATCAAGTCATTGCAACTCTAAATATGACTGTGGAGGCAGATTCTCTTACGGTCAAGCTTAAGCTAGATATAAGCTATCAACTTCCCATGCAACATCTAGCTTTGATTTATGCGAGAACACAGTGTGAATCAAATGACTATTCCAATGTAATCAGCTATTACGTTAGCTAAATTTACAATGGGTTGACAGACCGTACAAATTATCAATCTCTTAAGGCGCAAATTATACGCATCGAAAAACTTATTTCAAAACATAGATCTTCAGCTCTATTGTATGAGGCCATTGGCCAGGATGATTTTTTAGAAGGAGACATGTCTTCTCTCGGAAACTCTACAAAAAAGTCGAGGAGACTCTCCAAAAAGTGATTATAGATGCATCAAATTTGAACAGAGGCTCGATATTGTTCTTACCTATGTTTATATCCTTATTCGTTCTTGCACCGTTTAGCACATGGTGTGATCAAGAATGGTACAATGGCGAGAACATTCTGAAGCCGATGACACGCTTTGATGCTCGATGTGCTTCACAATCTGGCGTCGACGCTGTAGAGGGCAAATTGGTTCTGGCTACTTTGCGTTCGGACAAAGTGATCGACCTTCCATGTAAATGGCAGGCGTCACTTCGTGTTGACGTTCCTTACGGTTGGTTCTATTGCAAAAATGCTAAGCCAACTTGTGCTCCAGATGATCATTTGGGCGATGTGTTGCTGCAAGCTTTGTTAATTACTCCCCCAAACCATAACTGGACTTGGGGAGCGGGACTACAGGTGGTTTTCCCAACAGATGGAGGAAACTACTATATTGGCGATGCCAAATACGAAGTGCACCCTACTTTGGGAGTGGCCTACGATTTAGGTGAATGGTCTGAGGGTGCGTATGCTGGCCTAATGGTACGGCAGGCTTGGAGTGTTGGAGGATATGCTTTTGCCCTGCCCATTCGTCAAACCTATCTAGAACCATTTCTCAATATCAATCTTCCCTACCAGTGGTTCGTTAATTTCTCCCCTGAAATTCGATATAATTGGGTTACTCATGCTTGGTTTGTTCCATTCGATGTAATGATCGGAAAAATGCTGACTAAAAAAATCCTCATGTCTCTTGAGTATGATCTAGCGGTCATAAAAAATTATCCTGAGTATGGTCAGCAGATCGAATTACGGATCGGTTACTTTTTCTAGTGCTCATTTACTGGAAAGCGGTCTTACCTGTAGGTGTTCGATATTATAAAATTCTTTCATATAATAAGTGTTGCTTATAAGCATAGTTTTTAGTATGATAAAATTTCATTTATATAAAATAATTTCAAGAAACTTTCACGGCTATTTATGGATAATAATCAAATAAACAATAATTTAGTTAATAACAATAATATCGACTATTCGCCTTCTGATTCGCCGCCGATCACTCCTCCTCCTCAGGTAAGTTGGTTGGATTTAATTGTGTTTTCAGACCTCCAATCGTCATCCTCATCAATCCCATTAGCGAACGAGTTATCACCTGAGATTTATAGTGGATCATTTCCTAATCTCTACAATCCGGACACTCCGGATAGCGCGCAGTTTTTTGAGCAATGGGTTAATGAGAATGAGATTCAGGATGTGGATCCCCATATGATCAATAATAATAATAATAATTGGGACCATCATGTCGATTCGCATGAAATCGAAATAGACTCTGATGTAATCGAGGTGGAACCTGATGTAGTTGAAATCGGCATAAGATCAGGTAAAAGAAAATACCAAGAGTTTCATCCGAATAACCAGAATGCAAAGGTTTCCAAAATCCTACTAGAGGAATCACCTCATTCTAGCTTACAAACGATTGAGGGACGTACCTCGCACTCATTTTCCTTCATTGAGTGGTGTAAATTGACACGTGAGGAGAAAAATGCGTATATAGAGCTCTATGCTATTTACCATCGCAACCGAAATGGTCGAGCTCTTTCGTCTGAAAGAGATAAACTTGAAAAACTAGGCAGTACGACTGTCGGTATCTTGCGAAACTTATTTCAACGGAATTTTCCTCCCTTAGATGTTTGCGAAATTAGGCATAGAGCTAACTGTAGGCATTGTACAGATTTGGATCTGGGTTTGTATGCGTACAAGAAGCGACATCATCCTGATATACCTGCTTTAGAGCTGGTGAAAATAATGATAAAGTCCGCTTGCTCGCAAAACAGTTATTTATTCGATGATTATGCAGATGAGGATTTCGACGCCCTTGTGAAGGTTATGGAGAGCTGGACAGACTATAAAATCGCAGAAATGGAGAATATTGTAGCCACCTTAGGACTAACAGTTGACGCCACCTCTTTGTTGATGAAGCCAAAAGCTCATATCAAATATGAGTATCCGGTTGATGAGCTAGCTCTGGTCTATGCGCAGTTTAGGTGTGGGTCCAACGTATGCAAAGATGTTAGTGCTTTCCTTGAAGATTGGAGTAGACATAGGGGCGGAATAGTACGTGGGACGATTACTTACAGATTGGAGCGGATTCGTTGCAAGATCCCAGCAGGTAATATGATTCGTATGCGTGAGATTGTTGAACGTGGAGATTTCTTCGAGGGAGATTTATCCGTTCTTACGAACGAAATTGACAGAACTGAAAAGGTCAGCAGCTACAAAGCCGTTCAAACATTTCCTCAAATCGCAATGGCTGACACACCGACCATCACTCCATTTGTTTCGGGTTCATCATTTCCTTATTCGGCTTGGAAAAAGATGGCATGTAAGGTAAAAGACATCTATTACTCGCACTATACTTTGTTTCACATGTATAGGACGGAGGATAAGTTGACCGATCAAGTACTTGAAAAATACTTTTCTAGCACATGTTTAGAAGGGTTGGCTGGTAGGTTAAAAAATCGAATCCAGGCCTGGAAACCGGATCAACTGGCTATTCTTAGCGCCTTGTTTGGTTGCAACTTTCCACCCCTAGAGGCGGGCTCAATCGAGGAATCATTTGTGGGTAGAATACTAGACCGCGATTTAGGGCTTTATACATACCAGAAGCAGTATCCCGGGGTCGATCCAATGGTTTTAGCACGGGTTATAATTCAAGAAGGATGTGCCGCTAACGGATATTCTTTAAGCTCTTATACGAATGATGACGTCGTTTCTTTGGCAAACTCGTTTGGGAAATGGGACCAAGTTAACATAAGAAGGATGGAGCAAGTTATCGATAGTTTAAAGCTAGCTGTCGACGCCTCCTCTCTCTGGGTCAAACCTAAGGCAGATATAAAATATGAACTTCCGATTGAACAGCTAGCTCTGACTTTTATGAAGGCTCAATGTGGGTCAACAGTTTACTCCGATATGTATTCGTATTATGTGAAGAGAGTTGATGTCCCAAGATATAACAATAGCCAATCCTTTCGACGTGCCGTTCAGGATATAGAGAAGGCGATTGGGATCGATGGAACTTTGAACCAACTTCAGGAAACGATAAGCAGAGGCGATTTTTTTGCGGGTGACTTGAGGAATCTCTTTATCAAGAAAAAAAAGTAGAGTGAAATTTCTACGGTTGGTTCTATTTAAAAAAATGATTATTCCCTTAGAGTGCGATCGAGATATGAGTGAGAATCGATTACTTTTCCTAAGGGAGTTATTATGTTTCGTAGACTTCAAGCTATCGCTTTAGCCGCCTCTGCATGTGCACTTTCCTTTTCGACGTATTCAGAAGGCTGCACCGACTTCATTATCAATGCTGAGGACAAAACACAAGTTGTTGGCCGCTCGCTTGAGTTTGGCCAGGTTCTTCCTACAACGGTGATCGTTGTTCCTAAGGGCAAATCCTTTCAGTCCACTGCACCTAATAACAAGCAGGGAATGAAGTGGAGCTCTAAGTATGCCTATGCAAGTTTGAACATCTTTGATGGCAAGATTCCCATGGATGGCCTTAATGAAAAAGGTTTGAGTGTAGGAGCCTTGTGGTTCCCTGATGGTAAGTATGCAGATGTTTCTAAAGCAGCTCCCAACACCGTGGTAGCTTACACGGACTTGGTGTCCTGGCTTTTGGGCAACTTTAGTACGGTGGCTGAGGTAAAGACGGCTCTCTCGAAGGTTAATCTGTATACCTTTCCGCTTCCCGAAATGGGTGGAGCTATCGCTCCGTTGCATTTAGCCATTCACGATGCCTCTGGCAAGAGCCTTGTGGTGGAGTTTGTAGATGGCGAAACAAAGATTCATGATAACGATGTGGGTGTTCTAACAAATTCTCCAGATTTCCCGTGGCATCGCACCAACTTACGTAACTTCATCAATCTATCAGCAATTGGCGCTAAGGCCGTTTCTATTGATGGAACTGTGTTGCAACCAACAGGCCAAGGATCGGGCTTACTGGGTATTCCAGGCGACTGGACACCGCCAAGTCGCTTTGTGCGCACAGCTATTTTTAAACAGAGCCTGCAGCAGTCGAAAACAGGTTCTGATCTTGTCACTGCCGCTTTCCATATGCTTAACACTGTGGATATTCCCTATGGTGCCGTGCGTGGTTCCCAAACTAGTGACTTTGACTACACCCAATGGGTTGTTGTGAAAGATCTGACAAATTTCAAGCTATATGTCCGCACGTATGGCGACCAAAATATTCAGACGGTAGATTTATCTACCGCCAAAGAACCGCGAACTATTGCTCTAGGGCCCACAGCACCTTCTCGGTAGTATTTAGATAGCGGCCTTGTGGATTGAGCGGCCAATGATGTTTCTCAGTCCATAAGGTCCATATCGTCCTCCCGCGTTCACATCGTATATAATTTTTAGGCGCCTTTAGATTATGTCTTCGCCGTGTAGCAGACTTTCTTTGGCAAAACTCTAACATCGGGGATTGTCTGTTTTTGCCACAAAGGATTGAGTTGTCCAAGAATTGCTATAATTTCTTCTTTTGCTATTTCCATGACAAAAACTGTCTTATTTTAACGATTTAAGCCAAGTATACTTGGCTTACTTTGAGAAAATAAGGCGGATTCCTGATAAAATAGACCTTAAGTCGCGGCTTAATCTACCAATGCCATCTCCATTCTTGCACTAGAAACAGTAGGTCAGCGAAACATTGAAGAATTGAATGCACGCATTTCTGAAGTCTCCCGCTACTCTTCCAACAAGCGCTCCACGATTTTGGTCTATGGGAAGTTGTCCAGACCATGTCAATTCATAGGCGGCGTCTAACAAGATGCCTTCTTGATACTGGTATTGGAGGCCCGTGCCAAAGCGCCATTGGTGGCCAATGGGCAGGGAAAATGTTCTGTTGCTTGTTGTTAGCATGGACGTGTCATAAGCCACCCCTGCCGAAACTGTAAGGTCATTGGCACAACAGTACTCCATGCCCAATGCTACATGCCAAGTATCTTGGTATTGCGGTGTAAAAGCCAGCGTTGTAGCGGCTAAATCGGCCACCATGATTTCTACATGATTGAACTTAGACCATTGTTGCCAACCCACATCGCCCATTACCGCTAGGCGCGGTGCCATCTCATGATAGATGCTTGCAGTTACGTTAGCTGGAACCTGAATGGTAACTCTTGTTGTGCTATCTAACAATCCTGTAGCTGCGAGAGCCGCTGTCAAAGTAGGTCCAACTTGGTGAAATTTGGGTTTATCACGAAAGTGCAATTTCACAGGAGAGGTATACTGCACTCCTATGCGTGTTCCAGGGCTAAATTGATAGAGCGCGCCAAGGATAGCTCCTGCGCCAAATCTAGTATCCAGCAGGCGCACAGAACCATCAGGAAGCCCATCTAACACGTTGTTTACTGCAGCCTTTGAAAGTAGGATGGAGTACATCAAATTGGCTCCTACACCAACTGAAAACTGATCATTAACTTGAAAAGCTAAGGATGGAATTGCAGAGATTCCCTCCATTAAAGCTTCTGTAACATAGTAGCGGCCTACCCAATTTCTGCCGTAATTTAAGCCAGCTCCCCAGTAGCCACAAGTTGCAAATCCAGCGGTGAGACGGTCATTGACTTGTGTTGTGGCGAAGAAGCTGCCTGATGGTAACCATGTACTGCCGTCGCCATGATTGCCGCTTACTGTTGTGGAGGCATTAGGCTGGAAGTCTATGTGTGCGTAGATGGGTTCAATGCCAAATTGAAAAGTATTGCCCCCCAAAAGGCTCATTCCCGCTGGATTGGAGAAAACAGTGGAAGGATCATTCGCTCTAGCAGATCGTCCAGCTGAGGCTAGTCTGACATCGGAAGCCGCGACCTCATAAACAAAAAGCCCTCCAGCATGGCAGCTGAAGCTAAAAATGGCTTGAAGGATACTTGCACAAACTAAACGTTTAATAGTCATTGGTATACCCAGTAAAAAAAAAATAAGTCCGGATTTTGGCAGGGTCAGTGATTCTTTTCAAAACGAAACTTGACGTGGGGGATGTAGGGCAAATTGCGCAACTTTCTAAAATGTTGAATGGTGTGATACATACCTTTTAGCTTTATTGAGCACGAATATTTGTCACTTACGCTACCTATAGGAGCTTCTAGTATGTGGTCTACCTACCCCTTCTTTTGGGAAAAGCAGAGCGCATCTATCTTTGCGGTCAAGATACTCATAAGAGAAATGGCGTAGAGTATCACGATCAGGAGCTAGCAGGATTGATCCATTATTTCGGTAATTTCTAGAGATCCAAATTTTACAGAAAGCCTTCAAAGCACCATTCTCCGCTGCGCTTGAGAAGAGAGATGACCTAAACTCGCCTTAAAATTGAGCTCAGAAACTTAGAATCGTGGCAACATTAGTGGCAAACGGTCTGTGTGATTCCACTGAAGATCTGGTCAGACTGACAAGGCTGTCCCAAGCCCTAAACTCATAGCCATGTAAAGCGGTTTTACATCTCGATCATATCGCCCTGAACTAACAACACCATTTTTGAAATGGCGTAATGGTAATGAATAGGTAAGCCTCCTAAACCATAAAGGATTATTTTATTTTACTCCAAATACGCTCTCTCAGTTAGTACAGAGATTGATTGCCTAAATCGTGCTTAATTGAAATTTGCACAATATAAAGCTGTGGTGTATAACTTGAAAATCAGCATTGCATCCAAAGCGTAATGCGTTGTCTAACTTAGACTTTAATGTTTTTGCTAGTGCAAAAATTAAAGAAGGAGAAGGAAAGTGACAAAAAATTATTGGCTCTCTCAAAGCTTTCATATTGCCCAGGCAAGCCGTCTGGAACTACGCTTCTGTTTGACATAAAATTTAGACAAAGCTAAGTCGCAACACTGCCATTGCACAATAAATGTTAATGGTAAGGTAAACGACTATCGCAATTAAATTAATTTATTACACTAGTTAATTTTCGATCTTTATTGATTCGAAAAACTACTACTAACTTATAAACAAATGAGGACTTATGACGATATCTGAGGTATGTTTAATTATTATTGCTGCTACACTAGTTCTGTTTACTCTTTCGATGATTATACTATTCATTAAGTTAGCAAAAAAAGTTAAAGCGCTGCAAGTTGACATTCACAAATTTACGAGTGAAGGATGCGGCGTTCTTGCTAAGATGGAGAACTTTTTGCAGTACGACGCGCATACAGTTTCTAAAAATACAACGGAATTACTCGGTAATTTAAATTCTCTATCAGCTGGCGTGAATGATAAAGTGAATTCCTTGAATTTTCTTTTTCATCCGGTTGATTTCTTGAGCTCCCAGTTCAAAGGGACTTCTTCGTCTGAACAGCAGACGTCTCTTGAACTTAGAAATTCCAAGTCCCCGGCCATTCCGAAAATTTTGAAATGGTTGGTGTCTAGTGTTGTTCTATTTAAGACGACAAAGGAGTTCATTAAAAAATGAAGAGCGACAGCAGAGAAACAAGAAAAATAGCTTTGAGCCTATTGCTAGGTGGGATTATTGGGGTGGGCATTGGATACTGTATGCGTACTCATAGTCCACCTGCCGTGAATAAAATTGGTAGAACAGTTTCTGAACTGGGTGAAACGCTGCAAAGCAAAAATCCTAGGGAAGTTATGGGGACTATCGAGCAGAAGCTGCCAAATAGTGCAGCTGTTTTTAATAGTTTATCCGATTGGATAAATACTGGAATCGAACTTTGGAAATCACAAAATAAAGGATAAAAATATGAACGATAATTGCAGACAATCAGACTTTTTCTGGGGAGCATTAACTGGCGGTGCAGTTGCACTTGTCACAGCCCTGCTATGCACTACCAAAAAAGGAAAGCAGATCCAACATCAGATTAAAGAACTTTATGACGATGTGGAAGATTCAGTAAAGGACGCCTTCGGTGAATTAGAAGAAGGTGTTGAAGATGCCGCCTCCCAAGCTGAAGAGTTTGGTGAGAAGGTAGGAAAAAAAGTAAAAAAAGGTGCTTCAGAAGTAGCAGACGCTGCTGAGCGCACCGGAGAAAAAGTATCTAACGCAATCAAGTCTTAATCTTGATGAAATATACTCTAAGCCTGAAAGGGCTTTGATTAGAACTACCCAGGGCTACGCCCTGGGTTGCATTTTCATCGAATTCCTTGCTAGTCATTTTAACCAAATTCTTTAGAAGCCAATGGCTTTTTAGACATCAATGCCCTACCATTTCGCGCTAATTCCGAGTGTAGGATTTACTATGATGTTGCAGAAACTATTGTTGGGTTCGTTGATGACCGCCTCTTTCTTCCTGAGCGACGTTGAGCCACTTTTCGCAGAGACTGTGGTTGTTATTGGTGGCAATCGTGGTATAGGCCTGGGCTTTGTTCAGTATTATTTGTCTAGGCCAGAATATTCCGTGATCGCAACCTATCGTGATCCAGAAAGAGTAAGTGAACTGCTTGCTTTAGAAGAACGGTATCCTGATAGAATCCGTATATATCAGCTGGATGTTACAGATGAGGAGGCAATTACCCACTTTGCCACTAATGTGACAGAAGGCGTCGATATTCTAGTGTTAAATGCTGGGATTGTGCGGGGAGCTCCAAGGAGTCACCCTCCTCAGAATACCGCTCAAGAAGCTCGTGAGCTAATGGAAGTTAATGCTTATGCCCCCGACAACATCATGCGAGCCTTGTATTTGAAGCTTTTGAAACCTCACAGCTGTGCTGTCTATATCACCTCAACTTTAAGTCATCACGGCAGTAATATAACAGGGCGTACACATCACTATAGAGCGAGCAAAGCCGCTGGCAACATGTTGATACAAGATTGGAATATAGAACTGGCAAGGCTCTGGGTTGAAGAAATGAAAGGAGACTATCGTACCCGTCCTTGTGCCTTTCCAATATCGCCAGGATTAGTGAAGACAGATATGTCAGGACCAAATTCTAATGCGCCTTTGACCGTAGAGCAAAGTGTAAAAGGAATGACTGCTGTCATTACTGAGGTGCGACAAGGTGACAAACAGTGTTCCTTACGTTTGTATGACGGCTCTACACTAGAACCCTATCCAGACCCCTTGGTAGTGACAAACGCAAAAAAAGACTCTGACTTGCATGATTAGTCACTGAAGTCAAAGAGTTCTCTGCTTGTATTTATAGTAGTTTGATTGTAAAATGGTTGTTTTACTTTAAATAGATTATCTATCAGAATGTATAATATGAAAATGTTTAAAATAAAATCACTGATTTTACTATGTGTTATTTGTTTCCTCTCGAATGAGTTAGACGCATCTTCTCCTTCCCCTTCTGCTTCAGATCCCTGCGTTATTGTTGTTTTTGGAGCCACTGGAGACTTGACTGCGCGTAAATTGCTTCCTGCTATTTACAATTTGTCTAACGAAGGTAATCTCTCAAGGCATACAGCAGTAGTCGGTTTTGCCCGGCGAGACTATACTGACAGCGTGTTTCGAAAACAAATGTGCGAAGCAATTGAACAATACGCTGGAACAGCTAAAGATACGGATTTATGGAATCAGTTTGAGAACAGAATATTTTATCATCAGTCGAGCTTTGACCAAGATGAAGGTTATGAAAATCTGCAGCAACTCTTGTCCAAGATCGATCTAGAATTTGGCACACAAGGCAATCGTCTTTACTATTTGGCTACTCAACCAAGCTACTTCTCTACCATTATAAAAAAATTATCCGAACATGGTCTTCTTTACGATTCAAATAGTCCCCACGCAAAATGGTCAAAGGTAATTATTGAAAAGCCCTTTGGAGTCGACTTAGCTTCTGCAATCGATTTGCAAAAAGATATCTCTAGATATCTTGACGAAAGTCAGGTGTATCGTATGGACCATTATCTTGGTAAGGAAGGAGTCCAAAATCTATTCACATTAAGGTTTGAAAGCGCGCTTTTCGAGCCCTTTTGGAACAGCGAATACATTGATAATGTTCAAATCACACTTGGGGAAGATATTGGGATTGGCAGTCGAGCTAACTTTTGGGAGGAGACAGGTTCGTTACGTGATGTTTTCCAAAATCATTTGATGCAGCTACTGGCAATTGTCGCTATGGAGCCTCCCTCCACCCTTAATTCTATTGATATTCACCAAGAAAAAACGAAGCTTTTAAATGCCATCCGTCCTTTTTCTGTAGACGAAATGAACAATCATGTGATTCGTGGACAATATGGCCCAGGAACCATACGTGGATTAAGTGTGCCTGGATATAAACAAGAAAAAGGGGTTTCTGAAGACTCCTCATCCGAAACTTTTATCGCGGCAAAAATATTCATCGATAACCCTCGTTGGGAAGGAGTTCCTTTTTATATACGTGGAGGAAAGCGTCTACCAAAACAGACAACAGAAATAGCCATTACGTTTAAGAATCGCAATCCATCAATTGATCACGCGGCTTCCAATGTCCTCTTTATTCGCATTCAACCCAACGCTGGCATCTTTTTCAAAACCGTATCAAAAGTACCTTCGCTTGATAAAAGCCTAGAACCTGTTATCTTTGGCTACAATCCTGATTCGTATTTTGACAAGCGTTCCCCGGAGGCCTACGAAAAGCTGTTCTATGATTGCATCAGAGGCGATGATAGCCTGTATGTCCAAGGAGAAGAACAGCTAGCGGTATGGCGATTGCTCACTCCAGTTCTAAATTACTGGAAGGCGCATGCTCATGAAAAAGTTCCTGTTTATGATGCTGGAACTTGGGGGCCATCTGCCGCCGATCAGATGCTAAATGAGAATGGACATCAATGGCAGATGTTAGAGAATTAGATTAGTCATATTACTTGGAGACTATATGTGGAAGTGGATGATCGTTTTCTGTGTTGCCTTTTCAGCAACTCTAAATGCCGAAATAAAGGTACTGGCCTTCGCTGGAAGTACTCGAGAAGACTCAGTAAATAAAAAACTGGTTGTTGAAGCAGCTAAGATAGCACGTCAACTACACGCTAAGGTTGAAGTTGTCGACCTAAGGGACTATCCGATCCCTTTTTACGATGAAGATCTCGAAACTAGTCAAGGGATGCCCATAAAGGCTAAGCAATTTCGACAGCTGATGATAAACAGCGATGTCATTCTGATTGCCTCCCCCGAGTATAATGGTTCTCTTTCAGCTGTGTTAAAAAACACCATAGACTGGGCATCCAGGGGTGAAAACGGTGGTGGGTCTCGAGAGGCCTTTAAGGGGAAGAAATTCGTTATTATGAGTGCAGCTCCGGGACCTGGTGGAGGAGCTCGAGGACTAGTGCATTTACGAGCTATTATAGAAAACATTGGCGGGACAGTTCTCCCTCAGCAAGTCGTTGTTCCAGGTGCTTACAATGCATTTGATGAACAAGGGCGCTTAAAAGATGAAAAAGTAAGAAGAGAGCTTGAACAGCTAATCCGTACTGCAATTAATGAACGCTGAGGATGACCGACGTAAAGCGGCTTTACATTTGTGGTTTGGTTAAAAAAAATGCTCATTGTAGTATTAATTTGACACCACGCCTAAATAGCTCAGTTGGTAGAGCAGCGCATTCGTAATGCGAAGGTCGTCAGTTCGATTCTGGCTTTAGGCAATTTCCTTGGACCATTTTATGAATAGAAAAGCAGCATCTTATAGTGCTCTTTGCACAGACTGCTATGACCTGGAGCGCTCTGAGGTGCCGGCTGACGCTTTGCAATGCTATTTACGCTTTGCGGAGGAGGCTAATGGCCCAATTCTCGAACCAATGTGCGTAACTGCGCGCTTTCTCATCCTTCTTTTGGAGCGTGGATATGCTGTCACTGGTTTTGACTGTTCACTTTATATACTCGATAGGTGCCGTTGGAAATGCCTCGAACGGAGCCTTTCTTGTTCGCACTAGAGGCTACCTCGAGACCATTTCTCTAAGGCAAACCTATGGTTTAATTTATAGCCCCAGCGGTTCGTTTTGCCGTCTGATCATTGCTCATGAGATAGTAAAGGCCCTCAAGTTCGTTTTGAATGGCTTAAATCCGGGTGGTAAATTCGTCTTTAAAATCGACACTCCGAAGGCTATTCGTGAACCTCAAGAAGTTTGGAGGGGTAGCTGGATTGAAAAGCCCTATGGATAAAAAATCGTTCGTCAATTTGTCGCGTTTCAATGCCATATCACGAGTGGAATCGGTGCTCTTCCGTTATGAGCTGTGGGAGCAAAACGCGATCTCTCGGAAAATTTCAAAGATAGCCTCGGGAAGCTGTGTTCTGATTTTTCATATTCAGGCGTTAGCGCCTTTATTGTTCTTGGCATGTGGTTACCTTTCGCCCTTAAACAGGCGCGCGAAGATCTCCTACATGGTTTGGGGCTGGACGGAATATCTACAGAGGACTTTCTTTGGAGGGTTCAACATATTGCCAATGAACTAGTGGAGAGATCTGATTCTGAGATTGCTGCAATCCTAGAGCTTCAGCAAGCCTTTGGTAAAAGTTCACCGGATGTGCTCTATTTAAATCGAAAATCACCAAGCTTTTTGAGCGCCTATCTCATCTAGAGATTACGGCAGATGCTCCAGAGCTTGCCCAAAAGCTCACAAAGAAGATCACAGTTAACCCATGATTTAATCGATATCCAGGTAGCACCATTAACGCGTTTGGCGTTGCTTAACAGCATATATATGGATGCGAAATGGGAATATCCTTTTCAAGCAATGAGGAAATGGGGTGGGGAATCTGATTACTGCCCGCCCTCTGGTGAAAAGATCAAAGTAAGTAGCATGCTGAAAGAAGTACGTCATGGAGAGGATAAATTTCATTTATCTTACTGAGATAAGGTGGATAATAAACCAACACCTGCGCCAATTCGCTACTATGAAACCGCTGAAGATTGGGCCACAAGCGGTTTTAAAATGATCCAACTTCCTTACAAAGGAACGGATATGGAACAGCTTATTTTTCTTCCAAACCAAGATGTGAACTTTAGACAGTTTCAAAAAATATTGAATTCGGACGAAATTGCTAGTTTTGCTTTGCAAGCACGTTCATTAGAACAAGAACAGGAGTTAACCATAAGGCTACCTTCTGCGACTATTAGATCCGAACATAAGGATCTTCCAGAAGCGTTTAAGGATATATTTTCCGTTAATGTCGCTCAGGTTGACTCCTCTGCGACCCACATGCTCGATGGCACTGCTCTTGTTGTTACGCTACAACAGAACATCTATTTCGAAAATAACCTGAAGGGTAGCAAAGCGGCTGCGGTTACCATTATGCCAGTGCAGGATGGAGGCTGCGGGTTCAGCAAATAAAAATACCTCTCATTTATTGCGAACCGCCCCCATATTATGGTGATCAGACGGAAAGGTGTGACCTTATTCTATTCCTGTGTAGAAAAAGGTGACTCCCTAAAAACCGATATGTGGAAGTAGGTTGAATGGCAGGGGTGGCGTATGCCCTCCCAGTTTCCAAAAATCTGACGGAATCCAGTAGATTTATAGTTATAACGGCCTTAAGATCATGCTCAAAGTTGTTCGAGTGAAGCAACAAACCGGTGACCTACACAGTCATCGCGATCAATTCCCTAGGAGAGCAAGGCCAAGGCGCTAGTATCACACAGTGGATATCAGTGGACTGAGGTGGTAGCCTCAGTCCATGTATCTAGGTTAGTCGTCGATATCTTCCCAATTGATTATAGTGATACGTTCGTCGCGGATATCTATGGGATCTTGGCAGAGAATATGGGGAATACGGTACCAATTGTATTTAGGGTATTTTTCCGGACTCTCAGGGGTAAACTGTTCCCGATACCAAGCTTTTGTTATTTCAGGCAGCTCCTCCATTTCTTGAAACGTCGACAGGTTCAAGTCACAGTAGGAGTCGAGAGTCTGGTGGATGGGATCACGTCCAGGATAGGGTAACCATTTCCATACCGTGGTTCTCTTTTCCGCAAGTACCTCCACAGGTATTTTAAAGAACTGCACGTGTTTTGGTATAAATCCAATCTCGCTATATTCCTTAAAGTGATGATGTGGATGTAATGGACTTAAAAATATCACATCATTCCATACACAGTTTAAGGTTGGAATTACGCGAGACAGCAGTTGCTTTCGGTGGTCATATTTGGAAATAGCCTTCTCATATATGTCCGAAAACTCTTCCATCTGAGGCATCATGTTTAAAGGTAGAATCCAGTTTCCAATAAAATTGCTGGGACGGCGATGATAGACATACTGTTGATTTTCTGGATTAAGTTTAGCGAGGTAGTAAGGAGTATCCCAGTAGATCTCAGACGTGTTTTGTGCGGTTTCATGTTCTTCTGCTATCAGCGCAGACAGAAAACAAACCATTATGAAGGTTACATAGGATTTCATATCACTCTCTGCAGTATTTAGGCGTCTTTTTTGATCGTTACATATTAAGTCTTTTCAAAAGAAACATTCAAGCCCCTAAGATTCCTCGCACTAACAGGAGAGAGGTACGATGGTCTAACAAACGTTATTTTTCGTAGTCCAATTGGGATTTGACTCCGACTTTAGGATAGGCTATGAACAAAAAATCACCCGACAGCTTGTGGTTGTTTTGATCGAACGACTTGATCAATCTTTGATGGCGATGCCACAGTGTCCACATCGTTTTGCTTGGCGAGGAATTTCCATAAGGCATTCGGGGCAGTCTCTCACTTTTGGCTGTTCTGTAGGTTGCGATTGTTTTAGAGCGTTTAGCCCTTTAACAGTAAGAAAGATCACCGCTGCCACAATTGTGAAATCGACCAATGTATTGATGAAGACTCCATACTTAATCACTACAGCAGGCATTGTTGAAGTCGCGGGTTTGAGCGATAGCTCCAAATTACTGAAGTCTACGCCCCCGATTAATAGACCTATGGGAGGCATAATAATATCACTAACTAAGGTGCTCACAATCTTGCCAAATGCAGCCCCTATGATGACACCAATAGCCAAATCTATAGCGTTACCTTTAATGGCAAATGCTCTGAATTCTTCCCATATTGACATTTGAAAACCTTATGCTTTTTTCTCTCTATAGATTTTTTTACATTATCATGCACATTCTGACAACCTAGCTGCTAGCATTTTCGTTTCATTTGGCTGCTTAGTCTTCATCACATCCAAAGCAAATTTTGGTGTGACAAAGCTTGATGCGGAATCATAAAATGATACGTCATCTTATTTTGGAAGAGAAAGACACGAATGATGGATCCAAAGATTATGCCTAGTAAAGATCCATGCCTGGAACTTAGTTGAATTGGAGGGTATAAGGGCTGGCAGCCTGGCTGAAATATGCTCTACCAAGCGTAATCTTGTTCGTAGCCCAGTTGGATTAGCTCAGCTCCAAAGATCTGCTTGAATAGTTCTTTGTGTTCATATGTAAAGAAGAACTTCCAACTATTGGCCTGTCCTCTCTGATACATTGCTCCGTCAACATATTGTGGAGACTCGGGACAATAGCAGCGCGGTGCCGCTTCTTTGATTTCGTTGGCAGACATTGTCACTCCAACATATGCAACTATTTGTGTTAGGGTATCAAGTTGTCGTTGTTTGTCATCAACAGCGATCAAATCTTCAAATCGAACCGTTAAGCCGGGAGGCTGATCGCACCATCCAATTGACGGCTTATAGATCTCAAGCAGGAAATTTGAGCAATATTGACCCGATATGAGGGCTGTTAATTTTTCATCGAGGTTCAACCTATCATAATTATCGGATTCAATTGTCATGAAGTCACGCTTATCCGAGCTCATACGTTCCATATAGAATAATAGGGAAACAATAGCATCTCTGGGATCTCTCAATAGAAAAAGCCATCTGAAATTAGCTTTCTCAAGAACTGATTGTAGCTTAGGAGTATATGGAAGGACTGTCTTATGAATGAAGGACTCGTTTTTCAGACCTAATAAAGCTTCATAGTAGCCATCGAGGTGACTTTGGTCATCGGGATTCAGGTTATCCCAACCTTCATCGCAGTGTATTCGTAGCAATTGAGTAATCGTATTTGTTAGCAGATGAGTTCCACATTTTGGGATAGCGATGACTATAAAGGGATCATGTGAGCGCGGATGAAGATGCGGGCTGCCATATCGACTAGCCTGCAGGCAGTTAACGAAAAGAAGACTGAAAATAAGGAATAAAAGTTGCATTGGCGTTTCCTGTAAAGCCGCTTTACATTAGCAGCTTATAACGTGCGGGATTTTCATTGTTTCGCTGTAAACTTTCTAGATAAATTTTGCCGGTCCGACTCGATAGTATAGGCAGAACGCACTGCAGCTAATCGCAAAGCGATGTAAGAGTGTTAGCCCCACGTTCGTCCGCCGCGCGTTGTCCTTCACATGCGGCTAACACTCTTACATCGCTTTGCGATTAGCTGCGGAACATCATTCAGACCACTAAAATATGTAGGGCGCACAAGTATATGATGTGATGCGAATGCCTGAATATCCTGTAAAAATGTTCCTTTCTGGATGAGGTAAATTGCGACAGCCAGTACCCTATTTGTGAGTAATTAAAGGTGCATAAGCTATGAAACTCATTTTAGCGTCTCAATCATTGATACGTAGACGAGCTCTTGATCTGTTGGGATTAAAGTACGAGGTACTGCCCGCAGACATTGACGAAAAGGCCATACAGGATCCCGATCCCCTGTTGAGAGCAAAAAAACTCTCCGAAGAAAAAGCAAAGACTATTGGCAAGCAAAAGCAAGGGCTGATTATCGCCTCTGATGCCTTTTTGATGTTTAACGAAACGTGTCTAGAGAAGCCTCAGGATCTGTTAGGAGGCTCATGCGATGCTCGAAGCACTATCAGGCAATAGTTATACTTTTGTCACGGGTTTAGCGGTTTACGACTCTGTCAATGAACGCTTGCGCTCTACCGTCGAATGCTGCGAGATCTATTTTCGCCATCTTTGCAAGGAAGAAATTTCTGACTACATAAGCCGCACTTCAGTGCTAAAATTTGCTGGAGCGCATGACACAGATGGTGTGGTGCGTTTTTCTGAAAAGGTCAAAGGGAACTGTAATTTTTTCACAGCAATCCCTATGAATAAGCTTATAGAATTTCTACGGCCTTATGAAACGCAGCTCATTAAAAACTAGGTTTTCATGAACACACTTCCAGCAGAAATGCGTGCACTTCAGTTTGACAGCTACCACGAAAATCCTCTGGAAGCCATTCAAAGCCTTCATGTGGTTAGCAAACCTGTACCAAAACCCTCACACGGGCAGGTGCTCGTCAAGGTTGCAGCAGCTCCTTGCAATCCATCAGATCTGTTGTTGCTACAAGGTAGCTACGGTAAGAAAAAGACGCTTCCAGCAGTGCCAGGATGGGAAGGCGCAGGTACAGTAGTCGCAACTGGTGGCGGACTCCTTGGTAGATGGCTAATGGGCAAACGCATCGCGTTTTCTGTTCAAGGTGATACTGACGGCACTTGGGCACAGTACAGTATTGTTGATGCCAAAACCTGCATTGTACTCAAAAAGGACGTAAGTTTTGAGCAAGGATCCACAATGATCATCAATCCTCTAACTGCGCTAGGATTGGTTGAAGCTGCTAGTAAAGGCGGGCATGCTGCCATCATTCAAACGGCTGCTGCAAGCCAGGTGGGAAAAATGGTTCTAGAGCTAGCAAATGAACAGGGGCTTCCAACCATAAACATCGTCAGAAGGAAGGAACAGGAGGTTCTCCTAAGAGATCTAGGAGCCAAAACTGTGTTAAACTCGGAGTCGGAGAACTTCCAGAAGGAGTTAAAAAGGGAGGCAATGCGTCAAAACGCGACCATTGCCTTTGATGCAATCGCTGGGGACATGACAGGACAAATATTGAATGCAATGCCCAATCGTTCTAAGGTTTTTGTTTACGGTGCCCTGTCAGCATCAAGTTGCGGCAATCTTAGCCCCTTAGGCATCATCTTTCAGCAGAAAATAGTGGAAGGTTTTTACCTACCCGACTGGATAGTAAAAAAAGGTTTTTTTGGACTCCTTCTAGCGACCAATAAGGTACAAAAAATGATGGCTTGCGGATCATTGCATACAACAATAAGCGCTCAGGTAAGCTTAAACGAGGCTTCCAAGGCTCTTGAGGCTTATCAAAAGGAGATGACACTAGGAAAGGTGCTTGTCTGTCCCCACTCTTAGGAAAACGTATATCTTTATTTGATGTTATCATAATTGATTTAAAATCAATAACTTAACTAACGTATATTCCGGAAAAAAAGATGGATTGCTATTCATTTCCCATAAACTGTTTTAACGGAAATTCTTCATCGACTTGTACTTCTAGCACTTCCCGGCCATCCGACACTGTCCTGTGTGGACCCTCAGACGTTTCATTCGATTTTCTATACGATGCCGTTGAAGAAGAGGCGCCTCAAACCTCTTTTACAGGTCAAGATTTAACGAGTTCTGACATAGGTCAGGAGAGCGACTTATGGAGTAAGATATGGGAAGAGACTGCCGGTCTATGGGAGTCTGATGACGAAGAAGTTAGCACCATGCCATCAACAGAACCATGCTATGGTTCCTTTCGAGTGCGAGATGACTCATCTAGTAGTAGAACTAGTGCAACACAGAGTTCTGAGACCAGTCCCCACTTCTTAATTCATCATAAGGGATACATTAAAGAGGCACGAATTACTATTGATGAGCTAGATCAATGTCTTCGTGATAATCCCAAAGCAAGCAAATCCGAGATAAAAAAAATTCTCCATCGAGCTCGAGAAGATTGGTGTACGCTTGAACAAACCTCAGCTAGATTAAAGAACCTGTGTCATAATCCTTTCAATTCGTTTTACGAAGGCTCCTCGCCAAACCATTGCAGGAGAGTCGTTGGCGAATATAAGAGCAGAATGCGAAACTATTCTTATTCCAACAAATCCAAGCAGATTGGTGACAGCATATCCTTGGAGGATCTGCAAGAATGTTTAAGGGCACACCCGCATGCCAAGATGGACGAGATTATCCGGGCTCTCCATCAACCACGAGCACGCTTTTATGAAGTTGGCAGCGTGAAAGTGCGTCTCATTCGCATGTGTAAGAACCCCGCCAAGTATAGCAATGGAGGGCTATCAGCAGAAAAATGTATGGAAATAGTCAATGACTACAAGAATAGGTCTGCACGCAAAACCAAGGGGTAGGGCGCGCAAACTACTTACTTGGTTATCACCAGCATTTCATAGTTGTTAAGTACTGCTGTCCGGAACACCTCTTTGAAGCACAGATAAGTGTAGGGTGTAACCGTTCCATGGCCCGCTAAGTGTTTACTGAGCGCAAAGGGACTATTCAGTTGGTAGTCTACAAGGTTCATCTCACCTTCTTGTTTACTTTCATGCCCCTTTAACTTTGCGTACCAACCTAAAAGATCGAAAAATGGAGTTGGTTTATCCCAATTATTAACTTTCCAATAGCCGCAAGCTGCCAGCGCTAAGCGCTTCATCAGGTTCAATTCGCCAAATCGCTGCCCCGTTAAAATCTGCATGAACAGATCAAGCATTTCAGTTTTTGATTGTTGTCTAGGCATTATGGGCTCATGCAGTGCTACATAAACTCCCCCCGGACGTAGAAGTTTTTTTATCTGCTCGACACCCTCGCCAAGATCTACCAAATGGTGCAAAAATGAGCTGCTCAGAATGATGTCAAAGGCTCCTTCATGCTGTTGTGAAAAGCCCGCCAGTGTGTCCACAACAAAGTGAGCTCGTGGATCAGTGGTTTTGGCTTGCGCTCGCTCAATCATGCGAGGACTGATATCCACACCCCAATACTCCTTGCCACCATTATCCAGAGCCAAGTTGAGAAAGGTTCCGGTACCGCACCCAAGTTCGCAAACACTAGCTTCTTTAAAGGAGCACTTTGCATCTTTTAGCGAGTTTTGGATGAGTTCCCAGTAAAACGCTCTAGTTTGTGGCCGTCCAACATAGGGAACGTTGACGTCGTGATGGACTGCACAGGCATCATGCTCACGAGCATTTTCTTCTGCTACAAGCCTTTCTAAGTCACGATTCGCTTCCATGCCGTTTCCTTTTGTGTTAATCAAAAAGTCTATCTCATAGCTATTTCTTGAGCAAATAAGAAGCTACCGAAGAGTTGTATGGCAGCTTTACATTCTAGAGCGGAGACAGGGGAAAGGATGCTTAAATATGGTTTATTCGCTCTTAACTGAAGGATAGTAGTATTTCAGGTGATACAAGGAGAACTGAATGGATACAGCTGGATCTTTGAGAGCCCTGCAAGCTTATGGAGGCAACCTAAAAGGCTCGCCACCATTATGGGTGGTAAATCGCGATGGGAAGAAACGCCTGGAGTTTGCCCCCTTTCACCAAAAATCCTGGTTTAGTCGCGACACTACCGATTTAAGCAAAGTGTGCGAGGTTGCAACGCAGGCACTGAAAGATCCCTGGATACATTGGAAGCTTACCTACTCTTGGGGATTGCGTGCCGGCTTGGAAAAACTGCAAGGCAATGTCAGCCAGCATTGGATGAGGCAAAGTGCCTCGCCTGCTATGGTGGAGTTTGTGAAGCAGTTTGATCAAGTCCTATATCCTGAACCCTACTTGATCACTCGTATTCTTAGAGCCATCATAGGGTCTTTTTCCCCTTTTAGTCCTACCTTAGTGTCACCCGCCACAGCCGCGAGCGCTAAAGCATCCAGCATCGGTTTTCAGTGTCCTGATGTTCGTACGAAAGTCAAAGGCAATGTGAATGTGGCCGATCTACCTAAATTGGATTCCAGCATACTTCCGCAGAAGCAGACGATTATGAACAAATTTCTCGCTGGAAAACAGGACAGCGGCAATTTGGAATACACCCAGTTCAGCGTGGCTAATGAAAGTATTCTTAATGTGACATCGGATGTCATTCGCCCTGAAGGGATATTAAGAGAGTACCGTTGCCCTTTTGACTATAAGGATGTAAGCGGACACTTTACTTGCACAGCAAACTTTGCTGACATGGGACTATTTAAGTATTGGAAGCACCACTTTTTTGCTCAAGACGAAGTGCAAGTGGCTGAACACCCTGACTTGGGACGCCTACAAGCGCATCTATCAGGATTTATATCGTCGCCGCAAACAGAGACGCGGGGTGGTAATCCCGCACCATGGTTGGTAAAAGGCGTTAAACGACATGGAATTATAGACACGAAGAAGCTTTATGGCGCCAAGCAGTTGTTGTCCGTTTCAGAATCTTACATCAAGCGTAACACCACGCGCATAGGTCGTCCTACAACGAGTAATATATTGACGATAACAGCTATTCCACTGCGTCGGAATGGTTTGTACAGCTCCCACGAGATTTTAAAAAGTTTCTTAGCGGCCTACACAGCTTTTAAGGGAGCGAAGCAAGAAGCTGCGCGTTTAGGCAAGCCGTTGGCTCTGCAAACCGGCAATTGGGGATCGGGAGCTTTTGGCAATGATGCTAAGCTGATGGCAGTAATTCAAATTTTAGCGGCACGTTGCGCAGGAGTGGACCGTTTGGACTACTATACCTACGACGCGGCCGGTCATAAGGCCTATGTAGAAGCTAAGCAGTACTTGCAAGCGATAGACAAGCTCAGAGATTCGGGATCGATTCCAACAATAGGCAGCGTGCTACGCATCTTATACCAAACAAATTTTAGGCATGGCATCAGTAATGGGACATAGTAGGCTTGACAGAGATAGGAGGATAAAATCCTTGCATCTTCTTTAAAATACCTGAATATTTTAGTGAGAAGATGTTGGAGTAAAAGAAATTCCGGGAGAGGATTCTATGACAGTTCAATTAAATCTATGGTCTACAAGAAGTACTGAGGCCCAAGAACCTAATGAAGTAAAGCGCTTTATTAAGAACGTTGCCAAAATTGCTTTCACCGTTGCAGCTTACTACACAGCCATTAAGGCGGTGGAGTTTGTGCGTGAAAATGGCGTCGACGCTTTTCGCGATCAAGCTCACGGTATCGTGAAGGCCGGTCTGCAAGATATCCAAGAGGGGCGTTACTTAGAATCATGGGGCAAATCATTGCCTGCCCGAGTATCCTTTGCTGGAGATACCGTGGTACAAGCCGCACTTTTACCTATAAGTTTTGTAAAGGCTGTCTTTCACTCCGCTGAGGTAATATTTACCTGGGGTGCAACAGCAACTAAATTTAGCGAAAGTACTTATGGCTTGCTTGAAAATGGCAATCGTGTTGCTCGCGGAGCCTTTGGCGCTGTTATTTCGCCAAATGTCTCCTATAATGGCCGTGAGAAGAATTTCATCGGTATTTTCCTAGCAGCCTTGGCAGCCTGTACTCCCAAAGCATATTCCTATAATTCTAGGATTGGCTGGTCAAGCCACTATTCCTTCGGTAATGGTATTTTCTACACATAGTCGTTAGAGAGCAGCTGTAAGATCCAGCTGCTCTCTTTGTTACCCAGATTTAGTGATCATGTAGCTTCAACATGCTCTCGTTGCCGCGTGCGCCTTGAATCGCATCGATTGGTACAACTTCTTCTAAGTGGCGCAGATCTTTAGCAGTCAGCTTGACTTGTAGAGCACCGATATTCTCTTCCAGATATTTGATTCTACGAGTGCCCGGAATAGGAATAATATTATCCCCTTTTGCCACCACCCATGCCAAAGCTAGTTGTGCAGGCGTACACTTCTTCTCTTTTGCTAGTTCTTTCACTGCCTTAACGAGTTTCAGGTTTTCTTTCATGTGGTCTTCTTGAAAACGTGGAAGCGAACGACGAACATCATCTTCAGCTAAATCTTTGCTGCTCGAAATTTTTCCTGCGAGCAGTCCTCTACCCAATGGGCTAAAGGGTACAAAAGAGATGCCTAGTTCACGACATGTTGCAATAATTTCATGTTCTGGATCGCGAACCCAAAGGGAAAACTCGGATTGTAGCGCCGTGATGGGGTGTATTTTGTGCGCGCGACGAATAGTCTTGGCAGATGCTTCCGAGAGGCCTAAGAAGCGCACCTTGCCGGCCTTAACCAGGCCGGCCATAGCCTCTACGGTTTCCTCTATAGGAGTATGCGGATCGACACGATGTTGATAGTACAAGTCGATAACATCAACCCCCAGGCGCTTTAAGCTAGCATCGCAACATTTACGTACATAGTCTGGTTTTCCGCTTAGATG
The DNA here is from genome assembly GCA_030679955.1 of Chlamydiales bacterium. Taxonomy (GTDB): domain Bacteria; phylum Chlamydiota; class Chlamydiia; order Chlamydiales; family JAJFMA01; genus CAMFKD01. Next base: position 54,410 of record JAUXSF010000036.1, on the reverse strand, counting down.
ATAACCAGGTTCATCTCCCCTAACAAAACCAAATTTTGTAGCGATAATTACGCTGTCGCGATGGTCACGAATGGCTTGACCCACCAGTTGTTCATTTTCACCCCTTCCATACATATCAGCTGTATCCAGGAAATTAATGCCAAGCTCTATGGCGCGGTGAATGGTCGCAATAGACTCTTCATTGTTATGTGGGCCGTAAAAGTCCGACATGCCCATGCAGCCCAGGCCAATGGCAGATACCTTAACGCCGCTTCGTCCTAATGTTCTTGTGGCGATAGACATAGATCTCCCTTGTAATGAATGTTTGGATGACAAACGAACTAAGTTAATGGTATCATAATCCAAAGATTTTACAAAAAAAGATTGGAGTAGACATGCTATCTCAAACCCTTCAAGCAAAATTAGCCGTTGTACTGAGCTGCTGTGCTATTGCACTTTCTGGCATGACCTTCTTGTCTCATCGCCATGTTGTCGTAAACTTACCGGAAGGTCATGCTGAAGAGTACTCCGATGTACTTTTGGAAAGAGTAGAGCTATGCATTAGGCATAACCAGCCGCAATCCCATCAAGAAGAGATGTTGGCATTGATCCAACAGCTCAAGGAGAATGGAAGTTACTGTGAAGAGGGATCAGATGACTTTCGGGTAAAGTTTGTTGGCTCACAAGGCACGATAGAACATGTTTTGGCGTGTGCACAAGCGCTCGGAGAGATCCATCATCTCGTAGGCGTCATTCATACTCCCACCCCAGCGACACCTCTATGTACCTACCCTAACGAAGATCCATCCCTAGGCCTGCTAGATGAAACAATCGCAAACGACTCAAGTAAGGTTCTGACCGTACGTTCAAGAGCACAAATCGTAAGGGAATATTTACACAAAAATGGCACCTTGTACATTACCTATCCTCACGGCGGACTAGAAAAGCGTTCACCAGAGCAACAGGAAATCTATGCTGAGGCGCTATTGCAGTTTCCGAATAACCTAATCGACTGGGTTTTAAACAGTGACAACCTTCCCAACGACCAAATTGGAGCGACTTACCTATTTCGTGACAACGACGACAATGTGTACGCCTTTTCCATCAAAAGCACTCAGGCTAGAGAGCCCCTAGATACAGTTTTGTGGGGGCTATGGTTCGGTGCTATCTCAAACCCCGCTGTTAGCGAACGCGTAACAGATGTATTTGATTACCTCGATAGTATCAATGGTCCAAACATCCGTACTGATTTTGAATTGTGATAAAGGATTTAAACGCAAAGTCGCGAAGACGCTGAGGCCCAAAGAAAAGATGGCCCAATTGAAATCAGTAATGGGTACAACTGTTCTTTGCGCCTCTGCGACTTTGCGTTTAATTTTCTTCTCTTTTGGTATATAAGAAAACTTTTATAGCCAAACTGGAAGCTTTGTCATGTTTATGCGCCCTTATAATGCTTTTGTAGACAAATTGCGCTCGATGTTACGTGCACTAGCTCCTGCTTGGATTGGTGCTAGCGTAGCGATGTTTTTAACGGGAGCATTGATCTGGATAGCCTACAGCTATGGATTTTTTCTTAGCCAGCCACGTTGGGTAAGTACCTTAGTTGGTGCTGTAGCAGGCATAGCCTACTACTCTGGTTATGCTGCACTCTTGGTTGTTGGAGCAAGCTTACTTTTCGTTTTTCCAAAATACCTAATTTGGGCTGTCATAGCCTCAATCTTCCTGATTGTCTATGGCTTTGACGGCCTGGATGTTGATGAATCACTTGTGCTTGCTGCATATTTGCTACCATTTGCTGCCTTAGTTGGTGGGGCTTTCGGATTGCTCTTTGCCGGACGCTGGCACGGCTTTTCACGATTGGCACAGATCAGTCTCATGGTAAGTATATTGGTTGGCGCATTGGGTTTGAGTGTTGTGTCTTGGTGGGCAGAGAGTGATGGAGAGGCACCTTATTACCCCTATGATGCATCATCAACACGTAGGGTCAAACCATCCGACTTGCCTGACCCCTCTGAAATGGGTCCTCATACTGTCCAAAGGATAACATATGGCAGTGGGAAGGATAAATGGCGCCCAGAATACGGATCAGAGGTGGGCATTGTCACCGAACCGGTCAATGGCTCGAACTTTGTTAGCCGTTGGACAGGTTGGGCTGGTTGGTGGCGTACACATTACTGGGGTTTTGATATCGAGAACCTGCCACGAAACGCCCTTGTGTGGTATCCTGAAGGCGATGGACCTTTCCCGCTAGTATTGATAGTTCATGGCAATACAAGTATGGAAATCTATTCTGAACCAGGGTACGCCTATTTGGGCGAACTTCTTGCCAGTCGTGGTTACATTGTTGCTAGCGTAGATGAGAATTTTCTAAATAGCTCCTGGCATAGTCTTTGGCAGGGAATTGGCGGCAATAATGGCCGTGCATGGATGCTCCTAGAACATCTACAGCTTTGGCGCGATTGGAATGGTAATGAAAGCAGTCCCTTCTTCAATAAGGTAGACCTTAGCAACATAGCATTGATGGGACATTCTAGGGGCGGTGAAGCCGTTGCTTTAGCGGCCACCTTTAATCGCCTACCGTACTATCCTGACGACTGCAATATTTCGTTTGATTATAACTTTAACATCCGTTCTCTCGTTGCTATAGCCCCGGTGGATGGTCAATATGAACCCACAGGTAAGCCTAACCGACTCAAGAATATCAACTATTTACTTCTGCATGGATCCTCTGATGCCGATGTAATAGCCTATGAAGGATCATCACAGTATCAACGCATTACCTTTGATGAGGATTCTGATTGGTTTAAGTCTAGCGCATACATCTATGGTGCAAACCATGGCCAGTTCAACACCATGTGGGGGCGTTATGACCAGAAGCCTCTTGAGGCGTGGCTGTTGAATGTAAAGCCGCTTATTCCGGCTGCGGATCAAAGAAAGATAGCGCAGGTTTATATCAGCGCCTTTCTCGATACTACTTTGAAAGGAAACTACGGGTACAGAGATTTGCTTAGAGACCATCGCGTAGGAAAGGCCTGGCTGCCCGACACTATTTACATCACGTCATATGCTGATGGTACTTACCGCTACATATCTGATTTCGAGGAAGATATCGATCCATCCACCACGACAATCAAAGCGGGTAAGCTGTTTGGAATCAACCTTTCAACTTGGCGTGAGCACGAAGTGTGTTTGAAGTATGGCTGTATGGATACTAATGCTGTCTTCCTTGGATGGGATTTCAAAGATGAACAAGAACCACCTAGTTATAACATCGTTCTACCGAAAAATGCTCTTAAGATAACACCAGAAAGTTCTTTGATCTTTTCGATGGCGGATGCCCTTGAGCAATCATCGGAAGAAGGTGTCGATCTAACCATAGAGGTTATTGATGAAGCCGGAGAGGTTTCAAGCCTACCCTTAAGTCATTATAGTGACCTACAGCCTAGCCTACGCGCATGTATTTGGAAGAGCTTTTTTCTAGATTGCAAAGCACCAAGCGACAATGTCTATCAGAGCTTCGTCTTCCCAATGATTGACTTTGTGGAGAAAAACTCTGATTTCGATCCTACGCGATTGTCACAGATACGTTTTGTGTTTAACCGTACAAAGTCGTGGGAGGTTATTTTGGATGATGTGTGCATACGTCCCTATTAGGGACGAAGTGGTGAGAGAGGAATTTTTAACCACAGAGGCACAGAGACACAGAGAAGGAACAGAGAGGAAGAAAGATATTTTGCCAAAATGTCTTCAACCTGGCTTCGCATTTTCCTTTGCGCTGCTAGCAGCGTGTCGTAGAGTATTTTGATATTTAAGGTATTTAGCCTCAGCAAAATACCTTTTCTCTCCCTCCTCTTCTGAACTGTCTCTGAACTAGGTGTTGGCTTGTACTTGTCCAATGGCTTTAAGACCGGCGAAGCCGGCATCACCATACATAGTCCAATCCTCCAAGAGGTCACCTACGGCTGTCATCATCTCTTTAGCGAATTCCTTCGGCACAGGACGTTCGTCATTGTTAGCAGCGTCGACCATGACGTCCATAATTTTGATGTATTTGCCTAGTCGTTCACGGTTACCATCGCTGGTGAGGTCCAGCAGGTGAACAATATTTAAAGCAGCTGGTATGGTGGCAATAACCAGGTCTTGCTGTTCCTTTGTTAGGGCATTTTTTCCAAACAACTTGATTATAGGTTTTGCAAGGCGCGGGATCAAAAAGCGTCCGGGTTTAGATGTCGCGCCTTTAAGAATAATGCCTAATGCAAATTCATTTTTTAAGAAGCCTCTAACTTTTGGAAAAACCTCCAGTAGCAGTTTTGGAAGAGCGCCAGCATCTTCAGGCACTTCTTTCAGTTCGCCTTTGGCGATAGCTTCCCGGTAGCTTCTAGCAACATCGATTTGCAGCAACAGCTCAGGTATTAGAACGCTAGCGATGGGTGAAGTCTTGTTGTCCATAATATCGCCTAGATTAGCTGAGTCAGGGAGCTTATCTAGACTTGCTATTTCTGCATCAAAATGTGTCTTTAGCATGGTAGAGATCATTTCTTTTGTCGCTGGATCAAACCCCTCATCTACTCGCATGTTATTAAGGAATACTGTGGCCATATCTAGGCCATTTTTGGCCATCCTGCTTACATCTTGTTGTTGCTCGGGTAGTGCATCCAAAATCTTATCTAGACTGGAGTACTCAGATCTTTGCCAAGCCTTCTCAAGTTCATTAAGGGCCCTATCCAAGCGCTTCACTTCTCCTTTACTTTCTGGAGGCAACAGGTTTTCGACAGTTGTCTTCAGGAATGCTATAGCCGCAGCGCCAGTGTTCTCTCTGGCAGTTTTTAAGATGCTGCCATAAGTAACCTTAGATACCTCATTGGCGCGGGAAACAACCCCTTGTAGAACCACTGCTAGCGCATCTTGGACATTCTTTGGAGTTTTAGAGAAGTCCTCATCAATAGTTTTAAGGTTAAAGGAAAGCGCTTCAACATGCTGACGCGAAGCTTGTTCCAGATAGCTGACTACTTGGCTAGGAGTTAGCGACGTAGAATGCAGAATATCTACACTGGCTTTGGCAAGTGAATCAATATACTTAAGCGTAAAATCAGCCTTTTTAGGCAAACGATCGATGTCTGTAAATTTAGCTGATAGTAAAGTGGCTAAACCTTCATCACGCGCATCTACAACATGGCCGTCCTGCTGACAGTGCTTTAGGACACTAGCCTTTACCTGAGCTCTGACACATTGACCAAAAAGCTGTTTCTCTTTTTGTTCGATGATAATGGTGCTCACCGTACTTGGAAGGCCCGATGCATAGCGGATCGCCTCTTCTGAATTGTCGCCTTGGTTCTCTAACAATCCCTTTATTCCAGATGCTACGACAGAGGGGGAATAGGGGCCTTTGCTGGTGAGCGATGTTGCATAGCTAAAAATTTTCTTTACGTCCTTAGCGAAATCCACGGAGGTAGGTGGTCGAGTCAGGTACTTTACACCTAGTTCGCGAGAAAATGATTGAGCTAGCTCGCGGTTTGGAGATTGCTTATCCGGAGCTAAGAATCCAGTCCATTGGTGAATCGTTTGAATTTCATTTAGCCGTTCGTCGATGGTTAGCGACCCTAAGTCAGGAGACATCAAGAGGTATTTTATTGTCTCAGGATTGACGTTGTCATATTTTTCCGTAACGTAGGGAAGGATAAGGGACAGTTGCTCATTTATTGAAGTTGCTTGAAAGAAGGTTCCCTGGTCGTAGCGTGTTTCCCCGTTAAAGACTGCTGGTTCCTTGTCTCTCAAGTAGGTTTTGACGAAAGGGTGAAGGGCCAACCCAAACTGTCGTGAGTATTCCTTTACTCGCAGGTCCATTAAAGCTAAGGCAAACGTTTGTGAGAGTCCCTGTATTGTTTTCGAATCATCTAAAGAGAGTAACAAGGCGGGTTGATTTTCCGCGCGCCGCAGATTTGATGCCGTATTCAAAACAGCATTAAATTCTTCCTCGGTGAACTCCTCTGCAATGCCTTTTTTAAGTGCATCTAGCAGCTTCAAGTTACTTTGAACATTTTTATGTGCCGGAGTATCTCTAAAGGTGGTTGTTCCAGCTGCGATAGCTGGATCGCTTAATAGAATTGCCTTTGCTTCTGTTCCAATAGCCGCACCGAATTTGTCTTCAACATCTCGCGCATAGCGGTCGACCAATGTGAGATTAACCGCTGACTTAATTGTTTGTGTTAGGTGCTCAAGGCTATTTTGATTGATGTTGGAGCCAAGCTGTCTTACTTGTACCTTTAGGAGATCTGAGAACATTTCTCCCAAGCCCTCTTGCTCGCAGATAGAGCGCAATTGAGACAGATCTTGAAGGGCATGATCTACTTTGGAGAGCTCCTCAGCCACTGTTTTTAGGCCTACACTAATCTCCCCTAAACTGTCCCATGATTTTCCCTGTAGGTGCTGTATGAATAGTTGAGAGAAGACATCGTCGAGCTTATTATTCGAAAAATTTTCTCTAGCAGAGCTGATGGCAGCTAGGCTAGGAGGCAGCGATTCAAAGCCGCCAGCACGCGTGTAGTTCAAGTCACCCCCAGCAACTCCTGGAATGGCTTCGAGCGCCGAACGTATAGGCTCTGCAAAATCTGGAAAGTCAGATTCTAGCTTTGTCATGAAGCGTCCGTAATCTTCACTATTAAAGGCTTTGGCTAACCGAGGAATTTCTTGTGTGGCCGCTGCAAGATTATCTGCCTGCATATTGGCCTTAACATAATCAGAGAAGGCATCTATCTGACCACCAAGGTGGTACTCATGGTCGGCGATCGTTTTTTGATGAGCCTTTGAGGCATCCCTCAGATCACCTATGCGTAGTGCAGTGTCATCTACAGTGATGGGGCTACTTAAAGAGATCATGCTGTCAGGCAGAAAGGCTTTCACTTCACTATGTTGTGTGGATAGATCGACCGCTGCTTGCGCTCTTCCTGGCCCTTCAGTTATTTGGGCATAAGTGGCTACATAATCGCGCAACGTACTGAGATTTGGCTGTCCATCGGCGCTTGCTTTATTGCAAAGGTGGCCGAAGTCCGCGGAATTTTGGGTAGTATTTGCTAATTGGCCTAGTTCATCCCAGTTATCCAAGTAAGGCATGACGTCTTTAAATTCTGAAAAGTCTTTTGACACGTGGCCGAGATCTGTAGCTGCCAGGCCCGTAGCCTTCATCCCAAGGGCCCCATGAATCCAGTGATCATCTTTTTTGCATGCCCGGACAAACTCAAAGGCGTGGTGAGCGCGCAGTACATGTTGCTCCACCTGGCCGTTTTTATTAGTAAGAAGCATGTCTTTGGGGATAAGTTTCTGCTTTTTAAAAAATTTAAGCTCGGAACGTTTTTCAATACCGACAAAGTTGATGTTAGCTTTGGTAAGCAAAGTGGCTGTCTTTCCTCGAAGGTGTCTCTTTGCGACACCTCTAAATAATGTACTGTTTAGCAGGGACTCCCAGAATCGTGGGCTTTTTGAGAGTCTTATCCCTATATCAACCTGCTCCTTCTTACCAAGCTTCAGTTCACCGACATGATCTTTGTTCTCGTCGATAATATTGTTGTAGACTTGGAGTTCTTGTGCATTTAAGGATACAGACATAATACTACCTCTTAATATTAAATTATAAATAGAATTATATAGTGGTAGTGCTTATTAAGTAAATAACGGGGAGAGTGGATGTGTAGTTAGATTTCTTTGTGGGTAACGCGCATCAGGGCCTCTACGCGCCTAGGGTCAACAGGCTGGCGCCAATCCCCTTCGTGCTTAAGATACGAGCCCACTATGAAGGCATCAGCGTGAGGCCAAAGTGAGGCGATATTCTCGGGTGACACCCCGCTGCCCACCAAAACTGGTACAAAAACTTGTTCCTTGGCCTGTTTGACATCATCCGGGTTAGTTGGCAGGCCTGTAGAGGCGCCGGTTACGATGACGCCATCAGCGCCAAAGTATTCAGCTTCCCTGGCAATATCGCCAATTGATAGATCAGCCGTAATGGCATGGCTGCCATGCTTTTTCTTGATATCGGCGAAGATAGCGATCTCTCCGGCGCTAATTTGCTTACGATAGCGTAAAAGAGGTCCAGCATCTGCTTGCGTGGTGATGCCCGCGTTCGAAATATGCGAAAAGACAAAAGCGTCTGCACGGATGAACTGCGCCTTGCATGCTTGGGCGACCGCAATGGCCTCCTCATTAGCGCCACAAAGTACTTGCACACCAAGCGGTAGGTCTATGATATCACGTATAGCGCAACCAACAGCTGTCATCATCGCCACGACTTCTGGGCCCACGTTACCGAGAAGGTGTGGTCGATCATGCATATTTTCAATTAATAAAGCATTACAACCGCCCTCCATTAAGATACGTGCATCTTGCAGTGCGGAGGTGACGATATCCTGCACATTCCCTGAAAAGAAGGGGCTGGCAGGGGTTGCATGGACATGAATCATGCCGATGATAGCTTTTGGAGGCAGAGTAAAGTCATTCGCCATCAAACATGTGTTCCAATATCAACTAGGCGTGGTTTAGCTAATTGCGCGAAATCGCTGTAGCGCATGCGTACGGTATCGGTATGCGTCCCAGCATTAAAGACAACGGTGTCATGATTTTCCAGCGTTCTATCGACGTAGACATCTAGCCCGTAAAGATTGCCAAAGGGAGGCTCAGCGCCTAATTCATAGTCAGGAAATAGCTTGGCTAAATCATCTTCACCAGCAAGCTGTACAGACTTTCCTTTTACAGCACGTTTTAATTTTTCTAAGTCAACCTTACTCACAGCGGACAACACGCACATGATGCATTTGCCGTCGACCTTAACTATCACGGACTTAATTGCTTCGTCTCCTGAAACATGTTGAGCTCCCGCAACTTCTTGTATCGTATAAGCAACAGGATGCTGCATAGCCTCGAACGTAATTTTGTGCTTAGTCAGCAGATCTCGTAGTTTATTTGAGATGGACATAAGCGAACCTCCGTTGTGGTATAACTTTCTTGTAGCACACCGGGGGTTTTGTAACTAAAAACAACGTTGTAATACGTATGTTGTTTAAAATGAGAGCTTTTAATGCTTCGCGCCTCTGTGTCTTTGCGTTTAATCCCGGCACCTCATAAAATGCCTCTACAATCAAACTGGGAATTGTTCGCTATGACAAAAGATCTTTCGGCTCTACTCGTGCAGCTAGCAATGGACGTTAACCTTCCTGCGCGCCAGGTAATGGCCGTTGTGGAACTGCTACAAGCTAATAATACTATTCCGTTTATTGCGCGTTACCGCAAGGAAGCGATAGGCAACCTCGATGAAGTCGCTGTCAGAGCTATTAAAGAACGCCTAGACTATTTGGTTGAGTTGGGAGACCGCAAGCAAACCATTCTTTCCTCCATAGAATCGCAGGGTAAACTTACCGACTCCCTGCGAGCTGAGATCGTGGCATGCACATCCAAGACAACGCTTGAAGATCTTTACCTTCCATACAAACCTAAGCGACGCACCAAAGCGATGATTGCTCGCGAGAAAGGCCTCGAGGCTCTAGCGCTACGCATTCTTGAGCAGTCTAAGACTGGTGATCCATATTCTGAGGCAGAGCCCTTTATCGATGCCGAAAAAGGGGTGCAAACAGCAGAAGAAGCTCTGGAAGGAGCCAGACATATCGTGTCCGAAATAGTATCCGAGCGCGCTGACGTAAGGGCGTTGGTGCGAGAGGCGTATTTGTTACATGGTCAGGTTGTTTCTAAAGTACGCGAGGAAGCCCGCGAACAAGTGACAAAATTCGATCGCTACTATGACTTCAAAGAGCCTATCTCCAAAATACCCTCTCATCGCTATCTAGCCATTCGTCGTGGGGAAAAAGAGAATATCCTTACCATGCATTTGGCGTTGGAATCGGAGCCGGTGGTATCAGAAATTTTGCATTCAGTTGGCCATTCCAGGACTAGTCCCTTCGCGTCCCAACTACAAAGTGCTGTTGAAGATAGCTACAAGCGGCTTATCTCTCCTGCTGTTGAAACCGATGTACATGTGGACCTGAAAATGCAGTCGGATCGTTCAGCTGTCGACATCTTTGCGCAGAACTTGCGAACCTTATTGTTATCAGCTCCTGCCGGCAGTCGTGCGGTTATCGGTGTGGATCCAGGCTTGAGGACTGGTTGCAAGTGTGCTGCCGTGGCTGAGACTGGCAAGTACTTGGATACTGTAACAATCTACCTATCGCAAGGCGATCAATCTCTGCAAAAAGCCAAGTTAACGTTTTTAGCTTTTGTAGAAAAACATAAACCCTGGGCCATAGCTGTGGGCAATGGCACGGCTGGACGTGAAACCGAGACGTTTATTCGCGACCTCCTTCAAGAAGCTGGCAAGAGCCACATAGTCGTGGTGCAGGTTAGCGAAGCTGGTGCTAGCGTGTACTCGGCATCCGATGTTGCGCGTGAAGAGTTCCCCGAGCTAGATTTAACCATTCGTGGCGCGATATCTATTGCTCGTCGCTTCCAAGACCCATTGGCGGAGCTTGTTAAGGTAGAACCCAAAGCGATTGGTGTGGGACAATATCAGCACGATGTCTATCAGCCGTTGCTAGATTCCAAATTAGGCGAAGTGGTTGAAAGCTGTGTTAACCACGTTGGCGTGGAACTTAACACGGCTAGCGCCCCACTTCTTTCCTATGTCGCTGGCATAGGTCCTGCGTTGGCAAAACGCATCGTGGCGTATCGTGACGAACATGGGCGCTTCCATAGCCGCCATGAGCTGAACAAGGTTAGCGGTCTCGGCCCACGTACCTTCGAACAAGCTGCTGGCTTTTTACGTATTCGCGACGCAAAAAACCCACTAGATGCTTCTGCCGTTCACCCTGAGCGCTATGGATTGGTTGAAAGTATTGCTAAAGATCTTGGTCTGCCCCTTGGTGATCTTTTAGGGCAGGAAAATCTTGTCGGTCGTATCGATATTAAACGTTACATTAGCGATGATGCTGGTGAATTGACGTTGAAGGATATTTTGGACGAGTTGCGTAAACCAGGTCGCGATCCACGCCAAACATTTGAACCACCAAAGTTCCGCGACGACGTTCGCTCTTTAAAGGATTTACAAGTCGGAATGATTTTAGAAGGCGTCGTGACCAATGTGACCGCCTTTGGCGCCTTTGTCGATATTGGTGTGCATCAAGACGGCTTGGTACATATTTCACAACTTTCTGATCGATTTATTAAAGATCCAAGCGAGGTTGTGAAGGCTGGTGACCGCATAAAGGTAAAGGTGCTGGAAATAGACCTTCCTAGGCAGAGGGTTTCTTTGACTGGTCGCATGGGAGGCACTACTCTACCACCTGCGTCTAAAGCGCAAGCGGCTAAAGCGCCACCTAAGCCTGCCAAAAATTTTGGTCACAACCCATTTGGCAACCTCTAAAGTATTGATCATCAATACTTTAGATAAAATATCTCTCGCATTTGCAATCTTTGCTATGATGGGGTAGCTTCCTAGGAGAACAACAGGGGGTGCCGCGTGAAAGAATTTACATCGCTGGGATTGCGCTATATCGAAGGGCGCTTAGAAGTGCTCGATCAGCGCCTTCTGCCTCAAGAAGAGGTTTGGCGTGTTGTTCAGCATCCACGTGAGATGGAGCGACTGATCAAGCAGCTTAGCTTGCGTGGTGCGCCACTAATTGGTGTGGGAGCTGCTGTTGCCTTAGCCCTCTATGCACAGCGTGGAGCCAGCACGGAGGAGATATTCGAGGCCGGCCATCTGCTACGCGAAGCTCGACCTACGGCAGTCAATCTAATGGTTGCTATTGATGCCCTGCTGGAAAAGAGCGACAATATTCCTGAGTTGATCTCCACAGCAGAACAGATTATTGAAACAGAGATTGCTCGCACTGAATCCATAGCTAACTATGGAGCATCGCTCATTAACGATGGCGACGGTATTCTTACACATTGCAATACAGGTGGACTTGCTACAGTGGGTATTGGAACGGCTTTAGGAGCCATCCGCCGAGCAGTAGAGCAAGGTAAAGAAGTACACGTCTATGTTGCGGAGACAAGGCCACTGCTACAAGGGGCCCGCTTAACCTGCTGGGAGCTTGGGCGCCTTAACATTGCTCACACATTGATCTGTGATAATATGAGCGCGGTTATACTGCGACAAGGGCGTGCACAGCGTGTCCTGGTAGGTGCCGACCGCATAGCTCTTAATGGTGACTTTGCTTACAAAGTAGGCACCTATGGCCTTGCTGTTTTGGCGCGGCATCATGATGTACCGTTTCACCCTGTAGCACCCACCTCGACCATCGACTTTAGCTGCATGAAGGGGACGCACATACCCATTGAAGAACGGCCTGCTGACGAGGTTCGTGGTGCCAAAGGGTTCTTTGGCGATGTACGCTGGAGTCCTCCGGCTGTGGATGTCTTTAATCCCTCATTCGATGTCACCCCTGTGGAACTAGTCACTAGCATGATTTTGGACACGGGAATTTATTCAAACAACCAACTGTCGCGGGATGTGTTGAAGACACTTAACCGTGAAGTTCTTATTTGCGAGAATTAAAATGAATGAATCCGGCTGGGGGCTGCATAGCGAGAAGGTTAGTCAACTAGAGGCCAACGTAAAGCGTGTCACCGCCGGTGGAAGGCCCTTGGTTCGCGGAAGAAAGGCTGAAGAGGTTTCACACATCACTCATGGTGACGTACCTGGTGAGAAATCTGTCTCCTTTCGTTCCCTAGATAAGATAGTTGAGGTCAGGGGCGAAGACGGATATGTGTGGGTCGAACCCGGTGTTACGATGGAAAAGCTTGTAACAGTCTGCCTTGAACGTGGATGTATCCCTACTGTTGTGCCTGAGTGCAAGGGTATCACCGTTGGTGGCGCTATCATGGGTGCTGGGTTAGAAAGTGCCAGCTTTCTACACGGTCAATTTAATGATATTTGTTTGGAGTATGAGCTCCTTCTGGCAACTGGTAAGCCAATGAGAGCATCTCCCACTCAAGCTAGCGACCTGTTTTATGGTTTGGCTGGTTCTTACGGAACATTAGCGAGTTTGACGTGTGTTAAAATTGCTGTCGTTCCTGCCAAGGGTTTGGTGCGAGTCGACTATCATGTTCTTGATGACGTCGCTGCCTTTAACGATCTCATCAAATCGGTATGCGCGTCTCAAACACCTCCCGACTATTTCGATGGAATGGGCTTGGCCGATGGCCGAATCGTAGCAATGCTTGGAAACCGTGTGAAAACTTCCGAGATGCCAAAGGATGCTACCAGAACAAAGCTTCAGGGTTGGTGGACGCCCTGGTTTGCTCAGCGTGTGATAGACAAAGCTTCCACAAAATTGCCAGCAAGCGATTATTTTTCTGTTTATGATTACCTCTTCCGGTATGACAGGGGCGCGTTTTGGATGGGTCAGTTCGTGACCAGTCCCTCTGCACTATTTAGAGTGATGTCAGAATACAAGCTTAGCCAAGCAAATTTAGCTCAAGAACTACATGAAGTTTATCGGAAGTCGCCTCCAAAACTTAATCCCGGAGCCATTTGGCGAACACTTTTAGGGTGGAAGCTATCAACTCGCCAGCTTTATAAAATTTTTCATAAGTTGCCTCAAACGACAAGGGCACACTTGTACCTTGTTCAAGACTTTTACATCCCTACCCAGCAACTTTCCAGATTTTTGGACCATTTACAGAACAAGGTTGGTATCTACCCACTGTGGCTATGCCCTATTAAGGGTGCTACCACCGGTCAATTCCTTTGTCCGCACCATCTTACCGATTCGACACAGTTTCCACAGCCCGATTTTGTGAATGTCGGTGTTTACGGGATCCCTAAGAGTGGGGTACCAATTCCTAACATTGTTAGAGAGTTGGAACAGTTGGCTAATGACTTAGGAGGACGCAAAGTTCTCTATAGTTTTAACTTTTATAGTCCCGAAGATTTCTGGAAGGTGTATGATCGTGAGCGCTATAACGCCCTTCGTACTCATTACGGAGCTGAAGGCGTCTTGGCTAACTTTTATGAAAAACTTAATACCCATCATCTAATTGAAGACGAACTTAGAAGGTCAGGAGTTTGAAGGGGAAGTATTACGGCTAGCGTTTGGTGGCAAAGGTGTCATGCGCTGTGATGGCTTAGTGGTATTCGTTCCTTTTGTAGCTCCTGGAGAAACTGTTAAAGCCAAAATTAGCCGTCAGCATAAAAACTTTGCTGAGGCGAACGTTTTGCAAATCATCGACCCCAGCCCGCAGCGTCGCCAGCCCCTTTGCCCATATTTCGGGCGATGTGGTGGATGCCAGCTGCAGCACATGGCATACGAGCAGCAGGTCGCGCAAAAGGCGCATTTTGTAGAAGATGCCCTGTCGCGTATCGGAAAGCTAAAGCTGCCAGAGCCAGTTTCCATCGTCCCATCCAAAATTGAGTGGGCTTATCGACGGCACATACGTCTGACGTTGTTCACGGAAGGGGAAACTTATTGTGTTGGATATGTTGGAATAGACGATGTAGCACTTATCGCGGTCCAGCAGTGCCCTATCTTTGCCCTTGATGGCATTGTACAAGCAGTTGGTGAGTTAGTTGGTAAATTGGCATATGTCGGCAATATACGCGGACATTTAAGTGTCATCAAAGATGGTGCTGATCAATATGTTCTATATTTTGACTTGCCTGATGCTGTTCCAGCGAATCTTGACCAACTATTGCAGGAAGCTATTCAAAGCTCAGGACCAATCGTTGGTGCTATGTGGAAGGCTGGTGATCGTGGTGAGACTTTTGGAAAAACCGACTGTCATTTTGCCATTAGCGACCTCAATATTGCTTATTCTCCCATGGTTTTTGTTCAAAGCCACCCGGAACAAAGCGAGCATATCTACCATCAGATTGAAGCTCTGACACAGAGCTGTGGAGCCAAATCAGTTCTCGATCTTTACTGCGGCATTGGTGTGACAAGCCTGCTTCTTGAAAAGCAAGGTGCTACTGTTGTGGGTATCGAAAGCAACCCCCAAGCTATTGTGCTAGCCAAACAAAATGCACGGAACAATGATTGCAAGAATGTAACTTTCGAATGTGCTGATGTCGCCAAAGTAATCCGCCAAATAGTGAAGCAGAAGTTCGATTTGGTGATTCTAAATCCTCCTCGTATTGGTTCAGATGCCCATACGCTGGAAGCAATAGCCTCTGCTAAACCCGCGCATATCGTTTATGTCTCCTGCATGCCCGCCACGCTTGCTAGAGATTTGTCCATGTTATGCGGTTTTGGCTATAACATCGAAGCTGTCCGTGCCTATGACATGTTCCCACAAACAACTCATGTCGAAACTGTGGTTTTATTAAGGTATGTAAGATGAAAGTGTCAACGCAAGCTTGGATCATCGCACATCGCGGAGCCTCCAAAGAAGTTAAAGAAAACACCTTAGGGGCTTTTCGCCGAGCCATAGAACGCGGAGCTCATTGCCTCGAAGTAGATGTTCACCTCACAAAGGATGGAATTCCTATCTGTCGGCATGATTTTGCTGTTGGACCGGATTGTAAGTTGGTCTCCGAGCTGACTGTTAAAGAGCTGAAGGAGCGCGCTGAGGGCACGCCCACGCTAGAACAACTCCTTAGCGTCAACAGGGGCTCGGTTGAGTTGTTTGTGGAGCTAAAGAGCGAGGGATGTCGTGATCCTTCGCAGCTTGTTCGGGCGGTTACCGAGTTATTGGCTTTTTACGGGGGCTTTGGCAACACCCAGCCTTTTGCCGGTAGCTTCTCAGCGTCTATCCTACGAGAGCTAGTGGGAGTATGGCCACATGACAAGATGGTAGGCATAGTGGAATATGCTAGTGAAATTGATCCGCTATTAGCGCATCGTCCAGCTATTTTGGCGATGGAGGCGGCATTAGCCACTCCACAGCGTGTTCAAAACTTGCAGCAGCAGGGTATTAAGGTTTGGTGTTGGACCGTTGACGATGAAGTCAAAGCTCGCCAACTCCTAGACTGCGGGGTTCAGGGCATTATCACCAACGATCCCCATAAGCTCCTTTCTGTAATATAAGTCGTTCAATGGCCTTCCGGACATCTGTCTTGTCCACTTGAGTAATTGTAGAGCTGACCTCTGGCAGATTTAAATAGCAAAATTCAGCCGCGAATGCGGCGACAGCAATCATCTTCCTTGATATCCCTGTCGCCGTGTTTGCGACTCTATTTTTCATTACGCCTTACCCACAGGCTGACGCCTGTGGCCACATGCTGTAGCCGCCTTCGCGGCTAGGGATGCGGTATGGAGTCGCTCTCAGCTCGGAGAAAAGAAACCAAGAGAACCTCATTTACCTCCCCCTCCCTAACCTCTATAGTAGTCCGTTTCCTAGTCAGGTTAAAAAAGAGCTTGATGTAAATTATTGCGGTTAAGCGTTCGATAAATAATTACTATAATAATTAAAGAAAGGTTTATAATTAAATTGAGAGCGCATGAAAAGCAAACTGAACCTGGAGACAAATCATGGCAGACCAGGCAGCAAAACGAAAGAAGCGTAAGGAGCCGGAGGAACTGACTAAAGAGAGTCCCTCGGCAGAGGGATCCATCCATGAGTTAGCGGACAGCATGGTTGACGACCTGACTGTTGCAACTCCGCCCTCGCTTGAATCGGTGGATCAACTACGTCAACGGAAGAAGTTAGAAGTGATGCAGGAGCTAGAAGATTTTCGTGCTAGCTTTAGCAGGGGTTACGCGGTCATTTTGGCCGAGCTAGCGAAGAAGAAATCAGGGGAATCACATAAAATTTAGGAGAACACTGTTATGAGACCCATTACCGATTATCTGATCTCCGATGACAAGCGCAAAGAGATCCAAGATGGCGATAAGATGCTCGAGTTTTTGGCGCATAATCAAACGCTACAAGCGGTATTGGGCTTCGCGGATGATATTCTATTGGATATGTACGAAGTAGCCTTCGGTCTCTTTGAGCAGAAACGCTATTCGGAGTGTATTGATGCATTTATATTTCTGACGACCATTAATCCAAGTGTGTCGTCCTTTTGGCTAGGGTTAGGCAGCGCATTGCAGATGGAGCAGCGGCTAGATGAGGCGATGGCGGCTTATAAGGTGGCTATTTCAAAGGATCCTGAGCGACTCGATGGTTATTTGTATGCTGCACGATGCTGCATGCAGATGAAGGAATACGAAGAAGGGCAGAAAATCTGCGATATAGCATTGGAGTTAGCTGAGGAAAATCCAGAAAATGACCAACTTGTAAGAATCATTCAAGACGTACGTAAGATGAAGCGTCATTTAGGCGAAGTCAAACGCAAACACCGAAGCTGATACACGAAACTAGCTTAGGAGGACAGGCATGGATGGATTGAATTCGAATTCGATCAATGACGATATTTTGTTTGATAAGCTGCCGGAATTTGTAGATAAGCTGCCGGAGTTTGACTCACTGGATACAGCATTTGAATTTCTTCAAAACAATCCTCCGGACTCTCATGAGGTGCAAAATGAAATTCGTGGAAATGTAGACACCCTCCGTGATAAAGCTACAGCCAAGATAGATGAAAAATTTGGTGATAGATTCTCTTCCATTAAGGGCAAGCTACCTTTTGGGGGAAGTCCTAAAAAATTGGGTTCTTTTCTCTTAGATGGACTCGCTAGAGGTATTATTAAAAGCAAAATTTTAGAAAAATCAAGCGAGTTTTTTAAAGAAGCTGAAATCTTTTTTGATAAGGAAGGTGGTACTCAGCGTCAGGCTGCAAGGGCCGCAGCGCGGCCAGAGGAGCAAGGAGTTGCAAGGGACGCAGCACGGCCAGAGGATCAAGAACTCGCTGTGCCACCACAACCACCGGCACCACCACCTAAACCTCGAAACCCTCCAGTTATGGCTGGGCAGCCTCCCTTTCAGCCAATGGTAGTACCACAAAGGCCGATGCCTGCACCTCCTGGTGCGCAACAGGGTGCTGGCGCGGTACAATCGCGTCAACCTCCTCCTGCCCCGCCACCTCGGCCGGCAGTGTTCCCTCCAAGTGCTGCCCAAAGGCAACCTCCGCCACGACCTGCGCAATTTGACAGACCATTGCCACCGATTCCGCAAAAGGAGCCTCAGCCTATAGCTGAGAATCCGAATCCCGTACCGAGTGAGGATTCTCCTCCAAATGAAGAACAATACGCTCGATTTATCCATGACACCTACTTCGATATAGTCGAATCGGAGCCGGAGATACCCATGGCTGATGTGAGAGAAGAGGTCGTGGTAGACGAAGAGTTGCCTATAAATGAAGAGAGTCTCCCCAATACCGAAGCTCCTCCTGCTCCAATTTTTTCAGGACCACCACCACCACCGCCTCCTCCAGCAGGGCCTATTAAGGGTGGTTGGATTCCTAGTTCGGTGCAGGAGCCAGAAAAATTTAAAGGAACTTCACCTGAACTGGTCAAGGCAAAGGAGCGAGAAAACGATCCGACTATAGCACAGAATATGAACGTGATTAGGGAAGGTCTGAAATCAATATTCCCCGTCCCGATGTCAGAAAATCCAGATGATGATGATGTTGAGGAAATCGACGATGGTTACTGGGATACCCCAGACGTCTCAGACACGCCTGTAAAATAAACTCGTGCATTTCTCATGGGACCATGTTAAAAAATGACCCATGAATTTACTATGTTTTCTCATTTGTTTGTCCTCTTTCTCGTTGTTGAGTACCCTATCAGCGACATCTTTAAGTTGTGTGGAGTCTGCAAACGACCCAAATTGCGATTTCCCTGTTGCCAACCTTCCTTACGGCGTCTTCAGCCATAAAAGTTGCCCCGAAGATAGACGCATTGGAGTTGCCATAGGCGACAAAATCTTGGATTTGCGTGCTATTTCACAAGCACACCCTAGCCTATTTGCAGAAAGGGCGCCTGTTGAAGACGCCTCTTTGAAAACGTTAATGAGTTTGGGATTTGAACAGCGTTCTGCCATCCGCACAACTATTAGAAGTTTGCTAATTGCAGGTTCTAGCTATAACGTTGAGCCATTTTTAGTGGACATGCACGACACTCAAATGCATCTTCCCTTGGATGTAGGCGACTACACAGATTTCTATACCTCGTTAGATCATGCAACCAACGTTAGTCGGCTCTTTCGTCCCGACAGTCCCCAGCCCCCTCCAAACTTTTATACTATGCCGTTGGGCTATCACGGACGCGCAAGCTCTATCGTCGTCAGTGGAACATCTTTAGTGCGACCTAATGGACAAATTCTTGGGCCAAACGGACCACTGTATGGGGCTATTGAGCGTCTTGATTATGAGATGGAGCTTGGTGTCTTTATAGCAGAAGGTAATGAACAGGGAAGCGCCATCGATATTGCAGATGCACCGAGCAAGCTTTTTGGAATGGTAATCTTGAATGACTGGTCTGGTCGCGACGTGCAAAAATGGGAATATGTGCCCTTAGGGCCGTTCAACGCCAAAAATTTTGCCACCTCTATCAGTCCATGGGTTGTCACAATGGAAGCATTAGAACCCTATCGGGTTGCTGGTCCACAGGACCCTGGAAGCATTCTCCCTTATTTACGTCCGAATGTTGAAACCGCTTTTGACATCAACGTTGAAGTTTTTGTCTCTTCTGAAGCAATGCGGGAAAAAGGTATCGCTCCAACATTGATAAGTCGAGGCAATTTCTCGACGATGTATTGGACGTTAGCTCAGATGCTTACGCATCATACCTCGACAGGTTGCAACATGCGCCCTGGTGATCTTATTGGCAGTGGAACTATTTCTGGGCCGACACGTGATTCTCGCGGATGTCTTTTAGAGTTTTTATTGCCAGACGGTGAGCCAATCATTTTGGCGGATAGAACGACGCGCCAGTTTCTGCAGGATGGGGATGAAGTCATTCTGAAGGCTCATGCGCATAAGCAAGGTTTCCCACGTATAGGTTTTGGCGAATGTCGTGGTGTTGTGTTGCCGGCTAAAAAAGCTCTAAGTGCGACAGAACTTTCATCAGCTCGCCATGAACAGCTGGATTAACATGTAGCTCAAGAATTTTGTCCGACTTGAGAACCAGACGAGTATCTTCATCCGGAAGCTCAAAATGTATTCCAGTTGGAGGGACCGGACGCATGCCAATAGGCGTTAGATCAAGCTCTATTGTTTGTGTACCTGTGATATGTATCTTGGCATTTACTGAGTTGCCCGACTCGCTGATCTTTTTCACATGAAAGGCCCAGTCGGGGCAAGAATTGCGAATTGATTCCATAAGATCCAGCCATGTGTCCTTGTCTACTGGATCGGGCATTGGACCAAAATAACGGAAGTCTTCTGCCAGCATGTTCCCAACATCTGTCCAGCGCGCGGCTTCAATGTACTCAAAGAATTGAACAGCTAATTCAATCGGTGACTTCATAATGGTATCTCCCTAGATACGACCTTTACCAGATTTGTTTGATGGATGGCTAGCTCTTTTCTTTGGCACTTTAGGTGCCTGTCTGCTAAAAAAGAGCGTTTCCCCCTTGACAAAATGAGGCATCTCGCAGTAAGATCATTCTTCATCAACAACAGGGAGTAGTGACATGGTAAAAGTAAAACCTCTCGGAAAGCGCGTCTTGATTAAGCGAGCTAAAGCTGTAACCACTAAGGGCGGCATCTACCTACCAGACACAGCCCAAGAGAAGCCACGCGAAGGCGAAGTCATCTCCGTGGGACCAGGTAAGGTTGACGATCAAGGTCGCCATGATCCTGTAACGCTGCAAGTGGGCGATCGTATTTTATTTTCCACTTATGCAGGTACTGAAGTGAAGCATCCTGGTCAGGAAGACAACGCTGAATACTTGATTATAGCCGAAGACGATGTGCTTGGCGTTCTGAATTAATTTCCTTTAGTCGATAGGAGTAAAGACACATGTCTAAAATGCTAGAATTTCACGAATCGGCTTTGAAGGCTATCGGACGCGGCGTTAAGATGCTCGCGAAGGCTGTAAAAGTCACTCTCGGTCCTAAAGGACGTAACGTAGTCATCAATAAGAGCTTTGGCTCGCCACTTTCCACCAAAGACGGTGTGACGGTAGCCAAAGAGATCGCGTTGAAAGACAAATTTGAAAATATGGGCGCACAGCTGGTCAAGGAAGTAGCTTCCAAGACTTCAGACGTTGCTGGTGATGGTACAACGACAGCTATCGTTCTTGCAGAGGCGATTTTTAACCTCGGCGCTAAAAACGTTGCTGCGGGTTCCAATCCAATGGCTGTTAAGCGTGGTATCGAGAAGGCAGTTGCTATACTAGCTGAAGAGCTAGACAAGCTAGCTTCTCCTGTAAACACCTCCAACGATGTGAAGCAGATTGCTACAATCTCCGCTAACAATGATGCTGAGATTGGCTCGATCATAGCTGATGCCATGGAGAAAGTTGGTAAAGATGGTATCGTATCTGTAGCAGAAGCTAAGGGCATCGAGACAACTCTAGAAGTTGTTGAGGGCATGCAGTTTGATAAAAGCTATGTATCCCCATACTTCGTGACTAATCCAGAGAACATGTCAGTCGAGATGGAAAACGTTTCTATCCTTCTGGTCGATAAGAAGCTGTCTAACGCTAAAGAGATCGTTCCGATCCTCGAGAAGATCATGGAAAAGGGCGCACGTCCTTTGCTGATCATCGCGGAAGATATCGATGGCGACGCTTTGGCTACGTTGGTTGTCAACAAGCTGAAAGGTGGCTTGCCTCTCTGTGCAGTTAAAGCCCCTGGCTTTGGCGATCGCCGCAAGTCTATGTTGCAAGACATTGCTATCCTCACCGGCGGTACAGTGGTGACGGAAGAGCTAGGCATGAAGATCGAGGACGTAGGTCCCGAAGTTCTAGGCCAAGCCAAGACAATTAAAGTAACAAAAGAGTTCACGACAATCGTCGATGGTGCTGGTGATGAAAAGATCATCAAGCAACGCGTTGCACAGCTCAAAGGTATCATTGCTGAAACAACATCTGCTTACGAAAAGGAAAAGCTTGAAGAGCGCCTTGCTAAGCTAGTGGGTGGTGTCGCAGTCGTTAACGTCGGTGCTGCAACTGAAACTGAGATGAAAGAGAAGAAAGCTCGCGTAGAAGATGCTCTGCATGCAACTCGCGCAGCTGTAGCAGAAGGCATTGTTCCTGGCGGTGGTGTCGCCTTACTAAGAGCCCTCAAAGGTCTTAGAAAGCGCCTGAAGCTAGAAGGTGATGAAGCCATCGGCCAAAACATCATCGAGCTTGTTTGTTATGAGCCAGCAACAGCGATTGCTAACAACTGCGGTAAGCAAGGTAACTTGATTGCCGAGAAGATTTATGAAATGTCGGGCAATGAAGGCTACAATGGTCTGACCGACGAGTTCTGCGACCTCGTGAAAGCTGGCGTTGTCGACCCTGTCATGGTTACCAAGACAGCGTTGTACAATGCAGCCTCCATTGCAGGATTGCTGTTAACGACCGCTTGCATGATCACCGATAAGCCAAAACCGAAAGCTAAACATGCTGCTATGCCTGGTGGCATGGGTGGTATGGGCGGCATGGGCGGTATGGGTATGGGTGGCATGGGTATGGGCGGAATGGATCACATGATGTAACCCAGCCAGTTGTTCGTGGAAGGGGATCTTTCCCTTCCACGAATGTATTACGGAGCCAAATACGATGCCTACTTATTCTTATCACTGTAAAAAATGCAGCCATGCCTTAGATATCATGCAGAAGATCACGGCTGACCCGCTAACCCTATGTCCTGAATGCGGACAAGAAGCTCTCGCACGCGGTCCCGGCGGCGGCATAGGCTTGCAGTTTCAAGGTTCAGGATTCTATATCACAGATTACAAAGACCCCAAGCCAAGGCAATGCGGCGCAGGCAATAGCCCAACAGGCTGCTGCCCCTGCAGCGGTAACTAGTCAGTCCGCTTTTCTGTAAGTTTAAATGGACGAAGTGGACCATTTTTCACGAAGTTAGCGATTGTCAAGCGAGCTGTTGCTTGGCTTTTGATTGCTACTATCTGTCCTGTGCTCAATGTTCACATTGCGGTTTTCTATCACCGTTGTGTGGTCTGAGCTGTTAAAGAAGTAAAGTAATGCGATTGCAGCGACCAAAACGACAACAATTGCTACGATCGCTGTGTTACTTGATCCATTATCTGCCATGACTAACTCCTAATGAGTATTGATTAAGATACTCATCCATAGCAGGGGTGGAAAAGTTGATCAATAAATTATTTTACAGATTTTACAAACACGAAACCGAGCCATCCCTCGCGTTCCATCTGATTATCGACACGCCAGTTCCATTGCTTCATATACTCAGCGTATTCATCACCCTCAGTGGCTAGGATGCCGGACGCAATGATTGCTTGAGTTGCTTGTGTTGAGGCTGCCCATTCCCTCCATGCTTCGCGTTGTTCGCTCCAGATCATGTTGATCACGACGACATCAGGATTTATTTCAATGGACCGGGCAAATGTCGTGAGGTCTTCTAAACTGTTCAACTCCGCATTTTCGCTGGAGTGAAGAAGCGCGTCGGGTTCTATGTCGACTCCATAAGCATGTTTGGCACCGGCCATAGCTGCAGCAAGGGTAAGTACACCGCTGCCGCAACCGATATCTAAAACCACCTGTCCTGGGACCAGAGGAGACATCAGCTCGAGCGCTAGGTGGGTTGTTGGGTGAGATAGGTCGCCGAAGCCGGGCCCTGGCTTAAGTTTAAGCGTCTGGCCACCCACGTCGATATGGACATGGCCATCATGGAAATGATGTCCATGAGTCTCCCACTGAGCTTGCCAATCCGTTTCTGTTGCCCCTTCGTAAGGGTTGGTGCTAGCGATGAAGGGAAGATCAGGTACTGGACCTTCTACAATAATGTGCGTTGGGCTTCCAGGCGTTTCATCGGCGAAGAGGGGGTTTGCTCCAGCTGCCTGAAGCTGATCCCAAGCATCGTCTGGGTCGGTGGTGCTAACGAGAGTAATGACTGTCCAATTCATTGTCTTAACTATCTTGTCGCCAGAAAGCGGGTACTAGAAGCACGAGAATGGCATAAAATTCTAGACGGCCCAGAATCATCCACAACGAGGATACCACAACACCGAAATTGGATAGAAAGGCAAAAGATTCGGTGGGTCCACCCATTCGGAATCCTAGGCCGATGTTATTGATCATACAGGTAATGGTCGCAAGGGCGGTTTCAGGATCTAGTCCATCCCATGTAAGCAGGAAGATACCTAACACGGTAAAGAAGACCACTATCACAAAATAGCACATGATGGTGATGGCAACACTAGTACTAATCTCGCGATTTCCAATACGTAGTAGCCGAACAGCCTCTGGGCGAAACATGGACTCTACGCGCGTCTGGACGATATGAAAGAGTATATATGGGCGTGCTACTTTGATGCCGCCGGCGGTTGATCCTGACATACCTCCTATGAACATTATAATGAGCATTAATGTTTGTATGGCATAGGGCCATCGAACATAGTCTGCTGTGGCAAAGCCCGTAGAGGTTTGTGCGGAAACCGTTTGGAAGGTTCCGTAGCGGATTGCGTCATAAAGATCAAATGTTTGAGATTGCCCAGTTAAGAGAACGTTTTGCGTCCCATATAGTTCATAGACGGCAAAGGCGGCGCTAAATAGGACAATACATAGGAAAATGAAAAATTCCGGTTCGTAGATGCGATAAACTTTGCCACGTATAGCATGAAAATAGAGAGAGAAGTTTAAACTTCCAGCGAGCATAAACGCGATGACTACCCAGTCTGTATAGCCATTATTGAACGCTCCAATGTTGGCATTTCGGGTAGTAAATCCTCCTGTAGATAATGTGGAGAAAGTGATGGTGAATGCATCATACCAGCCAATTTGATCATTGGTAAGTCGCAAAATAGCTATCTGTAGGACTGTGAGGCCTAGATAGATCTTCCATAGCATTGCGGCAGTTTCTTTGATACGCGGGGTAAGACTGTCTTTTAATGGCCCCGGCATCTCGGCAAAAAGCAGAATCTTACCCCCTACCCCTAAAGCAGGCAGGACTGCTACGAAAAGCACGACGATACCCACGCCACCAAGCCATTGAATAAAGCTTCTCCACCACAGTAAGCCCTTGTTTACTGCTTCTACGCCACTAAATAGCACTAATCCTGTTTGTGGGTTGCGAACGGGAGTTATTGTGCCAGAGTACCTATATGTTGTATCGACAATGCCCGGAATAGTTCGTTGCCTTTCAATTTCATTACCAGTCAAGGGGTCGTAGCTTTTTGCATCCATAACAGTAGCGCCGGTTGTGGTAAAGCCGGAAACAGCTTCAAAATAGGCGTGGAGAGGGTTGTTTAAGGTGCCACTAAGATAAAATGGTAAGCCAGCAATAAAAGGTGTTGTGAACCACATCAGCACGACGATGATTAGTCCTTCGCGTAGGTACAGGTGGCCGATAGCTTTACGTCCTACCCACCGTAAGCCTAATCCAAGGGCTAAGCACATAACAAAGGTTTCAAAAAACGCGAAAGTTGCATGCGGCTGCAAGTGTTGCTCAGGGGGTAGATAGTACTCATAGTAAAGGCACACAGCCAAGGGAAACAGCAGCGTTAATGAAAAGCCGCAGAAAAAGGTCCCTAAAAGTTTGAAGATATCGCGGTAAAACATCCTAGAATATTTTCTCCAACTGCTTCAGGTGCTGTGGATGAGTGATGACAATGATCGAATCGCCAGGGGAGATAATGCGATTGCCATTAGCAATCATGATACGCCCTCTGTTTTGTATCATCGCGATTAAGAAGTCTTTGGGCAATAGTGGTCCAAGCTCTGAAAGTGGAATACCAGCGACTTTTGAGCGCATGGAGACCTGAACCTCCACGATTTCTGCTTGGTTGTCATACAGAGACACCATGGAGGAGACTCTTCCGGCCAGTGTAAACGATAAGATGGCATTGGCAGCGCTGACGCGTGGCGAGACGACATAAGGGATCCCTAGGCGTGCTACCACCTCCATGTAGGAGCTGCTGGTGAGCAGTACGATGTTGTTAGGGCATCCAACCTGTTGGCCCAAAACAGCCGTAAGAATGTTGACTTCATCGCTGTCAGAGGTGGCAACTAGAATGTCTGAAGCGCCGATACGTTCTCCCCGCAGGAAGTCGATATCTGTGCCTCTTTGATTGATGATTGTACAATCGGGTAGCAGGTCGGAGAGCTGGCGACAGCGATTGTAGTCGGGTTCGATGATACGTACACTTATGTTGCGGCGCTTTACAATGCGGGCAAGGTTAACAGCTGTTAAGCTGCCCCCAATGATCACAACCGAATCCACCGTTGGCTCAGCGGCCTGGAAAAATTCGGGAATAGCAGCTATGGCATCGGTCTCGCCAATAAATGTCACCTCGTCTTCTGGCAAAATGCGGTCGGTACCATGTGGGAAGATGATTTGGTAGGATCCAGATCTCGCTTGCGACGATATGTCTGCGTGAAAGCGACGGATCAGCCCCACCATAACGCCCGGAGGTAGTGACAGCTGGGACAGAGTTTTGTCTCCATGGTTCCAACGCGCAGGAATAGCGATTGTTCGTAGCTGGACAGCGCCGTGAGCAAAGTGCTCAACAGCTAACGATCCCGGTTGCAGAATGTACTTTAGGATATCATGTGCGACTAAAAGTTCTGGTCCTATTAGGTTGTCGACATCGAAGAGCCTTCCAAAGTCCAGCCTTGTGCGGTTGAAGTAGCGGGTATCACGCAGACGAGCCATTGTCTTGGGGTACCCCAAGTTTTTTGCGATGGACGATGCTACAAGGTTGGTTTCGTCATTTTCTGTGACAGCTATGAATACATCAGGGCTAAGCTCCATTAGCTCATCTAGGAGCTCCCAGTCTGTAGCTGAGCCCAAGCGGGTAGCAACATCCATCTGCCAAGAAGCTTGTTCTAGGCGCTTGGCATCGCGATCAACCAGAATAACGTTATGCTGGTCTTTCGAAAGGGTGGCAGCTATGTACATGCCGACGTCGCCGGCACCTACGATGACAATATTCATGCAATGCGGTCCTTTACCGAGTGCAAATCTTTGCGCCAGCGGCTGGTACTAAATAGCACCGCTCCCAGGAATAGCATATACAGCATGATTTCCCGGGCCTCACTTCCTAGAAAAGGCTCAGACACAAGCACGAGCACAATCCAAGGGCTGAAAGCAAGGTGTGGCCAGGGTAGGCGCACTTGATCTAGAGCATAGCGTACCTTGAAAAAAATGAAAGCAAAAAGGGGGAGCATAACGCCGTAGACTATTAGAAGAGCATGAACAACGACATTGTCAAATTGGTGAAGATCATAAGTGTCTTTTACTGACCACCCTATGCCCCATTTAGTCTCTTCGCCTAACCCAGCGACGATGAGCAGAGCAAACAGGATAAGTGTTGGAATAGCCATTTTCGGCAACTTGTTCCAGCTGCTGACGATGTACCAAAGATAGCAAATTAAGGTTAGGCTGAGCATTACCGCTTCTACAGTTTCCCAGGGACCATCTTCGTTGGGTACGATAACTCCAAATGTCATCAGGGCGAGTATTGCTCCCATGAGAGTCGACCAGAAAGGGACTAAGAGGGTCATGAGATTCCTATTATATAGATATCAGGCTGACGAGAAGCGTGATATTTTCCCTCATTGAAGCTAATGATGTATGTTCGTTTTGTCACAATAGTCCCCAAGGTATACGGATCGCTTAAATTGCTTGGGGCGACCTTCAAAGCTACCGAATGGGTTCCTATGACTTGGAGGGCGCGATCGTTGATCACTTCGGTGGTGAACGTTCTTGGATCAGTGGTTGCTTGGGATACTTCCAAACTATCCTTTAAATCGATCAGTTCATTTTCATAGAATACCTCTCGGGCATACTTTTTGATACGGTTGAGAGTAGGCCCTTCGAAATTTTGAGCCATGCCAGAGATTGCATAGAGAGCGATGTTCCTTGCTATGTCAGGATTTAGGCCTGTTTCCAGTTCTATTTTATCTTTAATATGTCCCCAGACCACCTCTCCCCGTTTCGCTTCTATTTCCGCATTTAAATCTAGTGAGTCTACAATTATACCGCGTGTGACATCATAATTCATTTGCTTAGTCAGGGTGCCATACGGCGTAAGAGGCGCTTCATGCTCAAGGCTAAATTCACGCTCGTATACCTCGAATGAGATTGGGTCATCTGGCACCCAAACGTTCCCCTTATGGTCTACTCTGTGCTTAATCCATTTTTGCCATAACACAGTACTATCCTGCTTGACCGTGCTCCATCCAAACTCTGAATTAAGGTTGTCGAGGTCGTTTGTACATCTTTTTGTAACCTCCAACATCGCCTCGTTGATTCTGATATGCAACGGAATTGGTTCTATATAGGAGATATGTATGGATTCTAGGCGAGCCGGAGAGGAGGCCCTGCTTATTTTGGGTGGCTCGCGGTGTGATCCGCAGATGGGTGGAGGTAAACTTGAACGTTCTTTAGGTTCCATGTTTCCAACATAGACATGGCGCGGTAATTAACGCAAAGCCAAGCACAATACCGTGCAGCTTTATGGATGCAGTGGACGACGATATAAAACACTGCCGCAACGCTTATTTAAGTAACTCCGATGGACCGATGTCTTTTCACTTCGTCCATTCATAGGACGCGAGGGTTAATCCTAGAGCAGAAGGAACATTTTTCTCTTTTGTTAAAAAAATGCTCTCTATTGGCTCAGACGAACTAAATAGTCCCATAATAGTTTATTATGATTTGACTTTTAATAACATGTTACTTAAAGTTTACGAGGATTTACTAAATACCCTAATATAAATTAGTCATATATTTGTATTAAAATAGCATTATACTTGGAGTTGTTAATGAACACAGAATTAAGAATTAGAAGCCAGCCCGCTATAAAAGTACATAGCGAGGTTGCCGAGCCGCTTGCACCATCACCCCAATTGAACGCGAGCAAGTCCCCAAACTTGTGTGTTCGAATGGCATATGGAGTAGGCAATATTGTAAAAAAATTTGGCCTAGGAGTAGCCGCTACTATTATTAAATCTTCACCTGCTTTTATAGGTGATTCTATAATCGAGAAATTGGGATTGGGTAGGGTGGAACTCATTCCTACGGCGCCCATAGCAAACTGGGTGGCCATGGTGGGAGGAAATGGTTTAAATGGGATTGTAGAATCTGCAAATGCAATCTGTCCGGTGAAAGAATTCGTACGCCAGTCGAACCTTTATCAAGACATTCCTGTATTTCAGCGCTCAGTACCTCTTCTAAAAGCAGCGCTATTAGAGGGTATTGGGATAAACGCACCCATAATAGAAGAGGTTATCTTTCGCGGTCTAATACAGGATGTTTTTTTGACGCGTGTTCCCAAGTATATTGCTAAAAAAATTGCACCAGGAACAGAGACTGCACTCGATTCAAATATTGCAAAAGTGGCTCGTATCGTCCTGACCGCAGTATTATTTTCTGCTATCCACATACCAAATTATGGAGCACTGCCATCTTCCTACGTTGACATGCAGCTAGCTTCCACATTCGTATTGGGAATCGTTTTAGGTGCTCTTAAAGAAAGCAGAGCTGGGCTTCTTGGGGCTATGGGTGCTCATATTACCAACAACATAATTGCAATTTCTCCTATATTATTGAGTTGTTAGCATAATACAGTGCCTAACTATCTGGTTAGGCACTTTCATGAATTTACCACGCAATTCTTAAGTGGACCTTAGTCGAAAGTCCTGAAGTCATCAGCGTAAAGTGCAGAGCTGCGCCTTTAGGTATAACCCTTTCTTCCATTATTCCAAAAAATTCGTAGGTCATTGCAAGACAATAGGATAATGAGGTAAAATATTCCACCTAGTGGAACCTGGGGAGGGGACATGCGCCGTTTGCTATTAGCTTTTACGCTAGTGATCGCTCTATTTTTGCCTTTACTAATCGAGGCAGCGGGGAAGCTCGACCCTTGGAGCCATGGCCTTGTGAACGTGACTACGGGGGAAGTGCGGGCCCCGACTCCTCTACCATCCTCGGCTGGGCAACTTAGGCGCCAGCTAGCAAATCCTTCTTTTAAACCTACCCTACAAGTTGACCGCAAAACTATTACTATTCGTAATATTGATGGTACCAGCTGGGAATTTGATGGCGATCAGCCAAAGCGCATTGCTCAGACAGGCGATACCTTTACCGCTCATAATTACTCCGGAAATTACACTACTTTTTTCGATTCTGACAATAATCTTTATAAGTTGCTTGTAGCTGGGGTTGAAAGGCGTGTTTACGAAGCCAGCTCTAAGCAGGATCTCTATCGACTCAAAAGCGAAAAGCAAGCTAACGGCACCCAGATCACTTTTGAATATGACAAAGAAGGCCGTCTGGAGCGCGTACAACATCAGGCGGGCGTCGAAGCGCTAACTTGGTTAAGCTACCGATATGAAGGTCGAGCGATACACATAGACGGCAGCGATGGGCTTACAGTCTCCTATCAGTTCGATGATAACGAACATTTGGTAGCGGTTGACGGTATTCTTTGTTCTTATGATGAGGAAGGCAAGCTGACGCGTTACACTCAACCCGACGGCTATTATGTAGCGTTTACATATGAAGCAGGAAAGGTCGCCAAACTAGAGGCCCCCATCGGTCATGACGAGACCCCCGTGGTTTTGGCTCAGTATCGTTTTGAACTGGATCACACCGACGTCATAGATGCTGAAGGCGGTTTAATACGATTTAATCATGACGCCTTTGGTAACATTGTTAGCAAAAAATCTTTTGGTAGGAGTTCAGAAGAGCCCTATCGTATAGAAGCTTTTAAGTGGTCCTCTTCGGGATTACTGGAAGCTTGTTTCCTGCAAGATCAATGTACCCACCGTTTTTCTTATGATTCATTTGGTAACGTTATCACAGAAACTCAAGGTTCGGGTCATGAGGTTCAATACGAATATGATAGCCTACATCGAGTTGTCAAACGGTTTGACGCGGAAACCTCCACTGAATTTACCTATCTGAATGACACAGACCTAGTAGAAACGAAGCTCATTTCTGATCAAGAGGGCATTCGCCTTCGCTACCATTACAAGTATAACAGTTCTGGTCAGCTTATTGATGCCACCATTGATGATGGTGTCGACGTAAATCCCGAACAGTTAGCTGGAATGACTCAAAGGCGCTGCTTCAGCGCCATTTACGCTGGTAGCAAGCCTCTGTTGTTTGATGAGAAATATCTAGATCAAGAGACCAATGAAGAAAAGATCCAAAAGACGACTCTTCTTTCGTATGATAACCATGGCAGGGTATTAGAGCGTCATTTGGTTGATTCCGAAGGCATGTGTTACCACACGACACGCTTTAGCTATGATCAAAAGGGCCAAGTTTCCAGCGCCTCCAATGAGAGTGATGGCATTCGTCAGTACCGATATGATGCTGTTGGCAGAGTCGTGCATGCCCGCGACTCAGCTAAGGGAACCTCCATCAAGTCTACCTACGACCTTGCTGGACGCGTGATAGCCACCGACCTCACCGATGAAAAGAAACGAACCTTTCATCAGAGCTATCGCTACGATAACCTAGGCAGGCGTATAGCAAGTCGTGACATCTATGGTAACGAAACGCGCTACGTTTATGATGATCATGGACGTCTTGTCCAGACCATTTTCCCTGCACTAGATGGTAAATCACCCACCATCACACGCAAGTATGATGCCAATGACCGTGTAGTGAAAATTGTCGATCCAAACGGATACGCGATGGAGATTCAATATCATGTAAGCGGTAATCCCACGGATATCTCCTATCCTGATGGTACTCATGAACATTTTGACTACCAATCCAACGGCAATCTGGAGCGGCATGTTGCGCGCAATGGTGTTGTGACCGACTATAAGCGTGATTTTCTATCCCGTGTAATTGAGAAAACACTTTCCGGAAGATCTGGCGAAGCAATTACTGCTTCTGCCACCTATGATCCTTTTGATTTAGTTAGCGTCACCGACCCCACCGGCAGACGTACACGCTATGAACATGATGCTGCGGGGCGTATCGCCTCCATGGTGTTGGAGTGGGAAGGCGGAAGCTCAGAGCTCCAATATGAATATGATAAGCGCAGCCAAGTCATCGGCGCCAAGCAGTGGTATGGAGAACAGGAAGATGCTATCTCCATGCAGATCGAGCGGGATAGCAATGGCAGCCCGATAGCTTGCCGCCTTTTAGATTCCATGGAAAAAGGGATCATGGAAATACTGCCTCCCGCGCGTGATGAAAAGGCTCTTCATGTCGACGAAGACTTTTCTCATATCAATGCACAAGGGCAGCGCGTTTTACAAGTGAAGGCTACGGACGAGCAAGGCATCACAACAGTCACGACCTACAACGTGCTAGGGCATGTCGCTGAACAGCAAGTTATCGATAGCTTTGGACGTGTCGTTAGCATTGCTAGCTATCGCTACGATGCGGCCGGTCATGTGGTTGAAGCTAATTTGAATGGTGACCTCACACAGTATCGCCATGGACCATTAGGACGCCTTGAGCAAGCTATTGAGCATGCCGGAACGCCACAAGCTGCCCACAGCTATTACGAGTACAATAGCTTGGGACAGCTATCACAGACAACACGTCCCGATGGCCAGGCGCTAAGTATAGCCTACGATGACTTTGGACGCATGGAACGAGTTTACTCCTCGGATAATTCAATTGATTATAGCTACCGCTACGACCAACAACACCGACCTATTGAAGTAACGGATCATTTAACCGGAGTGATTTCCGCCAAAGAGTACCATCCCTTAGGTATGATCACCCGTGACGTCTTAGGCGATAACCTGGATATATTAAAAAGCTACGATCATCAGGGACGCTTGGCTACGTTGATGCTGCCAGATGCCTCAAGCATTAGCTACACCTATGATGCAGCTCGGCTTATTGCTGTTGAGCGTCATGATACTAATGGCAATGTACTTTACTCGCATCGTTACACACGCTTTGGCGACGACGGACGTCCCACACAAATGATTCAGCCGCTTAATGCTGGCACGGCAACGCTCGCCTGGGACGATGCGGGACGATGTTCAGAGGTGACATCCAAATGGTGGAGTCAACGCATTGATTCTCGTGACAACCGTGGGAACATGCTGAGCTCTCGCATTTGGGATTTGCACGGACGCTATACAGTGGCCTACAAATATGATGGATTCAATCGTTTGTCGGAAGAATCAGGCGTTATCAACCGCACATACTCCTATGATGCAGCCAGCAACCGTATAGAAGGTCTAAAGCTCCATGACGTGGATTCTAATGGCAATGTTGTAAAGCGCGTGGTGGATGGCGAACAGCAGCACCTGCGTTATGATGCAATGAACCGTCTGGTTGAAATCAGTGTTTCTGGACGTCCAAGGGTTTCTTATACCTATGATGCATTCAATCGACGCCTCTCCAAAACCTCTTGGCAGGGCGACCATCCTACGAAAGTGCGCTACCTTTACGATGGTGATAAGGAAATCGGAAGTGTCGATGAGAAGGGCAACCTTGTAGAACTGCGTGTTTTAGGACAGGGCTTAAGCGGCGATGTTGGCGCTGCTGTGGCAATTGAGTTGCAGGGAGAAGTTTACGCCCCCATCCACGACTGCAGAGGCAATATTGTATGCCTAGTCGATTCCGATGGGTCTGCCGCAGAGTGTTACCGATATGGCGCCTTCGGTGAAGAAGTTCTCTATGATAGCTTCGGAGAAGTTATTGAAGAGGCTCTTAGCCCATGGAGATTCAGTAGTAAACGTGTTGATAGTGAAGTTGGGATTATTCACTTTGGCTGTCGTGATTATGATCCTGCCGCAGGGCGCTGGCTTACCCCCGACCCCCTTGGTACAGCCGATGGACCTAATCGCTATATCTATGTACACAACAACCCGCTTTCGCTTATCGATCCGCAAGGCCTGTTTTCAATGTATGCTGCTTGGCAGGGAGCCAAATCCACCGCGATGTATTGCTATCGCCAATTTAATGCCTTCTCGCAATCTCTTTCTGCCTTCAAAACAAATCTTTTTGACGACATCATGGACGACTTCCGCTTCGTTGCCAACGAAATGATCGGTCCCACGCTGTTCTTGTTAGCTGGCCTACATGGCGAACCGGTGGAGTTTGGTGTGGTAGGTTCCGGGGAGTTTAATGATAGCGTTCGAATCTCGCATGTCAACGGCGTATTAAACGACCGAGAAGCCGCTTTAGAGGCTGCGCAGCTCATCTCCAAAACACATGGCGGTGTCAATGTGCACTACACATATCGGCCTACAGCTGGCTGGACGGGCGATATATTTGCCATTGTTCCCACACTGCTAGGTTGGACATCACCCACAGCGGTTGCTTTGGCGGATGGATGGCGTGAACTTATCAGTGAAGTGGGTGGAATAGGGCATGGTGGATTGATTATTCATTATGCTCATAGCCTAGGTGGCGCTGAGACAGCCTGCGCCAAACGCCTTATGGAGCCAGATGAGCTGAAGATGATTCGTGTGACGACCTTTGGCTCCGCCAAAGTTCTGGCTAATGAAGGCTTTCTCAGCGTAAGTAATTATGTCAGCTCCCTAGATATCGTGGCGATGGGGGCAGATGCCTTTGCCTACTTCAATGCCATGATGCAAGGCACAGGGGTCATTTTTCTAAGTCATAAGGGTATTCTATTTGTCGACGACCATAAATTCTGCGGGCCGATCTATGGAGCTGTGCTAGAAGAGCTAGGTCGACGATTTGTTTCGCTTTATGACCCATCGGAGAGAGATAGTACACTGAGAATGGTAAGGGATGGAGCGTAACGGGGTCGAACCGTTGACCTCAACAATGCCATTGTTGCGCTCTACCAACTGAGCTAACGCCCCTAAAAAGGAGACTCCCAATAGTACGGTAGCCACAATAAAAAAGCAAGGGGGCGCGAAGTGGTAGGAGATTTTAACGCAAAGGCGCCGAGGAGCAAAGAAAATCCAGAGTCTTTCAGCTAATCGCGGCGCGATTAGCCTCTGTGATCTCTGTGGTAAAAATTCCTGTTCTCCTGTTATGATGTTGCCTTAACAGCATTTTGTGAGCGTATTTTATGGCTAACTTTCCTGTGAGTGAATGGATTCCACCTGATGACCCAATCTTAGGCCTCAACGTTGCCTTTCGTAAAGACGCGCGGCCAAACAAGGTTAATCTCGGCGTAGGCGCTTACCGCACGGCTGCAGGTCAACCCCTCGTGCTGCCTAGCATCACCGCTGCAGAGACAATTCTGCTCGAAAAGAAGCTAAATAAAGAATACTTGCCCATTGACGGGGATGCTGACTTCGTACAGGCTGTTAAGCAGCTTGTTTTTGGCGATCTGACCCCAAAGCTACATATGTTCGGCGCCCAAATGATCGGTGGTACCGGTGCCTTACGCATGGGTGGCGAATACCTAAGTTTGGGTGGACCTCGCTCCATTTACCTCTCTACACCCACCTGGGCGAATCATAAGAGCGTCTTTTCCCGCGCAGGTCTCAAAGTCGAAAACTATCCCTATTACGATCGCGCTAGCCAAGGCATTGACTTTGCCGGCATGTGCCAAGCTTTTACACAAATGCCTGCAGGCTCTGTAGTGCTGTTACATGGATGCTGTCATAACCCCACAGGGGTAGATTTAACCCATGAACAATGGCATGAGTTGAGCAAGCTCGTTAAAAAGCACCATCTCATACCATTCTTTGATCTGGCCTATCAGGGTCTTGGCGATGGTCTTGATGCCGATGCTTACTCTGTGCGCTACTTCGCTGAGCAAGGTCATGAACTACTTATCGCCTATTCTTGCGCTAAAAACTTCGGATTATACGGTGAGCGCGTCGGTTTTCTAGCGGTGGTTACTGTAGATGCCACTTCTGCAGATGTTGTGGGCCGCCAGCTCAAGACTATTATTCGTGCTAACTGGTCTAATCCCCCCACGCACGGTGCGCGCCTTGTCACCACCATTCTTCAGTCGGAAAGTCTGCGCAATGAGTGGTTAAATGAGCTCGAAAGTATGCGTCAGCGTATCACGGAAATGCGTAAAGTTCTGGCCTCCGGCCTCTGTGCTAAAGGTCATGGCTGTGACTATAACGTGTTAGTGAGCCAAAGAGGCCTGTTCTCTTACGGATTTTTGGATCACGATCAGGTACAGTTGTTACGCAGTGAATACGCCATTTACTGTCCAGATGATGGGCGTATCAATGTCGCTGGGCTGAATCCTCAAAACATCGGTTACGTTATAGAGGCCATCGAAGCGGTAGCAGCCAGCCGGCGCTAGGAGATTTTCCATGGGTCAGCGTCTTCGCTCATATCTTTGGATGGGTCTGACCATTGTGCTCCTTCTTAGCTTGCCTGTGGCGTTCTCTAAACGCTTGCGGAGCTCGTTAGTATCTGTACTTGCCCCCCTTTGGCAGCGATCTACTGCGCTCACTCCGCGAGATTTGGCCCAAGAAGAGGCCTACGCCGCCCTTGCCTTAGAGAATTCTCAGCTAAAAAGTCAAGTCGAGCGGCTTATAGAGTTGCTGGAGTTTGAAGAGAGGGCTGTCGAGCTGCAGCAAGTAGCACTTCCCGCACGTATCATTTACCGCTTACCTAATACATGGAACAGCACTTGCTGGTTGGATGTAGGCGAGGCGGATAACGAAGCCCGCGGCCGCTCTATAGTGGCTATTAATAGCCCCGTAGTCGTGGGAAACTCACTCGTTGGAATCGTTGACGAGGTCAAGCGGCACCAATGCCGAGTGCGTCTTATCACTGATCCAGGATTTACTCCCTCCGTGCGCGCTGCCCGTGGGGAGCCGCAGCGTCAACAGCTGTTGGAACACCTAGATGCCCTCGCCAGTGGTCTTGCTCAAGATGGTGCCCTTCTACCTGCTGGTAAACACCGCGAGGTTCTCCTCGAGACGCTTCTCGATGTTCGTGAGGCCTTGGTAGCGCAGCGTCCTACCTGGTTGTTAGCCAAAGGTGAATTACATGGTAGTTCATCACCTCTTTGGAGACGCCAGGGGAGTACTTTGCGTGGAATTGGCTTTAATTATGATTTTGCCGATGAATTTGGTCCCGCCCGAGACCTCTCTAGCGGCAGGGTTGTGGGCTCCGGCCAGGATCAGCCTACTATCTCTATTCTTAAGGTGGACGACCTACTTGTCACCACAGGTTTGGATGGTATTCTACCTCCGGGCCTGCACGTGGCCGAAGTCACAACTGTTTATCCCCTTGGAGAGGGAGATTATTTCTACGAGCTTGAAGCTCGCCCCACAGCAGGCGACCTGGATTCATTAAGCCTCGTCTCAATCCTGCCTCCACTGTAAACTGTCATGCCTGTTTTTGCACACAGCAGGGATGTGCTGATCCTCTTAATATGTTTTATCTCGACTTCGTCGGTTAAAAAACTAGTCCTCTAGATAACTCGCTATTAATAGTTAACTAACAACTGTCATTAGTTAATAAACATTGATTTAAAAGATTATTAGTATTAAACTAAAAGCATAACAAATTTTGCAATAAACCTTTGAGGTTGCATGCGCAGGATCCGTCAGTGGCTAGGTCTACAAGATACGATGACAGTGCCTATGATGCTTATCTGCTTCTTAATTTGTTTCGTTCATTCTGTTGTTCGCAACATGAAAGACTCATTAGTGATTACTGCCCAGGGCGGCAGTGCTGAAGTGGTTCCCTTTATCCAGGTTTGGATGATGTTGCCGGCGACGCTGATAGCCACCTACCTTTTTACTAAGATAGCTACGCGGTACAGTCAAGAAAAGCTCTTTTACGTCGTTATAGGTGCCTTTATCGCTTTTTTCACGCTTTTTACCTTCGTCCTGTATCCTTTACGAGATATCTTACATCCCCACCAGACTGCGGATTACTTGACAGAAGTCCTTCCAAAGGGCTTCAAGGGGATGATATCCATGATGCGCAACTGGACATTTTCAGGTTTTTACACCTTTTCCGAGTTATGGGCAGCCCTAGTAACTCCAGTACTATTCTGGGGCTTTGCCAATCAGATAACTCGAGTCGAAGCTGCTCGCAGCAATTATGGTCTGTATGCAATGGGGGGCAATTTTGGAGCTACTGTAGCTGGTTCTATTTCCTACCTCACAAGCTTTGTGCCCGCTGAATACACCATTTACTTGTTGATGAGCATAGTGATAACTAGCTGTTGTATTATCTTGGCCTTTTTCAGACATCTGAATAGAACGCTGCTTAGCGGCCCTAAACATGAATGTCTGAGACAGCCGATTAACATTTCTGCGTCTAGTATGGGCTTAAAGCAAGCCTTTGGCGTCTTGCTGCGCTCAAAGTACCTATTATGCATGGGCATAATGGTCTTCGCTTACAATTTGGTCCTAAGTCTTGGTGAACTTGTATGGCGGGATCAGCTCAACAAACTATATCCCAACTTTAACGACTACAATGCGTGTCTGGGTTATACAACAATGTCTATCGGTGTCCTTTCACTGATTCTGGCCGCCTTTTTGCCTAAGATTATTGGTTCCTTAGGATGGACTAGAACAGCGTTGATATGTCCTCTGATTTTGCTGACAACCGGTGGTCTTTTCTTAGGTTGTCTGTATTTTGGAGACCTTCTTCCCTTCGATTCAAACATTATATTACTTCTGGCTGTCTTCTTTGGAGCTTTAATGGATATCGGTGGTCGCGCTACCAAGAACTCGGTTTTCGACGCTACCAAGGACATGGCATATATACCTTTAGATCCTGAAATTAAATTAAAAGGTAAAGCGACTATCGATGGGGCAATTTCGCGAATAGGACGTTGTACCTCTGCTGCCTCGCATCAGGTTTTGATCTTAGTCTTCTCCAGTATTGGCACCGCAGTACCCGCTGTTGCTGTAATTCTCTGCATCAGTGTTGGCGCGTGGATATTGGCCACTACATCGCTTGGGAAGCAATTTAACCGACTTATTAATCAAAAAGAAAGTGTTGCGTCAACAGAAGAAGTAGAACCTGCAGCTGTCGCTGCCTAGTAATAAACATTAAAGTTCCCTACAGGAGGAAGATAATAAATATCATGGATAAAATTTTCGGATGTCGCTCTCGTCGAAAGGTTATAGTGATGGGATTCATATTTTTCCTAATTTGCATCATGCATAATATTCTCTATAATACCAAAGATGCTTTAGTAATTACGGCAGAGGGCTCCGGGGCCGAGGCCATACCCTTTATTCAACTGTGGATGCTTTTCCCGATGACTTGTGGGATCACCTTGTGGATCACGCGCCTTCTACGTCATCACGGTATCGTCACAGTGATACAGATGGTTTTCGCGTTCTTCCTAATTTTCTTTGTGATATTTGCCTGTGTTCTTTACCCATGCAGAGATCTTCTCTCTGCTGATAGCTTCGCAGATTACCTCACAACAACCCTTCCTTCTGGCTTTAAAGGTTTGATCGGAATGATCAGAAACTGGGTGTTTTCTGTTTTCTTTGTTATGTCCGAGCTTTGGGCTGGAATGGTTACGTCAGTGATGTTCTGGAGCTTGGCGAATGACATCACTCCTTTATCAGAGGCTAAACAATCCTACTCCTGGATACGTGTTGGCGGTTCAATTGGTTGCACGCTTGGCGGTCAAGCACCTATGCTGGCTAATTCGCTGGTGCCGGATGCATCCATTTACGTGCTTATTGGCATGGTAGTGGTCGGTTGCCTGGTGTCCATGTTCTTATTCCGCTGGGTTTCTTACAATGGTGTGGACAGTGAAACGAGTCAACGTCTAACGATGCCCAAGCCTATCAGTAAACTGACACCTCAGTCGATTAAGGAACAGCTGAAGCCGCTTTTCAAATCGCGTTATCTGATGTCCCTGGCCACCATGGTGATTGGATATAACATTTGTATGAACCTGTTTGAGCTGGTTTGGAAGGCGCAGGTTAAGGAGTTTTATGGCGACTTCAACCAATACAATGAGTTTTTAGGACACGCCTCAACTGTGTGCGGAGTGTTAAGTATCCTGCTAGCTGTTTTCACGCCAAGGATTTTAAAGTCCATTGGCTGGACAGGTACTGCCATCGTTAGCCCTCTTGTACACCTTGTGTGCGGCATCGGGTTCTTTAGCTTGCTAATCTTCCGCGATGTGCTGCCATTCGACGCAAACATCATTATGACCATAGCTGTCGGCATTGGTACTGTTCAGTTCATCACTGGACGAGCAACCAAACACTCCTTGTTTGATGTTACCAAGGACCTCGCCTTCATCCCTCTTTCTTCTGAAATTAAGTCGCAAGGAAAGGCTGCTGTGGATGGGTTTGGATCACGTGCAGGTAGATCTGCTGCCTCTTTTGTACACCAAGCGCTGCTGCTTGTCTTTACAACGGTTGGAGGCGGCCTACCCATCGTAGGCATGGTAGTTATCGGTGTTGTCGTTGTTTGGATAACTGCAACACGCTCTCTAGGTCGTCAGATTGATGCCGTGGTGTCCGAGGAAAAGGAACTCGAAGAGTCCCTAGCCATCGCCGCTTAATCTATAATCGCTACTGCGCGCGTCCAGCCTCCGGACGCGCCTTTTATTTTCACCGGGAAGCACGCTATAGTAAAGCCGTGAGGGGGCAATTCCTCAAGATTGTGCATCTTCTCCATGTGGCAAAAAGAGATATCTCTACCGGCTTTATGGCCTTCCCAGATAATGCTAGGGTCTTTGGTTTCCGCCCAGCGCTTGGCGGTGTGAGCGAATGGCGCATCCCAGCTCCAGGCATCCGTCCCAGTTACCTTAACACCACGTTCCAGTAGATATAAAGTGGCCTCCCGTCCCATGCCACACCCTGCGGATAGAAATTCGGGCTTTCCAGAGACACTTCCCGCTCTCGTGTTAATGATGACGATATCATAAGGCTGTAGAGTATGGCCAATGCGCTTCAGTTCGCTTTCCACTTCGCTAGCTGTTACGATATGACCGTCGGGGAGATGTCTGAAGTCTAGTTTGATGCCAGGGCGGAAGCACCAATCGAGAGGCACCTCGTCGATAGTGATAGCGCGTTTACCATTGTCCATGGTCTTGGAGTAGTGGTAGGGAGCATCCAAATGCGTACCATTGTGAGTCCAAAGCTCCAAGCGTTCAATGGCCCAACCTTCGCCGTCGGGTAGGTCTTCGCGCTGCAGGCCCGGGAACGCAAACTGTAGCGAACCCACAGTAGCTTCGTGATTATGATAGTCTACTTTCACAGGCATCATTGGTGGGTCGTAGGCGGGATTATTATCGATAGATATAGACAAATCAATGAAGCGCTTGGACATAGAAAAACTCCCTGTTTGATCTGAGAATCATAACAGGGAGCTAATTTATGTTTGGAGAACGAATTAGAGTTCGTTCTAAAATTGCTGTCTCTCGCTTTTCTTGAGATTATAGAGGTATGTCTTCCCAATCCACTTCGTCAGGGGGTTGTGGCTGCCCAGCCTCGGGAGGTATAGGATTGGCACCTAGAGGTATATCAATAACAATGCCATCGAAGGCTTCTTTGATGTTTTTGATCGATGCATCAACTTGCTTGACCCAAGCATCAATGTCTTTTTGATTGCGGCTACTCGGTTCAGGTAATCTAAAGTCATCAGAGGTCATGCGCTCCAACAGTATTTGTAGATTTTCGAGTCTTTGCTGTTTACGCATCGGCCGCTTGACGTGTTCTAGGCCTAATTTAAAATCACGCAGCCGTGGTGCGGTTTTGGCTTTCTGCTCTTCAATCAGCTTACGAACTTGTTTAAGCTTGCCTTTACCTACATCCGCAATCATTTGCATAACAGTGTCTTGAGATGATTTGAATGACTGGATTTTGCCCTCTAAAGTTTCTCTGTCCTTAGTTAGGTCCTTGATCCTCGTGGCTGCTTCTTCTGCCACTTTGGGCATCACCGCTTTGATTTGCGCTTGTAACTCATCCACCATGTCTTGATTGATTTTTACCAGGTCTTGGGCGGCTTTTAATTCCGCTTGGAGCTCCTCGGGGTCGCCCAAGCCTGCTTCAACAGCAGCTTCAGCCCTTTTTCTAAGCTGAATTGCTACATCGCGAATACCCTTTTGGTCTTCCCGCTGTATACGTAGGTTGGCGATTCCTTGGCCTTCTAGATCAGGAAGGCTTGCCTTAAGGTCAGCAATCGTTGCTTTCGTGTCTCGTAGCTGTTCTACAGCTTCCTCATGTCGAACATGTATTCCCGCAAGTCTCCTTTCCAAGGCTAATTTGCTATTTGTTGCATCACCAGTCTTTAAAATAGTCGAGATGTTCGTAAGCTCTGATACGTCCGCTTGGTATAAATCCACGTTGCTGGATGCGAATTCTACAGAATAGGCGCATTCTTCAACCTCGGGAGCCAGTGCTTGCAGCTGCGCCTCAATCCAGCTCGAAATGAGTTCTCTGCCGGTGTGTAGAGAGTCGCGTAGATCAGTCATCCTTTGAGTTGCCTCAGTCATTTTTTGCTGGTTGGAGCTTTCTTTTGGGGCTATCCACGCTTCTTTTTTGCCTATCAGTCTTTCTAGTTCAGCAGCCTTTCTTTCCAACTTTGGCAAGGTAGGGTCGCCCTTAATATGCGCGATGCGTGACAGAATGCGTTTGATTCTACGATCAAGAGGCAAGGCAACAGTCATTTCCCGGCTTGCTACTGTACCAATCTTGTCGCTGGTTGTTTTTAAATGAGTTGTTAGCTGTCTTAGCCTTGCTTTCAACTCGAGGACATCTTCACTGTCCGATTTGACGCTACCGATTTGGGTCTTCTTAATTTGTTCAGAGACCTTGCTAATTAGCTTTTCAGCCTGTTTAGCATTCTTGATGTCGGACTCTTCAATTTTATTTTTTAGTTTCTCAAGGCCACGAATTTGTTTGTTGACGGATGCCTCATATTTTCTCGAGGCTTTGGCGAAATGTTTTCCTTCGGGCACTATACGGGGCGCAGACATCTGCTCCCTTAATCCGCTGATCGTTTTATCCAGGAGCTGTGTAGCTTCAAAACGGACCGTAGCTATTTCTGTTTTGATATTGGCAATATCTTGGTGAATTTCAACGACAGAGGGACCGTGACTTGAGAGACTTTCCATAGCTACACCTCTTGTTTTGCACATCCATATGCAAAATTGGTGCCAGGAAGCCTAAGAGTAAGCTGGGATAAGGTAGGTTTGTCGTTTCTTCAGAAACGCCTGACGTTCGGCTTTATGTAAGGTTTTTAACGGCCAAACGACATAACGTTCTTCTGATATGATACGGTAGACGTCGTCTGTACCATTAACTTTTGCAAACATATCTCGACGCTCCTTAGATCTTTCCAGAGCATCATGAAAAGGGCTGGGATACAAGCTTTTAAGCATGCCAATCAGAAGATATTGAGTTTGAACAGGTTTGTATGCTTTGGGGTCAGAAACAGTCAGCAGAACGCCTTGACAAGGCTGCTGTGCAAACTTGCCTGAGAAGGGCTTGAAGTGAAACGGGATGAATGTTACCCCGGGGGATTTTTGTGCATTTAGCTTATCAGCAAACTCTTCGGCGTTGATCCACGGAGCTCCTACGACTTTGAAGGGAAGAGTATACCCGATGCCGATGCTGACGATCTGCAGCTCGCCCAGTATGCCCGTAGCGGGATAAAACCATGGAGTAGACGCTTCCGGAATATTTGGGCTGGTAGGAATCCAGGTTAGGTCAGTGTCTTCAAAGGTCATGCTGCGTTTCCAGCCACGCATAGGGATAATGTGGAGTTTACAATTGGTCTTGTATTCGTCGTTGAAGTAGCTCGCTAATTCACCCACTGTCATGCCGTGGCAATAAGGGACGTTGATGTAACCTACGATAGAGCGCCACTTCTCTTCCATCATGCATCCATCAACAGTTAGGCCATTGATAGGGTTCGGGCGATCCAGGACAACTACAGGGATGTTAGACTTGGCCGCCTCTTCCATGGCATAGAAG
This sequence comes from Chlamydiales bacterium, assembly GCA_030679955.1. GTDB lineage: Bacteria > Chlamydiota > Chlamydiia > Chlamydiales > JAJFMA01 > CAMFKD01. The sequence goes on along the minus strand of JAUXSF010000036.1, from coordinate 10,637 downwards.
AGAGTGGAAACAAAGGTGTATGATCGGGAACCGATGTCCTGGATGTCATACAGCAGCAAATCGATATCTTGCAGCATTTCCTTGGTTGGGCGCCTGGTGGCCCCGTGTAAGCTGTAGATGGGGACGCCATCGGGATCTGTCTCATTTTTAATATCTTCGGAGGCATGAGAATCTCCCTTGATGCCGTGTTCCGGAGCAAAGAGCGCGACGATTGTAAAGCCCTTCTTCTTGGCATGCGCCTTCAAAAGGTCGATGGTGTGGCGGCGTTGGCTATTAATAGCTGTGTGGTTGGTAATCAACCCAATACGTTTACCTTTTAGAAGAGCGTCATGTTGTCCTGACAGAAGAACGTCTGCGCCGACTTCTAGTGAAAAGACGCATAAGGGGTGAAGAATCAGTAGCAGAAATATTAATAGAAGCGGTTTCTTCATCCAAAAAGCTCTTAAGGGTTGTGTCGCTCCAACAAGGTATAAGGCACAATGCTTTTTGTAAAGGACGTAGCACTAAATTATCGAAAGGATTCAAATTGTGCCTCTGTGTCTTCGCGTTGAATTCCTCTGCCAAAAAAGTGCTAAATGCTAATGTGCCGATATGGACAACTCAACTTATTGGCAACAGGCAAAGCGATTACTTGACGGCTCTAAGGGTATACCAAGAGCTATGTCGCAACGCTGTGAAGATTCCGTTGCTTTAGCAGCCATACTAGTGCGTTGGGCAGACGAAGAGCAGACGCGCTCAGAAAAATGCCTGCAAGCGCAAATGGCGCGCATGATGAGCGATCCTTCTGGTAAGGCATTTACTACAGCCATGACCGATCAGTGTTTTCGCAGCAGAGATCCCTATCGTGTGGCCGATCAACTTGCCTACCTTATCAATAACTATGGAGTTCCGCGTTATCTAAGTTTACCAAAGCGAATAGGAATTGGGCTTTTCAAATGGCTTGGTAAGCTATTAGCTCCACTGCTCGTGCCGATGGTAAAGATCTTGCTTAGGCATGATATTTCGCGCGTGATTATGCCAGGAGAAGCAAAGGCACTGTCCAGACATCTCAAAATGCGCCAAGAGCAAGGCGTACGCATCAATCTTAATCATTTGGGAGAGGCTATCCTTGGCGAAGAAGAGGCGAAGCATCGTCTAGGCATCTACCTTGAGGACCTTGCCAAGCCTGATGTAGACTATATTTCAGTTAAGATATCAACCATATGCAGTCAGCTGAATTTGTTAGGCTGGGATAGGACGCTAGACCTTTTATCAGAGCGCTTAAGAGAGCTCTATAGGGCAGCTGGAGTCAAATTTGTTAATTTGGACATGGAGGAATATTCCGATTTAGCCCTCACCGTAGCATTATTTCAAAAGGTGTTGGACGAGCCAGAGTTTCTGCACTATTCAGCTGGCATAGTGCTACAAGCATACATTCCTGATTCGTTTAAGTATCAGCAACAACTTACTGAGTGGTCGTTACGGCGCATAGCAAGGGGTGGAGCTCCAGTTAAAATTCGAATTGTGAAGGGAGCAAACTTGGGGATGGAGCGCGTCATCTCCTCGCTTCACGAGTGGCCTCAGGCCCCTTATTCAGATAAGGCAGATGTCGATGCGAATTTTAAACGAATGGTCCATTATGGCATGCATCCCAAGCGTGCACACGCAGTTCATTTGGGCATAGGAAGCCATAATCTCTTTGACATCTCCTTTGCTCTTCTGCTACGCGCAGAGTATAGCTTAGAGCATGAAGTGATCTTTGAAATGCTTGAAGGGATGGCTGATCATACGCGCCGCGTTGTGCAAACCTTAGCTGGCGGGATGTTACTGTATTGCCCAGCTGCAGCGGCCGATGAATTTCAGAACGCTATAGCCTACTTGATTCGTCGTTTGGACGAAAACACAGCTCCCCAAAACTTTCTACGCCATGCTTTTGAGCTAAAACCGGGTTCGCCAGCTTGGAACGCACAAGTTGAATTGTTTACTGAAGCATGCAAAAAAATTGATTCTGTTTCCTCGCTTCCTAATCGCATACAAGATAGATCTCAGAAGCCTGTCCAGCCGCCTTTTGATGGTCTTTTTGTTAATGAATCGGACACTGATTGGGCTCTTGAACAGAATAGAAACTGGATTCGAGAGGTCATTCAGAAGCCTGAAAACTGGACGCGGCCAGAACTAATGAACTTACAAGAGCTTGAGGTTGCCTTAAGTAGAGCTCGGACGCAAAGTTCGGCTGAGGAAAGATCACAGGTTCTATGGAAAGTTGCGCAAGTTTTCCGACGTCAGCGATCTGCATTAATGAACGTGATGGTCCATACCTGCTCTAAAACGGCTCCTGAAGCTGACGTGGAGATTCAAGAGGCTATCGACTTTGTCGAATACTATCGCCGTAACATTCTTGAGCTACACCAGCATAAAGACATTCGTTGGTCGCCAAAGGGTATTGTCGTAGTGGCACCTCCTTGGAATTTTCCCTGCTCTATCCCAGTTGGAGGCATCGCTGCTGCATTAGCCGCTGGTAACGCGGTGATTTTTAAGCCCGCTCCAGAGGCAGTGGAGGTAGGTATGGTGGTTGCACAAGCTTTTTGGGAAGGTGGTATCGACCAGAATGCCTTACAGCTTATCGTATGCGAGGACGAGCCCGTCGGCAGCCAGCTGATCAAAGATCCCAGAGTTAGTGCGGTAATCTTAACCGGCGCAACAGCAACTGCCAAACATTTGATGAAGCTGCGTCCAGGACTCGACTTACTCGCCGAAACCGGCGGAAAAAACGCCATTATTGTCACGCGCATGGCTGATCGCGATCTAGCCGTGCGGGATATCGTGCAATCAGCCTTTGGCCATTCCGGGCAAAAATGCAGTGCCTGCAGCCTTCTTATCTGCGAAGCGGAGGTCTATGATGATTCAAACTTTATGGATCAACTGCGTGATGCCGCCGCTAGTTGGCTGGTAGGACCCACCACCAACCTAAGCACTCGACTAGGCCCTTTAATTAGAGAACCTGGGCCGGATCTTTTACGTGGGCTAACAACGTTGGAAGCTGGAGAAAGCTGGCTCCTAAAACCAAAGCAAAGCGCCAGCGATCCCTTGCTATGGTCTCCAGGGATAAAAGTAGGGGTTACTCCTGGAAGTTTTACATTCAAGACAGAGCTCTTTGGTCCAGTGTTGAGCGTTGTTAGAGCTGAAAATCTAAGTCAAGCCATTGAATACGCTAACGCTACCCCTTATGGTCTTACTTCAGGGATTCATAGCCTGGACAGGCGTGAGATTGATCAATGGCGGCAAAATATAGAGGCCGGGAACCTGTACATCAACAGAGGTATTACAGGGGCAGTGGTCTATAGACAACCCTTTGGAGGCTGTAAAGAAAGCTCGTTTGGCCCAGGGATTAAGGCCGGTGGGCCAAACTACCTAATCAATCTAATGCATGCAGACAATCTCGGGACAAGCGATTCCTATCAGTACTTTTGGGACAGCTATTTCAGCCGTACTCATTTGATGGGGGAGGTCGTTGGACAAGAAAATACCCTCTCTTATCGCCCCGTTCCAGTGGCTTTGCGCGTTCAAAAGGGCGACAGTGCAAAAGATATCGAAAGGGTACGCTCTGCCGCAGCTATATGTGGTTCCCCCCTAGAAGTCAGCGAAGGTGGAGAAGACGGAAACTTTGTTGAATATATCTCTAAACATCCATTTACCAGGGTGAGGCTACTTCAGCCGCCCGGCCAAGCTCTACAAAAGGGCTTATGGGATATCGGGGCCCGGGTGATCGTGAAACCTGTGGTCTTGAATGGAAGGATAGAGCTTCTAAATTATCTGCGGGAGGTAGCCGTAAGCTACGACTACCACCGCTATGGTAACTTAGGCGATGTAGATGCTGAGATCAGCACCCCAAGGGAAAAGTTTTAGGGACGTGTTTTCGCACAGATACAGCTTACCGGTGTTCGCTGGCTTCTGCGTTGCTTCGGTTTTAGGGGCTTGGGCTGCTGGCGCCGATGATACGCGTACTGATGTCTCGTTTGCTTGACTTAGTGTGCACATGCTTAGAAATACACATGTTGCTAATACGTATTTAATCATGAATTGCCATCCTAATGTTAATTAATTTACATTTATTGTAAACTTATTAATCATTTTTATCAATAATTAGTTTAAAATGTTCTCATCCTGCCTATCCTGCCTATCCTGCCGCGCAGCGATCCTGCGTATCACTGTTATGTTCTAATTTTTAGCAGGATATACAGGTAAAAACCTGTTGGCAAATTCAGAGCTGGATCGGAAAGTCTCCGCTGGAATAGCTCGATCACAAAATCTTTAGTTGTCTTCCAATATTAGGCTATTGGTTGACCCTTAGCTCTCTATTTCTGGTTCCAAAAATCTAATCTAGGGTGAGTTGATATTGGATATGTTGGATAATCTTACTTGACGAAAATTAGATAAAAAAAATATCTTTGCGCTTTTACAACGCTATAAATAACAAAAAGGACACATATGCCTTACATTTGGTTGATCATGTTATCCTTAGTAGTTTTTCAGACTTCAGCGATTGCATGTCATGAAAACATCGAAAACTTAGAAGCAAAGCTTGTCGTTAGAGCTGAAGATATTTTGGTTACAGACCAGGGACTATTCGCCCGACTCGGTAATAGGATATATTCGGTTTCTAATCTTGAATATCATATAGACGGCAGTTATTATTCCTGTGATGCTCATCTTGACTTTCACGATACTATAGATACTTACATAAGCTGTGTCTCTTGTGGTACGGTTTATTCTTATCTAGAGCATACCCGCTGTCCCATATGTCGTACTAAAAATTAAAAAACACTATGATCTCCTCAACAATTCGCTATTTTTTATTCATTTTAAATATGCTTCTTTCGTCATTTCTTGTAGCGGAATCCTGGCAAGATATTCTTGCACAGGTTTCTTATAGCGACAAGGCTGATTTATTACGCTTTTTTAAATCCATGTTGCGTGAGTCGGAGGGAGGATACGTTCTTTGGGGTGTAAAGCCTGCTTGCCTTGAAGCATTTTATGAACAGCCTTTTGTACCTAAAACGAATTTCGCTTTTCCTCGGCAAACCTATTTAGATTTTGACTCTGTTTCTAAGGGAGTCGAAGTCTGGAATAAATTACCCGTTGCCCATAAAAATGATTTGGTCATCATAGCGATATCTGATTCTAATGGTGGTCACAGAGAAATGTTGTGGATTAATCGTCAGGCGTTTCTATCAACTGTGGCGCGCAATCTAATCCTCTTTAAAGCTGTTCTAGGGCCTGGAGTTTCTGGAGAAGGATTATTGGAAGAGATTATATCTGGTAAAATGCTTTCGACAGTATTAAATAATAATAAAATATTAACGGGAATTATCCTGGGTTTTGGAGTGGAAAATTCTATTACTGGAAGTCGTCTAGAAGCTATTAATTCCAATATTGCTCAAAAAGAACGCCCTCCATTGGCAAAACGAGCTATGCGCAGCGGGCTGAAGTCTGTTTCTTCAAAAATTCCGAAATACTTTATTCCGGGCGCCCCTCTGACAGACATGGAGTTGAAGCCTAGTTTTGGTTTTCTAAATCTCTCAGAAGAAAAGCAATACTTAGAACAAAAACTTGATGTTTCGACTGATGTTACACCGCCACATGCTCTACACCTTCCATACTTTAAGTGTGTGAAATCGAGCGAGGAAACAAAGGCTCTGCTACAGGCGTACACGTCTTGTCGAGACGATATCATTCGTTTAAGTGAATCTGATGATTGCTTGATACAAACTCTAAAACTACTAGTTGGAAATGATCCAGAACTGTCCGGCTTACCTGTGGTTCCTCACGTATTGATACCATCACCTGAACCAATAAAAAGCGACAAAAATGCCTCCATTATTGCATCTGTAATTAAACAAAATATGTTGTGTAAGGATGAAGGTTATGCCGCGCGTTTTGTAGAGGGAATACAAGCTGCTGAACGGGCCAATGGAGCTAATGGTCTGTTGAGCCAAAATGCTGAGTTAAGAACAGAGCTTTTCCAGTTCGGCGAGGCTATTTGGAAACTGATGAAGGTAGAAAATTTAAAGAATACACAGCAGACTTTAGATGTTATAGCTAAAGAATCTAATGTTCACATCGTCGTGCCTAATCATGTTTATAGTATAACTAAGAGTTTGGGAAGAGGAGTAACTTTGTCTGCGAATGCTAAAGATATCAAGTTAAAATACCAGGTAGAGTATTTAAGTGAAACCAAAGAAGATCCTCAACAAGGTATAATGACAGTCGAATTTGATGACCTTATTCCAGGCGTCGTGCAAGGGCTGCAGGGAATGCGAGTAGGAGAGGTGAGAGAATTATACATTCATCCCAAGTATGCTTACGGTGACAATTGTAACTTTCCTCCAGGTGTAGGATTATTAGTAAAAGTTGAACTAATTTCATTTGCTACGTCGAATAGTGCTAAAAATCTTCCTCCGCACCTTGAAATGGAAGAATCTTCTGTAGAAGTAAACTTTGAGCAGCTTAAACAACAAGCTGCCTATGCCGAAGGTTATTTTGCCTGGTCCTACTACAGACAGGGAAAGGATTTGTATTCGATGGAAGAAGTCATTCGCGCAATCAAAGATCAGAAAACAGATGACTTATCTGAGGAAGATAGAAGCGTCGAATTATTCCGAACACTTGAGGAAAGAGCTAGCAAGGCTGCTTATACCCTATAAGTTTTTAAACACTCTTTGACTGTTGTTCGTCATAGCCGGTCCGTGGTATGCTTTTCGGCATAGATAATACGAGGAATGACGTGCAACTAATGTCGGAAAAAAAGAACGATACTTTTGATGGTCTAAATGAACAGCAGCGTGAAGCGGTGGAGCATGATCAAGGGCCACTTCTGCTTCTAGCCGGTGCAGGGTCGGGTAAGACACGCGTGGTGATTCTGCGTATCATTAGGCTAATCGAGAAGGGTGTAAATCCACACAGTATCCTGGGCGTGACTTTCACCAACAAAGCTGCTGGAGAGATGCGCCATCGTATCAGTACGGCCACCAGTTTTGATGTGCTGTTGAGCACCTTCCACAGCCTTGGAGCACGTCTTCTGCGCGAGTCTATTCATCATTTGGGCTACCGACGCGACTTTACTATTTATGATGAAGAGGATGTTGAGAAGGTCATTAAGGCTTGCATTGACGAACTTGGCTGGGCCTGCGAGCGTGCCGATGTTAAAAACCTGCGTCAAATGATATCCAAAGCTAAGAATGCCCTTCAAGATCCCGATAACGTTAATCTGCCGGGTGTTCGTGGGCTATTTGCTGAAAGGATGCCCATCCTCTACCGCGCCTATCGCGACAAGCTGTTTCAGTATAATGCTTTGGACTTTGATGACCTGCTATACTTGCCTGTACGGTTGTTCCGCGAACATAGTGAAGTGTTAGCCTATTACCAAAACCGTTGGCAGTACCTTCTGATCGATGAATATCAAGATACCAACGTGGCGCAGTACCAGTTTATTCAGCTGTTAGTGCAGAAAAGTCGTAATTTGTGTGTAGTGGGTGACCCTGACCAATCCATCTACTCATGGCGCGGTGCGGAGATTCGTAATATTCTAGATTTCCAGAAGGATTACCCCGACGCCAAGATTGTACGTTTGGAGCAAAACTATCGTAGTACCTCAAACATTCTAGACGCTGCCAACGCAGTCATCAGCCGCAACGAATCACGTTACGAGAAAAATCTGTGGAGTGACCTGGGTCCAGGCGAGAAAATAGGCCTTTATACCGGCCAAGATGAAAATGAAGAATCGCGGTTTGTTGCCGAATGCATACGTTACCACCGGGATAAGCACGGCATTCCTGCCAATCGTATGGTCGTCTTTTACCGCACCAACTTCCAATCTCGTGCATTTGAAGACCGATTCCTATCCATGCGTATTCCTTATGTGATTGTTGGCGGTGTTTCGTTCTATCAAAGGCGTGAGATTAAGGATGTCATGTCCTATCTGCGTATTGTTAACTCAAGCACCGACATGGTGTCTTTTGAACGTACGGTTAATATGCCAAAACGCGGTCTCGGCGAGACGAGTGTCGATAAAATTCGCAGTGGTGCACAGATAGAAGGCTTGCCGATCTTTGACTTCTGCAGAGGCCTTGTGGATGGAACATTCACGCATCCACCGCTGTCGCCAAAGCAGCGTAACGCCCTTAAAGGCTACGTGGACTTAATCGAAGGACTTCGGCGCTTACGCGATCAGGTTTCATTGACTGATTTGGTGAAGGCTGCCATGAACCTTTCAGGCTATTTAGGTTTTTTACAGCAAGATCAGGAAACCTATGATGACCGCGCATCCAACCTTGAGGAATTGGTTACCAAAGCCAACGAGTGGGAGGAGACTAACCCAGGCGGGCAGCTAACTAACTTCCTCGAAGAGCTATCGCTTAAAGCTAGTATTGACGAAGTTGATCCTTCCGAGCCTCGCGTCAATCTGATGACGCTGCATAGTGGTAAGGGCTTAGAATTCCCTGTGGCCTTCTTGGTCGGAATGGAAGAAGACCTCTTCCCTCACGTTAATAGCCGTGACAACCCATCGCAATTAGAAGAAGAGCGCCGTCTTTGCTATGTTGGTATTACACGAGCGCAGAGGTTCCTATACGTATCGCGTGTTAGGTCTCGCCATCTGTGGGGTGGCCGTCGTTCTATGTACGGAAGCCGCTTTCTAAGCGAAATACCAAGGGAGTACTCACGTGCTGTTCGCGAACCGCTATCTGGCGATGATTCAGAGGAAGTGGTGGAGGAACGCAAAGAGCGTATCGTATACGACGATGCAGAGCAGGCTTATGAGAGGCCAAAACCTTCATCTGACTTTGTTGAAGGTGATATGGTGTTTCACAGGGAATTTGGCATCGGGCGTGTGGATGAAATCTATGAGGGGGGAGCTGGACTAATGTACAAAGTCTTCTTCGTCAAAGATCAAAAGACACGCAATTTGGTCGCCAGTTTAGCATCATTGTCGAAGCTCAAATAGCAATAATTTTCCTGTCGTGCTATTCCTACATAAAACAGTAGGGAATTGCTATGCGCACAGGGCTTTGGATATTGCTTGGGTTCGTTGTCTATGTATCTGTACGGGTAGCCTTGGCGCATTTTGGGCCAGGCTTCCTGATAGATGATGCATACATTACTCTGCGTTACGTTCACAACTTGGTGGAGGAAGGCTCCTTTACCTACCATGTGGGCGAACGCATTTTTGGCATTTCCACTATTCTTTACGCCTTGCTGCTTGCTCTGGTTCAGCTTATCGTACCTTCAGCAGACCTAGTTACCATAGACATTGGTGTAAATATAGGGCTGGAGTATCTGTGTCTGCTTGTGCTCACGCGGTTGTTCTTCGTAGCTGGTGCTAGCGTGCTTTTTGCTTGTGGGCTGGCGTTGGTGACCTTATGGAACCCTCTATTTTTATCTGCCTCGCAAGGGGGTATGGAGACACCTCTCTACGTGCTATGGCTGCTCTTGGCAATGGTCTCTGTTGATCTGTCGATGATGGCGGCCTCAGTTTTTGCAGGTATGGCTTTGCTGACTAGGCCAGAAGGCAGCGTTCCTATGGCTATTGTAGGTTTGATCAACCTTTTGCGCCGCGGAAAATTTATTATCTATGTTGTCTTGGGGATGTTTGCGGTAGCTTTCGCGGCTTTTTACTATTTGGGATTTGGAACGCTTTATCCCGCTTCTGTGGAGATCAAGCATCTAATAGGCTCTAAAGATCCTTTGAAGGCATTTGTCTACTTCTTAAAAGCGCCGGCATTATTGATTCCTCTGGGGAGCATTCCATGGCCCGTTAGTTTGGTTATTGTGTTGGCTATTGTGGTTTATGGTGCTGTGAAATGGCCTAGAAGGTGGTCTAGAGTCTTTGCTTTGGGTGTAGCTACGCTAAACTTTGCTTTGTATTCTGTGGCAAACCCTCCTGTTTGGTATTGGTATCCAGCCCCCATGACGACATTGCTAGCCATTTTCTTCTTTTGGGGGTTGTACTCGTTACTCCTTCGATGGAAGTGGGCCATGGTTGCTATCATGGTTCTTGTTGCTCTGTTGGATGTACGGTGGACCTATTTCACGAAGGGGACATTGCTAGACGTTTACACTCACCGTGTCCAAGCCTATTATAATGTTGTCAAAACGCTAAAAGACAAACATGACTTGACACCGGAGAAGTCTATATTTACTCATGAAATTGGTGCTATCGGATACTATTCCGGCGCGCACATTTATGACGCTGTAGGCCTCGTCAATCCCTCCTTAGCAAAGCTGGGGCTTGTCCACGAGGTTAAGAAGGGTGTTAATTACGGCTTAGCAACGCGAGCCTTTCTGGAAAAAACAGATCCCGACTATATCATCATTCAAAAGAACCTCATAGCTCCCGATGCCAGCGAGTGGGATGCGTTTCATGAAAACTATAGCCTGATTTTAGAGGTACCGGACACGGCGATCGATCGCGACTCCGGCGATATAGAGGTCTATAAAAAGCATTAAACGCAAAGGCGCAGAGGTATAATGGACCCCAAAAGTTGGACAGCGCACTTTGCGCGTTTTTGATACAATTGCACCTTGAAATGAGGATTATATGGCGCAAGGAAATCAAAAACGATCACCCGAATTTAAGATGGAAGTAGCTACTGAGGCTATAA
>JAUXSF010000013.1 GCA_030679955.1 Chlamydiales bacterium | reverse complement strand
TCAACCAATTATTAATCTGTGGGAAAGCCCCCGCTTTCATGGGTCCCTGCAAGCCGCTGCAGGCTTTACAGAAGCCTCTATTGGAAGCCTCCTAACCTTTAGTACTTACGGTCTAGCCGCTCCAATAGGATGCGCTCTAGTAGCGCATGGACTCGATCATGTTACTGCAGGGATGCGTACAGCTATTACCGGAACATATAATGAAACAGCGACATCACAGCTGTTGCAAAAAACAGGACTGTCCGAACAAAATGCAAATGTTATGGACGACCTTTTGAGCATCTCTGGCACTGCGGGTGCAGTCAAATTTTTACAATGCGCGCGAGCAGCAACTGCAAGCACGGGAATTTGTTGGATAGCACAAGACACAATTCAAATAAATACAGCGAAGCCTACTGCCCATACGATAGAACATTTTATCGAAAAGATACCGGCAGCTACAAAAACGCTTAATGATATTGCTAATGGTTTTACGAAGCAGTTAATCGAGCTATCGAACGAGGCATTCTTCCAAAGTCTATACTAGAAGCCTTGCTGTCTCCATTGGATATTGGTAAAATTAAAATAGGTCATTGTGGAAGGCCTAGTCAAAGGTATATTGGGCAAAGTGCTGAGGTTGTGATTAATCCTTCAACAAAAAAGATAGTATCAGTGAACCCCACTTCATCAAAAAAAGCTAAAAAGTTATTAATGGAGGATTAAAAATAATGAAAGTTGTCAAAGTCAATAAGAATGAATTCAATTGTTTGATGAATGAAAATTTTTTACACAAAGATTGGAAAAACCTAATTTCAAGCGTTACTACGCATTGTAGCAACGCTTTTGTTATAACGTTATCAGAGGAAAAGGCTGAGGAGCTTCGTGATTTATGTGGAGATCAATTACAGATGATAGGCTTTGATGAAAACGATGAACTAAATTCTCATGGTGCTATTCTAGAGTCTCTAATTGACAAACTGTATTGTGAATAGAATTGTCTTAGAAAGACTTTATTTACTCGACGAGGCCCTTACATTCTCCATGAACCCCTGACAGATAAGTGATCTTTTGCGATAAGCCAAAGTTTTTCTCATGGAGGTGGGCATTGCCCTGAAAGTACGCTGTGACTCCTTTGATAAACTGCCGTCCTTCCATGCTTTAATATTCCTAAATCCATAGGAGGAAGCCTGGAAACCGCTGGAGCTGAAATGACCCATCAAAGTGGGTGGATTTTGCCCCAGAAAGGGGGTGCCACAATTAATGGTCGCTGGTATACTGAACATGCCTTAGAAAGAATGGCACCCAATACTCCTGAAGTGGTGGCTTTCTTGGAAACTCGTGCTCTACAAAGAGCTAAAGTGGCCGGCGATGAATTTCAAACGCGAGCTTTTGGTGTCTGGTGGTCTAAAAATAGACCAATACCTCGCGGAATACCGTCGTCAATTGTTGAAGCCGAAATAGCTCAACCCGGCACTACTGGCGTTAGAGTGATTTTAAATGAATGCAAGGATGTTATCACGGTAATTCCTGGAGAAATATGAAGATAAACATCACGCAACTTCTATCAGTGTTTGATGAACTATTGCCATTAAGCGATGAAGAACAAGCTATTTATTGGTTTAAATTTTCACGTAAAGATGATTTATACATCACTTTGTTAGTATCAGTTTATGAAAATACAGCAAATATCTCTGTTTATAATAACCCTAATGCCAACATTGCTATAGCAAGTTTTCACATTAGCAACTGCCTCAGTATTGAAGTTCTCGATGAACAAAAAAAATGCATTGAAATTTTGAGTGGGAAGAATGAAGGACGTTGTTTTGTGGCGCTATTAGCAGACACAATTTTGGAGTATGATAGCGACCCAAAAAAATCGCACTTGTCTTAGATGTGATCAAGTTAGCTACATATATATGCTACTTTGCTAGACAGTGACATCACTATGACTGGCACCATGGGAGAATCCGCCACCGCGCTTCCATGCTTTAATATTCCTAAGTCTTTAGGAACGGCAAAAAATATAGCCACTCAAAAGGTCGATATACCTGCCTCAAGTTACACTAACGCTATTCGACTGAAAAGTTTCGAAACAAATAGAGGATTGGGAATTTCAAACGCGAATTGGAGTTACCCGAGAAGAGGTCTTACAAATAGGTGAAAAAATTTGGTCATGAAAAAGACTTCACCTTCACAACACAAACCGAATGAATCAAATGGACGAGAAATGGACAAAAATTTATGCGATTATCAGGAGACTTGGGAAAAAATAGTGGATAAGGGTTTTCAAGATTATAGCTCATTGACGGGGCCGGAAAGAGTGTGGTTCAATGTTGAATCTTTGATTAGCATGGTAAGTAATGGGGGATTATGTAGCTATTTTTGTGAAGACACTGTAACTCACGTTTTTGACACGATCACCGATTTAAAATTATTGGGTGCAAATGACATCGTAGTCTTACTAGAAAAGATGAACAGTCTTTTCCCTAATGGTCAGCCAAGTGAAGACATCGACGACAGAATGGAAATAATGGGTACATGGGAAGAACACGACCAGTTACTAGAAGCGCTTGACGATGAATTTTTTGAAAAAGATGAAGCATTAGAAAATGCTCTTGTCGATTACATCTTAGAAAATAAGTTGGCAGCTCCTGCGGAAAACTCGGTAATGTCAATTTAAGGCTAGGCGGATTCTCTGCAGTTACTGCTGCGAAGCAGCAATTTTTATCTTAGCCCCTAGCCATACCCGAAGAATGAGGATTGGCTAGGGGTGGAAATATCAATATCCTCGCGCTGCAGAGCATCGCGTCTGTGTTAAACTGCTTACGTTAATCAAGATGCGGTGCTCCGCAACGCGAAGGCTTTTTTGAACATACCCCTAGCCAACCCTCATTCTTCGGGTATGGCTAGGGGCTAAGATAGGAATTGCTGCTTCGCAGCATTAGCTACAGAATACGTTTCGACTAATGGAAGCGCCGCGCTATTTGGTTTGTTTGGCGAATAGCTGTGTGAAATAGTAGGCCCCATCCGCACCCTGGGCAACCCCAATACCGGTAACGTTATAATCGCCTTCCATGTTTTTGCGGTGTCCTTCGCTGTTAATCCATCCCTGCACAACGATTTCGTCGGGATTGCTATATCCCCAAGCATAAGCCACATTCTCGGCTAACTTAGTCACAGTTATGAGTAATTTGATGTCGTCGTAACGCTGCTGTACTCTGCCATGACCGAACGGCACCGCGTTGTTTGCCATGTTTTCGCTATGCTGCCTAGCGATGCTGGCTATGGACTCATTATACTCCAGGCTGGGAAGGCCCTTTGAACTTCGTTGGGCATTCACCTTGTCATGCACAGAGCGCTCCAGATCCTGGACACTGGCAACCAGCTGGTGCTCACTAAAACCCGAGCTCTGAGCAACCATCTGATTAGAGGCTTGCGCTTGCCCAGCGATTAATACCATGCATAAAACAAGTAGTTTTAACATAACCATTCCATCTCTCAAATTAATACTTCATCTCACTTTATATTTTATTATTGAATCAATCGCACTTTTAAACAAGTTAATTTATATTTTTAAATATGCTATAATAATTATAAGGAATTGCCTAATACTGTTTGTCTATTACAGAGGAGTCGCTCGTTGGCACCAATCTTGCATAAATGATCGCCAAATACTATCGCCAACGCACGGCTGTCTCGAAACGACAACCGAATGATTGAAGCAGAGGAGTAACATCATGAGTGATCCAATCGGAATGCCCCCTCCGGCAGCTCCCCCACCACCTAGTGGACCGAGCGATCCAGCACCAACGCTCAATATTACAAGTACAAATAGTACTGCCAACACTGATACGCTTTCGAGCGCATCTGATGCTATTTTGAATGATTCAGGTTTTTCCATTAACTCGTTCTTCAAAGCCGTTTCTGACAGCCGCTTGAGTTTTAAGGAAAACCTGCATGATATCGAATTTAAAGAGGCTGATTTTAGCCGTAAACAGGCGCGGGATGCCATATCACAGGTTTCCAATGCGCTTCAGAAATATAACCAGCTCTTGCAGACTTATCTTTCTTCAAAAACAGACGCTGGGGGTTCGGACCAGGCTACCGGGCAACTAAACGGCTCGGCGAACTCAGCCAATAACAGCATCAGCGACACACAACAGAAGGCTGGTGCGCTGAACACGCAAACTGACAGTTATAATACCGCCGCAGACAGCTTTAACACTCAAAACAGTGCTGGCTTTGCTAGTCCTGCAGAGCGCGATGCAGCTATCGATGATTATAACTCCTCTGTGGACGATTATAACGCCTACGCACAGGACTACAACGCTTCGGCTACAGCATCTAATGTTGAAATAGACAGTTATAATGCTGAGGTAGATTCCTACAATGCCCAGATAGATGCCAATAATGCTCAAATCGACCAGGACAACATTCAACGTCAGCAGGAGGGTAAAGCTCCGTTACCCCACCAAGAGCATGAACCTTATAAAGACCATATCCCGCTAGTGGCAGAGAAGACTCACCTACCCTATGCGGATGTTACCACGCCAATCGAGCATGCTACTCCAGTAGATATTCCAACTACCATTGAGACTAAGCCTGAACCCAGTGATCTGAACTTCTTTGATGACTTCTTGGCGACCCAGTTTATGCCGTTCTTCTTGCAAGCACTTAACTATATGACAAGTCAGAACAACCTTCAGGAACTACTATTGAATGAGCGCGTACGGCCAAACGCCGGTGTCAATGACATTACAAGGCCAGAAGCTTATATCGAACGTAAGGAAACAGTAAAACCGGAAGACTCTGGTAGTGGCGCTGGAACCTCTCTGGCATCTCTAGCCATGGGCTTAGACCATTCGCGAACAGATGCCATTCTAGGGCGCGGTACGGTGGAGCAGATGTTTACCCTGCAAAACGTAGACCAAACATTGCCGCTAGTGCAGTTGCTACAGCCCTTTACGATGTCGATGTTTATTCGTAGCAGTATCCATGGCGCTCTTCCAGGCTTAGGCTTGCTGGAAACAGATATGTCTAAACAAAAACCAGAGGACGATGCAATTCGTGTAGCCTCCTCTATAGGCACCACGTCGGCTATTTTAGGTGTTGTTAACTCGGGTGCCCTCAGTCAACCTGTTGCCGAGGCTTTGAGCAAAACCAACGGGCTACAAAATATGTCCGCTGAGCAAAAGGGCCGTGTAGAAAAGGATCTAGAAGCGGTCGTCTCCAGTGCACTCTTAAAGCTAGGATTGGGCTCTTTAGTAGCGGAAACGGATTCTCCCGGACTACTTAAATCCGTAGATGCAGCTTTAATCACTGGGCAGCCCACAGGGGCTTCAGAAGAGCAGTTTGCAGGCGTTCCCATCGACTTCGATGCCCTAAATTCCGCTTACGGTTCAGATACCATAGCTCTTCTTCTAGGTGACTTCCTCAAAGGACGTTTATCGGATGGAGGCTATGATAAAGCCACAGGAGAAAAGATTGGTGGTGTTGTCTCCTCATCCCTTGGCGAACAAGGCATACCCAACAGCAAGCAAGGCCTGGAAGATCAAGTGACACAATTGCTTGGCGGGGTTCTCGGAAGCAACATACCCCCAGGACTGGCCGAAAAAATCGCTAATGATGTCTCGCTATTTACACTTGGGGCTTCTACCAAAGATGAGCTGCAAAGCAACCTGATCTCTAAAGTAGGCCCCCAAGCAGCACCAGGACTGGCGGATGAAACACTCTTCCGCGTGTTTGGCTTCTCCGCGGACTTTAGCGAGCCCGCCATCTTACAACGACAAACAGGCGAGGAAAGACCTAACTCCATTCATAGTATCCTTTCCGACAACCTCAAAAGCGTACAGGAAAGTAATGATGGAAAAGTAGGTGCCAAATTAGCTGAAGAATATAGCAACGCAAATGAATCTGTCACACAACTCGAAAGCTTCTTACGCGATGTTATCGACCCAGGACAGGTTCTCATCGGCGTAATGTACGAGCAATCTAAAGGTACTGCCTTTGAACGTGGATGGTTAGACATCCAAATAGGCTAATAAGAGGTTTTAGTAATATTGAATTAAAGTAATATATATATTATAATATATTTAAGTGGAACACTTACTGTATTCGCAATAAATTAACAGTAAGTGAGAGGAGATGAAACTATGGCTATTCTAGTTGATGGCTTGGGGCTAGTACAGACAGAGCTTAACTTTACAGATGATGAAATCGTCGCTGTATATCGGCAAAATTTTAAGATTCTGGAAGACGCCCTTAGTAAGGATGTCAATACCGTAACTGCAGCTGACGCAGCAGCGGTGGGGGATGCTATGGCAGCCCTTAAGAATCTTGCAGCAAATGGCATGACAGTGACTTCCATCGATAAAGATGGTAAGCCCATAGTCAAGCTCATGCGCGTAACACGCGATATGGCGCGACAGATTGACTTGCTGTCTCGCTCGATGGGTTCCGCCGGCATAACTGGATCCCCCGATATCGCAGGCCTTATGCGCTGGAGAGATCTAGGCGTTGAAGGCGTTAACATATTGGTGAACCGCGCCGGAATGGCAATCGACAACAACAGGTCCCTACAATCGCTGATCGAGCTGGAATACGTGCGAACTGGTAACGAACTGCTAGCGGGGCAACTGAACACTCTATACGACGCCATTGCATCAACTAAAAAAGTTACTGAAGTACTAACGACTCTACAAGGCATTCGTAACCTGCTTAAACCTGAAGCGCGTGACCCCATCGACCTAAGCTCTCTGCCAGATGATGACCTTGATCAGGCCGTGGAAGATTATAACGACCTTGCTGAAGATGCCTATAAAGACCCCATAAACCCTGTCGTCGACTATCAAGGCAAAAACCCTCAGGACGTACTACGAGATGTCACCCAAGCTCGAAACGATCTAGCAGAACAGCTGACCAAGCTAGACTTACTGAACCCTCCGACTATCGATGACCAAGGTGTAGCACAAAGGGATGAAAACTCCCTCGCCGGAAAAATTGAACAAGTTCTGAATGATATGAAGCTGTTCTTCGAAACTAACGGCGATGGAAACCCAGAAATTTCACAAACCGAACTAGAAGCTTGGCTAATCGACAACATGGATAAACACATCGACACTGATGATCCAGAACTAGCTAACGCCGCTGGGGACGTACAACGTAACATCATCGGCGCCATACAAGCCGCCACTAACTTGAACGACCAACAGAAAGAAGACTTCCGACGTTATATGTTCGTCTTTGAAGAATTTTATAAATCGGCGTCTGCAATGCTCAGCAGAATTAGCCAAATGATTGAAAAAATGGCTCAAAACGCCGCAAGATAGTAAATAATAACAAATATTTTGTTATTATTACGCATTACGGGATAGAATAAAGATAGTAGAGGAACAGACTTCGATGATACTAGACCGATCCTCTATGTTTTAGGAGGCAAATATGGCTTTGAATCTTACGGACCCGCAAGACATTTCATTCTTCAACAAGCTTCAGACGAAGTTCTTTGCTTTTGATCCGAATGATAATCCGACGGGTTTAGCAGAAGCAGGAATTACAGGTGAGGGCACCACCGCTCAGTTCGACACGCTGCTGGCGAGCTACGGGACGATGGTAACCGATCCGGCTCAACGGAAGGTATTCCCACGTACCTGGGAAGAGTTTGTGAAGCAGGCGCGTGTTAATGGCTTTGGAGCAGCAGAAGGCGACCCAATGAGTGGGCCGCTTTTCGACGGGTTCTTTAGCGACTACATGAGCATTCTACAAGCCTTTGGCGGCGACTACAGTGGCGTGCCAACAGAAACCTTGCAAACCCAGTTTACAGAGAGCTTCACACAGTTCTTAAAAACTTACCAATTCAACGTCGACAAAACAGACGATATTCCACCGCTGTCCGGACCCTTAGATGGCGCTGCAGGCCCTACTGACTTCTTCATCAGCAATTTCCGCAAATTTATGTCAGTGACGGCGGTTAACCTCACCCCCTTTGCAGCGGGTGACACATCGAACGTATCCAGCTTTCAACAAATCTACCAAGCATTCTTCCCCGATGGATCGCCAGAAGACTTTGTAACCATGCGTAACGAACTAATCGAAGACATGCGCAATGATCCGGACAAGGGAGGATATTTCATACCGAGCCAATTCTTACATAAATGGTTCGAAAAAGTTCAAGACGCGTACCTCACAACCCAGCTAGGTGCTAGCTCGATTAAAGGCACGCAGGGCGAACGCCTGACAATCATCTGGAAGCTCTTTAAGCTAGTCGTCGATATGATCGGCACCCTGCAAAAAGTAGCCTCAGTGGTTGCCCAACGCTTAAACTTTTTAACTTCCTACCAAAAGGCCTACACAGACTTAATGGCCGACGTCCCTGTCTTCACCAAAGGTGATGACAGCCCTTTTGGTGGTACAGACGATGATGCAGCCTCCGCACGTCAAGAATTGAACCCTAAAAACCAAACACTAACCGAAAACTTACGTTCCTTCCGAACAATTCTTAGTGATGAAGCGAAAGCCCTACAATCAAACGTGAACCAGCTAAACGAATCCGTCAACCAACAATCGAGCTTAGCTGAATCAATATTACAGGAGATGAGCACCATACTGCAGGGCATTTACCGATAGCCTTGAAGCCGCCTAAGCGCGCGACAATGGATGCTGAAAAGATACAACGATGAAACAAATTAGAAATGGACCGGATTAAGGAGGTAAACCAATGGCGGGACCCAGAAAAAGTATGAGTCGCGTTGGGGAAAAAGCTTCAAAAGATGACTTGGGCAAGGTCTCTGAGGAGGTCTTCAGCAAAGGCATGTTGCCTAAAGATGCAATGGGCCTCACCGACCAAATGGTAGAAGGCATTTATGGCCATGCGTACCGCCTTTACAACGCGGGACAATATCGGGAAGCTAGCCAGCTCTTCCGTCTATTGGTCATGTTGAATGCCACTGAGTCCAAATTCATCTTAGGCCTAGCAGCCTGTTACCACTTGCTAGGGCAATATGATAATGCCCTAATGACCTATTCAGTAGTTGAAGTGATGAACACCAAAGACCCGATGCCGAACTATCACGCATCGGATTGTTACGTTAAGTTGGGATTGCCTGAATTTGCTCTAGAACAGCTACAGGTTGCTCTTAAGAAGTGCACAGACTCCCATGAGCACCAAATACTGAAAGACCGCATCAAAATGACCATGACCAACCTAACAACACATAAGAAAGAGGAAAAGACGCCAGAAAAGAAAGAAAAAGACAAAAAAGTGGCGTAAGTAAAACTATTTTAGGAGGTTTTAATGCCCTCGTCCTTCCCAGTAGGTGGCGGTATTGACGGTCCCCAGTATGCCGATTATCAGGACGTTACTGACCAACAGCAGGTTGCTGGAGCCTCAAGCTCGATGAAGGAAAAGTTGATGTTAATGCAGGACTCGCTTGTCCTCGACATCGCCAAATTTTCCGGCGACATAAAGTCGTACGCGGCAAAGGCTGAAGCACCGATCATCGCCCCATACATCAAAGCCCGCACTGCTGGCTCCTTGGAGACAACGGACAGGAGCATGCAGCAGATCGAAGAGGAATTTATTCGTTTACTCGAAAAACTCCCTACGAAACTTCGCATTCTGTTGCTAAAGAACATGAGCATGCCCAAAGGCGAGCGCGATCCAGAGCTAGATGGCCTAGAACGCAGCCTGCAACAACATGTAGAGGTAACGCTCTGGGCTCAAAAACTGCTCGAACGTCATAGACGCAAATCGGGCGATGAAGAAGAGGAAGAGGGCGAACACAAAGGCATTTTCGCAGAAGACGATGAAGACGTGCTCCCCGCCGACACACTTATACCAAAAACCGTCCACGTGCCTATCGCACTGCTAGACATTTACGACATGAACGACACTCAGCTTAAGAAGCAAATTCAAGCCAACACAATATTCATGCTCGAAACGCAGTACGGCATCCTTAAAATATTGGTAAAAAGCCTACCACCAAATCACCCCGCAAAACCAATTCTAGACCCTCTGCCAAAACTAATGGTTAGAATGATCAAGCAAGCAAAAGCCTTTGTTGATTTGCAAAACCTGCTCGACTACAAAAAAGCTAAAAAAATCGCCATCGGCCTAGAAAGCCTCGACGGCAACATTATCGAAGAACAACGCATCTTCCTACAAAGAGCTAGCAGCTATGGCGCCTCTGGGCCGTCGGACGCAGTCATTAGCCTAGCTAAGTCTATGCTCTCAACGACCATGATAGGCTGCAACATACTTAGAAGCGAAGCTTCCGTCTCAGCACTAAACACCGAAGGCAACGCCCTGTTACACGCCCTGGTGCTAACCTCTACGCCAACTATGGGCGAATCGCTTATGAAGCTTCTCAATAAACTCTCAGCAGGACTTGTCTATCTAGGCGTACCTGAAAACAAAGCCAAAGTACTCGAAATCGCCACCTTGGTCGCCATAACCTCCATGCTAACACTCAGTGGAGAAGAAGCCATCCCATACCTAGTAGCCTTTGAGCCAGAAGTAGCAAGCGGACTTGCCTTCCTAGAGGCTGATGAACCAAACCAAGAGGAAGAAGAAGCTAAACAACTCACCAAAACCAACCTGCAAGAAGTTGCACGCACAACAGCCGTACAACTAGCCTCCGGAACGCTACTCATTCATCACGCAGCCAAACAAACCATCACAGCACTGCTTGGAAATAAGTCAGAGGTCGTTCCACTAGTTCTTGAACTGGTTATACTACTAGCCTCGGCAATCAGCGCACAAACACTACTAGAGAAAATCGGCGGCAGCGGTAACGAATTATACGCAGAGTTGACAGCTGACACCCTCAACACCTGCGCAGAAAAGCTACAGCACCTCTCAGATGAAGGTGCTCTAAAAATATCCGCAACTCAAGTAATTAACGAGTTGCGACTCGGCGAGCTCTCCTATCAAGGCAGTTCTATTATCGAACAGCTCGCAACAAGAGAAAAAACCTTTGAGAGTTTTGGACTACGCATCAGCGACTTTGTGCAAGGTCACGAAGACCTATTAGAGCTGGCGGCAATCTTCGTTATCGAACTCACATCCATTGCACAACAACGTAGACAAGTAGTTCCAACAATGAACGTGATTTAATTAGGAGGAAATAAGATGGCAAAATCGGACGACTTCGCCGATGCAATCAAGATGATGGCTAACGATACTGGTGATGAACTAGGTCTCGCCATGAAAAATATCATGGGCGACATCATAGGCAACAACACTATCCCCCGCGAAGCTATGGGAGTAGACCCCTCAAGCATCGAAGGGCTATACGCACAAGCCTACCATCATTACAACTCAGGCAAATACAAAGAAGCCGCTCGAATTTTTCATCTACTACAAATGCTAGATGGCATGGAACCAAAGTATCCATTAGGCCTAGGAGCCTGCTACCACATGCTGGAAGAATATCAAAACGCCCTCACAGTATACGCAATGGTCGGTGTTTCAGACCCTGAAAACCCCGTACCACACTACCACGCCTCTGATTGCTATGTGAAAATGGACCTCATCGCCGCAGCAATAGCAGAACTACAAATGGCCATGGAACTATGTGGCGGACAACCACAGTATGCAATGATCCGAGACCGATCTGCATTAACCATTAAGAGCCTCAGGGATCAAGGTAAAGCCCCTGAAGGTAATAGTCCGCCAAGCGTTGCAGCCCCTGAACAAAGTGAATAATAATTATATCGGATAAAGGAGGTAACCTATGTCCACACCAGGCGTAGGCCCAGGAGGCGGCATGAATGTGCCAGATCTCTCCCAGTATATGCAAGCAGACGAAGCACAAGCTGGAGAAACATCCAAAACGACACAGGTTCAACAGCCCAAAGGACAACAGGCTGTTCAAGACAGCATTGAAACGCAACAGAGTGAGCTAGGTCAACAAGTAGAAAGCTATCAAGCTCCTGCGAATAGACCAGCCCTTGACCCTACTGTGAAAGTCCCCGGAGCATCTAAAGAGGTTGCACCTGAGAATGCAGATGCCCAGCAAGAAGAATTCATGAAAATGGTTAGCGATCTGCCACCAGATCTGCGTAGCCAACTGCTTAAAGATATGGGCAAACCAGAGGGACAACGTGATCCCGAACTACAAGCGCTAGAAACTAGCCTAAATACCCAAGCTGAACAAACAGTATGGGCCAAAGGTGTCAATGGAGGCGCCGGCGCCGGAGAAACCGCACCAGCAACCGATGAAGAACTCGCTGCACTACTACAAGAAGGCGGCGATAACGCTGAAGTACTGCAAAAACTGCTCGGAAAACCAACACTCACCAAAGCAGAATCCGATGCACTTAAACAA
>JAUXSF010000008.1 GCA_030679955.1 Chlamydiales bacterium | reverse complement strand
AGCTGCTCTTGTTGCAATAGCTCTTGCTGTTGCCTTGCTTGCTCGGCTTCTTGCTGTTGGCGCAGCAATTCGGCTTCCTGCTGCTGTCTCAGCTGCTCTTGTTGCAATAGCTCTTGCTGTTTCCGTGCTTGTTCGGCTTCTTGTTGTTGGCGCAGCAATTCGGCTTCCTGCTGCTGTCTCAGCTGCTCCTGTTGCAATAGCTCTTGCTGTTTCCGTGCTTGCTCAGCGTCTTGCTTTTTCTTCGATTCCGCTTCCTGTTGTTGCCCTTGCTGCTGTTGTTTTCGAATTTGCTCTTGCTTGAGTTTGTCCAATTCCTGTTGCTTTCGGATTAAATCTTGGCGAAGTCTTTCCTTTTCTTGAAACCATCTGGCTCGTTCACGTTCGATACGTCGATGTTCCATCTCTCGTTGCCACCTGAGCCTTTCTTGCCAGCGGTGGATACGAATGGCTTCCTGCTCAATAAAGGCACGAACTCTTTCCATTTCCTGATGTTCTTTTATAGATTGTAGACGCTGTCTTTCGCTTTCCAAAAATTGTTGCTGTATTGCCAGTTTGGCGTATTCTGCTTCAATACGCTCTTCCTCCTGGGATTGCTGCAGGACGGCTTTCTGCTGCTCTTCCTGAAGTCTCAGACGTTCCTGAAGCAACCTCTGCTGCTCTTTTTCAATCTCTTGTTGGCGCTTTCTAGCTTCAGGATCTTCTAAACGAAAGAAACCCTTTGTTGTATAAATAAAGCCTAGCATCTTACCTTGGCCATCCACCGGTATTTCTCGCTGTATTTGCTCCCACGTGACGGATCCATTAGGAGTGACAAGTGTCAATACGCCTTTTTCCACGATGACTTTGTGGTCATAGCGTTTGAAATCTAGGTAGATTTTGTTGCTATTCACGAACGTTTCAAAAGCGGGGAACTGGACAAATACATCGGGCGAGATGCCCATCATTATTGCGCGAACTTTGCGAACCTGCTGCTGGAATGTGGGGAATCGTCGGGTACTATCTGATTGCATATCGGCGAAATTGCTTATGGCGGTGGCCAGACCCATATCTTGAGGATGAGCTTCCAATATCTGGATTAGGTGCTCCATCACTTTAAGGGGATCGCTGGATTTGGAACCTATCTCGATGCGTAATCCATCAGAATCCTTGGAGACAAAGATAAGGCTCGGCTCAAGGAGAGCTCTCTGAAGATTGGAGAGGTCCGTAGATGAAAGTT
This sequence comes from Chlamydiales bacterium, assembly GCA_030679955.1. GTDB lineage: Bacteria > Chlamydiota > Chlamydiia > Chlamydiales > JAJFMA01 > CAMFKD01. The sequence continues at coordinate 72,152 of JAUXSF010000008.1, read as the reverse complement.
TGTCATATTGGTAATTAGGGACCAGGATAGGAGGGGGTAGGACGACCTCAACCTCTCTCTTTTCCTCCGAAGCGGGCTTCTGATTGAGTAGCATCCAACCGGCCCAGGTGCCGATAAGAACCAATACTAGCATCAATAGAAATCGCATAAGCATAACCCTTGTTAGGATCTACCTCGCAATCTATAAGTAATTCTATTGGTTTAGAGAGAATAAGTCAAAAAAAGCGCAGCTTGTCGGCTGCGCTTTAGAATACACAAGTCATTTCAGGAAAATTAGGCGCGACGGTCATTGGCCCAGAATCCCAAAGTCATTAACAGCGATCCACCAAATACCATGGCGTTTTCTGGGACTTTGGAAAGTTCTTCTACGCTACGGTTATAGATATCTTTAACAGAGCTACCTGCTGACATGAGTTTTTCTTGAGCTGTCGTCAGAAGAGACTGCTCAACTTTAACTTTTACTTGTTCGTCGCAAATTAGCGGTTTAATGTTGTTGTTATAAACCTCTGAGAATTTTGCTAAAATATCACTTGAAGCCCAGTAAGCAGAGTAAAGTGGCGCAGTGGCTGAATGTAGCAAATCCCCAGTAACTTTTTCCAGTCTGGCTCCGGCAATGAATAAATTGTGCCCTAACTGAATAGTACGGGCGATAATAGCTGGATTTGTGGTGCAAATCCCAGAGGCAAAACAGTAAGGCACCGCGGGGTCGGTAGCAAGGTTGGCTATTAAGTATCGGCCTTGGATCTGCATCCCTCTTCCCAGATAGTTTACGGCAAGAAGTGTTCCAAAGGTGCCGCCAACCAACAATGTCACGTTTTTAGCGAAATTAAAAAGTTGTTTTGTTTTGCTGCTGGGTTCTTTATTGACTTGGACTTGTTCTGCTGGATACAACCTTGTGGGCAATAGGTCACAAATAGCTACCATGCGTCTCTCTCCTTTCGGTTCATTTTCCAAACATTATAATGTTCTAATGTTAGGATAATTTAAAGGGTTCTAGTCTTCAAAAAAGGGTTTGGGGAAGAGCGCAGCTTGCTGGCTGCGCTCTAAAAAACTAATTAGATCCACTTGGAATAAGAAGTCGAGCTTGAAAAATGATAAGATGGAATGAAGCGAGAGAGCTTACTGAGCTCCTCCTTACCATTCTCAAAGACTTTCGTCATAGAGTCTATAGTGGACTCATAAGAAGGGATATAGCTGCGGAGAGTAGCAACTAACGGCACTGGCATTTCCACTGTCGGACGGTGTTTGTCGCAAACTAGCTCGCACAGATTTGCAGTCACGAAGCTGGAGATTTGGTTATAAACGCTACTAGAGGCGTGATATGCTGAATAAAAAGGAGCAGAGAATGCGTTGAGGTATGCCGCGGAACCGGACTCTAACCCACTTCCGATGCGGGATATCAGGACGCCCATTTCGTAAACTCGGGGGGCCATATTTTTTTCTTCTACGCATTTGCTATAATTAGCAAAATTGAAACAGTGCTTGTTTGTGATGTCGGTTTCATTCACTACGTTTTGGGCCCAGCTCATTAGGCTGTCGCCATACCCTCGAACTGATTCTCCGACATAATTGATTAAAAGTAGGGTGCCAAAAGTAGCGCCGACGATGACCGTCACGTCTTTTGCAAAATTAAAGACTTCTCTTGTTTTGCTTGTGCTAGGCGATTCTTTTTTAGCTTCAATTTTCTGTTGTGCTTCAGTAGGAAGTGCTGTTCGTAGCGGTGGTACGCTCCTGAAGTCAGTATTCATGATTTCTCCTGTGTTAATCATCTCCGAGGATTGTATTGCCACAATGTTAGGATAATTTAAAGGATTACGAATTTTTCGTCTCGAGGTGGATTTTTTCAGATTTCCTAAAAAAGTTCTGTTACTTGTAGAGCAGTATGTCTCCACCTGCTATATAAAAAACGAGGGATGCCAATGTTCAAGCAGATATGCCTTATAGTTGCCAGTAGCCTATACGATGTGAAGCGCACGTGGTCACGAGAGTTTGCCAAAGCGCTTAATCGTAAAGGTTTTGTGACGTCTCTAATTGATGTGGGCGATGGACCACTGCAGAAAGCCCACTTAGACCAAGTGATGGACCTGCGTCCAGAGTTGACGCTCTCCTTCTCGCCACTATTGCCTATCGAGGGTGGTGTTTTACTCTGCGATTTGATCAAGGTCCCACACCTGACATTGTTGTCAGATCCCGCCATTTATAGTCTATATCTCGCCAAAAGCCCTTATTCATTAGTAGGTTGCGTAGACTACTTCGATTGTGAACTCTTCTTCAACGCTAAGATTGAAGATAGGGTGTTCTTTTTCCCTCACGCCATTGGTAGTGAGCAGATTATGGAGCCAGCAGCCGAGAAGATCTACGACGCTGTATTTATTGGCAGTTCATACGATGCTGAGGCTGTGCGAGAGTCATGGCATAAGAATTACCCTCCAGAGGTAGTGACGATTATCGAAAGAGCGATAGCGATTACTCTGTCGGATGATCATACCGCCTTTACCCAGGCCTTTGTAGAGGCATGGAGGGACTCAGAGCTGGATCCCACAGGCCAAGATTTCGAAGGGTTATGCCGTCAAGTTGATATGTACATTCGTGCGGTGGGCCGTTTGGAGCTGTTGAAAGCTATTACAGATGTTGAGGTACATGTTTTTGGCGGTAGAGATGAAATGGAATCGGGTCCACACCGCGATTGGAACGATCTGTTGGATGGTCAGCGCAATATAAAAGTGCATCCAGCTATCAGCCGCGACGCAGCGTGGCAGGTAATTCGTCAATCCAAGATATGCCTGAATAGCTCGCCCTGGTTTAAGCACGGTACCCATGAACGCATTATTTTGGGGTTGGCAGGCAGATCGCTGGTCTTTAGCGATGCCAATCGCTTTATTGAGGCGCACTTCGGCGAAGAACGTGGAGTTGTTCCCTATGTTTTAGGCGGATGGGATCACCTTAATGAACGCTTACATTATTACTTAGAGCGTGATGAAGAGCGTAATGCTGTTGTCGAGATGGGTATGAAGACCGTTGGGTTAGAACATACATGGGATGTACGTGCTGAAGAGTTCAGTCAGCGCATTCCACCTATTTGGAATAGAATCGCCTCAGAGAACTTTATCCGTACCTTCTAATTCTCTATTTATTTAATGACTTACATTGCGGGCAGCGCGAAATCTGGACGCCACGCGTCGCCAGATAGGCAAAAGCGCAATACTCGCACGTTTGCAGTTGGTGTTCTTGTATAATGAGTTTGCGTCGACCTGCTCGGAAGACGTGATAAGTCCAAGTACCCAACAATACAACCAAGGTGCAGCCGAGGTAGAGCAGAAAAGCTGTATCGGGGGAAAGCTCAATCATATTGCTGTATCATCCAGATATTGATGCGCGAAGTGCACCTCGATTGTTCCTGAAGTCATGTATTTACGCGGATCGCGCTCGAAACGCAATTCTAAAAGAGCACGCTCGCTGGCCAATGCAAGATCCTGCGGCGCTTCAGAAAGCAGGCAATACCAGCATACTTTACCGACCCTTCCGTCTACACGTACCTCGTATCGCAAAGAGCATTCAGGGCATGTGGTATCCATGCTAGGCAATGGAGCATTGGCCTTTAGCCATTGTTGCGCTGCAGGACCTGACACAATCAGCTGCATCTGTGTTTTTTTTGGCAAAGCCACCTTCGGCATTTCCACCGCCAGAGCTGTGATATTTTCCAGCCGCCCGAAGCTAGCTTGTATTGGAATATCGCTCATTGGATAGGCGGTGGCAGTCAGATCCCATTGTGGTTGTCTTGGTATGAGTGTGAGACTGGGTATAAGGCTATCAGGCAGTAGCTGCGCGGCTCCATGTGGAATCCAGTCTGCCGTGGTTGCTAGCCCAGAATTAGGCTCCGCATCCACTAGGATTGTTTGAGGCGTATTGAGGTAGCTGAGTTTGAGAATGGGAAAGCGAAAGAGGACTAGTGGGACTAAATGTAGGGTCAGTGCGATGCTCAGAGCTATCCACATATCTCTGCTAGCCCATCCAGCCACTCGCTTGTTCATGACGAGGGTGATTTCGCGGCTTCCGGCCTGTCGTTGAATACGTAGCATAGCGGGTCCTAAAAGTATTCGGAGGCTTCAGGATCAGCGGGTTTATAAACGAGCCGTATACGTTGACCGAGATCTTGGACGACGGAGAACAGTCTTAAGAAGGTTCCATATTCTACACGACGATCCATGCTTAAAACAACAGTGGGGGTAATATTGGCATATTGTTCACGCAGCAGATCGACCTCCTGCTTCAACGTTTCTGGCAGGGAAGCTAAGTCCACGATAGCCTTTTTGGATCCTACATAGATAACGTTTTGAGCATCCACCACGACCAATAGTTGTGTTGTAAGGGGAAGCGAGTCATGGCTCAGCTCGGGGTTTTCGATATGCAACGATTTAAGGGGTAAAACATCGGATGTAACGATGAAAAAGATGAGCATAAGGAAGATCACATCGACCAACGGCGTCAGATCGATCAAGCTAAAGGATGACTTTAGGTTACTCTTAAAACGCATAGCTTAGTACCCCAGCTCTTCCTTGCGTTGCAGCAACAGATCGACGATTTCGTGTGAGGTGGTTTGAATCTCAAGCACAAATCCCTCAACCCTACTGACAAGGTAGTTATAGGCGATGACGGAGGGGATGGCCACAACCAAGCCCGCCGCGGTAGAAACTAGGGCATACTCCATTGCCTCGCCAATACGCGTAGCGGAGATATCGACCAAGCCACTCAGGCGCATTTCACCAAAGGCCTGGATAAAGCCCAGCACCGTACCGAGTAAGCCCACTAGAGGAGCTATGTGCGCTATGATAGAGAGGATTTTTGCGTTTTTCTCTAGCTGAGATATTTCAATTAAGCCGGAGACTTCCATGGCGCCCTCTATCTGCTCTTTAGCGCGGTTATGCTTGACTAGGCCAGCTTTAACGATATTAGCCACAGTGCCGCCAGTATCTTCACAGATGTGGATCGCCTCCACAATGTCCCCATCCTTAATGACCTTTCGCAGATCGATCAAGAACTTGTTGGTGTCAATCTCAGCGCGCCTTAGATGAAGCATACGTTCAATGAAGATTGCAAAGCTCAGGATGGAGCAGCCTCCGAGAATGACCAAAAGTAGGTTCCAATTGGAGCTATATTGGAATAGGTCGCCAACGAATAAGGTAATATCATTCATAGTGGTAGTCTCTATCTAACTTTTCTTTAGCGGTTAATGCCCAAGGCCCAGCCTTCTGAGCGAGGGCGATTAGCTGTTTCTGAGCTAGCTCAGGTCTTCCTTGGAGCTCATATATTTCTGCACGAAGATACATCGCTTGCAGGCGCTGTCCTGAAATTGCATCGTCATTTATTACACGCGACAGCTCTAGCATAGCATTGTCTAGTTGACCAAGGCACCTGAAGCAGTCACTGCGCTGGAGCCAGAGGTCCAGCTTTTCTTCCGCGCTTAGAACCTTGCCCTTAGCTACTTCTTCAGAGTGGCTAAGTCGTTGCAAAGCATCCCCGTGACTACCAACGCGCATAGCGATGCGTGCCTGTTGATACCATACGCGAGATAGATAATAGCCCCTGGTTACTTTAGCTGTTTGGTAGCGTACTTGCATGCCGTCCAGAACCTTTTTAGCGCTCGTATCGTCGCCCATTTGAATATGCGCTATGGCAAGGTGATAGCTTGCTTCCTCTAATAAAGGAGAAAAAGACTCACCCTGAGTGGCGATAGCTCCTAAGGGATGCTGGGGGTTTTGAAGTTCGTCCACAAGCTTTTCAAACATCTCTACAGCATATTCTAGGTAGATATGCTTCTTAGCACCCTCTGAATCAGTGGCAATGGCTAAGTTGGCCAGGGCACGCTCTAAGATAGCTCGGTAGCGAACGGAAATAAAAAGGTCTAATTCTTGGGCAGGGATGTGTTTTTGCTTATGAAGCCTATCGAAAGCCGCCTCGGCGCCTTCAAAGGACTCGATTGCCTTAATCCAGTTACGTTTCCGTAATACACGCCCTTCGGGTGACAAGCGTGTTCGCTTATAATCTAGGCCGGTTAGTAGATGCGCCTGAATGATAAACGGAGAGTTAGGAAACTTGGGGGGCATCGCTTCCAAATGCTGCAAAGCCTCTGCGTTACCTTGAAGGTATTCTCTTGGAGTATAGTAGCTAAAGTACGCTTCACCAGCCATGGTTGAGTCAGGATATTTTGTGAAAGCAACTTTCAGTAGTTCTTTATAAGCATCGCCATCTTGACCCATGCAGCGTGCTTGCCAGTAATACGCATCTCCTGCAAGGGCAGATGCTGGATATTCAGTGGACAACTGCTCAAAATAACCCTTGGCGACAGTGTAGTTGTTTTGCTGATAGCTGTTAATTCCCAACAAATAGAGTGCTTTATCTGCGAAACGACCATTTGGGTACCTCTGCAGAGCAGTAGTCAGATATTGATCATCATTAGTGCTGCGGGCCAACAGATAAAGAAATTCGTCAGGATCCTCTGAAGCATCAATAACAGCTGTGTGATCTGCGATAACGCGTTTTAAGAGGGTACTGGCTTCTTGCAAAGAGCGGTCAGTGTCGACCCGAGCATAGCATTGAGCGGCAAGCTTGGCCGAACGGCCAGCGATAACTGGATCAATCCCGGCTAACAGTTCGAAGGCGCGCAAAAAATTGCGTGAAGCGGAATCAAATTGCTCTGTCTCCATATCATTCACAGCGCGGTAGTACCAGCTTTGTGCATATGCCTTGCTCTCCGGACGCGCCAATTCAGTTAACTGACGCAGGATGACATCTCGCTCCTGGTGGCTTCCGGCAGCCTCTGCTTTCAGCAGAAGTACTTGTGCAACCACCTCGGGAGAAGTGAAAACACCACTTTGCGAAAGTAAGGAATCGGCTTGAATGCGAGCTTCGGAGTCTCCAAAGCGGCGGGCACGAACACTATAATAACGAGCGGTGGCTAGAGAGGTGTTTTCATCCAATCCCGATTTTTGCAGAGATTGAATGATTGCCCAAGCTTTAGTCAGATGCTCGTCGCTGGAAATGGCCTGATCAGCCATGCCTAAGTAGCAACTTGCCAACCGCTGCATCGTAGATTTTCGCCAATCTACGTCAAGCTGCTCTTTAGGCAACGCCTGCTCAAAATGACTAGCGGCTGCTTGGCAGTGTCCTAGTTGATACAAACTCTCGCCCATTAGGAACTGTAGTTCAAAACGCAGACTGTCATCCGAGGGAAGTATGGAGGATAACTTTTGTAGGCGCGTTAGCGAAGCATCCATCTGCTTTGATTCTAGTTCCATGCGCGCTAGGTATAGTTGGGCCAAGTAGTAGAGTCTCGGTTGCGTTTGCTCCAACTCAAACTTGCTGAACACCGCTACGGCCGCCTTCTTATCGCCAGTCTGGTATAATGCATGGCCTAGTTGCCATAGCCCCTCATAGCTGAGAGCGCCCTTTTCCTTTAAAGGCTGAAGCAAGACGATTGCTTTGTCAGGGTGTCCGGCGTTTTTGTATGCCAGAGCTAATAATATCTGCCCCGGGTTGGCTGTGGGTTCGAAAGAGTCTGTGATATCGTCCCAAAGTCCCAGCTCATACTTAGCGCACGCGATGCGATAGGCGAGGTCGTTGGCAAAAGCCTCCTCAGCTAGTGAATCTTCATCCCATTCATCTAAAATCTGCGTGTATAAAGCGATCGCTTCCTCATAAAGAGATGCATCATTAGCCTTGATAGCCTTTTCGAGGAGAGCTTTTTGCTCCAAAGGCAATTCGATGGCGGGTAGCAGGCTAGTCTGCAAAAGTGCTAAGGCGAAACACACTAAGCGCATAGAAGTACATCCGAGATTAAGCCAGCATCATACCTTAATCGATTGGGTAAATCTATGGAAAAGCTGCCCGCCGTCAACTGGTTAGGGGTATATTGCAAGGGTAGCAAAATGCAATAAATGCCTCTATGATGCACTGAACGACGTTTTTTACTTAAGCAGTTTTCCTGTGGATTGGGTCCAAAATTCATGGCTGAGAGTGGGGTGGGGGATAGGGTGCATGACTCCTTTATGCTCCTAGACCACATTTCTTGTTGTGATGTAATGATTCTTTTTTTATAATAGCGTTCATGAGAGATTTGGGAGATAAAAAGAGCCTTCAAGCATAAGCTTAAAGCTCTTGTATTGTTCCTAGAAATGTCATGAAACTCAAAAAACTATAGGAGTCCCTGTCATGGCCCTGAACCAAACTGTAAATCAGCTGAGAGAACTACTAAGCGGCATTCAATCCGACTTAGAAAAAGCAATCGGCGGCAACAAAGCTGCTTCTCAGCGCGTTCGTACCGGTACTGTTGCTCTTGAGAAAGTTGCAAAAACATACCGCAAAGAATCCATCGTAACTGAGAAGAAGACCAAGGGTCGTTCTTCTAAGCCAGCAGCAGCAAGCAAGAAAAAGCCAGCAGCGAAAGCAGCAGCAGCTAAGCCTGCAGCAAAAGCTAAGCCAAAAGCAAAAGCTAAGGCCGCTGCGCCACGTCCTCTATCTGTTAAGCGCCCAGCGACCAAAAGCCGCGCGCGCTTCTAGACAGAGTTCCTAAACAGGACAAATGTTTCGGGGAAGATTGATTTGATCAGTCTTCCCCTTTTTTTTTATGCTGTTCTTTCATCTTCGTCCACATCGTCCACCACTAGCTGTTTTTTTCTCGGCTGATAATATTAAATTTTTGAATAGATTAGATTAATATATTGGCATTCCTTTATATTGATACTGGATGTAAGTCTATGATGTTCAAATATTTATGTTTATGTCGGAGGGCATATGTATAAAAGTCCAATCATGTTTCTAGCTTTTTTGAGCATGATAATAACTGGATCGGCCAATGCAGCTATTACGGCTGTTAACAATGGTGGAGAGATCATTGCACCTCCCGCCATCGTGATAGATACCCTGGTTACCAATGATCACCAGCAGGGCTTTAATGAGCAGCAAGGCGTGCTTCTGTTAGCTCCTTTGGCGGTAGACGCTGGCTTTATAGCACCTGGAACAATCGTGAATAGCCACATGATCTTTTTGAATCAAGCCGGTGGTGGCCCCATCCTTTCACACCTTGGAGTGGACTGGACCTTTGACAGTCTAATTCTAGGCGTAATGAGCGATGAGGACGGCCTATTAGAAGGCGCCTCAACACTTTTGTTGGGTAATCCTGGAACAACCTATCCAGCGCCGTTTCCCTTACGTGGGATGGAAGGGGGAACAGCAGATGGCTATCTTATCGCTGGCTCGGTCCTAACAGTTGATATGAATGTTGCACAACCAGGAGACTGGATCCGCGTTATTACTGCGGCCAGTTTAAGTGTGCCAGAACCTTCTACATACCTTGTATTGACTGGATTTTTGGCGTTCACCTTATTGTTGGCACGGCGTCGTGTTCATGCTTAGAGTTATACGGAAGGGGAGAGCTGTAGGCGTTTCCCCTTCATTCTTCAACTTTATCTGTCATTCGCGTATGCTTGTTGCCTATGCGCAACGCAACAGTAAAAATTACTTCCTTTTCAAAAGATGGCTTTGGTGCTGGTGAGTCTCCGCGAGCGGATGGCAACATCGACAAGGTTGAGGTACCCTTCACCGCTCCAGGCGATGAAGTGGAAGCTACCCTATTTCGCAAGCGAAAGGGGCTTTATCAAGCACGCTTAGAGAGTGTATCGACACCTTCACCTTTACGCGTGGCGCCACGCTGCGTGCATTTTGGCACGTGCGGCGGTTGCCGCTGGCAGCACTTGTCGTATAGCAAGCAACTCGACATGAAGGAAAGCACTGTTCATCAGGCTTTTGAACCCATTCTACAACCCGGGACCGATGTTCATCCAATTATTGGATGTGAAGAACCATGGTATTACCGCAATAAGATGGAGTTTTCCTTTTCCAGCAACAAAGCAGGGGATCGCTTTCTCGGCTTGATGATGCAGGGAGGCAATCAAAGGGTCGTGCAGCTTCAAGAGTGTCATCTCGTTTCCTCGTGGTTTGTTGATGCTCTAAAGGCAACTCGGTCTTGGTGGGAAGCTAGTGGTCTGTTAGCCTATCATCCACGTAGGAATGAAGGCAGCCTACGTACACTTATTGTGCGCGAAGGGCTGCACACCGGTGACCGTATGGCCATGCTAACTGTTTCTGGTAATCCAGACTTCGCTTTGGATAAAGCGCAGATTAATAGTTGGGTAGAGGCTATGAAGGCGGCAATCACCCCCACTGCGTCAGGAGCAACCCTTTCTTTGTTTTTGCGCATTCAGCAGATAGCTAAGGGATCTCCTACAAGCTTTTATGAAATTCACCTTAATGGTTTAGACCACATTCGTGAAAAGTTGCATCTTTCCGGACATGCGGAACCCTTGCAATGCAAAATTAGCCCCTCAGCGTTCTTTCAACCCTGTACAAAGCAAGCGGAGAAACTCTATTCTCGTGCTTTGGAGCTTGCAGGGCTGCAGCCGGATATGGTGGTATTTGATCTTTTCTGTGGCACAGGAACCCTCGGGCTTGCCTCTGCACGCAAAGTCCGTCATGTTGTCGGTATTGAGCTATCCCATGAAGCTATTTTGGATGCGCGCAGCAATGCCGCACAAAATGACATCACCAACATCGAGTTTTATCCTGGCGATGTCGCTAAAGTCCTAGCGCAGCTTGGTGAAAGTCATCCCGACCTGAAGCCTGATCTTGTTATTGTGGATCCTCCAAGGGCCGGCCTGGGTGAAAAAGCTATTGCCCACCTAAAAGCAATTGCCGCGCCCAATATACTATATGTCTCCTGTAATCCGCGCACTCAGGCCACCGACATAGCTGAACTGCTTAGCGCAGGCTATGAGTTAGAGGCAATACACCCTGTGGATCAGTTTCCACAAACTATACATATTGAGAACATAGCGGTGCTTCGTCGTCGCAACCCTTCATAGGACAATTGGCAATGCGCTTTGACATTTTGCACAAAGACACAGATTCGAAAGCACGTTTAGGGAAGATCACTACCGCAAATGGAGTGATTGACACCCCTGTCTTTATGCCGGTGGGTACTAAAGCCAGTGTCAAAACTATGACCAACCAACAGCTAGAAGATATCGGCTCTCATATTATATTGGGTAACACCTACCACTTGATGTTACGCCCAGGCATGGAGATTATGAGTGCGGCCGGCGGGCTGCATCGCTTTATGAACTGGTCTAAGCCTATTTTAACCGATTCAGGTGGCTTTCAGGTGTTCTCTCTAGCAGCGATGAACAAGATCACTAATGATGGGGTCTTTTTTCAATCTCACATCGATGGCTCTAGGCACTTTTTAGGCCCTAACGAAAGCATGCAGATACAAAAGACGCTAGGTTCCGACATTGTCATGGTGTTCGATGAGTGCACACCTTACCCATGCGAGCGTAAGCTTGTTGAATCGGCGGTAGAGCGCACATGGCGCTGGGGCCAGCGTTGCCGTGATTTTGAGCTGGCGCCACACCAGAACCTTTTTGGTATCGTGCAGGGTGGCGTTCATGCTGACCTACGCAGACAATCGGCCGAATCCTTGGCTTCGCTGAACTTCGAAGGGTACGCCATCGGAGGTTTATCAGTAGGGGAACCAGCACACGAAATGTACGCTGCCATCGAAGCCACAGAGCCGTATCTCCCGCAAGAAAAGCCACGTTATTTGATGGGTGTAGGTACACCACGAAACCTTATCGAAGCGGTGATGCGTGGTATTGATATGTTTGATTGTGTCATGCCAACACGTAATGCACGCAATGGCACAGCTTTTACATGGCAGGGAAAGATCAGCATCAAAGCAGCAAAGTATTCTCAGGACTTCACTCCATTGGATCCAGAGCTAGATTGCTACACCTCACAATTCTCACGTGCCTATTTAAGGCACTTGCTCAATGTTGATGAAATCACAGGTTTGACACTCATCTCAATACAGAACCTCGCTTTTTATCTTGATTTCATGCGAAAATTGCGTGATGCGATTCGACAAGGTACGTTAAACGACTTCTATCAGCGTGTTTGTCAGATATATCCGGAATGATTAAAAAGGGATCCAGCAATGTTTCAGAAACTTTCCAGCCTTCTAGCCATCTGCTTTTGCATGGCTTTCTGCGCAGTCTTTGCAGAGAATGTTAGCCCAGAGATGCCTCCTCGCGATGCAGGACTTTGGCAGACACTATCCATGGTGGCTATTGCTTTGATATTCTTCTACTTTATCCTGTGGAGACCAGAGCAAAAGCGACGCAAAGAGGTTGATGCCAAACGTGATTCCATGAGAAAAGGCGACAAAGTCACCGCCATGGGCATTATCGGCACAGTATCGAAGGTTCAGGAGCACACAGTGATTTTGAAGATGGTTGACGGTAGCAAGATTGAGTTCTTGAAGGCCGCCATTTCAGAAGTCCTGCCAGCTACTGAGCAAGAAGCCGCCAAAGCTGACAAAGACGATTAGAAGAAATTCAACGCAAAGACGCTAAGACGCGAAGAGGGAAATTGTTTTCTTTGCGCCTTAGCGTTTATATTCCCATTCTTAACCTTTTGTCAGGTTTTCTTGGATGTGGCTCAGGATACTGTTAAGGCCCTTTTCCACGCGATATAGGAAAAACATACCAATCAATGTCGGCACACATAGGATAAGCAACACTAATAAGCTAAATAGCGACAGCGTGTTAGCATCAATATCCAAGCCGGCAATTGTCCTAGTGGAATCTGTCACAGCGTCGTCATTAGCCCTAATAGCAGAAGTACTCTCTTTTACTGTCTGGAGGTTATCACGTATTGCCTCTGAAGAAGCCCTTACAGTAGACCCATTTTCTGCGATGGTTTCACTGGCGCGTTGAACCATCTCTTGGTTTTCGGCGATAGCTCGTGTACTGCACTCGACAATCTCAATATTGCGTTCGATGGCATCTATGCTTCCTTCTACCGCCATATTCATACGTTGCACGACATCGCATCCGCAGAGCATGGAAAGAGTCAGCAGTAGTGGGATGGAACGCATAGACCTCACTTGCTCTTTTCGTCGGGCCGTTTGTAATAGCGTTCGAAGGGGCCAATAACGGCACCTGGCGTCACCTCGAGTTCAATAGGCTCCGGAGGGATAAAATCCATGTAGCGGTCAAACCACACTGTGTATTTTCCGGGCAGAAGGTTATTGGTTACCAGTTCGCCTTTTTGCGACTCTGCTTCGATGTTGCCCATACGGTCTCGCAGGCGCATTCTTGGTTTTCCAGGCAGATCTTCGCCTCCTGGAACCATTGCGGTGACCTTGATTTTGGCGTAGCGAGGTTTTAGGCCCTGATCGATTTTGGTAATTTCACCATTAGAGACAATGACCTCACGTTGCGGAGGTGAAATGAATAATCCATCTTGGTTGGGGATCACAAACTCTACAGCATAGCGTCCTGCCGGAAGATCAGGGATCGTGATACGCTTTAATCGCGCTCCCGTGCCATCTTGGAAGGTGCCGAGCTTTGGATACATCGTCTGAGCTTTCTGCTCATTGATCAATCTAATGCGCACGCGGTCTAGCCGCTCGCCATTACGACCAGTGTGATATGTAATGATTAACGCGCCGCGTCCGGGAGGTTCGGCCGCAGTCGCAAATGACAAAATACAAAGAAATAAGAGGCATAACCGGACTCCCACGACACCCTCCAGCGTGGATTCGGATCCTATCAGCCACCTTAATAAATGGAAAGTTGATCAATCAATGAGCTAGGGCAGGCTCTAAAGTTTGCTGGAACTGATCGATAACCTGACCCGTTGGAACATCAATAGCAGTGACCTCGCGGCCTTCAGGGCTAATGTCTACAACCAGCACATGCTGAGCCTGTCGCGACTTTGCCAGGTACCAGCGTTCTTCAGGGGTATGCGGTGCCCGTGGGGTACAGCCCCAGGCGCCATCGCCTACGTAGACAACACCGGTGGGGTCGATTTTACCCTGTTTGATCGGGTGTGTGCGTTTGAAGGCATGCTCATGATGCTCAAAGCACAGGTTCACCCCAAACTCCTCAAATAGAGGTACCCATTTTTCACGGATAAGTGGGTTATGCTTGCCGTTAAAGTTACGCACGGAGGGCCAAGCAGGAACATGGTAAGCGGCAATTTTATGAGGGAATGACTGTCTTTCAGCTAAGGTGCTGTGTAGCCACTCCGCCTGCTCACCATCAACAGGATGAGTATGATCGGTATCTAGCATGATGAGGGATAGATAGTCGCCGAAATCCAATACATTATACCCTTTAGGCATAGTGAACATGGAATAGTAGAATTTAGCGCTGTCGATGGGTTGTCCATAGCGTCCATTGACATCATGGTTTCCAATGACGGCTAAGATAGGGATCATGAGGCCATCTTCCGTAACCATATCTTCAGACCAGCGGTGGATGAATTCCATCCAGCGCACGTAGTCTTCGGTGCCGTTAACAAGACGTGTAGAAGCATAAGCTAGGTCACCACCGGCTACGCCAAAATGCGGGTTAGTTTTTGCAGCGCGCTCGTTAGCAGTTTGCAGAATGTCGACCGTTTCGTGGTACATATCGCCACCGATCACAAAGCGTATGGAGCCTTCTAGGTGACTAGGCATGGTGCGGAACTTGTACTCACGTTGCTTACCAGCGATTCGGAATTGGTAGATGGTATCAGGGGATAGATCTGTTAGCTCTACAACGTGAACATGCTGCTCTTCGTGATCTTGGGGGAGGGGATGATGTTTTCCCGCGGTCTCCAGCCACAAGTCTTCACCCTCTAGGCGATATTCGACTTTAGTCTCATTCTCCGAGGGGGGAGCAATCCACTGCACTGTCATAGTCGTGTCAGGGCTTCTTTGCCATGTTAAGTAAACAGCAATAGGGTCGAGAGCCAAAACAGCAGGCTGCTTGCAGCCTGAAAATAGGCATGTCACTGCCGCCAGAGCTGTGAAAACGAGATTGTACGATTTTACTAAAATCACTTGTTGAGAGCTCGCTGTGCAAGGGTTTCTAAAATTTTATGGCTGCGTGTGACAAAGGCTCCCAAAGCTTCTTGTGAGAGCTCTCGTTGTGACAACTGTGCTAGCTGGTAGACTTCTTGGACCATATCTTCAGCCAGGCTAGCATCGGATTCTTCTAGTTTTACGATAGCGTTGATCAAGGGGCTATTTGTATTAACGATCAGCTTAGGCTTGCCTAGCATGCTGACCTCAAAGCCATCTAGTTCCGCTGTTTGAACGTATTCGCGGAAGCGACGCATTTGTTCATCCATCACCAAGACGGCGGGGATGTTGTCGCTTGTTAAGCTCTTGGCTTCGACTTCAAGCTGAGTCGAATCTAGTTTCTGGCGGAAAAAGTCAGCTAAATGTGCTGCAGGAGTTCTTCCATCGGCATCTAGCACTGTTTTTTCTCGCGACGTATCGATTAGCGTATCGTCGATTTCAGCATCAATGCGTTGGAATTTAACGTTGTCGAGTTTCTTTTCTAAGGTATTGATGAGGTAAGAGTCGATAGGGCTGTCGCAAACGATTACGTCGATCTGTTTATCACGATAGGCTTGTAAGATGTGTTCAGCATGGCGTTCATCAGTCGTGTAAAACACCTTGCCCTTGGTTTTATCCGAGTTCTTAGCTAGGTAGTCTTCGACGGAGGTCCATGAACCATCCACAGTTTTCCAAACAAGTAGGGGTTTTACTCGTTCGAAGAACTTTTCGTCTTCAACAGCTCCCAGCTTAATGACAATGGAGATGTCTTTCCAGGCAGCAATGAATTTGTCTCTGTCGACGCGGTGCAGTGTAGCCAAGCTGTCAGAGACTTTTTTGGAAATATGGCTGGATAACTGGCGAACAGTACGATCCATTTGAAGGTGGCTGCGTGATACGTTAAGGGGGATATCGGGGCTGTCTATAGCTCCACGCAGCATTGTCAGATATTCTGGCATAATATCTTTACAGTCGTCAGATACAAACACACGGTTGCAATAAAGCTTAATGCCATGTTTGCGAATGTCATGCTTACGCTCTAGTTTTGGGAAGAAGAGTATGCCCTTTAAGTTGAAGGGGTAATCAACATTCAAATGTACCCAAAACAGAGGGGCAGGCGTGCCAGGATAGAGATGGCTGTAGAAGTCGATATAGTCATCGTCTGTGCACTCAGAGGGGCTCTTGATCCACAAAGGCTCTTTGTGATTGATATGCTGATCATTTAGATAAATGGGGTATGGCAAGAATGTGCAGTAGTGGTCCAGAATCTGCTTGAGACGCGCATGGTCTAAGTATTCTTCGTTATCGGCATCGATATGGAGGATGACATCGGTTCCAACGGTCGTTTTAGTGCCCTTACTAAGTTCATAGTCAGTGCCACCCTCGCAAGACCAAAGGACTGGCTCGGCATCAGGTTTGTAGGAAAGGGTATTGATGACAACTTTACTCGCTACCATGTAGGCGCTGAAAAAACCTAGGCCAAAGTGACCAATGATGCGGTCGCTTTCTTTGTTAGATTTGTATTTAGCGATAAATTCTTCTGCACCAGAAAATGCCAGTTGGCAGATGTATTTTTCGACCTCTTCGGCATCCATGCCGAGTCCTGTATCGCTGAAAGTAAGGGTGCGCGCTTCTTTGTCTATTTTTACTGTTACGCGTTGATCGGGTTCTTCGGTGGCGGGTGCTTGACCCTCGTCCCTTAGAACTTTTAACTTGTGTATTGCGTCGCAACCATTGGATATAAGCTCGCGAACAAAAATATCTCTATCGGAATAGAGCCATTTTTTTAGGATTGGCAGGATGTTTTCACTATGAATTTGTAATTGCCCAGATGTCATAACTACCTCAAAATTAAGGCTCAAATTATAACTTTTTGCCTCCTTCCTGTCAATGGTAGATGTGAGTGCGGTGACTTGTCACCGCTCTGTTAAGCCTCGACTTGTCGAGGCTGTTGCTCGCGATTTAGGGGGCCTCGACGAGTCGAGGCTTAACAAAGCGGCGACAAGTCGCCGCACTCCAAATTTAAGATGCCTATAAAAACTCACGAGCGTCACTTGTTCAGAAATGATTAGCTACCTATAGTCATGTGTAGAATTTGAGGACTCCTATGTTTGGTATTGATATTTCGTTAATGGTTTATGCTGTCGCCGCCTTTGTGATCATTGGCGTTGGCTTGGCTGGTATGATTCTATTCACCAAAGCTAAGCTGGTGACGACTGAAGACGCCAAAATTTATATAAATGATGACCCGAATCTGACGAAAACAGTACAGGGTGGGCAGACGTTGCTCTCTGCCTTAACGACTAGCGGTATTCCGGTGCCATCGCCTTGTGGCGGTAAAGCAACCTGTAAGCAATGTCGTGTTAGGATTGTCGAAGGTGCTTCTCCGCCGCTCGAAACGGACAAAGGCACCTTTACTACCAAAGAGCTTAAAGAGGGCTGGAGACTGTCCTGCCAATGCAAAGTGCGCCATGATTTGGCTATCGTGGTTGATTCTCACGCACTCAGTGTTGAAAAGTTTGAAGGCACCGTTATCAAAAACGAAAACGTTGCAACTTTCATCAAGGAACTTACAGTTGAAGCTCCTTTAGATATTCCTTACCGTGCAGGGGGTTACTTGCAGTTCCATGTGCCACCTTTCAAAACGAATACCGCTGACTGGAAGGAGAGCATGGATCCTGTTTATTACCCCGACTGGGAACGTTTTCAAATGTTCGGCAGGGAAGTAGACTATAGTGGGATGAAGGAAGAGGTAATTAGAGCCTACTCAATGGCCTCATACCCCGCAGAAGGCCGTAAGCTCATGTTCAATATTCGTATCGCCACACCACCGCTCATAGCTGGAAAGCTTTCCGACACCATTCCTTGGGGTATCTGCTCCGCCTATACCTTCGGTTTAAAGCCCGGCGATAAAGTCACTCTTTCAGGACCCTATGGCGAGTCGTTTATGATTAACGATGATCGAGAACTAGTCTTCCTAATTGGTGGCGCTGGTTCTTCGTTCGGTCGTGCACATATTTTGCATCTGCTCAAGACGGAAAACACAAAGCGTAAGATTACTCTGTGGTACGGAGCCCGTTCTCTAAAGGAAAACATCTATCAAGATGAATATGAGGAATTGGCGCGCCTGTACCCCAACTTTACCTACAACCTTGTGTTGTCAGAACCTCTTCCTGATGACATCGAGAAGGGATGGCCGAAGACGGACCCAATCAAAACAGCATTTCTCTTTAAAGCTTTTGAGCTCGGCCAACTTAAGAAAATGGAAGAGCCTGAAGAGTGTCTCTATTATGTTTGCGGACCACCATTGCATAACAAGAGCGTTATGAAGTTGCTGGATGACTATGGTGTGCCTCGTGAGAGCATCATCTTGGACGACTTCGGTAATTAAAAGGGAAATTAAACGCAAAGGCGCAGAGGCGCAAAGGATTCTTCGCGACTCTGCGTCTTTGCGTTTAATTTTTTCTTCGCTCTGTTTTTCTAGGCGGCGGCTGCAGCGCTTTGCTGAGCCCAACCCAGTTCCCTTTCAGCTGCTTGTAATAGCTTGGCCTCAGCGTTCTCTACCTCATGCAATCGGCCAGCCGCAGCTATTTTGGCTACTTCGCCAGCGATCTTGATACGCATTTCGTCCTCTTGTCTATCTATAGACTCCTTAATCCTCTCACGATTGGCATCAAACTGCTTTGGCGATTGATAATTCAAAACCAGGTCGACGAATTGATTCTCAATAGCCGGATCGAGTGTTGGGCGGAACCAAGAATCTGTAAGGCGGTCCGTGAGATTTTCTACTAATCCGCGGACAACTTCATCAACTTCTTCGTTTGAGAGGCGTTGTGGGGAGTTAGCCAGGACTAATTCTTTTACCTTTCTGTGAATGGGTAAGGTAGCATCCGGATTCATAGCTTTTCCTACTACCCCTAGAAACACATCTCTTACTTCTCTCGGATAGGCATCTCTAGTTTTTAGTGTGGTCTTTTTTTGCTCCATTGCGTTGCTTAGAATAGTTTTAAATTCCTCTTCAAGGGGTTTTAGATATTGGTCTGTATTTAACTCTCTAAGCAATGGCGGGTCGGAGCGTCGCTTATGGGGCACGGCAAGAACTTTTCTAGTTTGTAATTGCTGGACATACTTATCACGAGCAATTTTTAATTCATTAGAGTTTTCTATGGCGTAATCGCGAGCAGCTAGTTCTCGTACCAAATTATTTGTGCGTTTATAGCCTGGGATAAAATTCAGGCTCCTGGTCATTAAAGCGCCTCCAGTTAGCCCTAGACCGATTGATCCAAAGACTAATAGCCCTGTAAAAACAAGACCTAAAGGTGCTGCAAAGACCACTGCCGCGGCGGCTCCGCCCAGTCCAAGTACTGGCATCGTTCCAGCAGCAATCACCCTACCAACCTTTTCTGCTGGCCCCGCAGCTTTATAGGCTTGCCACTGATTTTTGAAGAAACGTCTGACGCCTCTTCCTAATGCACCGGTATCTCTCAAAGTGCGTCCCGCATTTCCGGCTAGTTCTAAAACCAACAGATTTCTTTGTTCTTCGATAGCTGCCAATGGGCTTGCACCGTTTGCGACCATGGCTAAGACTGCAATGCTAACAGCTTGTTGTGAGCTATCCATTGCCTTAATGACATTCTTTGTAACCACCACCTTTGATCCTTTACCTACAGCTTCTACAGCTGCATCAGCCAGGCCGGACCAGAGGCCTCCTTTAGCCCATCCAGCACCAAATTTACCGATGATGCTTGGAGTTGCTGCTGCAAGCGGCCCCCACTTCGCGATATCACCCAACGCTTTATACTTGGCGACACGTTGATAGGCTTCTTCTGTTAATAGTGGAGGAGCAATGGTGTCGCGCCCAATACTTCCCAAGGCTCTTTCTGTATAGGCATTGGCGCGGAGTCCATCCAACAGCATATTGAGTGGTGCTTTATCGACTAAGGTATCCAATGTCAGCGCAAAATCTACGGCGATGGCCTTGGCTAAATCAGGATAGTCATCCATTAGCTGCATAAAACCTTTAACCTCGGCCTTAAAGAACTCTGTGACATCCTGAGATCTGGCGGATTCGAGTTCATCCTTTAATACCTGAAGCCAGTTATAGCCGCGGTTTGCGAACTCAAATTCCAGATCGAAATCTTTGATGGGCTTGTAGCCAGCCCCTACGGCACCAAAAGTCATTAGTTCTTGTAACCTGTCCTTAAAGTATAGCTCAAGTTGCTTCATAAATTCATGTTGGCCTCTGGGTAGTTCGGAGTACTTTTCGCGTTGCAGTTGATAGCCGGTGTTTAGTGCGCTTACCTCTTTGCTGAGCTTCTGAATATCGCTGGAGAGTTGCTGCACCTCTTGTTCTAGTTGTAATAGGTTTTCTCTCTGCACCCTTATAGACGTTTCCATTTGTTCTCTTAGGGCAGCATCAAATTCATGTCCTCTTTTCTCAAGTTGTGCTTCTTTAGCGATAATACTTTTCTTGAGGCTGTTTACCATGCTGATTTTCGGTTCCAGTAATTTACGCTTAGCCTTTAGGGTACTTTGTCGATCGCCAATTTCAGCAATGAGTCGTTCTAAAAATGCTGCGCGCAGAACGATGCGACTGTCATCAAGGGCGGCCTGTGCGGAGCCTATAGCTTTCTCTAAGGTGGCTATTTGCTGTTCCCAATGGGCTCTCGTCGCTTCAGGGGCTGTTATTCCGCGGTAGTTCTCCGTCTCTTCCAGTTCAGCATCCTCCTCCATTTGTCCTGGATAGGTATTTACATGGAGATACTCTTCTCGGTCCAAACGACCTTGAATGTCTTGTCGGCGCTTTTCCATTACAGAGACGGTGGTTTGAAGGGAACGAACATTAGATCGAAAATGCGCGATGGAGCTAGAAAACTGCTTGAACATGCCATCTGGACGGTCCGCAATCAAGGCGCCCCATTCTGTCGATTGCCATTTGGCGGGGACTAACTGGTCCTCTCCAAATACTCTTGAGGTGATATTTGTTAACATATCCATCCCCATTCCCAGAGCATTACCTACTCTTTGACTATAGGACTTATCATCCTGCAGCAGCACGCTAACATCTTCTTGAGCCTTTTGCTCCATGATCAGTTTTTGCGCACGTGTCATTTGAGAAGCTACTCTCTCTTCAAGGTCGGCAATGTTATCGACAAGCTCTCGCTCCTCTTCCAAGCCCGTGTTGGTTTGACGGATTTTAGCCAGATCGCTGAGTTTAACTGCTATCTGAGCTTTCATCACCTCTGCTCTAGCTACAGTGAGTTCAATTTCGTTGCTATATCGTCTCGCTTTTAGTTCTGCTCTTTCTTTTTCGGAAAGTACGGCACCACCATCCAAAAATTGACCTCTCCTCTCCAAAATATCGTTTATCTGCGCAACTTCACCTTCCAATTCTTCTACTCGAAGCTGAGCTTTTTGCAGGGGAGAGAGATTCTCTTCCAAAGTTGGTATGCCATAAAGTTGGAGGTCCTGGATTACTGTCGCTCTGGCTGAAGAGGTAGCTATTGGTTCAGGAGGTGGCTCCTCCTCTTCCCCAAAGCCATAGAGATCCAGAGCATTGGCCATACGCGCTTGCAGCGATTCGTCCATCCTCTGTTCTCTCTGAATGCGGTTATTGAGTTGCTCTATCTCATGTCGGCGTACTCGAAGGTCGTTGAAAAGGTCTTTAACGCCCCAAAATGCTGCATCATCGCTTAAGGCTAGTTGCCCCTCGCTCTTGCGGTGCTCCTCGAAGTCGCGGACTAATGTATCGATCTCCTTATATTTGTCGTGGTCTTGACCAAAACGAAGGCGGTATTCCTCGCGCAGCCCCTTACCGATTTCCAGCTTTACCTCTACAAGCAATTGCCGGATTGCGATCAAATTTTGCTTAGCGACGATTAAATCGGGGCCCGGTTCGGCTTGTTGTATCAACAGCTCTGTAGCTAAGGCTCGCTCTTCTAGCTTATTCAGTTTTCCCTCTAGAACCTCTATCTCTCTCTTTTTCTTTTGAACATCATCCAAAGGTGCTTGGTCTTGCCAACCCACAAGCCTTTTAAAAAAGCCCGCCTGGATAATCTTCGGTTCTTCTCGGGGGATATCAATATCGGCCTGCTTTACTAGGTCATGCGCAGAGGTATCATAAAAACTATTCGGAACGCTCTGAGGAGTATCAGCTGTTAAAATATCCATGAATTAACTCTAGTTAATTGTAGTAATGTATATTACTAATAATAACAAAATAGTCATTGAAGATGAATATTATTAAAAAAAACTTTATTGATTTGTTTGTTATCAGATGTGTTGTGTAAGAATCTTAGCGCTGAACAGGGTGCTGCAACTGGGCCAGCAAGTTGAGGTAGTAATGATGCATTACCTGAATTTGCTGTAGACCTTCCACATTATGGCTTAAACGACAAAAATCTGCTGCGCGCAGCAAGATTTTTAATCGCATTGCTGTGGCGAGTGTCTGGGATGCCCAGAGTCGTTGTGGAGTAATGGTTAAATCATCCGGGTCGTTGTCTTGATTAGCCTTCTCTAGCCAGCGCAGCTGGTTCAGTAAATCTTGAATTTCCACCTTAAGTTTGTGCCTTCTAGGTAACTCAAGTTCGGGGCTTGCTTTTCCTGTCGCTGCGCTGATCAGAAACGCTTTGCTAAGAGCGAATGCGTCGATGCTAAAACGCTTGGCAGCATGTACAATGCGTCCCAGAAGATTCAGTGGCGAATTCTCGTCTCGAAATGTAGCCTGACCTGATTCACTTAATAGTGATTCAATTAGATCGTTAAAATCATAATCGTTTCTTGAGTCGTTCATATAATCATAATATCAATTAATCATAATAATATAAACAGTTATGGATCAGTAGCTTAGAAGAGAAGGGGTTAAACCCAAAGGCGCCTCTGCGCCTTTGGGTTTAGTTCCTTTTTAGGTCCCTATGCGGCGACTTCTACTTGTGCTTCCTCTTGGACTCTGTTCATTGCGGCCTCTAGCTCTTCGATGGAGTAGTCCTTTAGGCTTGGAACATTGTCTTTCAGGAGTTGCAGGAAGGTTTCACGATCAACGGTCTCGCCTGCCTTGGCTTTTTCCTTTAGATCGTCAAATACCTTTACGACACCTTGGTCTCGCGTTTCGACATCTGGAAATTTCTCCATATAATCTTCCTGCCAGCCCTCGAGGACTCGCACCATTTCTTCTTTTTTCCTTTTTTCGCTTTTACCTAGGAACAGCAAGAAAGCTGCTGCTGTTGCCAAGGTTGCCGCGCCCAAAGCTGCGGTGATCAGGAAGGAGGTTGCGGTTCCTGCAGCTAGTGGTATCGCCAGGTAGCTTAACAGAGCAAGCGTCAGTATCACTGGCAGAACTAACACGGAGATACGTAGGATCACATCTTTCCAGCGACCCTCTTTGGCTGCCAGCTTGATCTTACCCATGTAGTCGCCCAGTTTTTTCATTGCTGCCGCAGGGATTTCCTTAGGATTGCGCAATAGCGAGATCGCAGACGGGATTTTTGCCGCTCCTGCAGCCACCACATGTGGATTCTCTATAGCGAGAGCAATCCCTGCACCAACAACTGGTCCGGCTGCTAGGCAAGCAGCTCCAAAGACCAATGCAGGCTTAACTTCTTCAGGAATGTAATTATGTGCTAACTCTGCTGCAACGTAGGCTCCGGCTCCAACAACATTGCCAGAAGCTATGACGGCACCCGCTTCTACAACACGTAGCACATTGCTGAGCATACTTGGTGGCTTGTTGGCATCGGGTTTTGGCAATAGATTGCTCAAAACACGGTCGACAAGAGCTTTAGCGAAGGATGCTGTGATCATACCATCGATACCACCGGTCATGCTACCAACGAAAAGGAATGTTGCTAGAGACGCGATACGGCGTATTTCATCTGGGTGCTCCAAAACAGCATCTGCAGCAAGTTTTTTCAACGCAACCAGAGCGTTAGCCAGCTTGCCATCTTTGTCATCACTCTCTTGCAAGGTCTTTTCCATCGCCGCGATCATGTTATGCAAATCACCCGCGGTGAGATCCTCACCTGCAGACTTGCCAAACATGCCGCCTAAAGCTCCAAGAGCACGCTCTACAGCCTTCGAATCAATCGAGCTAATATCAAGATGCTGCTGCAAGAACGCCATGGCGCCTTTACGCATCCAAGGATGCTGCGCGAGCTCAAAGTCGTTCTCAATGCGCTCTTTAGTAGGTTCTACAATGGAGAAAGGAAGGCTTATCATCCATTTCTGTACCTTTTTGTCTGCCATGTCCTGACGGACCTTCTCTAGGCTACCAGCGATGGATTCAAATTCTTGTAAAGTTTCTGCGTGAAGCTTTTCGATGTCAGTGATGAGCTCCATGTCTGATTCACTTACATCCGTGCGTTCGCCAAAATGAGCGCGCATCGCGGCCATGACACTGCATTTTCTATGGGCGATGTCTTGCTTCATCTCTAAAAGCTCTTCTTTCTTCAAAAGCAACTGCTCTTGTATTTCCACAGCCTCTGGACCGTTGGGATTCTCTGCCAGTTCGCTCTTTAGTCTTGTCACTTCTTGTAGAATTTGCTGGGCTCGCCACATCATGCCATCGATACAAGCTTCATAGGGCACGGTGATTTCGACGCGATGGAGCTCTTCTCCACTAAGCTTTTGGGCCAAACCGCTGGCGAAAGGGGAGATAAATGTACCGAAAAATCCGCCTATTAGCGTAGCCGCGCCCTGAAGGAAACCTTGCTCCTCGTGGGGGAGTCTAAAGCGATTCGTTAGGTCCCTTACTGGGTCAGAGTAGTTAGTTGAAGAGGTGTTGTAACTATTATTACTATCGGTGCTTGACAAATTCATATATTATCACCATTTGTTGATTACTAATACTACTAATAAAGTGTAAATTATAAACTACAATTATTAAGATTAAATAAAGATTATTACTATTTAGTAATTGATTTATATTAAATCATTACTAAATCAATCGATTTGCTTTGAAATCCCTAGTGCGGTACCTTGAAAATATGAAGATTTTAGTCGCACAAATGAATCCTACGATCGGTGATCTGACCGGAAACACCTCTAAGATATTGAAATTCATAGAGGAAGGGCGCCGGCAGCAGGCTCATCTAGTGTTATTTCCCGAGATGGCTTTGTGCGGTTATCCGCCCGAAGACTTCCTGTTGCTACCCCATTTTTGTGAGGCGGTGGAGGAACATCTTAAGCAGATAATAGCAGCCTCCAAGGGCGTAGCAGTCGTGGTGGGGACTATTCGACTTGCGCAAGGGCAGAAATCGCTCTTTAACTCTGCTGCGGTGATATGGAATGGCGAGTTGCTAGGCTATCAGGATAAAATCCTATTACCCACCTATGATGTTTTTGATGAAGCGCGCTATTTTGAGTCAGGATATGCCTGCAAGACATGGGACATCGCGGGGAATCGGGTGGGAATCACCATTTGCGAAGATATCTGGGCGCATACAGGGGCCGTTAGGGGCACTCAATATCAGCGTGATCCCATTTTAGAGTTAAGGGAATTGCAGCCTAACTTAGTTTTAAATCTGTCTGCCTCACCGTTTAGTGCCTCTAGGGCGCAGACGCGTGTCGCATTATGTCGAGCGGTGGCAAAGACTCTGGACTGCCCCATGGTGTTATGCAATCAGGTAGGGGGCAACGACAGCCTAATTTTTGATGGCACCAGTCTATTTGTTGATCCATCAGGGTTACTTGTAAGGGGCAAGTCTTTTGAGGAAGACTCCTTTATTGCGGATACTTCCAAAATTCATGCTTCGATAACGTTAAAATCAGATCCGATCGAGGATGTCCTTCAAGCCTTGGTACTTGGGGTCCGCGATTACTTTGGTAAGCAAGGGTTCACTAAGGCAATTATTGGCCTATCGGGTGGAGTTGACTCCGCCCTAGTAGCGTGCATAGCTGCAAAAGCGCTAGGTCCTGAAAATGTTTTGGGGTTAGCCATGCCCTCACGTTACTCATCTGAGGGAAGTTTGACTGATGCCGAGGCCTTGGCGACTAACTTGAACATCGACTACAAGGTTATTTCGATTGAGGAACCCTTCGATGCTTATCTAGGACTTCTAAACCCTTATTTCGCTGGCGCTTCAGCTGATATCACAGAGGAAAATCTACAGTCACGTATACGTGGCATGCTTTTGATGGCTTTCTCCAATAAGTTTGGCTACATTGTGCTGGCGACTGGCAATAAAAGTGAAATGGCAATGGGATATGCGACCTTATACGGGGATATGTGCGGGGGCTTAGGCGTCATTAGCGACCTCACCAAGCAACAGGTTTACGCGTTATCTCATTGTATCAACCGAGAGAAAGAGGTTATTCCGAAGTCGACGTTGATCAAGCCTCCGTCCGCCGAATTGCGACCAAATCAGCTGGATAGCGATTCTTTGCCGGATTACGCGATCATTGATGCGGTATTAGAGGAATATGTCGAGAACCATCAAGCTCCAGCCAAAATAGCCGAGAAGCATGGTTTTCCCTTGAGTTTAGTCGAAGACCTTGTCAAACGCATACATCGCAGCGAGTATAAGCGGCGTCAGGCTCCTCCGGGATTGCGCGTTAGTCAGAAAGCCTTTTCGGTCGGCCGTTATTTCCCCATCGTCCAAAAGTGGATCTGAGGGAGGGGGATTAAACGCAAAGACGCAGAGGCGCAAAGATGCCTCTTGGCGCCTCTGCGCCTTTGCGTTAAATTCTTTTCTCTATAGCGAGAATAGCTCCCGGTATGCTAATCTTTCGTTTTTTAACATAAGGAAATACATGTTATGGCGCAGCAGATAAGCACCGGTGACGTACGCCCAGGAATGAAAGTCGATATTGAAGGTCAGCCTTACAACGTGGTTTCCAATGAATTTGTGAAACCTGGTAAAGGACAAGCCTTCAACCGCATTAAGCTAAAAAACTTGCTCACCAGCCGTGTTGTCGAGAGAACCTACAAATCAGGCGAGAAGTTTGATGTAGCGGATATTGAAGAAACAAAGCGCCGCATGCTATATCGTGAGCCGGATGGCGTTGTCTTCATGGATGATGCTTCCTTCGATCAAATTAAGCTGCCGAATGAAAACATAGGCGAAAACGACCAGTGGTTACTTGAAGACCAGTTGTACGACATTGTTTTCTTTAATGGCGCGGCGATCTCTATCGAGCCTCCAACATTTATGGAGCTGCGAATCACACAGACAGATCCCGGCGCTCGTGGCGATACTGCCTCTGGCCGTGTTTTAAAGCCTGCTGTGTTGGAAACTGGCGCTAAGGTGCAGATTCCAATTTTCGTGGAAGAAGGTGAATTGGTGAAGATTGATACACGCACAGGCGAATACGTTTCCCGCGTATCATAATTATGTCGCGCATTAAGAATCTTCAAGATCGCGCTCACATGTTATCTCAAGCACGGCAGTTCTTTGCGGAACGTGGCGTGCTTGAGGTCGATTGCCCCATTATGAGTCGTGGCGCTGCCATCGATGTGAATATCGATCTTGTGTCGGCTATTTATTCGCAGACCGAGACCTGCTATCTTCATAGCTCTCCAGAGTATGGCATGAAGCGCCTTTTGTCTGAAGGTATTGGCGATATCTATCAGCTCTCTCACGTTTTTCGTGATGGTGAGCAGAGTGCCAAGCACAATCCTGAATTTATGATGGCCGAGTGGTACCGCTTAGGTATTACCTTCGAGCAGATGATGGAAGAAACGGTGGACTTTTGCCGTCTATTTCTTGGTTCTTTGCCATCCTCTACCATTTCCTATCGCGATGCCCTACGCAAATATACCTCCATCGATCATGTTACAGCCTCCGACCAAGAGCTGCGGGATTATTTAGCTGAACGTGGCACCTTGGATGCCGATGCGGATCGCGATGTACTTCTCAACTATGTTCTGGGCATTGATGTCGAACCTCATTTAAGTGAGAACGAACTCACCGTGTTAGCCTACTATCCCGCTACTCAGGCAGCCCTAGCACGCACTATCGGCCACGGGAAAGAGGCTGTAGCAGAACGTTTTGAGATCTATTACAAAGGTGTAGAGCTAGCCAACGGCTACCATGAGCTTACCGATGGCAAGGAGCAGCGACGACGGTTCGAACATGATAATGCCGAGAGAGTTGCCAAAGGCAAGAGCTCCTTACCTATCGATGAACCTTTCTTAAAAGCGCTTGAAAAAGGCCTCCCCGACTGCTGTGGTGTTGCTGTGGGCTTTGATCGCCTCATGATGCTGCGGCTAGGCGCCAAATCACTTCGCGAAGTTATTCCCTTCGTCTGGCACTAATTATTTGTTTGTGGTATCTAGGAACAAAGGAGCCCACCATGTGGTTCAGAGAGTTTAAAGATTACCCCACCGATAAAGAACTCAAAAAGGCGCGCGTCGAGCCTGGAAAAGGGATCATTGGCTGCGAAATGCATGACCTGAATGGCTGGGGTAATCTTATTCATCATAAGAAAAAGAAGCGCAAAGGCGTAATCGCGCGTTTGCTGGAGTATTTTACTGGAGCAGAAAAAGGCGATTGATGCTAATACGCAAGAAGGGATCACATACTTGGGATTTACATGTGCACTATTACAAGTGCCCTAAGTGTGGCGTTATCTTAGAAAATCGTGAGGATTATCAGTACCGCTTAGGTAAATATGAGAAGGACCTGGAATGTCCTCAGTGCCATCATCAATTTACCGTTCGCAAGCGCGCACGTCCCACGTTTGGCCCTTTATTTGGCTAGGAGATAGCAGTGGACGATTTACCTTCAGAGGCCGACGAGCAAAAGCTTCAGTATCAAGAGCGTATCGCGCGAGATACAATCGAGCGATATAGTGGATCGGATTACCGTGAGTATCAGCCATTTGTTCTACTGACCAATTTTCCGCACTACGTGCATTATTTCGCAGATTCTCGCCAAGTTCCTGTTCATGAAGGCTCTATGTTCAAAGTGGCTCACAGTCCACAAGAACAAGTGACAATTCTCGACTTCAAAATAGGCTCACCCGCAGCCGCCCTTGTCGTTGACCTATGTGCCTATCTGCCCATTAAGGCAACATGCATTCTAGGCATGTGCGGTGCCTTGCGTAGAAGCTATCGTGTAGGCGATTACTTCGTTCCAGTGGCAAGTATCCGAGGCGAAGGTACCTCCGACTTCTATTTCAGCCCAGAAGTCCCCGCGCTAGCTAACTTTGTCGTGCAGAAAATGGTCAGCAATGTTCTAGAACAAGAAGAAGCCAATTTTCATATCGGCATTACCCATACGACTAATAAGCGTTTTTGGGAATTTAATGACAATTTTAAAGAGCGCCTTAAAGAGAACCGCGCGCAAGCCATTGAAATGGAGTGTGCAACGCTTTTTATGGCGGGATATAGTCACAAACTGCCCGTAGGCGCCTTGCTTCTCATCTCTGATCTTCCCCTCAATCCGGATGGAGTGAAGACTAAGAAGCACTCTGAGCAGATCTTCCGTGATTATACGGCGGATCATGTAGAGAAAGGCGTTAAAATCATGCACGCCACTGCGGAACACCTGCAATTTAGTGATAAGGGTGTCTACCGTGGGTCTCGTCGCCGGTTTGAACAGACCTAACCTTTAGCCTGATAATCAACTACCTATCATCAAGTCTCGGTTTATTATTTTTAATTATTATTTTAATGCTATAATAATTTCTAGGTTATTTAATTATTATCGCGGAGAAGTAATATGGGTGACTCTAGCTTTGGCGATTTTCGGTTGAATCAAGGGCAAAAGTGGGAGATTTCGCACGGACATGTTGATACAGCCCCCGTTGAAAAGAAAAATTGGGCCGGTAAGCTTTGGGATGTGATCACCGGTAAGGCTAGCCTTACTAATATATTCCGATCGATTTCGAAGTCAATTCAACCCTTGGAAGTCAAAAACCGCAAGGATGCTGATGATGCCGTTGCCTTAATGGATGCTGTGGAAAAGACTTACTCTAAGACAGGTGCATTTTTTAGAGTTTTAGATGGAACTTTGCATGCCTTTTCCACGCCTACCGATAGATCTGCTCAAGCTCTAGGTGAACCTAAAGGCAATAAAGAGGCTGTTTTAGATAAAACCTATGGAAAGCTCAAAGAACACTTTTTTGGCTCGGAAAAATTAATCGGTAGAATTGGCGCGGGGGGAGCTGATGAAAGAGCAGCCATAAACACGGTGTATCAAGTATTAACAAAAGAAAACCCTTCAGCCAAGGACTTTGCTGATCTAGAGGATACGCTGTCATTAGCCATTGGTGTGGACAATCAAACGGAAAAAACTGACTGGTACACCTTGATGGCAGATAAGGGCTATCCAGCGGCATCTGAGCGGCTTATGCAGTTTGCTGATCAAGGCATTATCAAAGCCGAGGATGGGTTTAATCGACCTTTAGAGATCTACCAGCAAGGGGCTAAACTGGGTTTTCTGAAGGCCCAGCTGAAGTTGGAGGATGCCTATCGCAATGGAAATTCTCTGGGGGTAGAACAGGATCTAACACAAGCACACTCTTGGGCGGTTAAAGCACAGAAAGATGACGGCGCCTGGTTACGCTCAGCAGTGGATGTTGCTTCTGGAATCGGCGTGGATAAAGATCCTGTAAAAGCAGCAGCCCTACTAATGGGTATTGTGGAGCACTCGAAGGACCCAGCTATCAAAGCAGATGCTACTTTTCAACTGGGTCGACTAGCCGCAGATCAAGGCGTTCCCATTCGTGCTAAAGAGTATTATACTCAAGCAAAAGAGCAGGGGAGTCAGTCAGCATCGTTAGCATTAGACCAACTGGATCGAGCTGATGCTTTGGCTGCAATTAAGGACAATCCTAAGGCATCTCCAGAGGCCTTATTTCGGGCAGCGAATTTTTTGGATCAGGGAATTGGCGGTGATAAGGATACTTCCGCTGCTCGGACCTTGTACGGCCGCATTGTGAATACCAAATATAACGAGGGACGCCCAGGGACAGAGGATTTGCGATCTGCAGAGCTATCTGAAGGGGATCTGCCGTTTATTGGAGCAGCGGGCTATCGATTAGGCGAAATGTACGAGAACGAGGGAAAATTTGTAGCAGCAGCGACAACTTTTGAGAAAGCAGGAATGGCCGGTAATATTCCAGCTTTTGCCAAATTACTAAAACTTCAGCGCGACGGACAGCTGTCCAAAGCCGCTGGTTCTATCAAAGGCAAAGTTGATATTTGGGTGGCTAACGGATGGAGCTCCTTTGTTACGTCCGAAGCAGTTCTGGCAAACGCAGGGGCTACAAATAGCACAACCGCCAAAAAGACAGTATCCAGCTTAGCTCAGTGGGGAGTAAAAGTGACCCCGGACAACTTTGCAGTGGATGGAGATGTTACAGAAGCTTCCGTTCAAAGATCTTTTAAAGCAATAGATGTCCCGAATCAACAGTTAACCACTAGTTTTTTAGATATCGCACGAGCTCAGGGGCAACCGATCACACAGGAAGATCTCAAGATAACTGCCAAGGCATTGCTAGGAAAGGATGACGAGCGGTCGTGTGAAATCACTGCCTTGTTGTTAAAAGGCGTGGTGAATCCAGAGATTGAAGACCCTGTCCTAAAACGAGCCTTTAATGTGTTGGAAGTTTGCATGGAGAGTATCAAAGACGATCTTCATAACGGCACAGGTGACCAACAAGGTATTTTCCGCATTTCGATTGAACAAACGGTGAGGGACAGCTTCAAGCAAGCATTGACTGGTAAGACTGAGGATGGAAAGCCCTCCAAATCCATGGAAGATTTAGCGAGTATCATAAATAGCGAAAAAAACGATCTTCACTACGCCCCAAATATATTTAAACTCACACTTAGAGACCTCTTGGACAACCAACCTGAGCAAAGCCAAATCATACCTGCAAGTACCCAGCAGGTATTTTATCAGACAGCCTTGATTTCCGATAAAGAAGAGAGAAATAGCGCTTTAAAAGAATTGGTCATGCAAATGCCTCCAGATAAGCGCCACGTATTGAAGACCATTTGTGGCTTCGCCAACGAAATAGCTGAATACAAGGACAAAACTAGCATGGGTCCTAGCAACCTCGCTATTGTCTTTGGACCCAACTTGATCCGAGCTCCAGATGGAGATTTCATGGCGGTAGGACAGATTAACCAGACAATGGTCAACCTAGTAGAAAACTACGACGCGATTTTTGGCTAACTCTATCAAAAAGGAAGTCGATTGATCTTGGTTTTGACCTCCAAGATCTCCTTACAAAGCGCATCGTGTATCAAGCCATTGGTGGCGACGATGCGGCCTGAGTTGATATCTAGTGGTTGCTGGTTGTAGTCAGATACTTTGCCGCCAGCTTCCTCGACGATAATAACACCAGCTGCCATGTCCCAGATCTTTATTCCGTGTTCCCAATAACCATCCAAACGTCCAGCTGCAACGTAAGCCAGGTCAAGGGCTGCTGCACCAGCGCGACGCACCCCTTGAGATATGTGTGTGATATGGCAAAACTCAGCGTAATTGGTGTCGGGATTACGCTGTCGATCATAAGCAAAACCAGTCCCCAAGAGGCTTTTATTCAAGGTTGCCACTGTCGAGGTGTGAATAGGTTGGTGGTTTAACATTGCTCCCAACCCCTTTGCAGCTTGGAATAGTTCGTCGGTGATGGGATTGTACACGACTCCCACAATAGGGGATCCGCGGTAAAGCAAGCCTATAGATACCGCCACAGTAGGATATGAGTGAGTGTAATTGGTGGTGCCATCTAGTGGGTCAATTGCCCACAAGAAGTCAGCGGAGCGGGATGCTTGGAGGCCGCTCTCTTCGCCTAGAAACCCATGGTCTGGAAATTGTTCTTCCAAAAAGCCAATCACCGCAGCTTCTGATTCATGGTCCGCTTCGGTTACTAGGTCGCCGGAGTCCACCTTATTTCTAATATGTTGTAACTTTCCCCAGTGCTTTTTTAGGATTTTGCCACCTTCTAATGCCGCTTCGGTAGCTTGTTGTAAGAAGTTCTGCAGTTGTTCTTGTACATACTCAGTCATGGTGACCTCCGGGTGAAGCGCTATGATACCGGATGGTGGCTTAAATTTGAAACTCAACGCCAAGGCGCAGAGACGCCAAGGCGCGAAGAAGGTCACTGAATTTATTCTTCTTTTGCTCTTCGCGCCTCTGCGCCCCTGCGTTAATATCTCCTTTCATTTTTCTGCATATCATGTAAAGTTTATTTTATTGATTTTAATTAAAATAAACTATATAGTCATGTTATATTTAATAAAATTAGGTGAATTATGGTTAATTTTTATAGTAGAGCTGATTTTACAGCAAAACCCACGCAACATCCAAGTATCTTCAAACAAGCAGCTTCGGCTGTGATGTATCGCGCCAAGAGTTGGAGCTTAGGGGTTGTTTGCGGAGTAGCCGCATTTCCATTTCAGATTGTACTGACGTGTCTCACCAGCTATCTGGTTAATAAGGTCGTTGAGAATGATGCGAAGGTATCGGACCCTATTTCCTTCACCACAATGGTGATATTCGTGCCACTTTTGGAAGAATTAGTTTTCAGAGGTGCCGTGCAAGGAGGGCTGTCATATGTGATAACCTCTCCTACGGTACGCGTACTTGGTACAGCGGCTCTTTTTAGTGGCATACACCTTACGAATACTAAGAATGGTTTTTTTGGTGCGGTGGTTCAGTCTACTGTAGCCGCTATATCCAGTGCTGCGATTGCAGGGACACTGAAGGAAAAGACAGGAACTGTGTTCAGTTCTGTCGGTGCGCACATGGCTAACAACGGTTGTGTGTGGGGTATGCTTCACCTCCTACAATCTGTGAAAACAACATAGGTAACACCTATTTAGTGTTACCTATGTTTTATGTATTGCTATGCTGTTAACTGAGATGCGTCATGGTGTAGATTGAGAAAGACTTCCAACAAATCTTGCACGAAACTGATTCCTTTTTCCGCGCGTTGTAGCATCTCATGTCGAAGTTGGCGCTGTCCGTGGTGAGTTTTCTTGCTACTAGGCGCCGGTGTCCACTCGTCGCCTTGAACATTCACCTTTGTGGCAGTCGATAACTTCACCTGATTGACCAGTGATTTGTTAAGTTTATTACCCTTTGTCATGCGCTGAATATTGCAATAGCGAGTCAGTGAAAGCAACGTTCTGCTTTGATTCATGAATTCAGTATGGGAGGTATTTATTACTCTAAAATTCTTGAGAAGCGGCCCAATTTTATTTTTGGTATACAGTTCGAGAAGGTTATGACCTATCCTCTTTCGGTTAAATTTAGCTAGGTCTATAGTCCCTCCTGGACGTCCAGCTATGGATATTATTAGAGATTCTATAGCTAAAGGTAACAAGGTAGATAATTCAAAATATTCCACAGCGATATTGGAATTTCTTTGCAATCGTACCTTCACAAGATTAAGAAGATGAGCAGCATCTGCCATATAGTTAGCCACCTCTGGTTTGGCAGGTCTAGCAGTAGGTGGAGATACTTTCAAGAAAGCCTCAATTTGTGATCCTATAGAATCAAGGCGTCCAACAAGTCTGTTAGCCAATTGATTGCTTGGTAATGCTGTAGGTTTTGGAGAACGGTAATTCCCTGCGATATGTGTAAAATCCATGTTTCCTATGTTAAAAACAGAACTCACAGCCTGTAGATTTATTCGAACAAACTCATATACTTGAGGCATAATTACGGAGAGCTCTTCTTTTGTGGCAGCAAATTCGGCTTGACGCAACAGATCTAAGATAGGATTTTGAGAGGGGTTTTCATCTGTGTGCAGATACCTCATTCGTTGCTCGAGTTGAGAAGAACGCCAGGCAGTGTTAACAAATCGAGGGTCTATTTCATTATCTTTAAGTCGAGTAAGTATATTGTGTTTAAGCCAAGCATATTCTGTTCCTTGCGGTTGTTGTTGCTCTATCACAAATGCAGTGACTAACCCTTCCATCATAGTGCTTGTAAATCGCACTAATGCATTAGCATGAGAAGCCGCCTCAGCGGGTTCTGTAACGTCGGCAGGAAGCATTAATTCAGCCACCAAGTTCTGGTGCGCCTGATGAGCATCTTTTAAGGCTTGATTGGCAAGGGGATGCGTTAAAGTAAACGTTTCGAATGATTGACCTATGGTTTCATGTAACATTGCTACCGCTTCTGCAGTTTCTTCAGAATAGGCTATTTCTCCGTCGGCCGAAGCGGGATTCTGATGAGCAACCCGCGGGTCGTCGTCAAGCTCAACAGGAGCTTGTGGGCTAGGGGCTGCTGGCATATCATTTGCCTTACCCCCTGGGGGCTCAGGTTCATTCGAACTTGTGATGTTTGAAGAGGGTTGGTTAGAATTATCCTGGAGTACAGGTATCGAGGCGTCATGCGTCGCTTGTAGCACCGAGTGGTCAGGATTTTCGTCCGACAAGGTAATCTCTATTCGATTTTGTTTTAAAGATTCATAAGTATTTACCATATTTACATGAGTGCGGATCTGTAATCTCATCACCACTATCATGGCATAAATAGTTTTTATATCTTTGACTATGGATTGCCACTCTTGGTATTCGGAAGATTTTGAGTCCACCAATTTTCTATCGGTCTCATTAATTAAGTGAAACATTCCAGCTGTTTGATGTATACTTAAGTATTCCTTTGACCAGTTGCTGTAGCAGTTGAAATAGTTAATGTAGTATTTGATTTTTTGTTCTGTTGTCTTGTATTGATTACAAAATAGGGTGTAAGCCTCCATTCCATTCGCGGAATAGGACCATTGCAAGAAGACTGAAAATTGCGCGAAAAAGCTCTCGGCAATCAGTATGTCTTTACTAACTGCTTCCTGGTGATTCACCAGCGCTCTTCCCAGTTTGTCGCATTCGTCAGAGAAATTTTCCAATTCTCCATTCAGATCCGTCATATTGTCATATTCAAGTAATTGAGAAATATAACTTGGTGAAAGAACTTCAAGGATTGGTCTTACACATGAATTTTCGATATCATCGCGGTTAGTGTCCGCTTTTTTTATGAAGTCTAGAACGGTAAGGAGGTACTTTTGAATCATCCATGTCATCATATTTCTGTTCACCTGAGGATGATAGCTTGGCAATTTCGTTACAAGACTCGGTATCTTATTCTTGACTAGTTGATCCACTAGCTGCGAAACCCTTGTAGAGACAAATTCTGATAATTCGAAGCCGGTCCGTGCCATTAAAGGGAGAAACGTTCCCATGTAAATGCGGGTACGCTCCTTTTCTTGGATGCTCTGGTAGAGAGATGATTCACTTCCAAGAAGAATTCTTGATATGGGGACATTAAAGAAGTTACTGTGATCCGGTATGAGATATTCCTGATTTTTCTTTTTAAATTTATTAATTGTTAAAATATTTTCTATGTTGTCGCGAAGAGAAGTTAGGAATTTCTTCATTTCTTCATTTTCTATTTCTTCTATTAATACGTTTAGCCCTTCGATATTGGAATTATCGAATAGCATTATTTTATTATTTATTTCTGCTTTGTATATATTTGAAATGCATAGATTTAATTTGACAATTGTTTTTTCCAGAAGTAAGGGATTATCTTTAATTTTATCAAAAACTTGAATTATCAAATTGTTAATTAGGCAGTTAAGAGACATGAACTGATATGCGTGGGGACACAGCGATAAAGTTTTTTTTAATAGAGGTAGTTTGAGTCCTTTAAGAACCTTGCTGCCTTCTACAATGGATTTCTCTACATGCAGTGCCTGATCAACAGAGAGTCTTGTACTAAGTATATTATCTAGTTGTACAGATCGTTCGGATCTAAAATTTGTATGTTGACTGAGGTGGTTTTGATTAAACAAAACATTGGAAAGACTATTCATTATTACACCTTTATTAATTAAAGCCTCGATAATGTTATATGTGGCCTATTTTAAATGCAAGAACGTTTTTTATTATGCATTCACCACAATGGTGGTATTGGTGCCACTTTTGGAAGAGTTAGTTTTTAGTTGGCGCACATGGTAAACAACGGTTGTATGTGGAGTGTCTTCACCTCCTACAATCTGTGGAAACAGCATAGGAACACCTATTTGGTGTTACCTATGTATTAAGTATTGCTATGCTGTTAACTGAGATGCGTCGTCGTGTAGCTTGAGGCAGACTTCTAACAAAGCTTCCACGAAACTGATTCCTTTTTCCGCGCGCTGTAGCATCTGATACCTAAGCTGAAGCTGTCCGTGGTGAACTCTCTTGCTAATAGGCGCCGGCGTCCACTCCTCGCCCTGAACATGTACCTTTGCAGCGGCAGATAATTTCACCTGCTCAGCTAATGATTTGTTGAGTCTATTACCTTTCATCATGCGCTGAACATTACTATAGCGGGTAAGTGGAAGCAACGTTCTGCTTTCTTTCATGAATTCAATATGAGAGGGATTTACCTTAAAGTTTTTAGAAAGCTGCTCGATTTTATTTTTCGCATACAGTTCCAATAGATTATGACCCATCCTTTTTCGATCAAGTTTAGACAGGTCTATAGTACCCCCTGGACGGCCAGCTATAGATATCACTAGAGACTCAATAGCCAGAGGTAATAAGGTCGACAATTCATAATATTCCACCGCGATATTGGAAGTTCTTTTCATGCGAGCCTTCATAAGATTAAGAAGGTGGGCAGCATCCGCTAAGTAGTTCGACACTTCGGTTTTCGAAGGTTCGGTGGTGGGCGGAGACACACTCAAGAAATCTCCGATCTCTGAGTCTATATCCTCCAGGCGTGCAGCAAGCCTCTTAGCCAAATGGTCGCTTGGCAAGGATGCGGTTTTAGGAGCATGGTAATTTCCCGCAATATGAGTAAAATCCAGGTGTTCACCAATATTAAAAACAGAACCAACTGCCTGTAGGTTTGTTCGAACAAACTCATATAATTCATGCATGATCACAGAGCAATCTTCTTCGGTGTCAGCATGTTCGGCTTGACGCAACAGGTCTAATACGGGGTTTTGAGAAGCGCTTTCTGTATGTAAGTACCTCATGCGTTGCTCGAGTTGA
This sequence comes from Chlamydiales bacterium, assembly GCA_030679955.1. Classification (GTDB taxonomy): domain Bacteria; phylum Chlamydiota; class Chlamydiia; order Chlamydiales; family JAJFMA01; genus CAMFKD01. The sequence continues at coordinate 34,275 of JAUXSF010000008.1, read as the reverse complement.
GAAGAGCGCCAGGCAGTATTCATAAATCTGGGATCTATTTCATCATCTTTAAGTTGAGCAAGTATATTGTGTTTAAGCCAGCTATAATCGCCGGTCATTTGTGGTTGTTGTTGCTCTATCACAAACGCGGTGACTAACCCTTCCATCATAGTGCTTGTAAATCGCACTAGAGCATTGGCATGAGAAGCGACTGCTTCGGGGTCCGTAACGGTCGCAGGAAACATTAATTCAGCAACTAAGTTTTGATGTGCTTGGCGAGCATCCTTTAAGGCTTGGTTGGCAAGGGGATGCGTAAAGAAAAATTTCTCGAATGAGTGACCTATAGTTTCATGTAAGATAGCTACTGCTTCCGCAGGTTCTTCAGAATGCACTATTTCTTTGTCGGACGAAACTGGATCATCGACCTGTGGACTATCATTAGGCTCAAAAGGAGCCTGAGGACTATCCGGGCTTAAGCTTAACAAGTTTGTATCCTGAAGTACCGACCGGGAAGCCTCATGCGTCGCTTGTGGCACGGAGTGATCTGGATTTTCCTCCGACAACGTAATTTTTGTTCGATTTTGTTTTAGAGACTCATACGTCTCTACCATATCCGCATGACTGCGGATCTGTAATCTTGTCACCACAAGCAACGAATGAATAGCTCGGGTAGCGTTGGCCATGGATATCCATTCTTGATATTCTGGTGATTTAACGTCCACCAAGCTTCTAGTGCTTTCCGAGAATAGATTTTGAAAGTTGGCTAGTTGATGCTCCGCTATGTACCTTGTTTTCCAGCTGGCAAAAGCATTTAAATAGTCATTGTAGTGTTCGATTTTTTGCTGCGGCGTCCTATGTGTTTCACAAAATGTGGTATACGCAGCAAGTCCGTCTTGCGAATGGGACCATTTCAAGAAGAGTGAAAATTGCCAAAAAATGCTCTCAGCCAGCAGAATCTCTTTAAATGCTTCCTCGTGGTTTATTAGTGCTTCTCCCAGTTTGTCGCATTTGTCAGAGTAATTTTCCAATTCGGCATTTAACTCTTTCATATTGTCATTTTCAAGTAATTGAGAAATATAAGTTGGGGAAAGAATTTCAAGAATTGGTCTTACACATGAGTTTTCGATCTTAGTGCGGTTACTATCTAATTTTTTCAGACAGTCCAGACCGCTAAGTAGGTACTTTTGAATCATCCACGTCATCATGTTTTTGTTCTTCACGTGAAGATAGTTAGGCGATTTACTTACATAATTTGCTACGTTATTCTTCACTATTCGATCAACTATCTGTGAAACTTTTATGGAAGCAAATTCCGATATTGCGAATCCAGTACGCGCCATCAAGGGAAGAAATGTTCCTGTGTAAATACGGCGACGCTCCTCTTCTTTAATACGTTTGCAACGATCAAATTTCCCTTTACGAAGGATTCTGGAGATGGGCACATTGAAAAAATTGCTATGTTCTGGAATGTCGTAGTAGTCTTGTTTTTTAAATTTGTTGATTGTTAAAATATTTTCTATGTTTTTACGTAAAGATGTAAGAAACTCCTTTAGGCTTTCATTTTCTGTTTCTTTTATTAAAATTTCTATTCCCTTAATGCCGCAATTAGACAATTTCAATTCATGATAAACGTCTCCCTTATAAATTGATGTAATCAATGAATTTAATTGGATGAATGTTTTGGCTAAATGTTCATGATCGTCTTTGATTTTATCTACCATTTGCGCAACTACAGTTTTTAACAAACAATTAATTGACATGAACCGGTATGCACTGGGGCAAAGATCTAAAACCTCCTTTAAAGAAGTCATTTTGAGTCCTTTAAGAACGTTAGTGCTCTCCATATCCAACCTCTCAACATGTCGTACCTGCTCGGTATTAGGGGCTAGGTTAAATAGGTTTGTTGGTCTAGCTTGCTCAGATTGGACAGGAGGAAAAATGCGGAGTGGATGCTGGTTGGGACTCTTTGTAATACAGGGGATGTTAGAAAGATTATCCATATTATTCCTTTGTTAAATTAATACCGTCGATGATGGTATAGATTACTGCTATTTAATAACAGTTGTAATTTTATAAAAGTGTTTGTTAGTAGAAGAATAAGCTGCTTGTACACATAGAAAAACAATTTAGAACGACGCGATAGCTATACTTTCTGGCAATGAGGGCAGATATGAGTACCGCGTTGACTGACAACCATTTTTAAAATAGTTTCTCCGCAGCGGGGGCAGGGCTGCCCCTCCTTCCGGAACACCTGTAAGAAGGATTTATTGGTTCCGGGTTTTCCGGATACATTGGCATAATTGCCTTTGTTCGTGCCAAAGCTAGTGCCTCGACGCTCAACTCCTCCTTTCAGAACATTGACAATAGCTTTGTGCAACAGTTTGATCTCTTGTGGCTTTAGAGTGTCTACACGGCGTTCGGGATGTACCTTGGATTCCCACAAAGCCTCGTCGACATAGATATTGCCTAAACCGGCTATATATTTCTGATCGAGCAACAGGCTCTTAACTCGCGTTTTCTTGTTCTTGATGATGTCTTGGAAGACTTTTAGCGCGAAATCATCGGATAAAGGCTCTACACCGACATTAGCCAAAATCTCCGAATTTTTGGGGAGCAGTGACCATTTTCCAAATTTGCGTGGATCGACATAATGTAGTTCTGTTTCATCATCTAAGGTCAGCCGTACCCGTTCATAAGGCTGATGTCTTTCTTCGAGCGAGTCGATGAATAGCTTTCCTGTCATACGTAAGTGGATCAAAAGAATATTGCGCGAGAGCGTGAAGACAATCCATTTGCCTCGACGTGAGATCGAGACAATCTTTTGCCCTACAATAGTCTTGCAGAAGGTGTCGACATCGGGAGTGGCTATTGTTTTAGCCCAGAACACTTCAGCTTGTTTTATCGTGTGACCGGGGATTTGAGCGATGTTGAGTTCACGAACGATCGTTTCTACTTCGGGCAATTCAGGCATTTTAACGAGCAGGGGCTTCTTGAGTTTTGGTTATGGTGACGTCGAGAGTACGGTTAGATATGATCTCATATTTCTGTTTTATTATCTCTTCTAGTGTAAATGGCATCCATTTGCCATCGACGCATCTGCCAGATAGGACATGCTTCGGTGGACAATCGGAGTGTTTTCTTAACAAATGAATAACAACGCTTGAATTTTCAAGATTTGAGAGAGCCTCATCAAGTTTGCTTTGTTGTATTGCTCCTTGCCTAGCTAGGTCGGAAGAAAGTTGGGCATAAGCGTCTTCAAAACGCTCTTTAATGGGTGTGATTTTCGCTGATCTGGATCTGGATCTGCTTGGTATGTCACTGCGTCTTGAAAGCAGTGAAGTGTGTGTATTGACGAACGCAAAATATTCCCCTAAATGCGTTGTAGATGCTCCAAGAGACTTGCCATTAAGTTGCTTTATTAACTTGACAGTTTCCACAATTGTTGCGCCAATGCGTAGATATTCGCGCATGAATGCTTCTTTATCTGCCACCTTATTATCTAGTGATTGCAGCTGCAACTTCTTCCATTCAGGTTCTAGTTGGACAAGTTTTTGCACTAATCTTATTTTTTCCGCGGTCTGGTGTTCAGCTGCCTTAAGGAACTCTTCTAGAAAGGAGCAAAGCTCTTCTAAGCACTTGTAAGGGTCATCACCTCTTAGAGAAACATCATTTAAATGCTTAAGGGCTTCATTACGCAATTGCTCTTCAAACAGCGCATGCAAATTGTTAACGTAAGAAGGCATTTCAATGACACACGCACTACTGTGGTACAGATAGACTTTGTCTCCTAGCAGGCTCGTTTCTTCTGGAAACTGTTTGATAACCTCCTTAAAGGCTTCTAGTGATACGGCGGCGTGTTTGATCTGAAGGATCTGCTCTTGAGAGAAGCCCAGACTTAGCATTCTTACTTCTACTGATTCAGTGATCCCTCCTTTAGCGATCTGTTGCCCAAGCACCTCTAAATGGTTATCGACTAAATGAGGAAGAAGGGCAGCATGAGCGCCACTACAACGTGGGGACATAGACATTCCATATTGAATTAATGTCGGACCTAGCGAGATCTGACAACCTTCTTTCCAATATGCTAGCAGTTGAAAGTAGAGGAATAGAATACGACGCGTGGCATCGTCACGTATTGCATCACAGATTTGACTGGCATGGATGTTAGCCGTGTCTTTTAATGAAACTGAGGCGTCCAGTGGCATTCCAAGTTCCAAGCTAAGCTGGCGTGTAGCTCCTATGTTTTCGTCCCCCGCAGCTATAGATCTAGGACTTTTAAGAGGACCAGCATGTGGTACAACCACCTTAGTGAAATCAAGCTTTTGAATTGTGGTTCTTAGTTCCTGAGCCACCCTCGCAGGTAGTGCGGGAAATGCATGCCGGGGAGTGGGCGAAGGATGAGTTTGGCCACGCAGACGATTACTAACATTTTCTATGTGAGCAGTCGGTGGTGGCAATGAAAATCTAACCCTCTTGCCCGTTGCGGCAGAAGTTTGAGCGATCGAGCTGTAGCTTTTTACAGCCGGGGGAACTTGGCATGAAGTATTTATTGTATCCATATTCAGGTCTTAGCAAACCCCCGAATTTATATTCACTCGTTTTTTATTTTTTTGTAGGGACCTTAGGGACGAAAGGGACAATAGAGACGAAACAGCACTTCCGTAGTTCTATGTCTCTAAGGTCTCTGTTGTCTCATCTGTGACTCTGCAGGAAAAAACTAGGCGTCTTTGTCGGCAGCGAGCTTGAACTCTTTTTTCAGAGCTTGAATGATATTGGTTTCCAGCTCCACAGGAGTACGCGGATGCTTAAGCAAGAATTGCTTTGTGGTGACGGTCTTACCTTTTTGTTGCTCAGCGGTCATAGACAGGCGTTCTAGCTTCAACAATGTAAAGCCATGGCGTGATGCATAGACTCGTAGCCGCGTTAAATGGTACAGCCATTTAGCTGGTTCTGGCGGAGGGCCAAAACGGTCCTTGAGTTCGTTCCAAAGCTCCGTGACCTCTTCCCACGTCATCGCTTCGCCCAGGCGCTGGTAGATCTCCATACGTAGGCTGACTTCGTTGACATACTCTTCCGGCAGGCGTGCATCGATCGGGAATTCAATTTTGGTGTCCGTTAGAACACTCGGTATTCCGCCTTGTAGAGCCTGAATCGTGCGTTTTAATAGCTTGCAATATAGATGGAAGCCTATTGCGGACACGTGGCCTGATTGCTCTGTACCTAGGATATCTCCTGCGCCACGTATTTCAAGGTCGCGCATAGCTAGTTTCATACCGCCGCCGTAGCCGCTTGTTTCTTGCAAAGCAGCAAGGCGTTTTTGGCTAATTTCCGGAAGAGCTCTCATGCGGGGGACAACTAAGTAGGAATAAGCGCGGCGATTCCAACGACCAACCCTGCCACGCAGCTGATACAAGTCGGCAAGGCCGAAGCGGTCTGCACGGTCGATAATGATTGTATTAGCGTTCGGTATATCGATGCCGTTTTCGACGATGGTGGTAGCCACCAGGATATCTGCGCGGCCACTTTTGAAGGCATGGAAGACATCATCAAGCTCATCGCCATCCATTTGGCCATGTCCCACAACAACACGCGCTTGTGGCAGAAGCTTCTTGATGCGGGAAGCGAATTCAAAAATGCTCTCGACGCGGTTGTGGATGACATAGGCCTGTCCGTCCCTTGCTAGTTCGCGTAGAAGGGCGTTTTTGATCATCTCATCGCTATCTTCAGCAAGAATCGTCTTGATCGGTAGGCGGTCTTGAGGCGGAGTGCTGATCACTGACATATCCCGCACGCCAATCAGAGACATGTAGAGCGTTCGAGGGATAGGTGTGGCGGTTAGTGTGATGCAGTCGACGTTAGAACGGATTTTCTTGAGGTGCTCTTTGGCACGCACACCAAAGCGCTGTTCTTCGTCGATTAGGACTAACCCCAGGTTAGCAAAGATCACGTCCTTGCTGACAATGCGGTGCGTGCCAATTAAGATATCGACAGAACCAGCAGCTACGCCCTCCAGCGTTTCACGCATCTCCTTTGCAGTGCGGAAGCGCGAGAGCACGCCGATACGAACAGGGAAGTTAGCCATCCGCTCGCAAAAGGACTCGTAGTGCTGCATAGCAAGCACTGTAGTGGGCACCAAGACAGCTACCTGTTTGCCACCATCAAGCACAGCTTTGAAGGCAGCCCGCATAGCCACTTCAGTTTTGCCATAGCCAACATCGCCGCAGACCAGTCTGTCCATAGCTTTATTGGAAACCATGTCTTTCTTGATATCTGCGATGGCTCGCAATTGATCTTCGGTTTCGACGAAGGGAAACTCTTCTTCAAAAGCCAGCAGATCATCACTATCGGGTTTGTAGGCAAAACCACCCTTGATTTCACGATGAGCGTATAGCTGCAACAAGTCTGCAGCATAGCCCATGATGGCTCGCTCAGTCGTCTGCTTGGTTGTCTTCCAACGGTTGCTACCTAATGTGTGTAGCCTTGGTTTTTCTTCGTTGGAACCGATGTACTTATTAACTAAATGCGCTTGGTTCATGGGCACGAAGAGACGCGAATTTTCTGCGTACTCTAAGATCATGAACTCTGTTTCGATACCCACATGGTTGGGGCGTCTTTCCAGCCCCAAAAAGCGACCAATACCATTGTTTAGGTGGACAACTGCATCGCCAGGCGATAGCTCGAAGATCTCTGATGGGGGAGTGTGATAGGTGCTACGCTGCTTCTGACGGCGTAATTTGTAGCGCTTTGTGAATTCTGTAGTCGGTACATAGGCTGTTGCAATATCAGCCACGACAAAACCGCTCGAGAGGTATCCAAGCTGAAACTGAGTGTCTGTGGGTAGTGATAGTTGTCGATCAACAATTTTTGCTTGTAGGTTGTGTTCTTCAGCTGGTGAGGCACACAGGAAAATTAATTTGGTATTGTCAGACGCTTTGGTGCCGATAAGTTCCAGTAGTTGGTCTCCGCCGATCTCTTCTTCGGGATGTTCCTCTCCGAAATACTCTGCAACACGAACTAACGGGTGTGTCAGGCGGTGCGCTTCGATAGTGCGATTGAACATCTGAAAAGAGAGATGGTGGGAAGTTGCGGACTGTGAGTAGTAGTTAGCTCCGCCTTTATCTAACACTCGCACTTCGCTTAACTGTTCAACAGGTGTTTGTGTGAGGTATATTTTCTGATACTTATCCATGTCCAGCATGAGCGCATCCAGGCTGCTAAAAGCGCGGTTTGGCTTTTCGCTCATACTTACAAGTGTGGCATAACGGTCCTCTAGGTCAAGTAGCTCATCGAAAATGATGATCGCCTTGTCTCCCAAGTAGTCTACAATAGAACAAAGCTCTTCCGTCTTGTCTACGAGCTCGAGCTCTTGGCCTGGGGTGATTTCTACTTTACCAGCGGTAGCGGTCGATTTTTGTCCTATTGGATCATAGGTTCGTATCGATTCGACATCATCGCCCCAGAATTCGATTCGGTATGGATCGGGCGATCCAACAGGGAAGATATCGACAATACCACCGCGAACAGCATACTCACCTTTGTCAGAGGCTGTGGGGCGACGTTGATATCCCATCGCATCCAGCTTTACTAGCAAGGTGGCGAACGGAAGGGTAGCACCTTGCCTAATAGTGATGTTCAGCTCAGCGAAGGTGCTAGGTTTGATGAGCTTTTGCAGGCATGCCTGAAGGCTGGAGATGATAAGATGTGGTTTACGAGCATTCAGAAGGTTTTTTAGGGCGTGATAGCGCTCGCCAACGATATCTGGGCTTGGGGCTATGCCTTCAGAAGGTAGCGTTTCCCAGGCTGGATAATCGAGGACTGGCAGATCAGTGAAGAGTGCAAGGTCATGATAGAGGCGTAGCTCTTCTTGGCTACCACCAGTCAAGATCAGAATATGCTTGCCGGTCGTTTCCATCGCCATAGCTGCTAACAGTGCTTTAGGTGCATCCCAAAGCCCTTCGAGAAGAATAGTCTGCTCCTGCCGCAGGCTTTCCTGCAGCTTCTTGAGACCCTCACTTTTTAGCAGCGTCTTTAACATGACATTTATTTACCGGCACCCAATTCCTGGATGACTTGTCTTGCTTGAGTTAATGCTTCGGCAACCTTTTCGGGGGCCTTTCCGCCTGCTTGTGCAAAGCCTGGCTTGCCGCCACCACTACCTTGTACGGTAGGGGCGATGCTCTTGATTATGTCCAAGGCCTTAATGCCTCTGCCAACTTGATCATCCGAAACAGCAGCGATGATGCTGCAGCTATCGGTAGTCTTTGCCGCAACGATCACGACACCAGACTTAAGTTTAGCAATCGTTTCCTCGGCATAAGCACGCAGTTCCTTTACGGGTACCGCAAGCTCAGAAATAATTACGGACGTACCGGCTAAGGATTCGCTATTGTTGATCAGCCCATTGACGGCGTTTTGACGCGATGCAGAGCGTACTTCTTCCAGCTCTTTCGCCAATTCTTTGTTCTCTTCCGCCAACTTTGCGATGCGTGTTTCGAGCTTATTCGGCTGTGTTTTTAGTTGATCGGCTAGTTGATGCAGGAGGTTGTCGCCTTCGCGGGCAAACTCTTCCGCTTCGTGGCCCGTCACGGCTTCGATACGTCGCACACCAGCGGCGATGCTGCCTTCCTTAGCGATACGGAAGTAGCCGATAGTTCCGGTAGACGCGGTGTGAGTACCACCGCAAAGCTCTTTGGAGTAATCGATGTCGATAACTCTAACTTTAGCGCCATATTTGTCACCGAAGAACTGCTTAATTTCACGCTTCTTCTGGGCGTCCTCATAAGAAAGCTCGTAAGCTTGTATTGGCTGGTTTGCGCGCACTTTGGCATTAACTAGGTCTTCTATTTGGCGTAGCTCTTTAGGACTCATGCCTTTGTGATGGTTGAAGTCAAAGCGCAGTCTTTGCGGATCAACAACAGAACCCGCTTGCTTAATGTGCTCGCCAAGTACTTCTTGAAGTGCCCAATGTAACAAGTGTGTCGCTGTGTGGTTATTAGCAATCTTCTGCCTGCGTGCTTGATCGACTTCAGCGCGCAGTTCTTCGCCAATTTCAACTTCACCAAGCTCCATAGTCACTGAGTGGGCAATAACACCGGCATAGGGCTCTTGAGTATTCGTAACGCGCGCCTGGCACCCTTGGTGCGATAGCAGGCCAAGGTCACCCACTTGTCCACCCTTTTCAGCATAGAAGGTCGTTTGATCTAAAATGATCATCCCTTCCTGGCCTTGGCGAAGGCTTTTAACTAGATTACCTTCGTAGATAAGTCCGATGACTTTACCTTCAGTAGCTAGGCAATCATAACCAATAAATTTGCAGGCGCCATGATCTTTGTGGAAGTCAGAGAAAAGTGAACTCTCTGCTACTTGCTGCGCGGTTTTATGAACTTTACGCGAGCGTTCACGGGCTTCTTCCTCGAGCTTATCATAACGTGGCTGATCGACGGTTAGGTTAGCATCTTTAGCGATGAGTAGGATCTCATCGATCGGCAGGCCGTAGGTATCTTTCAACTTAAAGGCATCGTCACCACTGATTTGGTTGCCCTGTTTGTGAGCGCCTTGAATGATTTGGTTGAGAATGTTGCCACCACGTCGTAGTGTGCGTAGAAAGGCTTCTTCTTCGACTGCCAGAATTTCTGTAATACGGTGTTGCGCTGCTTTTAGCTCTGGGTAGTCCTCGCCCATATCGGCAACCAGTCTTGGCAGGACGTCGCCCAAAAATGGTCTGTCTAAGCCCAAGGTACGCCCATAGCGCACGGCGCGGCGCAGAACTTTACGTAGCACGTAGCCGCGATCGACGTTGCTAGGCTGCGCACCATCAGCAATGGCAAAAGCCAGGCAGCGTAGGTGGTCGGCAATCACGTGATATGCCGGAGCATTAGCATCTTCAATGCCCTTGTAGGGTAGACCGGTAATGTTTTCGACCTGAGCGATGAGGCTGCGCAGAACATCTGTCTCGAAAACGCTTTCGACATCCATCTGTAAGCTGACAACGCGCTCCAGACCGGCTCCTGTGTCGATGGAAGGTTTAGGCAGGCGTTCCATCGTTCCGTCAGGAACGCGGTTGAACTGCATAAAAACTAAGTTCCAGTACTCTAGAAAACGCTCTTCAGCAATATCTTCTAGGGGAGTATTACCCGTGCCATATTTTGGGCCACGGTCGTAGAGTATCTCAGAACATGGTCCACAGGGACCTGTATCACCCATCTGCCAAAAGTTCGTTTTTTCGCCCATGCGTGTAATGCGTTCGGCTGGCACGTACTGCGTCCATAGTTCAAAAGCCTCGTCGTCCTCTTGAAACACTGTCGGCCATAGCCTGTTGGGGTCAAAACCAAAGATGTTGGTAGAAACTTCCCACGCAAATTGAATAGCGTCCTTTTTAAAGTAATCCCCAAAAGAGAAGTTGCCGAGCATTTCAAAGAAGGTAAGGTGGCGGCGCGTATGTCCGACATTTTCCAAGTCATTGTGCTTGCCACCTACGCGAATGCACTTCTGGCTCGTTGCTGCGCGCGTATAATCCCTCTGGCTTTTGCCCAAAAAGACATCCTTAAACTGGTTCATACCCGCATTGATGAATAGCAGTGTAGGATCATCGTGAGGTACTACCGACGAAGAAGCCACCACAGAGTGCTTATGATCTTTAAAATATTGTAGAAAACCGCGACGAATTTTTTGTGTTTGCATGATACTAAAAAAGGGTTGGAAATTGTTCACGGAAGCCTGTAAAGGCAAGACTTGCTTCTTTACAGGCTTTTGACGCTTTTGACGTACTACTAGGAGATACGGTCAGGATGGTAATAAGCTACCATGCGACCTTTACCCAACGCTACAGTGTCGTTAAACTCAATAACAACGCTGCCGCTCTTAGATAAACCAGCTGGAAGTATCTTTTCGCCCACAAGATTGTGTGCAAAGAGTGTCAATGTTGGATCATGGCCAACCATGTATACCGTCTTGTTCTCGCTTGGAGAGGGTAGTTTAGCTATCAATGCGTCCTGGTCAAAGCTACCACCTAGCGCCTCTACAGACTGAATAGGGGCTGGAGTCACCTTAGCGACGATCTCAGCGCTCTGCTTCGCACGTGCTAATGGGGAGCACAGAATTAGGTCTGGTTTGTGACCCTGCTTATCCAAGTGCTGGGCTACTTTACGAGTCGCCGTTTCGCCCTCTGTGGATAGTGGTGGGTCTGTACGGTTGCTCCCTTCGCCTGTCTGGGGCTTACCGTGTCGAATTAATACTACTTTTGTTGCCATGCATCATGCTCCTAGGTAACTCGCTTCTGGTCTTGGTGGGTTAGGATCGTTTACCAGGAAACCAGGTTGGTAGCCAACGGCGGAAGTAACGCCTAGTGCCATTTCCCGGAAAAAGTCCTGAGTGCCTTCCCACGCGCGACCGAGGGTATTTTGTGCCAATTCGGCTGTTGTTAGTGTTGTCCCTACTGCCGAAATCAGTGTCTCCACTTTGCAGGGACCGCCTATGCCTAACAGAATTTTTTCAATCAAGCTCTTGTGTCGTATTAGTGTTGCATGAATATGTTGCTTGTTTTGAGACATATCGTCAAGTATTGTAGAGGCGTGAATAAACACGTGATTGATCGCCGTGTTAGTTGTTTCCGGATTAATTGTAAATGCCTCAATAACATCCATGTAACACATGCTAGTATAAAACATCTGTTTAAATAATTCAAGAACACTTTTTAGTATTCTAGTGCTATAAACTTGCAGTACTTCCTTCTTTTTCATAGCCCAAATATAATGATCGGGCCCCAGAAATTCTTGCAAGAAGGAGGGGCGCCCCCTGGGAAGGCGAACCTTCGCTCGGATGGGGTGAGAAACGAATATCGCATCATAAACATCGCAGAACGCATAGTATGTGCGCACTTTTTGCTTCCCAAGGTCTATAATCCGTGTAGCAATCATAGTTACCTGGGCGGCAACACGGACGATAATGTTATTGCCCGCCACAAAGTTGACGATATGACCTAGAATGTATTTTTTGAGATTGTTGGTATTGCCCCAGACCTGTGTGATGGTAAAATTCCAGCGCCACACCCAGTGTACTCGGTTCATAATGTGAATGAGCATGTTGATAGGCGTAGGAAGCAATACAGACGAAGGAATAGTAGAGGCGCTGCCGATGTCGGAAATGGAAAGGATAGCTTGCATGATTACCGTCAGTAAAATTTTCGCTAACGGCATACTAGAGTATATAATGAAAAATTCCAACAACAAGGATTGCCCAGGAACGATGTGGACACACAAGTGAACCTGGTATGAAATGGTTATTGCATTGATTTGCAGATGCTACTAATGAAGCAGGTGACTTAGGAAAGAAACGCAAAGACATAGAGATGTTAGGCAAAGAGGCGAGTATTGAAGTCACCTTCAATTATTCAGGCCACAGTACTATTAAGCTCGGCCCGAATTTCGGGTAAAGCTTCACGCTGGATCATACATATAGCTGCTGCAGCTGCTTGTAAGAGTTCACCAACGTCAGATCCGCGTTGCTGAGGGCTCAATGTACTGTCTAGCGCCTCTATGTCAAATAGCAGATTAGGGTTATCCGCATGGGAAAAGGCGAGAATAAATAATTGGCACAGCATAGCCTGAGCTACTTTGCCGGGTAGATATTTGTCTTGAAGCTCACTTAAGTGATCATTTAGAAATTTTAGCTTTTCTAAAGGATCGGGTATCGTAGAAATTTGATTGATTGCTTTGGCGTCCTTCAGAAATTCAACGTTATTGGCCAGTTGATAGGCGTGGGGTCCTAGAACCTTTACTTGCTTACACTGAATTTTCTCTTGGTAGCGCCTACAGCACATGCTGAAGATTTGAAGCTCAACGCGCTTTTTGGCGCCGTTATTGTCCTTCAGTTGGCGAATTCTTGTTCCCACCGACTCACTGAGCTTTTTAAGATGTTGGGTAACCGATCTTAGATCTGGGAGCTTGCTCAATGCCTCTTTCTGAACCCGCTGGTTCAACAAAAAGCTGCGTTCGTTATGAAGTCTATCTACCGAGGTTTGGAGCTCTTGTAGAGGCTCTATAGAGGTCGCTTGTTCTACGCAGTTACTGGTGGCGTCAAAAACGTCGGGCAAGTCTTTCTTTCCAGTTAAGTCTTGTAAGGTTTTTAAGTATTTATCGCAGGGATCTATCGAGTATTTGTGGTACGCTTCTCCAAGTCTTTCCAGGTGCTTGTTTTCCATAATCCATTCTCTTTGGTGCATTTCTACAAATGTTATTATAAAATATTTGACAATTAGTTAACAAATTAAATAATTATTAAATCTATTGTTGATTGTGGGCTTGATAGTTGTTATTTAATCTGATTTTTTTCAACCTAGATCGTCCACAAAAGTTAGTAGACAGAAGGTAGGTTTAACGACTCGATGTCTATCGGACTGCCGAAAAATCGCCCTGACTCATCCTGCTGAATACTTGCGCAGGGGATTTCAGGGTCGTGAGTAAAGAATATCTTGCCGTTTCGCTGGATCAGTTCTTCAAGCAGACGACGTTTTTCATCCACAAGCTTTTCTGGGTAGCGATCATAGCCCATGGTGATGGGAAGATGCATCCAAGGCATACCTGGGATAAGGTCAGAGACGAAGACAAGGGGACCTGTATCCAACTCCAAGCTGGCCAGCATAAGCCCTGGAGTATGCCCCTCGCTATATCTGAAAGAGACTCCAAAATCGAGATCTGGATGAGTAAGCCCTTCTACCAACTTGAGTCGGCCTGAATCGATAAGTAAATCGTTGATAAGAGGAATAAAAGATCCCTTGTCACGGATGTGAGGGTGCTGCGCCCGACCAAAATGGTGCTTACCAGTATAAAAGATCGCTTTGGGAAATAGTAGCCGCAAAGGACCCTCGCTAAATGCCGACACTATGCCGCCAGCGTGGTCAAAGTGCAGATGCGACAACACCACCTGATCAATATCAGCATCGCGTAAGCCTAATCTGGCCAGATTTCGCAGTAATACATGCGCTTCCTCTACGATACCAAAGCGCTCTCGGAGCTTAGGGTCGAAAAAGGCGCCGATACCAGCCTCGAAGAGGACGTTGCGACCATCGTCGGTTTGTACGAGTAAGGCTCGACAGGCAAGATGAATGCGATTGATTGCGTCGACATCTGTCCAGCGCTCCCAAAGAGCCCTAGGGCAGTTGCCGAACATAGCGCCCCCGTCCAGGCGCTGGGAATTACCTTCTACAGCGAATATTTTCATAGCTGCTCCCTGTTCCCTATCCTGCTTATACCAAAAGCGGAAAATTGAGGGATAAGGTATCCTTAGAATTTCTAAAAATAAGAGTGGAGAAGGTCATGCATTTGCTTTTTGGTCAGGAATCCTTCGAGAGAGTAACAGATCTATTTGAAGATTGGATGTTCACTTACCTGTTGAGTATGAGCGCTTTCATGCAAGTGCTGGTAACTATAGGCGCATTTCTTTTTGCCTATTTACTGTCACGGCCCCTGCGAACCTTCCTTAAAGAGCATCATCTTGTTAAGCCTCAGCATGAAATGATTAAAGAATCACTTTCCCGGTTTGTTTTGGCCCTTTGTTGGATTTTTGTAGAAGGGATAATAGTTGGTCTTTGTGCAGAGTTTGATTGGCCTAACCATATAAACAGTGCGGTCCTTAGCTTATTGGCCGTTTGGGTTTTTGTGAGCTTTGTATCCAGCTTTGTTAAAAACGTCATGGTGGCCAAGTTTTTGGCCTTTGGTGCTTGGATTATTGCCGCACTGCATCTAATAGGTCTTCTTGACCCCACCATTGCTGTTCTATCACAATTTGGTATGAGCTTGGGTGAAACGCGTATTTCGCTATTGGACCTTATGTATGGCGCAGCAGTGTTGTCGTTGCTATTGTGGGCGGCCAATTCAGCATCAGTGCTGTTCGAGTCGCGCATTAATCAACGCGAAGATTTAGAGCCCACCCTAAAAGTGCTCTTTAGCAAGTTGTTAAGGTTATTTTTAATTGGATGTGCGTTACTCTTCGCCATTTCAGCCGTTGGCATAGATATTTCAGCATTAACAGTCTTTGGAGGTGCCCTCGGATTAGGTATCGGCTTTGGTTTGCAGAAAGTGATCTCCAATCTAATTTGTGGCGTTATTTTGCTGCTGGACCGATCGGTTAAACCAGGAGATGTTATCAGTATTCGTGAAGGCAAGGCATACGGAACGGTAAACCAGCTTAGCGCGCGCTTTGTTTGCCTGCGCAGCCCATCCGGAGAGGAGTATCTCGTTCCCAATGAAGAGGTCATTACCCAAGGTATACAGAACTGGTCCTATTCAGACCGTAATGTACGCATCTCTTTGCCTATTCGCGTTGCCTTGGATGCCGACATCCACCAGGTTATGAAAGTGGTTCTGGAAGCATCCTATGGCGTACGTAATGTACTGCCATATCCAAAGTCTGTGGTGCGAGTAGTTGGTTTTGGCGACTGGTCAATTGACCTTGACCTTCAGGTTTGGGTGGCAGATCCAGAAATTATGAGTTCTGTTAAAAGCGATGTCTACCTAAATGTCTGGGATGCTTTTAAACGCGAAGGTATCTCCATACCACTGCCTACACGTGAGGTTCGTGTCGCACAAGACTCCAACGACTTCCTCACCGCTACGTAGGACTTTTAACGCAAAGACGCCAAGACGCAGAGGCGCGAAGGTGAAAGAAAATGCTGTTCTTCTTTGCGCCTCAGCGCCTTGGCGCCTTTGCGTTAAAATTTTTCTCTAGTCCCAATTGGGTTCGCGTTTTTCGGTAAAGGCCAAAATGCCCTCATCAGCCTCACTAGTAGATCTTGCATGTAGATGGAACGCTAGAGCGCGCTTGATATCTTGCTCCATCGTTGTTGTTTGCAGTTCGTCCAGCAGCGATTTGGAAAGGGTTGTAGCATTTGGAGCACCTTTCAGAACATTGCGAGCCATTGTCATGACCGTATTGGTCAACTTATCCGCTGAAACAACTTCGTTGATGAGACCAATTTCTTTAGATTTTTCCGCCGAAAATAGCTCTCCGGTAAATAATAATTCGCGAACAAATCGGTCAGGTACTTGTCGACGCAACAAAGTCATCACTAAAGCAGCTACGAGGCCTCGACGTGTTTCAGGGTAGCCAATCTTAGTGCCTTCAGCTGCAACGACAAGATCGCATGCGGCGAAGATGCCTGCTCCGCCGGCTATAGCGGCCCCTTGGATAGCCGCAATGGTAATCAGCGGGCTGTAATAGAGCTCTTTTAGAGCTTCTGCGACCTTCTCGGCCATGATATGTGCTTTACGCGGATCTATCGCTTCTTTCAGATCTAACCCAGCGCAGAACACGTTGCCGGCCCCACGCATGATGAGCACGCGGTTGCCTTCTTCTTGTCCAAAAAACTTAATGTAGTTTTTCAGAGCCTCCAGCAATTCGATACTTAGAGCATTGCGTGCTTCGGGACGATTAAGCTCTACAACGACAATGCCTTTTTCAGGCTTGGACACAGTTACTACGCTCATGTTTTAATCTCCTGACGGGGTCTGCAAGCTGGTATGAGATTTTGTTGTATGGACAACGATAGATTTAAAATCGCTTGTCCTAGCGCCTTTCCTTGTGAGTCCAGACGTAACGAGCGGCTTCCTCCGCCAGCTAGAACGTCATATAGCACAAAATTCAATGCCCACAGGTTAGCCATTTCATAGCGGACGACTTTAGAAGGTTCTAGAGCAGCAAAAAAGCGCTTCACTTCGTCTGAAGACAAGCGTTGCTTGAGCACTTCATAACCCGCGGCAGTGTAGGCGATGACGCCGATATTGGCACTGTTACCTTTGTCCCCACTGCGGGCGTAAGCTATCTCTTCTAAAGCAATGCGAGTAATGGTCATGAAACCTCCAGAAATTCAACTGTTGGTGTGACATTTGCTACCTCGATCAAGGTTGGCCAATACCCAAAGACAGGGCGTACTTTAGCGCGTCCGGTGGCATAACCCGTTGTTCCTGCTGGGCCGCTGGTGACCATCGGTGCGATCTCGCGAGTGAAGGTTTCGACCGCTTCTTTGCGAGGATCGGCAACAGCCACGCGTAGCACAGTTTCGTGATCACCACTTCCTATGCATTCGATAAGTGAATCTTCCAACTGGTAGCCAGCCATTTGCACACGTTCAATAATGACATCTCCGCACTTGTGAGCCTTTTTAACAGCATCTAGACCTGTTATCGTAAGTGTTGCTTCGGCCCTAAAACCGTGTCGAAAGCATGCGCTAACCTTGTAGGTGGATGGAGGAGGCGATCCGATGGCGGAAGAGACCATTACACGGTTTGGACCCTGCTGTTGTACGCTTAGATTCAAGAATGAAACAGTGACATCTGGACTTAGATAGTTTGCTGGATCTCCAATTTCGTAGAGTAGTTGCTCTTTCACGATTTCGACAGTAACAGCTCCGCCAGTCTTTTGTGGTTTGGTGATGACGCATGAGCCATCTTCGTTGACCTCTGCCACCGGATAGCCGATATTGGCTATGTCAGGAAGAGTTAGCCAGCGATTAGAGATACCGCCGGTTACTTGTGTTCCGCATTCGATAAGATGTCCCGCTACCGTGGCTCCTGCAAGCTTATCGTACTCCTGGAAGGTCCAACCAAAGTGGTGGACACATGCCGCAACAGCTAAGCTAGGATCTGCCACACGGCCGCTGATGACAATTTGAGCGCCTCCGGCGAGTGCCTCGACTACCGGCTTTGCTCCAAGGTATGCATTGGCTGTCACTAGATTGTCGACAACTTTGCTAGCCGATTCATTGCTTTCAAGGTTGGTAAAGAGATTGGGAGAAATTTTGATTTGCCGCAAAACATCGTCGCCAGCGACTATTCCAATCTTAATTCCGCCTAGACCTGCTTCCCGCAGTGCTTCTGCACATGCTTGTGCACAGCCCTTGGGGTTAAGGCCGCCAGCATTGCAGATGACTTTTACCTTCGAGCCGCTCTTCCAAAAGGGGATAAGAGATTTTATTACCTCGATAAAGTCCTTGGCATATCCTGCAGTTGGATCTTTCTCCCTTTGAATAGCCATGATGGAAAGGGATACTTCAGCCAAGTAGTCCAGCGTGAGGTAATCTAGATCGGGCTGCTGCTGTAGCAGGCGCTTTGGAGCATCGGGTTGATCTCCCCAAAAACCTTGAGCATTTCCGACCTTTACAACACGCATGAATAGACCCCTTAGGTTTGTATAACTCCGGTATGGAAAGAAACGTCTTTACGCACCTTTACAAGACTTAGCAGATAGGACAGCGTGTCACGAGTCGTATGTGGGGCTATGATAGCATCCACCCAGCCGCGTGCCGCGCCATAGCGAACATCCATGTTTTCTTTGTAGCGAGCGACAATCGTGTCGCGCAGTTCGCGCACTTCGTCAGGTGTGAGTTTCTGCCCACGGCGTTCAGCAGCGCGTTGTTGCACGGATAGGAGGGTATTGGCAGCTTGTTCTGCCCCCATGACGGTATACTTGGCATTTGGCCAAGCGAGTATAAAGTCCGGGTCGTAGGCCTTTCCACAAAGTGCGTAGTTGCCAGCTCCAAAGCTATTGCCGACAATAACTGTTATCTTTGGCACGACGCTGTTGCTCACTGCGCTGACCAGTTTGGCTCCGCTACGAATAATCCCTGACTGTTCGGCTTCCTTACCCACCATAAAGCCCATAACATCCTGAAGAAAGATGATGGGCAATTTCATCTGATTGCAGTCCATTACGAAGCGCGCAGCTTTATCGGCGCTTTTGGTGTAAAGGACGCCACCAATTTCTACGCGTCCAGCATGTGTGGATGTGCGTGTGCGTTGATTGGCAACGATGCCTACAGCGTGGCCGTTGATGCGTGCATAGCCTGTGACTATGGCTTTAGCATAGTCTTCTTTGTACTCATTGAAGGAGCCAGCATCGACAATCGTTGCTAGTAGGTCGTGAACGTCATACTCCTTGGAGCCATCCGTACTAATAAGTTGGTAGACGCTTTTTGGCTCCTTGATAGGATGGTGTCTTAGTGGCTCTTCAGGTGGCTCTGGCAACATATCGATTAATGAACGTAGTCTTTTGATGCAGCTGGCATCGTCAGGCTCATGAAAATCCACCGTGCCGCTTACTTCTGCGTGCATAGTGGCTCCACCGAGCTCTTCGGCATCGGACACTTGCCCAATAGCAGCCTTCACGAGAGCTGGTCCAGCCAGATATAGGCCACTGCCTTCGGTCATTAATAACGTGTCGCAGAGGACCGGTAGATAGCCTCCACCGGCAATGCAACTTCCCATTACAGCCGCAAATTGTGGTATTCCATTGGCAGAAAGGACAGCATTGTTGCGGAAAATGCGCCCAAAGTCGTCTTCATCGGGAAAAATATCCTCTTGTAGCGGTAGGAAAACCCCTGATGAATCGACAAGATAAATGATAGGCAGGCGGCACTCAGAGGCTATTCTTTGCGCCCTAAGAACTTTTTTTACTGACTGTGGGAAGAAGGCTCCGGCCTTAACTGTAGCATCATTAGCGATGATCATGCAGTCCCGACCATGAACAGGTCCTATGCCAGCTACAACACCCGCAGCTGGGATTTCGCCCCACTCTTCATACATCTTATAAGCTGCCCACAGGCCTATTTCAAAAAACTTGGCGTTTGCATCGAGCAGAGCTGTTACGCGTTCCCGCGCTAGCATGCGGCCGAGCTTATGTTGTCGCGCGATGCCTTCCTCGCCGCCACCTTGCCTCAAAATAGCTTCTTGCTCAGCAAATTGCTGTGTTAAAGCTTCCAGAGATTGTGGAGACGCGATAACTGCACTCATTCGCTTAAGCCTGTTAGTTGGTCAGAGAGTTCTTCCATGGCGCCATCATAGTTGTGCACAAGCGTTGCCAGGGCTTTGTCGATAATGTCTAGGGCATGTTGAATGTATAGCTTGCCTGCTGCAATATCTTGCTCTAACTGCTTATTGGGTTCCTTTACCTGCACCAGCTGCGTGTCTAGCTTGCTAATCACAGCTATGCTGGTGTAAAGAGCTATAGCCATGTCAGCGATCCGATTTAGAATCATTTGCTGATCAATAATGCCTTCACGATACTTGGCTAAGACGCGTGCGTTAGCAACGGCAAAGCGTCGTATGGCGCGTCCTACCATGCTAGCCTCGTGGGCCAAATGTCCGGTGTGAACGGGAATAACTGGAGCGCGCAGGTAACTCGCACCTTGCTTGCTAAACATCTTTAAAACGCCAAATTGTGAAATTGGATGCTTAAGCGCTTCGGTGACTTCTTGAAACTGCAGGCCGACATCGCGTAGCCCTACTGCTGCTATAAAGGCTCGGAGTACTTCGTTGCTGCCTTCTCCAATCATGTTCAACCGTGCATCGCGCATCATTCGTTCAAACGGCTGATCGGTGAAGAAGGAGCGTCCGCCGAAAATCTGCATCGTTTCGTAGATGATATTCCAGAGCGCTTCGCTATTAAAAACCTTCAGGATGGCGGATTCGAGCATAAATTCTTCCATGCCTTTATCGACCAAACCAGCGGTTAGTTCAGTGGTGGCCTCCATAGCATAGGTTAGAGCTGCCATCATGGCGATCTTCTTTTTCACAAGAGGGAAGGAGGCTAGTGGTTTCTTAAACTGATAGCGCGAGCGAGCATGGACGATGGCGCGATTGAGTAGGTATCTAGCAGGCCCCGAGCAGGTAGCGCCAAATGTCACTCTGCCATAGTCGAGAACGGTTAGGCATACCTTTAGCCCGCCACCTTTGGGTCCTAGGATGTTTTCCTCTGGAACCTCCACGTTGTCGAAGATGAGGTTTGAGGTTGTGCTGCCACGCATGCCAACTTTATCCAAAGCACGATCTTTGATGATAAACCCAGGCATATCAGGAGTAACTAGAAAAGCTGTTACTTTGTCCCTAGGACCTTGTGGAGTTAGTATTTCGGTCTGTGCCATAACTGTCAGCACGCCTGCAAGGCTACCGTTGGTAGTCCATTGTTTTTGACCGGATAGAATGTAGACTTTCTTGTCTGGATCATAGGTGGCGCGTGTTTCTATTCCGCTAGCATCGGACCCTGCATTTGGTTCTGTTAGCGAAAAGGCAGCTATTGTATCGCCACTGGCTAGGGATGGCAGCCAACGCTCTTTTTGTTTATCTGTCCCAAACAAGACTAATGCTTTGAGGCCTATGCTTTGGTGGGCATTAACAAAGAGGGCGGTTGATCCACAACGCTGTGCAAGGGCACTCATGGCTCTGCAATAGGCTGTTTGTGTAAGTCCTTGGCCACCATATTGCTTTGGAATGGTAGCGCCTAATAGGCCGATGTCGCCCAAACCTTTGATCACTGACATGGGAATTGATGATTCGCGGTCGAATTGTGCGCCGTCGATATATTGATCAGCAAAGCTCTCCACACGTGACACAAGCGTCTCGGCGCTCTTCGCATCTTCAGCAGATAGCGAGGGGAAGGGCATCACCGATGGAGTGTGAAAACTGCCGAAATAGAGAAGCTTGGCAAAGCTTAACTTTTTGTCACCGGAGAATAATAACTCCTCCAGTAGCTTCTTTTGTTGGTCATCCATAAGCGCAATCACACGTAAGGTTCTTTTTCGCAGGTTAATCGACAGCTACCAGGATGTAAAGTAAGATTCGGCGATTCTTTATTTGGGCAAGGTACCAAAGAGACAATAGTGACAGTAGGGGACATTTTCGTTTCCTCACTTCCCAATAAAGCAAGGATGAGAGGCCTGGGTCTTGTTCCAACGCTATGCTCTGTGTTACTATTCGCCCAAAAGGTATGTGAATGAAAATTCTGGTCATAGGGGGTTCGCACTTTCTCGGTCGGCATATTGCTGAAGCTTTGTTGGCACATAACCACCAGCTAACGCTTTTTAACCGTGGAAAGACCAATCCTAACCTCTTTCAAGCAGTCGAAGAAATTCACGGTGACCGTTACGATCAACTGGGTCTTTTGAATGGTCGCAATTGGGATGTTGTGATCGATACTTGTGGCTACCATCCTGCATCCGTCGGCCGCAGCGCTCACTTTTTGGCCGATGTGGTAGGGCGTTATGTTTTTATCTCCAGTATCTCCGTCTACAAAGATTTCACGACTCCAGGTCTATCAGAAAACAGCGAAACGCGCGATTGGCCTGAAAATACTAACCCCGAGGATAATACAGCCGATACTTATGGCGCCCGTAAGGTTTTATGCGAAGTTGCCGTCGACGAAGTTTTTGAGGGACGTTCCTTACACCTTCGTCCGGGAGTGCTAGCTGGTCCTTACGACTCCTTCGGACGCATCGCCTATTGGCTGGAGCGAGTTGCTAAAGGTGGCGATATATTAGCCCCAGGCGATCCCACTCAGCCACTGCAATTAATCGATGCTCGCGATATAGCAACGTGGATCATTCGTCTTATAGAAACTGAACAAACAGGGGTTTTCAATGCGGTAGGGCCCTCGCGTCCGCTGACATTTGAGAAGTTCCTTTTAGCATGTCAACAGGTCGTAAAATCTGAGTCACGTCTTGTGTGGCTCAATGAGGGTACCCTTATCAAAAATAAGGTGCAGCCTTGGACTGAAATTCCCCTTTGGGTTCCTGAGTTTATGCGTGGTCTTCATGAGATCAAAGCCTTTAAGGCTTTTGGGCAAGGGCTTATCTGCCGCCCATTAGAAATGACATTGGCCGATACCTGGCAGTGGATGCAATACTCCAAACCAACTTGGCCGTCTCAACAATGGCTTTCGCCTGAAAAAGAAGCCCAGTTGCTCGAATTAAAGCGCATTAATTTGGGTTAGGCTCCAGAAAGGGCAATGTGGGCGGCATTGCAGCAATCGCATTCGGTCTAAATTTGTCTAATGATACGCTGCGCCTAGCGTGCAGTGTTTTTGTTTATCGGTTATCTAAATTAATTAATTTATTGAAATTTGTATCGTTTATGTTGTTTTCGTATCTATGATAGATTTATTTATTACAATATATGTAACTATTGTGTCAGGTAATTTATTAGGTTACTATTCCGATTTTACGCAATTTGACTTTTATATGTGACGGGGTGATAAATAAGTTGAACGAATGGAGGTGTCGTATGGCTACACGGTTTGTTTCAGGTCTCTCTCAAGAAGGTGACAGCTTCAAAGCTGGACAGGTAGTTAGCCGCGAGGCCATGGATAAGCTGGGGGGTGTAAAACCTGATTTAGGAATTCTCTTTTGTTCATCCGATTACGACTATCGTTCCTTGCTTCAAGGAATTAGATCCTCTATTGGAGAAACACCTTTGGTGGGTTGTTCCTCTGCCGGTGGATTTACCGAAGAGGGACTAGTGAAAAATGGGGTGACATTAGCGTTAGTGGCCTCCGACTCTCACAAGTTTTACACCGGTTTTGGCCAAAACCTAAAGAAAAATGAAATGGGTGCTTTAGCGGCGGCATGCCAGCAATTTCCCGATACTGTTCAAGGCTTTCCCAACCTGTCTGCATTTCTATTTTTGGATGGTTTGGTCGGTATGGGGGAAGAAACTGTCTTGGCAGCATCGAGTGTTTTAAATGAAAGGGTAAAATTCGCTGGAGGTGCGGCAGCGGATGATTTGGAGTTTAAAAAGACCCAGGTTTTCTGTAATGAAAAAATAGCCGAAGATTCTGTTTCGATCTGTTACACTGCGTCCAAAAAACCAATGATTATTAAAGTTGGCCATGGCCATAGAGCCTTAACTGAGCCTCTTACAATCACAAGAGCGCAGGGAAACGTATTGTATGAAATCGATGGACGTCCTGCAGCAGATATTTGGAAAGAGCAACTGCTGAAAAAGGCCAGCGAGTTAGGAATATCGAAACGCGATATTGAAGATCCAAGTAATTTTTCTCGTCTCTTACTGAAACACGAAGCAGGATTGGTGACGCGCAATGGATATAAAATGCGCTTTCCCGTTTCGTGCAACCCCGATAATTCTTTGAACTTCGTGTGCACACTTGCTGAAGGTGCCGTAATCAAAATTATGGATAGCACTCCAGATGATCAGATAGCCTCTGCTAAGGCAACTGCCAAGGCGGCTTTTGAAGTTGCAAAAGGCACTAAAATAGCCGGCGCTGTCATTTTTGACTGTGCATGTCGAGAAATGATCCTGAAGTCGCGTTTTATAGAAGCAGTGGAAGCGATGAAACTGGCTTTGGGAAACATTCCTATGATCGGTTGTGAAACTTATGGAGAAATAGCGATGGAGAAAGGCGAGCTCAGCGGATTTCATAACACCACGACGGTAATCGTTTTAATACCGGATTAGGAGGTTTTATGAGTTCCCCCCTCACAGATTTAGAGATTTTGGTTAGTCACTACGAACCCACGCTTGGAATTGCAGGGGCGCGTCGCCTTATTCAAACTACTTTGATTAAATGCGGATTGTCTCATAAGAAAGCCTTCACCGTAGATGAAATGGCTGTCATTTGTGGCATATTGCAACTGGAATCGGGCTTTATCGCTACTACTGCGAATATTCTATTGGCTCGTCTTAGACTTCGACTTTGGAGAAGTAAAGCGGCGAATCTTCTCGAGCCCGCTAGTTCTAGCGAGGAGTAGGCCTACCTATCACGCTAAATGCTACAGCCAGCGTGCGATCAGTTGCTTGGGTAGGGTATAGGCAAGGCCGCAGCGAATGATAGGACGGAAAAGATACGCCGCACCCAAGGTACGTCGTTTTTCGTCCATAGCTGAGACTCCTTCCCACAAATCAGACAGAATACTGGTGAAAAGAACCACTAGCTGTACTTCAGGGCCGGCGATTACCTCTGCCGTCAAATACATGAAATCAACATAACCAGTGATTAAAGCGTGGTAGGCTTGGTCATACTCATTCTTCGCGGCATGTGTGATTAACTTATGTGTCTGCGAATAGAGATCCACCGAAAGCGAAATGACGTAAGCGGCTCTAAACCACAGGACAAAGCCAGCGGCCAGGGTGACCAACAACGCTGTTTTAACCATGGCTTCACCGGCGGCTTTGAGCTGACCTTTACGGTGTGCAGACATGACCTCGTTCATCGACCTCCACCCACGATAGGTGTTGGTGACCACTTCGATTGCACGGTAGGTAGGCAAAAAAAGAGTACCAATGGGGACAGCAATATCGTTGGTGAGATCACCCACAACATTGGCAAAATCGCCTATAGCAAATGGAAGTGCCGGCAACGAAATATCGAACATTTTTCTCCCTCTTGCATCCAGTTTAGAGGTAGGGCCACAAGATCTAATGAAGGTTTTGTAAAGGTTGTAAGGAGATTGCAATTTTATCGGGGGCAGGAGCACAATGCAGTCTACAAACAAATTGAGAGGGGACGTTCGATGGTAGACATTACGTTTAAGGGTACTCCAATACACACTAGTGGCTCTTTACCTGCCGTTGGAAGCGCTGTAAAAGATTTTGTATTGGTTAAAGGTGATTTAGCCGAAGTGAAATTGTCCAGTTACGATGGTAAGAA
Source organism: Chlamydiales bacterium (assembly GCA_030679955.1). Classification (GTDB taxonomy): domain Bacteria; phylum Chlamydiota; class Chlamydiia; order Chlamydiales; family JAJFMA01; genus CAMFKD01. The sequence continues at coordinate 8,868 of JAUXSF010000008.1, read as the reverse complement.
AAAGCTTCTTAACATATTCCCAAGCCTAGATACAGGCGTTTGTGCTACTTCTGTAAAGAACTTTGCTCAACATAGTGCAGATGTATCAAACACTGTCGTGCTAAATATTTCCAAAGATTTGCCATTTGCCCAATCTCGGTTTTGTAAGGCAGAGCATATCAATGGCGTGGAAACGCTTTCAGCTTTTCGCAGCAACTTTGCGAAAGACTTTGGACTGGAAATTAGCGATGGACCTATTGCAGGACTATGTTCTAGAGCTGTCATCGTTTTAGACTCAAATAACAAAGTCATCTATGCTGAACAAGTTCCTGAGATAGGCCAAGAACCCAATTACGAAAAGGCATTGGAAGCTCTAAAAAAAGCCTCCTAAAACGTGTCATGTCGCAAAGCCTCTTGAATAGACCTCAGAATGCTTCTTCGCTTCTTTTTCCTACTGAAAAAGCGGCGGAGGAGCTTCGGGTCATGACATATAACATCCGCATTGATCATACTGAAGATCAGGGCAATCAACATTCCTGGGTCATTCGCAAGCGAATGGTAGCGGGGCTAATTCGTGCCTATTCTCCCGATTTTGTTGCCTTGCAGGAAGTGAATGAGACTCAGCACAACCACTTACGCGAATTGTTACCCGACTACACCTTTGCTGGCTATCCTGTAGGGAAGGGGATTCCTAGCGAAGAGCGCTTATTATTTGCCTACAAGCCTGCTAGGCTAGCGCTCAATGAATCGGCAGTTTTTTCCCTCTCTCCCACCCCTTCACAACCGATTAAAGCATGGGATGCGCGTTACCCGCGTGCATGCGTCTATGGTAAGTTCGTTGACAGATTGACCAAACGTTTTCTGGTAGTCTTAAATACGCACCTAGACCATATGGGCCAGATTGCGCGGGAGGAAAGCGTCAAACTCATTGTCCAGTTACAGGAAAATTTAGCCCTTCTATATCCACGTGTTATTCTAGGTGACTTCAATTTTTATCCAGAGATGGGAGGCGACCACTTATATAATATGATGGTCTCTTCAACCTCAGGTCTTTACGATGTTCGCGATCTAACTCAAGAAGCTTACTATGGTCCTGACGGCTCCTGGATGGGCTGGGAGTATGAGAAAACACGTTCCGAAGATGGTGTTGTCGGGCATCGCATCGATCATATTTTTGCCGCTGGCGCCGTTCAAGTGATTCGTTGTGGCGTCTTAGGCGGCACCATAGATCAATCTGGCAAGCTGATTCCGGACTTTTCAAGCTCTTTTGACAATAATACTCGGCTTTTCCCGGCCGATCATTTACCCGTAATAGTTGACGTCACATTATAAGGTACATACACTCATGACAAAACTTTCTATTCTCATGCATATTCAGGTGGGAGCCCAAGGCATTTGCAGCGTCAAAGTGGAAAACACCAACAACTCTCGTGTGGAGTGGTGTATCCAAGGGGATGACCAGTGGAATAAGGAAATAAATGCCTGGATGAAAACCTATGCTGCAGGCAGGCAGCCCGAAGAAGGCTTAATGGTCGATCTTTCCGCCCAACCCTTTTTTACACAGTGCATCCTAGATGAAATGCAGCGCATACCCTTTGGGCAGACGCTTTCCTACGCAGGTTTAGCCAGGGCAGTCGGTAAGCCTAAGGCCGCCAGAGCTGTAGGCAATGCCTGTGGACGCAACCCTATCCCTATTATCGTCCCCTGCCACAGAGTTATCTCTTCCGACGGCAGCATTGGGGGATTCTCCCTAGATCCTAGCCTAAAGAAGAATCTTTTGGCCTTCGAGAATGTACTTGGCATGGAAAAAGCATTGTAGGCTCCGTTTTAGCAGGAGGCTCGATATGACCAGTGAAGAAGTACTCAAGAAGATCGCATTTCACGAGTTTATCCAAGATCAACTTATGACAGAGCTAGAGGATCTCGACGATCTTCTACGCGCCACTGGATTCCCTAGGGGAATCGCCTCTGTCAAAGAAGTCGCTTATCAGATGCTCGAAGAGGGCCAGATGGGCCTGAGCGAAAATAGTTAAGAGTTATGTTTTTCGGTTGTTTTCTCCCTCAGGGCAGGCACTTTATCTAAAGTGCCTGCTTTTTCATGTAAATTTAATTTTGTCTTAATAGTTATTTAATAAAGTAAGGTTATATTTAGGGGTATAAAATAAATTTAGTTATTAAGTATATTTAAGTTACGGGGGTAACAAGATGAACCAGAGATTTTTAGGAAGTGCTAATAGCCTCATGGCCTTGAAGAGCAAGGTTGCGCGTTTAGAGTCTATGAATGACCAACTGGTTGCCGAAATACAGTATGTTGACCAACTATTGCGAATGTCAGGCTTCGAATGCGGGCTAGAGACTCTTAAGCAAGCAGCGAATGAATTAATTGAGCTGGATCTGTAAGGCTGGCATCACTTTCGCACTTAGTGGTGAGACCGCCAAACATATTCCGGGGGGAAGAAACCATGAGTAACGAAGAACTTTTGAAGAAACTCGCCGAGCTAGAATTTGCTAATGATCAGCTAGTCAGTGAGATTGGCTATTTAGATAGTCTAATGAGATCAATAGGATTCTCTGAAGGGCTGGCAACAGTTAAGGCGACAGCGCGAGAGCTTTTGGAACGTGATGAATTTGACAGCGACGAACCAGAAGCAGCGTAATTTTCTAAATGCAAAGGCGCGAAGACGCAAAGAGGAAAAATGTTCTCTTTGAGTCTTTGCGCCTTTGCGTTTAATGTCTTCTGTCGCTACATTTCGAGCTATGACTAAGCTGAAAATCTGGAATGAGCATAAGAGCTGGAGTGCTGCCGAGGCTGCATGGGACGAAGGGGCTCAAGCAGCAGCACAGCAGCAGCCTATCAAAGGGCTCAAAAATCTGCCAAAAGTTCCTGGCATCACAGCTGATACTGCTAAAAATCTGAAGTGGAAGAGCTTTTTGTACATGCTGATGCATGATCACAAGGGTGAAGTTCGCCGTGGCATATTGCGTCATCCCATCAAGCACGCCGTTTCCTTTGTTAAGTCACTGCTCAAAGGCAAAAGTTACTATGCCGAAGGTGACTTTTACTACTATGGTGTAAAGGGCTTAGACGAATTCAAAGAACTTCTAATAGATCCTGATGCACTGTTTGTTGTAGGTTTTTCCTATTGCGAGAAGCCCTTTGAGTGTCCATCGGGACGCTTTACAGATGAATGTATTCGTGATCCGGATCATCTTGTCTGCCGACAGTGTAAGGTAGGTAAGTGTATGAATGCACTTCCAGACCAGAATAGCTTTCCCGTGTTGATTCCTACCATTCACTATATAGGTGGGAAAATCTTCGATATTCAGCATGCACATCCCGGCAAGAAGCTGATATTTATGATCACCGCTTGTGAGCTAGTGCTGGAGATGTTTGGCGATTGGGGTAATATGGCTGGGATTCGTGGTATCGGCGTGCGCTTTGGCGGGCGCGTTTGCAACACGATGAAGGCTTTTGAACTCTCGGAAGAGGGGATTAAGCCTGGTCTAACAGTTGTAGTCGATGAGACACATCAGAAGATGTTGGAGCTCATACGGCATCGTCGGCAGGCTTTGTCGTCGTCCTAAGCTTCCACAAATCTTCCTTCTTATTCGCGTAATGGTACCATTTGCGGTATGGCTTGTGTGTTAAGTGGCTAAGAGGCCGAACGCGAGGGCCGTTTTGGCAATTTTCGGTGCAACATCCTTCAAACTTATGCAAACATTCCTGACAGCATAAGAACAGGTTGTTGCAGTCCATACTAGCGCAATTATAGTAGCTCTCGTTTGCCGCACCACAGTGATGGCATTTGCCTACGACGGAAGTGGAATTTGGTGCCAAAGGCACCGTCAAGCGGTCATCAAACACAAACAGTTTGCCAAGCCAGTGCGCACTGCCTACTTTTTCGGCATATTTGATTACTCCTCCATCCAGTTGGTAGATGGTTGCAAACCCTTCCTCTTTCATCAATGAGGAAAAGACTTCACAGCGAATTCCACCGGTGCAATACATCATGACAGGGGTAGTTGCGGGGTCGTATTCTTCCTTTAAGCCCTCCAGCCACTTCGTGAACTTACGAAACTCACTGCAAGGGGGAAGCTCCGCCCCTTCAAAATGGCCTACTCGACATTCATAATCGTTGCGAACATCCAGAACTAATCGCTTTGTGCCATCTTCTAGCATCTCTTTCCACTTCACTGGAGAAACGTGCTCAGCGGTCTTAGACATATCTACATCGCGGTCTAAAGCCACTAATTGCTTGCGGTATTTGACGATAAGACGCGGAAAGACATGTTCATGATAGGGCTGAACCTTGAAATCAACTTTCGCAAAAGGCTCTCGAGCCTTCAACCATTCCATATACTTTTCAGCAGCGTCTAACGACGCACTCATTTGCCCGTTCATTCCCTGTTCTGAAATGTAAATACGGGAGGTAACGTCTAGCTGCTGCAAAAATTTCTTTTGAATAGCCACTTCCGCATGCGGGTCGGCAATGGTTTCGAAACAGTAGAAAGCGATTACAAGATATGACATAGCTGCCTTAGAACAAACAAGATAAATTAAAAAACATTGTAGAGCTTCAGCGCTTTTTTAACCACTATTTTCTAATTATGGAGTGCGGTGACTTGTCACCGCTCTGTTAAGCCTCGACTTGTCGAGGCTCTCGAACATATGTAATATTAACCGTGGTTAAAAATCGGAGCGATGGCATAATCTACATCGAAAGAAGGAGTGCAATATGGCAGATGATGCTCTGAAATATCTTAACGATGACAATTTCCAAAATGAAATCGCGCAAGGAGTTACTTTAGTAGACTTCTTTGCCGATTGGTGTGGCCCTTGCAGAATGATGGAACCCATCATTCATGAGCTAGCTACCGAGATGAATGGCAAAGCAAAGGTTGCTAAACTAGACATCGAGGCTGCCCAGCGCACCACAGCGTCTCTTCAGGTAACCTCTATCCCTACTATCATTCTATTTAAGGATGGTAAGGAAGTGAATCGTGTGGTTGGCCTAAAGGACAAAGACTCTCTTAAACGTCTGATTGAATCGGCTGTTTAATTGATTATGCCTTGGAGGCAGCGAAGTTTTGCTGTCTCCATGCTTCATACACTACGATGCCTACAGAAGTCGCTAAATTCAGGCATCGTTGTCCAGGTATCATGGGGATGGTTCTAAAGTGCTCACCCCATTTTTCATGCAATTCTTCTGGTAAACCTTCCGTTTCTGACCCAAAAATCAAAAGATCATTGGGCCCATACTGCACGTCCGAGTAGCTTTTGCTAGCTTTGCTGGAGAGAAAATGAATATTTCCTGTTGCTGCCTCTAAAACTTGATCTAGACTATCGGTTTGTTCGACGATCACGCCTTCCCAATAGTCCAGGCCGGCGCGTTTTAACCATCGATCAGAAGTGCTAAAGCCCATCGGCCCAACGAGGCACAAGCTGCTGCCAGTAACCGCACAGGTGCGCACAATATTGCCGCAGTTCTGCGGGATTTGTGGGCGATATAAAACAATTTTCACGATTTGGTCCTTGTATGACCTACAAGGTTAGCCGATTTGCCGCCATTATAGCAACATGGGACCGCATGAGGTTAAAGTAATTGATGTTGTTATTACCACACTGACAAAGGTAAACTGCGAAGGCAGGTTGAGATATTTTGCCTCAGCAAAATGTCTTTCCTCTCTGTTCCTTCTCTGCGCCTGTGTGTCTCAGTGGTAAAAAAAGATTCTGCGGAAAAGTGGACCTTATGGACGTGTCTGTTAGCCCATAAGGTCTATAAGTCTGTATTATCTGCGGCCCTGACGTCCTTCATTGCGCTGCTGTTGTCTTGTGTTGCGCTCCCATTGCCGCTCATTAGTTTGCTGCTGACGGTTGTTTGTGCGCATTTCTTGGTTCACATTACGCTCTTGCTGACGTGTATTATGTTCACTCTGGTTGTTTCCCCCATACCCGCCGTATCCATTCTGACGCTCTGCCTCAGATTGAAAAGCGACATTTTTAGGAGCTGGCTCAAGGATTAGCCGTTCAGAAGAAAACTCTTCATCGCCATCGTCTTCTTCATCATCTGTATCCTCTTCATCAAGTGCTAGGTCCCAATCATCTTGTTGAAAAGCAGCTTTTTGTATTTTCTCGTTTTGTGCTGTTTGTCGGTTACGGTTGCCTGGCTGTGGTGTTACACGATCGCCTGTCTTGATCACCTCAACCTCGAAAAGCAGCAAGGAATTTGGTGCGATATCACCGGCTACGCCATAGCCTGAATCAGGATGGACGAATATGCGTCGCTTTTCTCCTTCACGCATGCCTATAACACCTTCGCGGAAACCTGGAATCATCTCATCCAAAGGAACATTGATCGCTCTGTCGCCTTCAGTTGTTGTGAAGAGTGTTCCATCGATGAAACGGCCTGAGAATTTAAGCTGAGGAGCAGTATTTTCTTGAACCTGGTTGCCTTTTCCACGCTGCAATACAGAATATTGTACCTTGCCGGGCGTTGCTTGCACGATATCTTGGCGCTTGGCGTTCGATGCCATAAATGCATCGGCTAACGCTAAGTTAAAGTTAGCAACTTCTTGGAAATGTTTATTCCGGAAGTTAGCCACAACTTCTTCATATTCATTTTCATTCATAGGTGCGGGATGCCCTGCAACGCCATTGCGAAGGCCTTCAATAACAGCATCTAAATCCAGATGAATGCCGTGCTTACTGATATCCTGTCCAATAAAGTGCCCAAACGCCTCTGAAAGTTCCCGTACGTTGGGTTGCTGATTATTACGTGCCGGCGCTGTTCTTTGTGCTTGTTGTTGTGGCTGCTGCTGCTGAAACTGTTGTGGTTGATAGTAATCGTCATCATCATCAACCCAGCTGCTGTCGGCATATACAGGTCCGCAGACAATAGATAGCAGAGCGAAGGCGGTTGCGATGCTACATTTCGTTCCCATAAATTTCTCCTATAGCGATGTGTAATTTAAACTTTAGACTATCTATCAAAATAAGAGGAAGCTATTTCTTGACCTTCTGAGGCTGCGTAGGATACTGCGGGAAAGGTGTTGGTAACTGATTTAGTAGACCATGCAAGGAGCTATTAGGATCTTCGGATTGCGCTAAGGCCTGGTCAATTACTTCAGCCGCCTCTTTCGTAGTAGCTCGTTGGGGATTGTCCAGAACTATAACTTTTTCCCGCAGAAATTGACCTGGCACCCCTGCATATAGTTGGCTGAGCGGCACAACATTCCGATAAGCGTTCTGAAAGGGGGGTGATGGTGTCAATATATGCTACCTACTTTATTTTAAGGATAAAAATTCCCCTTGAGCAAAAAAACCCAACAGAGTTAAATCTGGCTTTTGCTTTGAAAATCGAAAAGGCGGTCTCTCCGAAGCCTTTTCATTTTTTTAATGGATGAAGAGCGATACAGAGCACTAGAAAATAATAAAAGCTCAGAATAAGGAGCATCATGTGATGAGGCTATTAGCCCTTTTTCAAGTGGCACCTCCGTTGCCAGAGATCACTGATCCTAAGGTAGTTGCCAAAGACTATAAGCAATGGCGATTCCGCATCTTTTATTCGATGTTTCTGGGTTATGCGTTTTATTATTTTACGCGTAAAAGCTTCACTTTTGCCATGCCGGCCTTGATGCTTGAGCTTGGGTTTGACAAAGGTCAGCTAGGCTTTCTTGCTACGGTATTGTCGCTCACCTACGGTTTAAGCAAGTTTATTAGCGGCATTATGGGTGACCGTGCCAATGCGCGGTACTTTATGTCGGTTGGTCTCGTCTTGACCGGCATTTTCAATATATGCTTTGGTTTATCCTCCTCGCTTATTTGGTTTGCTGTCTTTTGGGGATTGAATGGGTGGTTCCAAGGGTTTGGCTGGCCTCCATGTGCGCGCCTCTTAACACATTGGTATTCCAAATCCGAACGTGGAACCTGGTGGGCCGCGTGGAATGTCTCGCATAACGTAGGGGGAGCCATTATTCCTATCATCGCAGCTCTTTGCGCTACTGCGTGGGGATGGCGTTCAGCCATGTATGTACCCGGTGCGCTTTGTATCGCTATGGGTATCATTTTAATGTTCCTGTTGCGCGACACGCCTGAATCGATGGGACTTCCCCCCGTAGAGAAATTCCGAAATGATCTTGATCCATCAAATCCTACCTGTGCGAATGAAAAGACGCCTTCCACCAAAGAAATATTGATACAGCACGTTCTAAAGAACAAGTTCATCTGGGCTTTAGGATTCACCTATTTCTTTGTTTACATGATCCGAATAGGGTTTAATGACTGGACGGCATTGTTCCTCGTGGAAAACAAAGGGTATACACAACTTGGTGCCAATGGCACGGTGTCCTTATTTGAAATAGGCGGCTTTTTTGGTAGTCTGGCAGCCGGTTGGGCTTCAGACCGCATCTTTAACGCTCGGCGTGGTCCAGTTAATGCGCTCTTCGCCCTTGGCATTTTGGGGAGTGTGTTGATTTTTTGGATGGTGCCAGCGGGCTATACTTACATGGACTCCATTGCCATGTTCTTGATTGGCTTCTTTGTCTTTGGTCCTCAGATGTTAATTGGAGTTGCTGCTGCGGAGCTATCGCATAAGAAAGCTGCGGCAACCTCTACCGGATTCATTGGTTGGTTTGCCTATGCAGGTTCCGCTTTTGCTGGTTACCCATTGGGTGTGATCGCACAGGACTTCGGATGGCATGGTTTCTTCATGGCTATGGCAGCTTGTAGCATTATTTCTACAGCATTGCTAATACCCCTTTGGTCAGCTGGGGCTCGCAAGGTGGATGTTCCAAGCGAAACAGGTGCGCAACCCGAACCTGCTTAAGCTCTTCTAAGGAATTAAACGCAAAGACGCAGAGTCGTGAAGGCGCAAAGAAATCTTGGCGCCT
>JAUXSF010000039.1 GCA_030679955.1 Chlamydiales bacterium | reverse complement strand
CGGAGCGATATTTCTTCTGCCTTGTCCCAGGGTTGCGTCGTCCTATGGACTCCTTACCCTGGGCTATTAAGAGGCTCAGCGCTCCCGCGCTGAGAACAAAAACAGGCATAATAAATAGAAAATATTTTAACTTAACACCATTGGGCGTAAGCCTGTGGATAAGCAGAGTTAGAAACCAAAGCCGCGAATGCGGCGACAGCATATGTCTCTCTGTCGCCGCTTCGCGGCTGCATTTTCCATTATATTCTATCCCACAGGCTGACGCCTGTGGCTACATGCTTAAATCGCTTCGCGATTAGCTGCAGAATACTCCTCCATGCATAATTAGGTTGATGCGTATGGGATAGGCAGGATGAGGAATTCTTTTTAAAGCGCTGACATGTCTGTAGCTTTGATGTTGATAATCCCATCACGCTCGTTGCGCACTCCTCTAACCCTCACCAGAGGTGACTGACGAAAGGCCGGACGCACCTTTTCGTAAAGCTTGGGGTTAATAATCACGTTCATCATGCCAAACTCATCTTCTATGGTCAGGAAAGCGAATCCTTTTGCTGTCGGAGGCTTCTGGCGACATACCACAACGCCCGCAACGCAAATATGTGACTCCTCAGGAACATCAATCAAAGCCTTAGAAGGCACAATCCCCTGACTATTTAGCTGATCGCGCAGCAATGCCATGGGGTGCCTTTGAGCTGAAAATCCTTGAGCGTGATATTCGCCCCTGATGAGATCCCAAGCGTCTGATGCAGGCAAGGGTGGCGCTACAATCTCTTGATCGGCAAAAAGGTCGTCCAAAAACAGACCTACACGTTGTAGAAGCCAAAGCTGCCACAACAGTTCGCGACGCTCTAGACCAAAGCTGTCGAAAGCACCAGCCTGAATAAGCCTTTCAACTGCTAGCTTTGTTAGGCGTGTTCGCAACACAAAGTCTCGTAACGAAACAAACGGTCCGTCTTCGCGAACCCTCATTATCGTTTTGGCAACAGCGCCTTCTGCACCTTTCACCATTATAAAGCCAAGCTGTACATTGGCTTCGTCTGCAACATGGCAACGCGGGCGGCTGGCATTGACGTCAACAGGCAGGCTCTCGACACCGTGACGTCGAGCATCATCGATCAGCGTTTTGCAAGGGTAAAACCCCATCGGCTGATTATTCAACAAAGCGGCCAAAAAGGCGGCTGGTCTGTATTCCTTAAGCCACGCCGACACATATGTGATGCGCGCAAAGGCTAAAGCATGCGATTTGCAAAAGCCATAAAGTGCAAAACCTTCCAGAGCGTTAAACACTGCCTCAGCTTGTATCGTGGGAATCTTATTGTTCTTAGATCCTTCTAAAAAGACTTCCTTAAGACGTTGCATCGCCTCTTTCGAGCGCTTGCGGCTCATGGCGCGCCGCAAATCAGCCGCCTGGGAAGGACTAAAGTTCGCTATAGCTACTGCCACCATTAATACTTGCTCTTGGAAAAGGATAACTCCCAAGGTGTCTTCCAAAACAGGTTTTAGACTGGGGTGAATGTAAGTCACCGCCTCGTCTCCTTGCTTACGTTTGATATAGGGCGATACCATGTTCCCTTGCAGTGGTCCTGGACGTATCAGTGCAACCTGAACGCCTAGCTCGTCAAAATTACGCGGACGAACGCGGGGCAAGCTCTGCATTTGCGCTCGAGACTCCACCTGAAACAAGCCGACAGTATCTGCACGCGAAATATTGTCGTATATTTTAGAGTCATTGAGCGGCAGAGAAAACAGGTCAATGCTGTCACCACAAAGCTTTTGTGCTTCGCGTAATACCGCCAGCATGCCGAGACCTAAGATATCCACCTTAATCAGGCCCGCATCACTAACCATATCCTTATCCCACTGACAAACTACCCTGCCCTCCATACGTGCCGGCTCTAAGGGAACCAGCTCAGCAATAGGTCGTGAGGCGATGACCATACCTCCGGTATGTATCGATATATGACGTGGAATATCCAAAAGAGAGGTCACAAGGTGCTCAAAGAGCTGCCAAAATTCCGGCGGTCTAGTATCGCCTTCTGGCGCTAAGGGTATCTTCTCTCTACCGCCATAGCTGCTAAACATTTTGGCTATGGGATCCAAGGTTTCGTCGGGAATCTCCAATACCTTCCCAACCTCGCGTATGGCGCTGCGCACTTGAAAGGTGATGTAAGTACACACCATAGCGACATGATCCTCGCCATAACGGCGATAAACATATTGTATGATGTCTTCACGATCAGGAATACCTTCCTCGCGCGCCGAAGCAAAATCCAGGTCGATATCGGGAGCCTCCGTCATTCCTTCATGAATAAAACGCCCTAAAAACAGCCGGTGAGCCACTGGATCAACGGGAGTAATCCCCAAAACGTAAGCGACTAGAGAATTGGCTGCTGAACCTCGTCCTTGAACAGGAATCCCTAGTGACCGCGCATATTCCACAATGTCCCATACAACCAAAAAATAACCGGATAAATTAAGCTTTTTGATCAAAGCAAGCTCATCATCAATTTTCTGCTGTATCTGCTCCGTAATGGGGTTGTAGCGAGTTATCAAGCGTTGACGGCATAATTCCTCCAAATAACTATCTACAGTATGACCAACCGGCATGCCGGTGAATTCAGGCACTCGATATGAAGAGAAATCCAATATAACGTTACAGCGTTCAGCAATGACAGAGGTATTGGCTATCGCCCCCGGATAATCATGAAAAAGCCTAGACATCGCCTCTGGACTCTTGAGATAGCGCTGATGATTACCAGGACGGTAATGATGCGACTCATTTAAGGTCGTATGGTTTTTAATGCATAGCAGCGCATCATGGAGAATGCCCTCCTCGCTTTTAGTGTAGCAAACGGCGTTAGAGGCAACTATCGGGATATCTAGCTCTTTAGCAAGAGTCGAAGTGCGCTGACACAGCAATTTATCACCAGCATCGTGCTGGTGCGTCAGCATTAGGTAAACATCACCAAAAATCTCGCGGTAGCCCTCGACCAGCCTCTTCGCAGCTACCCCATTGTTCTCCACTAACATGGTGGGTAACAAACCTATCTTACCACCCAACAAGCAAATAACGCCGCCCCTGAGCTGGTGCAAATGATGCTTACGCACCAAAGGATCACCTTTGCTACGTCCACGATGCGCCTCAGTCAACAACAAAGATAGCTGAGTGTACCCCTTCATATCGGTACACAAGACAACAATTTCGTCACCACCTTCAATGGTCAACTGCGCTCCAATGATAGGCTTAACGCCAACACTCTTGCAGGCACGATAGAAAGCTAATGCTCCATATAAACCATTGCGATCCGCTAATGCCAATGCTGGCAAAGCTAACTCAGCAGCACGGTGCGCCAAAGCTTCAGGCGAGGAAGCTCCTTCCAAAAAGGAAAAGTAACTGCGGCAGTAGAGCTCTGTAAATACCATGACTTACCGATTTTGATGGAACCAGCTTCCACGCTTTTGGTCGCGAAAGAGACGCAAAATAGAACCGTTCCGCAACTTAACGCGAAAATAACTGCGAGCGATAGGTCGTGGTGTCCACCAATCATCCTTGATTTCCCAAGCCTCCATTACCGTTTCGACCGGATGCCAATAGCGATGTTGACGGACAAGATAAGGGGTGCCGTTAGTATCAGACGCCACACTTATCGGTTTTGGAATGTATAAACCTCGGCATAGATTGGCGCGAAGCAGATCCTGCAAGTGCCCACGACGCTCTGGAATACGTGAGCGCGCATCATCCCAAACAACACGCATTAACATAGAGCTATCAGTTCGAATGGCCAGACGCTGCAAAATACGCTCAATGCTTTGCAAGCGGTTGGCTTTGGGCAATAAGGACTCCAACGTAAGCTGTCGCGCATGCGCGACCACAAAGCCTTCCAAGCTGAGCTCGAAACCTGATATAGGCCCCGGCAACGTAAGAGCGGAAAAGCGATCACGAAGGGGCTTGGCAATGCGCTGTGCATTGTCTGATGGTGAGGCAAGGTTTAAGGTAACACTAACTGTTTGTGGACAGGAAACTACAATTTTTACGCGCGTCGCCATAAGCTGTTTTTCAAGTAAGGAGGCACACAGATCTTCTAAAGCTTGATCTATTTCACCAAAGATGTTTTCAACTGGAAAATCAAAGGTAAAGGAGGCTGTAAGGTTCTCCTCAAGCTTTTTCCCTACTATAAGACTGCTATCGCGCCCCTTCGTGAGGTCGCCCATCAAGCACCCTTCCGTGCCGAACAAGCTGACAAGGTCTTCCTCCGGAACTTTTAACAAGTCGCCGATCGAGCTAAATCCTAAAAGATCCAACCGACGCAATGTCTCCGACTCAATAGGAAAAAAAGAAAGAGGCTTCGAAGCGAGAAAAGCTCCTTCATCACCCTGAAATACAACCGTGATGTCCTTGGCAACATGCGCTGCCACAAATGCTACAAAGCGCCCTTCTGCCAAACCAACGGTTCCCGATGCGGAAATAGCAGCGTGAAGCCGCTTAGCCTCCGCTTTAATTTTGCGCCGATCGGACATCACACCAAGGTCCAAAAGCACCTCTCCAACCTCCACGATTTCAATTGTAGGGGAAAAGGCCTCTAAAGCATTTAGCACTGCTGCAAAAGCTTCCGGGTCATCATCTTTTTTTCGAAATACAATATAAGCAAGCATAACCTGAATATAAATGAGTCAACTCAATGAATCAAGGAAGTAAATCGGAATGTTATTTAAATTAATGCAAATGATTGTTTTATTTCAGAAATCAGTTCCCATCCTGCCTATCCCATACGCATGAGGCTAATCCTGAGAATTGAGTCGTAAACAACTGTAATTCAATAATTATACATGGGAGATTTGTTTAAGAGTATTCTGCAGCTAATCGCGAAGCGATTTAAGCATGTAGCCACAGGCGTGAGCCTGTGGGATAGAATATAATGGAAATGCAGCCGCGAAGGCGGCGACAGAGATACATATGCTGTCGCCGCATTCGCGGCTTTGGTTTCTAACTCTGCTTATCCACAGGCTCACGCCTGCGGCTACATGCTTAAATCGCTTCGCGATTAGCTGCAAAGAGCTTTCACATGTACTACGGTGCGAATGTGATCAATAGCAATTTATAATGATGTACTTATGATAATTTTCCATAATTAGGTTGATGCGTATACCTGCCTATCCTGCCGCGCAGCGGTCATGCTCATCCTGTAAAAATGTTCCTTTTTTTGTTGATAGGTATGCCTGCCTATCCTGGATAGGTAAATTCTTGCAAGTTATCTCTATGTGGAATAGTATACAGAGCCATTAAACATCCCTTTTTGGACTTTGGAACTATGGCCGAATTAACCAAAGAAACGATCCGCTATCTCTCCAAACTTTGCCGTATTCACGTTCGTGAAGATGATGAAGAAGCAATGCTAAACGACCTAAAACGTATTTTAGGTTACATTGAGCAGCTTCAATCCATCGACACAGAAGGGGTCCCCCCTTGTAGCCATGTCATCAGCGGTGTGGGTAATGTGATGCGCGACGATGTTATCGGCGAAACACTATCCAGAGAAGTTTTTTTGAGCAATGCTCCAGAGCATGTTGGCGGGATGATTCGCGTCCCTCCTGTCCTAGCCGCACAAGAGCCATCATAGTAAGGAACTGATCCATGCACAACGAAACCGCTATACAGATTCGCGATAGTTTTTTGCGCGGAGAACGTACCGCTGTTGCAATCACCAAACACTTTTTGGATCGTATCGAACGCCTTGACCCACAAGTCGGTGCCTTCGTCTTAGTCCTGAAGGATCGTGCTTTGCAGAAAGCTCAAGAGCTGGATGCTGCCAAGGCCCGAGGGGACAAAATGGGCAAGCTAGCTGGTATACCCATCGCTTTGAAAGACAATATCCACGTAACCGGGGTTACAAGCACTTGTGGATCTAAATTTCTGACTAATTACGTCGCTCCGTTTGATGCCACAGTAACCGAGTTACTAGAGGCTGAAGGCGCTATTATTATTGGCAAGACCAACATGGATGAGTTCGCCATGGGCTCTTCAACAGAGCACTCAGCGATTCAGGCAACTCACAACCCATGGAATCTGGCTTGGACTCCCGGCGGTTCATCAGGAGGCTCCGCAGCCGCCGTAGCAGCACGTCTTTGCCCTGCAGCCTTTGGCAGCGATACCGGCGGCTCGGTACGCCAGCCAGCAGCACTTTGTGGCTTAGTTGGCTTTAAACCTACTTATGGGCGTGTTTCGCGCTTTGGTCTAGTAGCCTTTGGCTCTTCCCTCGACCAAATTAGCCCATTTGCACTCACAGTGGAAGACACTGCGCTTCTAATGGAAGTTGTCGGACGCCATTGCCCCAAAGACTCCACAAGCCTACCCAGCGAAGCTGAAGATTACATGTCTAAGCTTAAAGCCGGCGTAAAAGGCAAAAAAATCGGCGTGGATCCTACCTTTTTAGAAGGCCTGCCACAGCATTCTCGCGAGCTCTTTGATCGCTCACTAGAAACTTTCAAAAAGCTTGGTGCGACAGTTGTCGATGTAAACTTATCCCTCTTGAAAGACGGAATCTCTGTTTACTACATCCTGGCTCCTGCTGAAGCTTCGACCAACCTGGCTCGCTTTGATGGCATACGCTATGGCCAACGCTCCAAAGAAGCTAAAACGTTAGCTGAAGTCTATGACTTATCCAAGGAAGAAGGTTATGGCCGCGAAGTACAGCGCCGCATCATGCTGGGTACTTATGTGCTCTCATCGGGCTTCCAAGATGCCTTCTACCGCAAGGCACAGCGTGTGCGTACATTGATCATTCGTCAGTACGAGGAAGCTTTCCGGAACTGTGACGTTATCGCTACTCCAGTTACTACCGATGGCGCCTTTGAAACTGGCTCGATCACCGATCCACTTAGAGAGTACCTAGAAGATATCTACACCATCCCCGCTAACCTTGGTGGTGTTCCAGCTATCAGCGTTCCTGCTGGCTTTACACCCAAGGGACAACCGATGGGCTTCCAGTTGACAGGACCACAACAACGTGATGTCGATGTATTGACCTTCGCTTATGCCTTTGAGCAAGCGACTGCGCCGAATCCCGCCATGCCCGAACTTGCCAAGTAGGAGAGAATTTTATGAAAGACCACGATCCATCTTGGGAAGCCGTCATCGGCCTAGAGATACACGTTGAGCTAAATACCAAAAGTAAACTGTTTAGTTCGGCTCCAAACCGTTTTGGCGATGAACCAAACACAAACATCAGCGCGGTGTGCACTGGTCAACCAGGTGCCCTGCCTGTCCTGAATAAAGAGGCTGTGCGAAAAGCTGTACAATTCGGCTGCGCTGTAGGAGCTCAAGTGGCAGAAGTTAGCCGCTTTGACCGCAAGTCTTACTTCTATCCCGATAGCCCTCGTAACTTCCAGATCACTCAGTTTTACGAGCCTATCGTCATTGGCGGAGAGGTTGTCGTTGAGGTAGATGGCGAAGAAAAAACGTTCGCTATCCATCATGCGCACCTCGAAGATGATGCTGGCATGCTCAAGCACTTTTCAACTTTTGCCGGAGTCGACTACAACCGTGCCGGCGTTCCTTTGTTGGAAATTGTCTCTGAGCCATGCATGCATACGCCAAAAGATGCCGCTGCTTACGCTATGGCTGTAAAAGGTATCATGCAATACATCGACGCCTCTGACTGCAATATGGAAGAGGGGTCTTTGCGTATAGATGCTAACGTCTCCGTCCGCAAAAAAGGCGAGACAGGTCTGCGCAATAAAATCGAAATCAAGAACATGAACTCGTTCAACTTCTTGGAACTTGCTCTCACAGCGGAAATTCAGCGTCAAATACGCGAGTATGTCCGTCATGGCGATGGTGACCCAAAGGATGTTATCAAGCAATCGACTTACCGATGGGATCCGGCCAAGAAAGAAACTGTGGTGATGCGCAGCAAAGAGAAGGCTGACGATTATCGCTACTGCCCCGAGCCCGATTTAGTGCCTATCATTCTATCCCCTTCCTATATCGAGGAAATACGCACTACGTTGCCAGAGCTGCCTTTAACGCGTCTAAGACGCTATGTACGTGAACTAGGGCTGGCTCCAGATTCCGCCTTTGTACTAACTAGCGATAAACCCCTGGCTGACTATTTTGAAGAGGCTCTAAAGCACTGCAAAAATGCGCGCAATCTATGTAATTGGATTATTGTAGAATTTGCCGGACGCCTTAAGGAATCAGGCAAGAGTCTCATGGAAGTAGGCATTCCCGCTAGTGAGGTGGCTGCCCTTGTCTCTATGATCGATGAAGGCACCATCACCGGTAAAATCGCTAAAAGCGTAGCCGACGATCTGCTCAAAGCTCACACAAAAACTGTACAGCAAATTGTTTCGGAAAACCCCGATTACCAGCCTCTGCACGCAGAAGATGAAATCGAAACGCTGGTAGACCAAGTTCTTGCCGAAAATCCACAAAGCATTGTCGATCTTAAAGCCGGCAAAGATAAAGCGTTCGGCTTCTTAGTCGGACAAGTAATGAAATTAACAAAAGGCAAGGCTTCCCCCAAGGTTGTCAATGACCTTCTCAAAAGAAAAATAGAACAGTAGAAAGCATTATCATGGTCCTAGTCGATCCCTATTCCCCACCTGTAGCTCGTAGCAGCGATACACCCACCTTCCTATCAACGCCACTGCAGTATTTTACCGTCCAGAAGGCTTGCCTAATCGGCGGCTCCATATTTGTCGGTGCCGTGGCTCCCAAGATCTTTGTCTTAGGGATCATCACCGGTCTAATTCTAGGACCCGAAATGATCGATCATATCCAAAAGCGCGTCTTCCAAACCTTCCGTAAACTGGAAGTCGAAATGCTCTTAATATGCGGACTCATCGTCGCCACAATCACCGTCATGTATGGATCGATGCTCATTCCAGTGGCAACAGGCCTCTATCTAGGCTCTGAACTGCGTCGCTAGGAATAAGGATTCAACGCAAAGTCGCAGAGACGTAAAGAATAGCGTAACTATTTGGTGTCCAGTGAGATATCTCTATTTTTTCTTTGCGTCTTGGCGCCTCTGCAACTTTGCGTTGAATTCCCTGGCTGTAGGTTCCTCTTTCTTTTAACTCGCAAATAGCGTATCTTGTTAATCCTGATTTGCATGTGTCTAAAGAGAGGAGGGTACATGTCAAATGTTAACACAAGCTACCGCTTTGTGCCGCCGATGGACTTGCCTATAGGTAAGTCAACATCGGAGCATACTTTTATAAATAAATTTAAAAATCCGCCAGGCTATGGCGCCCAACGCGATTCAACCCTTCTTGAGAAAATTAAGGCAGTAGCCTACGATATTTTCATGGTTTTTATTGCAGCGACTTTGTGGTTTATGTCTCAAAATACTTTTGTCTTAGGCTTTATCTGCGGGGTAGTTTGGGATGAAACATGCCATGCTGCCATCGAAAAAATTAAAGCTGTCATCAGCTCTCAGGGAACATTCTCGTTATGTATAATGGGTATTAGCAGCGTCTTGGCGATGACTACTGTCTTTTTGACAACAACCTTCCTAACGGGTGCAAGCATCGGTGGTAAGTGTCATCAAGCCTTGAAATTTGATTAATCATTTCTTGGATGAAACGCAGCAAAAGCCTCAATCAAACGTTGCTGACTCACATGGGTGTAGCGGTCAGTACTAGCTATACTCACGTGACCTAACATTTCCTGGATGACTCTAAGCTCAGCGCCATTATCCAATAGGTGTGTAGCAAAGGAATGGCGCAGCGTATGCGGTGAAATATTTTTTGTTATGCCAGCCGCTTTAGCGTGAGCTTTAACTTTCTGCCATACCATCATACGGTCGATGCGCTTGCCTTTGCCATTAACAAATAGGGCTTTTTCAGTTTCACTGTCATACTTATCACGATAGAAATGGTAGGCATTAACGGCATCAATGGCCTTCTTGCCAATAGGCACGACGCGCTCTTTGCGCCCTTTGCCCATTACTTTTAGATGTACATCGCTAACATCACAGATATTTAACGAGCATAGCTCCGAAACACGTAGCCCACAGGCATAGAGTACCTCAAGGATTGCGCGGTCGCGGCTACCTTGTTCAGTATCTGCATCGGGTACGGCTAACAAACGTTCTACTTCTGAACCGGTCAACACCTCTGGAATAAGCTGCCACAGCTTTGGAGAATCCAGCGTTAAGGCAATATTAGTAGGGATATATGCTTCGCGTTTCAGAAAGCGAAAAAGAACCTTGATGGCGATCAGAGCTCGGCACATAGAACTACTCGCATAGCCTTTGGCCTTCAAATGCCCCAAATGCTTTACGATGTGGTCGCGCGTCACCAAAGAAAAAGTGGTGATACGGCATTCATTCAAAAACTGAGCGAACGCATTGGTGTCGCGCATGTAGGCTTCTATAGTATTCCGGCTTGCACCCTTTTCAGAGCCCAAGTAGCTAGCAAATTCGTCCAACATCTCTTGGAGCATGCTATGAAAGCTCCAACTCATTCAACTTGGACGATATGCGCATCTGCAAATTAGAGATTTCAATGGCACTCAACGGAACCTTAGGGACACACAGCATCTCGGAAGTCTCTAACACTTCATAGAGTGTGCATTCCTCCCCCTCTATTTGCATTTCTTGCCGTGGGACCATTACTTTAATACGATGAAGATAGAGCCCTAACACAAAAGCCTCTTCTTTGCTCTGAGGCTCATGGTCGTTCAGCGCTTTCTGTAGCAGCTGTAAGGCACCTTCTCCCATTTCTTGAGAGTTCAATTTCTTGTCTTTACGCTTAGGCACTACTGCCTTCCAATAGGTTGAAGAAACCTCTCGCTCGGCAAGCTCAGCTTGCCAGCAACTAGGACAATAGTCTTTGCGCTGGTAAATCCCACTATCATCCGAGGACAAGAGTGAATAATAGACGGTATCGGGCTGCAAGACTTCCTGTCCTTTGCAGCATACTCGACTTCGTGTGGGTATATCCCATTTAGGTTTAATCTTTGGCGCCATGATTCTTCTATAGTGTTACTTCCTGGCTATTTTCTCAATCGATTTTGCGTGTCTTTCCATGGAGAACGTGTTTATAATACGTTTTATGACGTGGCGAAACCAATTACGAGATCTTGCTATACTTTATAGCCTGGCAGATGACCTAAAGTTGTTTTGGCAGCTCAAGGCAACGCGCTGGGAAAAGTTGGAGGCAAAGGTTCTGCAGGCTGCCCAGCAGGCGGCTTCCTCCCCCATCGTCGATGAAGAAGCAGTCGCGGCCAGGTTTAAGAAGTTCTTACTCGCAGACAATGAATACAAAGAATTGCGCTTTCGCATTAAGACTCAAATTAAGGAGGTCATCGAAATGGCTTCCTTTCTGGGACTGGAAGTGCCCGACGGCATTCAAGATATTCGCTTTAAGCCACCTTTACCGGAATATGACATCATCGAGGAGTCTGTGGAGAGCATAGAACACTTCATTCCTCTATGCCGTGTATCATCTTACCCCTACCATTATGTCCTACAAGCCATCAAGACGCCACGCAAGTTCGCAAGGGCCTGCTACGAGTTCTACTATGGCATTCGCGACAGAGAAGAAGCCTCTCAATAAATTTACGTTTTTTTAGCCGTTCTATAAGGGTTGTGGCAACCTAAACGGCCTTGTCTCTCTTTTTTGAATCTTTTGATTTAACATAGCCCCAATTATCAACTTGATTTTTTGATTCAGTAATTCATTACGAATAGTATCACAACAGAAAGAACTATTAGGCTATTGAAGATATAGAATATTCTCTAAATTCAGGCCTCTAAATATTCCTTCTTTGCCTCTTAGCGCCTCTGCGCCTCTGCGTCGAATTCCCTGATACGTCGAAATGCATAGTATTTTCTCACTAAAGCGCTATTTAATAAATATAAGCACTTAGTGAAGTAACTGTAATAGAAAATTTAATTTTAAGATTCTGCAGTGCGGTGACTTTGTCACCGCACTGCCTATTGTACTTTGATGTTAAAGTTCTAAGCGGCGTTTTGCTCTACTTGCGAAACTTCAACGAAGTTTTTTTTACTGCGGAAGCACTGGATTGCTAGGTTAACAATCATCAAACCTATCAGGCCAGGATAGAGAACCTGCATTGCTGCTCCGAGAACTTTGGAGATGCCTTCAAACCCAAGGAGAGACATCGCAAAAGTAACTACCGTCGTCATCGTTAATGCCCAGACGTGACTAATTTTGTCCCTGAACACAACCTCTTTGATGAAGTTAGTGAATACCAAGGCCAAGGCAACAGATGTCGAGACACAGGCTAGGGCTATGGCGATCACAGGAACGAAGGCCATATGAGGTCCAAGCAGATAGAGTGATAGCTGTGACAACAAGGAATCTTTGGAAGTCTCTTGCAAAACGGCAGAGTAAGTAGCGCCCATATATAGAAGGCCTAGGTATACAGTCGCCAAAATTCCAATGCCTATCAAACTCGCTTGTAAAACCAATTTTAAGTGCGACTTCCTGACAGTAACTCCCTCTTCCTGCGGTGCGTGACTCAGGATGTGGATCACTGCAGAAGAGAAGAAGAAAGAGGCGATTAAGTCCTGAGTATTGTACCCCTCGATAAGAGCATGGGTGAAGACTTGAATAGCTTCATGGTCCACCTGGGCCAAGCCAGGGCTAAAATAGACGCCTGCCCCCACTACTACGGCCAGAGAAAGTAGCAGAAGCGGTGTCAACACTTTGCCCAAAATAGTAATGACGCGGCTCTCAGTATAGGTCATAAAAAATACAGCTAAACTGTAGATGGCACTAAAAACCACCAGCGGTAGAAAAGGCACATAAGTCTTCACGGCAGCGAACGCCAAGGTAATACAACGTGGACCAGAGCCCAACGGTATCCAAAAACTCAGCAGTAAGAAGGTGAATAGAAAACCTAGAGGCTTTCCCAAGATGCTAAAAAAACGTGTGTAGTCCCCTTTGAAGATAACCATGGTGAGGACCCCAGCAAACGGAAGTAAAACCGCTGTTATCACAAAACCCATCGTACCGATTAAGTACATTCCTTCCGCATGCTTACCAACTATAATAGGGAATATTAAATTTCCCGATCCAAAGAACATGGAGAATAAGGCTAGTCCAATAACCCAGGCGCTGGCGCTTTTATGATTTATCATCTCTACCTGTTAGGTGTGGTTGTGTTTAACAAAAAAAATATTAGCAAGCCAGTCGAATTTGTCGCAACAAATTTTTTTTTCGATGGAATTCATTAGGTATAGGAAGGTTAACCACCTAGCCAGGAAGAGAACTTACTAATCAAATCACGGATAGTCGACACCGCAGCTTTAGGCGCTTCTATGATCAGTGTGTCCAAAACTTGCCTGCCTGCTTTGCCTAACCACTGCAAACTATTAGAAACATACGAAGAAAGTGTGTCAGCCTGACGCCCTACCCAATTTGTGGCTCGTTCTACACCTCTGCCAATTGGCTTCCATACTGGCTCTGTAATCTTGATGGCCTGCCCTAATAAGGCTCTAGAACTATTCACAAAGGCTGTAATAGGCCCCACAACAGCGTCAAAAACTCGACTGCTAAACCGCTGGAATAAATCCATTGCCTTACCAACCGGTGTGATGATGAAGCGTCCCAAAGCAGCCAATAGACCACTTGTCAGACCAGCCTTAGCTGCATTACCTTGCGCTAGCTTACGATTTTCATCATCTAATGAGTTACTTTTTGGGGTTTCAGAGTGACGATGTAGCATCCATGGAAAAAGCTCTGCGGCTTCCCGCACACCGTAGCTTTGATTGCCTGCGTTATCCTTACCAGTCATCACTGCCACACCACCACTAACAGCCGGCGCAAGAAGCTGCTCTGGCTGCCTTGGCACTAGCAAATCCACCTTATTCACAAGCGATAGCTTCTCGCCCTCTTGGGCAGTCTGCATCCAGTCATATGAACGATGGGGAAAAGAATCCTTGCCGGCTGTGTCATCTACCTTCTTCTTAGGGTTGGCAGGAACCGGTGCCGAGACATTGTACTGATCTAACCATGCCCTGGAATGATCAGGGCCAATGTATGCGTCACTCATAAACTAGCAATCCTTAACAACTCTACCTTAATGGTTATATAAGCTAACCAAGTTTCAAATTTTGGGCAACGCAAGCTATTTTTGTAAGATGAAGGCCAGAAGGATGAAGCCTTCAGTCTTCACCCAAAAATGTGAAGAGGAAGAGATGTAACACCTAGCCATTACGCTTGAGCTATGTCAGAAAAAAACAAACGCTTAACCCTGACTGAACTGCTCAATAGACTTTGATCTACTCTGAGAGTTGAAACCATTTTAGCTGGCTGGACTAGCTTGGTTCCATTGAAATGACACCGATAGAGGTGTCGATCTCTTAGATCTTAAGTCTTAAACGTGGTGTACTTCTTCCTCCCCTTCAAGATTAATATTAACAAGTTGCGTATTTTATTACAAATCTTTTTAACATAACGATATAAAACCATTTTTACCTAGATAGAAAGGGCCTTTAGGGACGAAAGAGACAACTTGACTCAGGGCATTATTGACGGAAAATAGTCTCTAAGGTCGCTATTGTCCCTTTCGTCCTTGCCCAAACCGGCAATCCGAACAATAATGTTGCGCGAAATAGTTCTTTGTCTCTATACTTCATCCATATTGACACGGAGAAAGTGATCATGACAAGAATGAGTAAGCAAGGCGAAAGACGCCACACGAGCCCCCGCAAACATAAGCGCGTAGCCCCTGCTGCAAAGACAGGTGCACGTCAGGATAAACTAGAGAAAGGCTTTAAAGAGCATGAGAATGCAGTAGCTGAGAAGCAAGCTCCAACTATGTTTGTCCCTAAAGTTCGTTAAGGCTCTTAATCGTTTAATATTGTTGAGGTAATGACATGTCCAGACACCCCAGCTACGGCAAGTCTAACAAGGGTGCCCAAAAGCGTAACGTTCTTAAACGCTTTGAAAGAATCGACGTTCTGAGAAATCTCGGTCGCTTTGACGAGAACAAGAAGAAGATTACTGGCCTCCCCAAGACTCCTGTAAAATAATGCACATTAGTGGCAGTAAGATGCAGAGGTTTTCTCAACCTCTGCTCTCTATATTCCCTTTCGAGCTACTGTCGTGAACATTTGCGTATTCGATCAACAAGACACATTGCTCATCTCTCCCCTTCAGATTCAAGCTATTGTGAAGCACGTTTTGACGTTAGAAAACGCGACGTGCCATGAAGTATCCATACATTTTGTTGACACTCCGACAATCTGCCAGTTACACGAAGATTACTTTGATGATCCAACAACAACTGACTGCATCTCCTTTCCAATAGATGATGCCTCCTCCGCTTTTCGCGTGTTAGGCGAGGTTTTTGTGTGTCCCGAGACAGCACAAGACTATGCAAAGGCTCATCACTCAGACCCTTACCGTGAGACTACCCTGTATGTTGTACATGGTTTGCTCCATCTGTTAGGTTATGATGATATAGAGCCAGAGGATGAGCAAGTTATGCGCACTGCAGAGGCAAAACACATGGAAGCGCTGCAGAAAAATAGTCTAGTTCTTACAATGAGTAAAAAGGAGTGACCTTGTCACCAGCGACAAATCTGATTATCACGCTGACCCTCTTAATAGGCATGTTTCTGTTAGCTGGTCTACTAGCAGCCTATCGTCGACTCTTACCCAAAGATCTCTCCTCGGCAGAAAGCCAATCAAAGGGCCTTTCCCTTTTCCGAACGATACGCAATTTTCTCTGGCCGAAAACCCAGTTAGAAGCGACACACTTTCTGTTATTGTGTACGCTTAACCTTCTGCGGTTTGCTTATGCAGTATCTGTCGTCACATGGCTGTGGGTGGCTCTTTTACCGCCCTTTCATCCTTTAGATCATGTGCCTGATCTGCATGAATGGATCGTTACAGCCGCAGCCTTGCTAGCACTATTTTCCATCGGATTCGTTCTCGGTGACTACGTGCCAAAAGCTGTAGCTACCAAATACCCTAAAATCGTGTTGAAGGTCACAGCTAACCTGGCAATAATATATGTGCTGCTGTGTTTCCCCATCTCATGGCCACTATTCGCCGTAAGCCGACGTATTGTGAAACTTGAAGGCTTTCCCGCCCCTGTAGGCCATGAATTTCTGGAGATGATTGAAGACCTCAATGTAACCTCCAAGTTTGACGCTCACGATAAGAAACTCATCGAGTCTGTTGTCGACTTCCGGCACAAGCTAGCGAAAGAAGTGATGGTACCCCGTGTGGACGTCTTCAGCCTACCCGGCAAAACACCTATTCGCGAAGCCACACGCCTGCTAGACCCAGAAGGCTACAGCCGCATTCCTGTCTATGACACCACTATAGACGAAATTTTAGGCGTCCTGATG
Organism: Chlamydiales bacterium; assembly: GCA_030679955.1. Taxonomy (GTDB): domain Bacteria; phylum Chlamydiota; class Chlamydiia; order Chlamydiales; family JAJFMA01; genus CAMFKD01. Next base: position 183,643 of record JAUXSF010000039.1, on the reverse strand, counting down.
CAAAAGGATCTGCTGAGAAAATTCATGGAAAGTGAAGCCTCTGGCGATACAACAATACTTGACGCTCCTTTGGAGACTATTGTCAAAGAGGTTATTTTCACGCCGGAGACTAAACGCATCTCCCTGCTTCTACAGGAATTTCGCTCCAAAAAGGTACACATGGCCATCGTTGTCGATGAATACGGTGGCACCGAAGGTATTGTGACTATTGAGGACATTCTGGAACAAATCGTTGGCGAAATTGCCGACGAATACGACCAAGAAGAGGCTCTATTTGTACCAAAAGCCGAAGGCGGCTGGGTTGTTGATGCACGTATGAGCATCCTCGATGTGGAAGATATGCTCGAAGTTATCATCCCAGAAGAGGGTGACTATGACACCCTAGCAGGCTTTGTTTTCCATTGTGCTGGCTCAATCCCTCCCAAAGGTTTCGTCATTCATCGTGACAACCTTGAACTGACAGTGTTAAGCTCCAATGATCGAATGGTAGAAAAAGTGTGGTTAAAACCGACACAAACCGACGATCCAGAAGGCGACGCACAAAACGACTGATAGGGATTTATGGGAGAGGACGCTTTTCAATTACTCATCATCATCTTGGTATCTTTTGCAGTAGGAGGCGCAGCAGCCTGGCTGGCCATGCGCATGCGCTTGGGTGGTGCCGAGCGTATCGCCGCTGAAATCCTTAGTAAAGCCGAACAAGAAGCTGTCACAATACGTCATAAAAGCGAACTGGCCGTAAAGCAAAGTCACATCGATAAAGATCGTGAATTTGAGCTACAGCGCCAGCAGGAACGCACCAAACACCAACGGGAAGAAGAACGGCTAAAAACCCGCGAAGATAAGCTTGAACAACGCCTCAACGCAATCGAAAAGAAGACTGCTGAAATTGAACGTAGAGAAAGCTCTATTCAAGGGGAAAAGCAATCTCTGGAAAAAGCTACCAAAGAACAGCTAGCGCTACGCGATGACCTACTAAAGCAACTTGAAAAGGTATCCGGTCTGACATCCTCCGAAGCTAAAGAACATCTGCTTCAACGTGCTACAAACGAGATCGATGCCGAACTCGCACATATAGCCAGACGCAAACAAAAAGAAGCTGAGGAAACTGCCGACAATACTGCCTCGACAATTATTGCTACAGCAATCAATCGTCTTTGCGTCCCTTGCGTCTCGGACGCCACCGTCACAACCGTGAACTTGCCCAGCGAAGATATGAAAGGGCGTATCATCGGTCGCGAAGGACGCAACATACGCATGCTAGAACGCGAATTAGGAGTTAATATCCTTGTCGACGATACCCCCGGAGCTATTGTCCTCTCAGGCTTTGACCCCATACGCAAGCATGTAGCTAAAATGGTTCTTACCGAACTCCTTCAAGATGGTCGAATTCACCCTACACGTATTCAAGAAGTCATCGACCAAAAACGCATAGAAGTTAATCAACAAATCAAACGCTATGGCGAGGATGCCGCCCTACGTGCCGGCGCTCTAAACCTTCACCCAGAATTGATGCAACTGTTAGGACAACTGAAGTTCCGCTATAGTTACGGACAAAATATTCTCGACCACTCGCTGGAGGTCTCTTATCTGCTAGGCATGATGGCTGCCGAATTAGGTCTAGATGCACGCCTAGCCAAGCGCATTGGACTGCTACACGATATAGGTAAAGCCGTTTCCCATGAGATCGAGGGCTCACATGCTATCGTCGGTCATGATTTAGCGCTCAAATACGGTGAAAGCCAACAGGTTGCCAATGGTATCGGATGCCACCACTATGAGATGGAAGCGAAAACGGTAGAGGCAAGCCTATGCAGCGCTGCAGATTCCCTCTCAGCATCGCGCCCCGGAGCACGTATCGGCGCTATTGAAGAGTATATAAAGCGCTTGAAAGACCTGGAAGAAATCACATACGACTTCCCCGGTATTGAGCGTGCTTACGCAATGCAGGCTGGGCGGGAAATTCAAATAACTGTACTCCCGGAAGTTGTCGATGATGCAGGTGTTGCTCACCTCGCGAGAGATATCAGCAAACGTATCGAACAGCGCCTCAACTACCCTGGTCGCGTAAAAGTTACCGTCGTGCGCGAAAAGCGCGTCGTCGAATACGCTGGTTAAGGAGAATTTTAACGCAAAGACGCAGAGGCGCGAAGAAAAATAGAGTCTTTGCGCCTCTGCGTCTTTGCGTTAAATTCCTCTCTTATTAAATCCCAGTTGACTCTCCAGTTATACTTTGATACTGTTTGAGGCTTCAAATTAGGGTAACGTGCACACTTGAGCATAGCCAACTACTTCACATTCATCCGTATCTTCATCAGCCCCATATTCCTGCTAGTGTATATGGAACATGATCTTATAGGCATTTCAAACACGCTTTTGCCTTATGTGTTACTATTCCTGATGGGCGTTTCAGAGCTCTCTGATATCTTCGATGGCTTTCTAGCTCGCCGTTATAATCAGGTAACTGACCTGGGGAAAATCTTCGACCCCATGGCGGATAGCATCAGCCGCATCTCCGTATTCCTGACCTTTACGCTTGCCCCTGTCAACCTACATATGCTCTTGGTTTTCGTCTTCTTATACCGAGACAGCGTTGTTAGCACTCTGCGAACCATCTGTGCTTTACGTGGCTTTGCCCTCGCCGCGCGTACTAGCGGAAAAGTGAAGGCCGTTATCCAAGCTGTAACAGCTTTTTTCATCACCATATTGATGATTCCCCATTCCCTGGGCTATCTATCTACTCAAGACCTACATCTTTGGTCCACTATCGCTGTGTTCATCGCCGGTGTCTACACCGTCTACTCTGGCTTTGACTATATTTATGCCAACAGACAACATGTGAAAAAAGTACTTACACTACCCCCGCTAAAAAAGCAGGCATGACCAAACCCGCCCCCTACGAAATCCTTGGTATCGGCAATGCATTCGTCGACTATCTCGTGAAAGTACCCCATGAATTTATCGACTCTCTAGAGGGCTCTAAACATGGGATGCTACTCGTTGAACATGCTACCCTCTCAGAGCTATTGGAACGCTCCCAGCAAACCCCCACTATCCTATCAGGCGGCAGCAGCGCCAATGTCTTAAAGGGCCTATCGCGTCTCGGACACTCCTGCGCTCTCCTTGGCCCCATTGGCAAAGATGATACCGCTTCGATTTTTAAACATTCTCTGGACAGCTACGGGATCGCATCTTTATTAGTTGAAAAATCCGAACCCTCACCTCAAGTGATTTGCCTTATCGACCCAGAAGGTCGACGCACCTTTCGCTCTTTTCTTGGGGCCGCTAAACAGCTGACACCCGAGGATATCGACCAATCTTACTTCCAAGGTGTCCGCCTCGTACACATCGAGGGGTATAGCCTTAAGCGTCCAGGGGTCCTCCTACGCGCCGTGCAGTGCGCCAAAAAGGCGGGAGCCAAGATCTCCATCGATCTTGCCAGCCATGAGATCGTATCTGAACACTATGACGAACTTTTAGAGGTTTTAAGGCAACACCTGACAATTGTCTTTTGCAACGAAGATGAAGCAACTGCTTTGTCTTTGAACTCTCCTGAGGTCGGTTGTAAATTTCTTCGTGATTTTTGTGACATCGCAGTGGTCTCCAAGGGCACCGAAGGCTGCCTTGTCGGAACAGCTGATGGCATCCAGTCCTTTCCGGCTTACCCCGTTAAAGCTACCGACACCACTGGTGCCGGAGATTTCTTTTCTAGTGGGTTTCTACACGGATACCTCTCCAATAAATCGCTGACCCAGTGCGCACATTTTGGCGCTGTCATGGGTAACGCCGTCGTTCAAACCACCGGCGCTGAAATTCCGTTAGAACTCCTACCCTTAGTAAAGAAACGCATCTTAGAGCAGCAATAATCGACTTATAACTATTCCATAGCATTTCAATTATATAATATTTATTAAATTTAATTTAAATAATTTAATTCTGATATAATTAAAATTGAAATACTAACTTTATTTCGTTTGATGGTGGTTGTTATGGATGCTACTCGCGGTTTACCCCCTTCTATAAACACAGGTCAAATCTCGCAGACTGAAGCCTATACACCTGTGGTTGCACCGAAGTCCCCCCGAACCTCAACAATAAATATTGGACTTAAAGCGATAGAAACAAGCTCCACCGACGCCAGTAAGGCTCCTTCCAATGTTGGAGGTAAAACAGCACAGAACCTAAGTCGTCCGATTCGGCAAATGAGGCCTGGAGTGCCCACTCCTGGCGGACAGACCACCGCCCTGCCTTCTGATAAAAGTGCCCGACCAATGAGTAAGGCTACTCCTTCTCCAAGAGCAGGCTTCGGCGCAGTACGCAGCAGAGAAGTGCCAGAGAATAATAATGCCAATATATCCCAACGTAATACTTTGGAACGAATGGAGTCAAAGATACTGTCTGAGAACCCAGGGCTAAGCGAAAAGTTTGCAGAAAACCCTAGTCTCCCAAAAAATCTGGCTAAACTTGCTACCCTTTCCGACCAAGTCAACTCCTCCTCTGGGTCCGTGGCCTCCTTAGAGCAGAAAGTCAATGAGTATCGAGAGGTATATCAACAACTCTTGAGTGATACCCATGGAGATGCCACCTTAACCAATTTAGTGCACGAGATGTCTGGCCACCGAACAGAATCAACGCCAAAAGAGGTTAAGCAGGAAGGCAGCGTAGAACAACAACCACAAATACCGTCGAGAGCAGCACAGGTTGGCGGTGGTAGGCCTGCAAGACGTGGAGCAGTTGTGATTAACCAAAATGATGCGGCGGCTTTACACGCTCAAATCGCCGCCAAGGGAGCATCCGCACAACCAAAATTAACAACACCGCCCACCCCACCGAGGGTCGAATCGGCCGGAATCTCCATGGAAGAAATTGCTCCAACACCAAAATCAGACCAGGCTTCGTTTCAAGAGGCAATTGCTAAATTTCATGAACTAAAAGAACAGGCCAATACTTTAGAAGGCGAAATAGCCTCGGGCCAGAAGCCTCTCGAAGGTAACGCTTCCCAAGTTATGAGTTTAAAACGTGAGGCAGCAAACGCAATGGTTGAGGCAGGAAATGTGTTGATTGGCTCGGGAGATCAACAACTAAAAAATGATGGTCTCGCTGTCCTGAAAAACCTCACCCCAGTAAGTTCACCGATGCCAAGACCCTCACGTTTTGGCTCAACCAAAGGTTTGGTAGAAGGTTTACAAAAGCAAACCCCTGATAGCTCTATCGGACATGTTTATAGTCATCTTAGCGCCTACGCAGCTTTCGGTAGCGATAAAAATATGCATGCTGCGATGCATGCCAATGTCCAGGAGTCCTTGACAAGACTTGATAAAGATATCCAGTCTTTAAAAGGTAAGCCAGAGTTTATTCAACTTTCTATTCAGTTGTCGGCCTTAAAGAATGATGTGCAAGTCGCATTAGCGGCTGATCCAGATGCTTCTGTAGCCTTGGCAAAGGACATGGTTAAAAACAATATGACGCCTTCTAATATTGAAAGTGGAGTCGTCAGCAACTTCACATTAGCCTTTGGCGCTACTTATCCATTTTTAGATAAAGATGATGCCGAGAAAAAAGACGCGATTAGAAGTTTGACGAATAGTTATAATTTGCTCTTGAAAAATGACACAACCAATCAAGCTCCTTTACAGGAACTCAAACAAGTCGCAGCAGAGTTCTCTAGCTACATGCCTACTCTTAGGGATACCTTTCTTCCCTTTTATGCAACATCCGCTACCTTGGAGAAGGTCCCAAAAGGGGGGGATGATTTCAAGGCAGCTTTGGATGCAGCCGGTGGCAAGAGTGCTGTTTTGCAAGAAATCGCAAAAGTTAATATACAGCTAGCAAATTTTAAGCTGACCGCTAACCGGCAAACAATATCCAACGATGCTCTTGGATATTCTAAGGGTAGCGAATTATCCAAAAACTACCTGCTGGCGAACATCGATAAAGTAGAAAATGGTCTTCGAGCGCTACAAACGGCTGTTCGCGCCGCCTAATTTCGGGTTATTGCGCTGCTTCCTGCACCTCAGAGCCCACTGCATCGGCGCTAAATTCGTAGTTAATTTCGTTGCGGAGCTTATAGATACCCCACAAATTGATCACCACAAGAAGCAGCTGTGTGATAGACATCACGACTAACGTGTGACGTGTATCCACGAAGGAGAACAAGAACAGCGTAACAGCTGCATAGACGTTGAAAATTCGCGTACCTTTCTTACCACCTAAAAATTCAGCGCACTTAAGGCCTACACAGTAGAAAGCGATAACCGTTGAGTAGCCCAAAAGCACCAAGAAAGTGGGCATGAAAATGTTCATGTACGGGAAGTACATTCCAAGGCTTTCCTGCACCAACATCATAGCGTCGATAGGTTCTACCCAAGTGCCTGTAACAAGAATAATAGTCATGCTCATCGTGCAGATGAGGAAAGCATCAAAAAAGATATCCATAATGGCCAGGGAAGCCTGTCTCTCTGGCGCGTGCGTACCACTTTCGCTATGAATGATTGATGCATAGCCAACACCAACGTCCGAACTGTAGCATCCGCGGCGTATCCCTTGGGAAATAGTGATGATTATCCCGCCCATTATCCCGCCTACAGCAGCATGAGGAGCAAAGGCGTAGTACACAACGTCAGCTAAAACTTGTGGAATCACGTGATAATTTTGTATACAAACCCATATGCCCATGCCCAGATAGCAAACAAAGAATATCGGAACGATATAGCTACAAATAGTTCCAACCAAGGCGACGCCTCCGCGACTAGCCCACAAGACTAGCACAAGGAATACCAAGGTCACAGCAATATGATTTAGACCAAAGTTTTCGGAAACGCTGTTAGTCATCACACGAAACTGGAAGACTTCCACACCGTAAACGCACAAGAGTAAGCTCACCAAGCCAGGCACCCAGCTGTACTTTAAAACTTTAGGCAAAAAGTACATGGGACCGCCATTAAAGCCACCATCGGGCCTTTGCTCGCGGTACTTCATACCGACGTAGAGCTCAGCGTATTTTAAAATCATACCCACTAGAGCAGTAATCCAAACCCAGAACATAGCTCCTGGACCGCCGATCTGCACAGCGGTGCAGACACCGACGACGTTACCAATTCCAATACAGCCACCAATACAGGCAAAAAAAGCTTTGATGGGGTGAACGCCTCCTGGAGTGGGGTTCTTCTCACGCATCATGCTAACAAAGATTCTTACCGCATCGGGAAAGCGACGAATTTGTACAAACCGTGCCTTAAAGGAAAGATAGATCCCAAGACCCATGATCAGTGGAAACCCTATATAACTCCAAAGGTAGTCGTCTATAAGGTCCAAACTTGAGAAAAATAGATCTAGCATGATTTTATTATCATTCCTTTAGTGGGGAAGGCGTACTCCCCTTGGACCGATTCTTAGTGAAGCAGCCCTTAGTTTTGCAATATATTGATAAAATTATATTCGACAAAGGCTTAAAAGTCAAATAATTGTGAATAGAACGCCTATCAAAAATTGTTGAGAAGGAACTGATCGCGCCAATGATAGCCATCTAGCATCCCTTCACTATCACGTCCCATCAAATGATAAGCTAAATAAATAGCCTCTACCGAAGCAAGCCCTCGCTCGGGATCCGAACAATCATCCTGGCGCCGCGGATAGGCTGTCTTAAAATGCGCTGGCAAAGTTCTGGGCTGGCAGACGGCGACGTCGCGCTCGATTTGCTTCATCATCACCTCGGCATAGCGCCAAGTGGCATCCACCATAAAAAGTCCCAGCTGCGCGTCGGCAGGGCTAATAAGCGGTGCACCATCCATCACAAGCATCACATATCCCTCTAATGAGGGTAATTTGTCCTTCGGATAGGTAAAAAAACGAAAATCTGGGCGGGGTTCAAGGCCTCGGAGGCTGCACTTTTTTAGATTTTCCCGCCTGTGACGCAAGACGATAGTTGGTGGGTAGGGTTGCATTTTTCTTTCAAATAGCCTATTCTTGGATGCTTGATCTACAAAACCGTTAATGGATTTTATCCATAGCGGAACTAACTAGGAGTTTAATTCATGAGGAAGCTTAGCGCAATTCTACTAGCCTCTTTGTTAATGGGCAACATAGCTTTTGCTGCTGAGAATGGTGCATCATCATCTCAAGCACCTTCTGCGGCATCAGAAATTCAATGGTATGCAAATTTCGATGAGGCAACAAAAGTTGCCGAAGCTAATGGCCTGCCCTTAGTTCTATTTTTTACCGGTAGTGACTGGTGTACTTGGTGCACCAAGCTAGAGGAAGAAGCCCTTCACAAAGCAGACTTTGCTAGCCGCACGGCTGACAAGTTCGTCTTTGTTAAGCTAGACTTTCCTATGCACCACCCATTAGAACCTCGGTTAGCAAGTCAAAATCAACAACTCAAGAAAAAGTACAACATTTCAGGCTTTCCCTCAATCGTTGTTGTAGATGCTAAAGGAAATCGCATCGGCTCCTCCGGCTATCGCCAAGGCGGCGCCTCTCGCTACGCTGATCATCTGCTAGCAATGGTTGGAAGCTTCACCAAGCACCAATCTACTATGAAAGACCTAGGTCGCTCCAATCTTCCTCATGAAGAACTCAAAGAGCTTTATGTAAAAGCTCGTGACCTCGGACAAAACCAAGAAGCAACTGCTATCCTGGAAAATGGCCTGAAGTCTGACAGAGATAACTTCTTCCTGCTAGAAAAATACCGCTCAGTCATCGAAGAAGGCGACGCCAATGGCAAAGATGCCATTCGCCTGCGCGATAGACTGCTCAACGTAGCTGAAGATAAAATGATGCGCGCTAACCATGATGTAGCCGTAGTGGAGTTTCAGGTCCTTCAAGGTAAAATGAAGAAGGAAAAACTAACTCCTGCAGCTGTAGCAACGCCACTAGTGTATTACATAGAGAAACATGGCTTCAATGACCCAGAAGTCTGGAAAATCAATATGGCGATCTCACAGCTTTATCTAGAGGCCGGGCAACGCGAAAGTGCTCTTAGCTATGCTCAGCAAGCGCTTGCTAGCGCGCCAACAAAGGTGCGCCCTGATATCGATAACGCTGTACACTATATCAACAGCCAGATTCACAAGCCCAAGAACTAGTCCGGAATGGACTAGTTAGGGACGCAAGAGACCTTAGGGACGAAAGAGACAATAGAGACATCAGGAAAGATTAATGTCCCTATGGTCCCTTTCGTCCCTAAGGTCTCTTGTGTCCCTTCCGTGTCTCTGTAGTAAAAAGTTCTTAATGCCCAATCATCTGGGAATTAACATGCGGATCATTTCAGACTGAACATCCTGCATCTTGGCCTCATAGGCTCCTGAACGAGGTTTCACATGAATTTCAAGACCAAGCTGTAGTCTGCCTCGAATGAGGCGAAAGGACTCGCGCACTAACCGCTTAAAGCGATTGCGTTCGTGCGCTTTGCCATATTTACGTGAGACAGTAATACCGAGCTTTGGCGAGGATCCTTGGGACCCTTGCCGATATTCGATAATAAGAAATTTGCCAGCGTGACACCGAGAATCGCGCGTGAAACGGCGATACTGGTAGCGCTGGCGTATACGAACACTCTGGGGAAATGAGAAGCTCAAATGGTTAGCGAATGTCTACCGTGACGACGACGAGCGCTCAAAATTTTGCGACCGGAATGCGACTTCATGCGCTTACGGAAACCATGTTCATTTTTACGACGACGTTTGCTTGGCTGATATGTGCGTTTCACTTTAAAGACCTAAAGTTTGTCATTTGTTTTTGTGCCTAAAGAATAGATCATAAGCGTATTTTTGGCAACAGGAAATGATGAGGAAAAAATGCTCATAAAAATCGGCTATTTTCGCAAAAGGGTTGCTCAGAAAATGCCATTGAGCTATAAGAGATGTATTAAATTTCAATAGCACAACCGGGTAAGAGCAAAATGAAGTGCAGAGCATCCGTTAAAGCTGATCCTTCGAAGGGCGATAAATTGGTTCGTCGTCGTGGGCGTCTGTATGTCATCAACAAGAAAGATCCCAATCGCAAGCAGCGTCAAAAGGGACCATCACTGAAAAAATAGGAATTAGAACATGGCCAAGAAGTCCTGTATCGCAAGGCAAAAGCGACGTGAAGAGCTTGTCAATCTAAAATGGGATAAGCGTCAATCACTACGTGCCAAAGCTGCCGATCAAACGTTGACGGAAGAAGAGCGTCATGAAGCACGCGTGCAGCTGAATAAAATGCCTCGTGACTCTTCCAAGATACGCTTGCGCAATCGCTGCCAGTTGACCGGTCGTCCTCGTGGCGTTTACCGCAAGTTTAAAGTCTCCAGACTATGCTTTAGAGAAATGGCTTCCTTCGGGCTAATTCCCGGCGTGACCAAGTCTAGCTGGTAGTCGCTCTTAAAGCAAACGAATTACAAAAGACCCCTTCTTAGCATGCTAAGAAGGGGTTCTTTTTTGCATCATTGTGTTGCATTTTTTTTACCACAGAGATCACAGAGAACACCGAGAGAGGAAGAATAATTAATCCTCTCGCGGTGTTCTCTGTGATCTCTGTGGTAAAAAATTTGTTACTTAGAGCTGGCTAGCTTGTGGGGTTGTAAAGTCCCCTAAAATAACATCTAGATCCCTAAGTTTTTTCCACTCGGGCATCCCATCACTCCAGATTAGAGTATCTTCATTAGCACGTTCGCTATGATAGGCAAGACGTAGATCCTCATAAGCTACAGGGCCTTCCTGTTTATACTGCTTATTCATGTAATACCAATCAAGCTGACGAAACATATCAAGTTCGCTAACAGGAGCCGGAACGTTGACTTCTGGCTTCACAACAGGTTCTGGGCGGTCTGTGCCACGGTTTCCCCACGAAGAGAATGGACCGCCTTCTGAATTCATCGCATTTTTTGGCCCAACAGTTTCTTCCTTACTTGCTGGAGGTAGAAAGTAGAGCAATGCCAGCCCGAAGATGCCGAGCAAAATGCCAATAACAAACCATGTTGTGCCATCACGACCACGCTTCTGTGCTAAATGAGAGGTCACAAGACCGAACAAAAGGTTGGTTAAAATTGGAATAATCATATTCATAAGTAGTTGATAACTCCTCTATCATAAAATTTCATTATATCGACCCCATCATTTATCCCCAAACACATTAGATACAAAGTCATGCTCAAAAAAATTAAAACAGGCTCTCTCTGTATTTGGGTATAATCCAGAGCTATGATAGGATGGTCCATGCAAACGAGGGACTCCTATGATGCAAGAACTCAAGAAAAAACATGAATTACCTAAGGTAGATACGAAGGAATTCGAGCTACCCGAAACGGTGTTTATCCGAGACATCGAAACTCGTGTCTTCCAAGCCATCGTTCTTCAATGCTTGGCAAAAATAAAAGACATCAGCCTGACAGAAGGCAATTTCATCGATAACATCCTGGGCAGAAACCGTGTCGAAGGTGTTAAAGGTATCTATGCTGAGCAAGATAGCAAAACGCACTCTGTGAAAATCCGCGTTGAAGTCAATGTAGCTTATGGCGTTACGTTGCCAGAGAAAGCCGACGAGATACAGGAAAAGGTCTCGGAAGAGGTCACCAAGCTTACAGGCCTACATGTAGCATGTGTCCATGTTGTCTTCAAAAATTTGATCCCGCATGGTCATATCGAGACCGGCGCCCAAATGAAAGGCATGGCAGACAGACCCCCATTAATGGCACCTGGAATGGAGTCGGAAGAATACTCTGACGAGTTCAAGTAGCCATACCGGAGGTCAAAGTTTTGCGCGGGCATTTCTACACGACCATCAGCACACTGTTGTTGGCTCTATTTTTCATCTTTCTCGGAATCGTTAGCATGCTAGCACCCTGGTGGCAAACGTTCCGAGATACTGTTATTCTCACATTAGAGCATAGTCGCATTACCATGACGCTTTTTGGATTGGTTTTTGCGTTGCTAGGGGCTGGTTTGATAGCGGCACTATTCATGCGCTTTCAAAGTCGCCCCTATTACATTCGCTCTGGCGCCTATTCCGTAGGCATCGACGAGCAGGTCATACAAAACACCCTTCAAGCCTACTGCCAGGAACGTTTTGCTGGTTACACCGTCCAAACAGAAGCGCGAGTACGCAGTCAAAAGCTCTCTATTTCCATGCATCTGCCCAAAAGTCCCAAGGAAAATCACAAAAGCCTTCTCAACCAGCTTGAGAAAGAGCTAAAGGACATTTTGGCTAATGTCTTTGGCTATCGAAAAAGATTCGTATTAATCATTAGTTTCGAAGACTGAGACCACCACAATGCGCGCAGCACTTTACAATTTTTTCCAGCTGGAACAACACAAAACTAACATTCGAACGGAACTGCTGGCAGGACTGACAACCTTTTCCACTATGGCCTACATTATCGTGGTGAACCCCATTATCATGAAGGTTGCCGGCATGGACTTTGGCGCTGTCATGGTGGCTACCATCCTAGCAGCAAGCCTAGCAACATTGATAATGGGCCTATATGCCAACTATCCGTTTGCACTAGCTCCAGGAATGGGGTTAAACGCCTTTTTTGCCTATACCTTGGTGATTGATCAACAACTACCGTGGCAAATAGCCCTTGGTGCATGTTTTTGGGCTGGATTCTTCTTTCTGCTGTTAAACGTCCTCGGCGTTCGGCAGCTTATCCTAGAGGCCATACCGGAAACGCTACGAGTCACCCTGACGGCTGGCATAGGACTTTTTTTAGCGTTCATCGCTCTGAACAACCTTCATGTGGTGGTATCGCATCCTGAAACATTGGTAACCGTAGGCGACCTACGTTCGCCTGAAATATTACTTGCTGCCTTGGGTTTGATCACGTCATGCATCCTGATTGCTTTGGGCTACCGTGGCGCTATTCTCATCAGCATCTTATTGGTCTGGGTTGTTGGTTTGATAACTGGCAACGCTGAGTGGCAAGGGATCTTTGCTCTGCCCCCTGATATCTCCCCTACCTTTATGCAGCTCGAGCTTTTCGATGCCCTCAAGCCCGAGTATTTAGGTACGGTTCTGACCTTTGCCTTTATTGCCATTTTCGATGCAGCAGGAACCATTGCAGGATTGGCTGAGCAAGGCAACTTCCTCGACAAAGACAAAAAGCTACCACGCGTGCGACGTGTCTTTGTAGCTGATGCCATCGGTACAATGGTAGGATCGGCCGTAGGAACCTCTCCCATGACGACCTATCTAGAATCGGGAGCTGGCGTTACCGCAGGCGGGCGCACAGGTCTAGTGGCTGTTGTCGTCGCAGTACTCTTTCTCTTGTCGCTATTTTTGGCTCCCCTTATCGCCTCGATCCCCTTCTATGCGACAGCTTCAGCGTTGATCATTATCGGAGCGCAGATGCTTGTGCCGCTGAACCGCGTGAACTTTGATGATGTCACTGAGTACATTCCAGGTTTTATGGTACTCATCATTATTCCTCTAACTTTCAGCATCTCAACAGGTATCGCATTAGGGTTAATTCTCTTCCCCATTATGAAAGTATTAACGGGCCGCGTAAAAGAAGTTCATTGGCTCGTTTGGATTCTAGCTGCCCTATTCATCCTAAAATTTTCACTATGACACGACCAATTTTCCCACTTTTCAATTCCCATCTAGACCTAGCCCACAGCTATTGGATGAAGACAGTGCATCACGGTGACACCGTAATAGATGCTACGTGTGGAAATGGTCATGACACGCTGTTGCTAGCGCAATTAGCCCTGAACGCTGAGAAGGGCGCATTGTACGCTCTAGACATCCAAGAAGATGCCATTCGCAACACCAAAGAGCTTCTAGAGGTCGATCTGCCGCCTCACTATCAGAAACGCGTGCATATCTTGCAACAGTGCCATTCAGAGTTCCCTAAAGAGATCCTTCCTGAGTCCGTGAAGCTAATCGTGTATAATCTGGGATATCTGCCCGGTGGCGATAAGAATGTCACCACAAGATTACAGACAACGGTACAGAGTCTTGAAGCTGCCATGGCCTTGCTAACTCACAAAGGCTGCATAAGCGTTACTGCCTATCCTGGGCATCCCGAAGGAGCTGTGGAAGAGCAGGAGCTAATTAAACTATTCGAAAAGCTGGATAAAGCCACTTGGAGCTGCTGCCACCACTGTTGGCTCAACCGCAAAGAAACGGCTCCATCCTTGTTCCTCCTACAAAAAGCCTAGAAGAAGAATAGGCTTTACAGGATATGCAGGGTCGCTGCGCGGCAGGATAAGCAGAATGGAGACTGATTCTTAGCCTCTTATACTTTAGGTCAATCCCATTTTTTCTTTTAAAATCCTGCTTACCCTGCCGATATCCTTCTGTAAAGTCCATTTTATTAGTCCTGGTAAAAACAGCATTTAAGACGTCATGAGCTCTTCTAAGTAAACGATGACGACCTTAATTTATAATTTGATTTTAAACAACAAATATATTATAAAAGTTGAGGAACAAATTAAAAAAGGTTATTATGAAAATAGAGTCACTCACTAACTTCATTACTAATACAATTAACAACGAAACGATCACCACCGGTGCCTATACGGTTGGTTCTACTATTTTAGATAGCTTTCAGGAGTATTCGCTCCCCACGCGGATGGGGCTGGCTTTAATTATCGGGACAGTGACCTATTTGGCGCCCTCCTACGTTTTACAAAAAATTATACAAAGCTCAAAGGATGCGATTCAACCGAAGATCGCTCAAGTAGTTTCGGAACCAACCAAGCTCATTCAAGAAAATTCAGAGGTATTAGGCACCACTTTACCTTATCAAGATGAAACAACGCTAAAAAAATTCATTTCCGTTCTAGAAGGGTTGAAGATCCCCTCCACCTATTGGAACATATCCTCGACCAATCCAAACGTACTTCATATACGCTTAAGTTGGCGCGAATTAGAAGCTCTGGCGTTTTTCGACGAGGGGGCAAGGCGGTATATCCCCGCTTATGATATGGCGAGTAATAGTTCACCTTACACTGATATTTCTATGATGCTTCCAGCTTTTCTGGCAAAAGCAGAAGACTCACTGCGTAAAGTACCTCAGCCCCCTCAACCATCTCAGATGGTGCAGGATGGTCAAAACTTCTCGATTGCGAACGCACTTAGGGAGGCTCCGGGATTATGCATCGGAGAAAAGCACCTCCAGACGAATTGCAAAGAATTTTTAATTGATCATATGGATGAATTTAAGGCGAACGGAGTAACAACTTTATTCATGGAGTTTTTGATGTACGACACCATGCAACCTTTCTTGGATGAATACTTTGCATCACCAGGCGACGAAATGCCACCCTTGCTGAAATACTTTCTGCGTGCTCTAGATTTCAAGATGTTGGTAATCCAACAACCAGGTAGTTATACCAATACGGTAATCGCCGCAAAAAAAGCGGGAATTCGCGTTGTTGGAATTGATACATCCTTATCAATGGAAGCAGGATATAGTTCATATAACGGATCAGAGCTGAAACCCCGTTGCTTGGGGATGAATTATGTAGCCAACGATATCATAGTGAAAGAACGTGGCGACGGTAAATTTATCGCTTTTATGGGAGGCGCCCACCTTTCTCATTCCAAAGACAAGGACGAAGCTGACTTCACTAACGCAGTTCCAGGTATAGCTGATCTAACTGGCTCACGATACATGCTCGTTACAAAAGATCGTTCGTTTGCGGAACAATTACGGGGTGAATATAAAGAATTTCATAGTCCATACGGGAAAATCACCGCTTTTGACGTAGCTTAGACCTTGTGCGCAGCTTTCAGGCATTTAGGGCGGTGCCCCTTTATGACTGTTAACTGCTCTTTTTTGGAGCAGGAGTGTCCCCCAGGAACAGGATAAGTATAGCCAAGCCCTAATAATAATATTTCAAGTTCATTTTGGTGCGCTATCTTGGGCGCGGGCAGCTTTCCGGCATGTAGGACGGGGTGACTTTGACAAACTCCGCTTTACGCTGAAGCTCTTTGATATTCTTTGCCCCACCGTAGGTCAGACCACTGCGGACCGATCCCATAAAATACTCGATGATTTGGCGCGCACTGCCCGATACCGGTGCCCAGAAATCTACACCCTCGGCGACAGTCTTATCTTTAAGGGCGCCATAAAAGTCATTTTGAAAGTCTTCGCTGGCTTGTCCACGATACTTGGCTTCAAGCTTCGTATGATCATCGCCAATGGCACGTTTGGGTGCTGCGCTTTCTAATGTGACGGCAAAAAGCTTTCCAACCATCACACTACTTGCACCGGCCGCTAGGGCTAGCACAACATCACGACCAGTCCTAATGCCACCATCGGCTATCAGGGGGATACGTAGCTTTTCAGCCACCTGTCCGCATTCATAGATAGCGCTAAATTGTGGCACTCCAAAGCCTGTAACCATACGTGTTGTGCATGCAGCACCAGGACCTACACCAACCTTAACAGCGTCGGCACCGGCATTAACCAAATCATGGTAAGCCATCGGCGTGCAAACATTACCAGCAATGACATCTTTGGTTGGAAATTCCTTTTTGATCTGACTTATCAGCTGAAACATCTTGTCGGAATGGCCATGAGCGACGTCAATGCAAACTCCGGCGGCTCCCAATTCAAGAAGTTTTAGCGTCTCTTCGACATGGCGCAAGCCACAGCTAATAAAAGTCTGGTCCCCATACTTCTTCACCCATGCTGCTTGTGTTTCAAAATTGGTGAATCGATGGAAAATGGGAAGTGTGCCGTGCTCAAGAAGAATATCTGCAAGCTCTTCGCCAATAACCGAATCCATGTTAGAGGCTACTATAGGAAGTTTTATCTTAAGATTTTTTGTTAGCCAGGTCTCTAGGCTAGGCTCCGTGCGTGATGGCACGTTATTGAATTGCGGCACCAAAGCCACATCATCGAATGTATATGTTTCTTTCATGTTAGCCACTTCCCTATGGGTGAATCGCTACATGGTCTCCCATACCCACCACATGGCGATAACAGTTAATTAGGTGCTCGACACCATTCATGGCTCGGTGCGGACGCGCTTCTTTGGGAATTTGATACTCTTCAGCGATCGAGTCTTTGCTCAATGAAAACGTTTCAGGCCACTCATGCCCTTCCTGAAGAATCTTACGCGTCTTAAGCGTCCAATACATCGAGGCAAAGTCCAGCCAATGATAGGGCCAGTTAAGTTTTTCTTGAACATAGATATCGATCAGCTGTGCAAAAAAGGCTTTGTCAAAGGCGGGATTTTGACAGATGAAGACAGCATGCCCCCTTTCTACACCCAACTGACAAAATAACGTTTTAATGGATTCTGCGACTACTTGTTCGGATTCGCCCTCGCAGACTTCATCCCAGGTAAAGCCATTCACCTCTAGACTGATGGGGTCGCTTTTGTCCCACACTTCTTTAGGCTGACGAACTCGGTAGTGACCAACAGCGCGCTTAGAGCCGGTTGGTAAATGATAAATTTGAAACGCAATTTCGATAACACGATGTTTGGTGGAGTCGAGACCAGTCGATTCAACGTCTAAAAAGATACCTAGCATGTGTAGCAGCGTCCTATGAGCATGAAGGGGGCTGATGCTACCAAACACTCATTTACCGCTCAAGGGAAGTTTGTTCATTTACCTAGAGATTTTAACGCAAAGGCGAGAAGGTGCTAAGAGGCAAAGTTCTTTTTTGTCCTCTTTGCCTCTTCGCGCCTTCGCGTCTTTGCGTTAAAAATCATTTAAGTTACTCCGATCGTGCGTCAGGAATGGCAAGTTAATCTGTCGCTGACTATACTAATGCGCTTTCAGCACAAGGACTTTGAATGTCATCGGTTCCAGCACAAAAAAAGCGCGAAGCTGTTTTTCAGATTCTTTTTAGCCTAGGAATGGGCGATACCAACCAGGAATCCATGGAATTGCTGCTGTCCAAAGAGCTAGGCATGTCTCGGATCAACGTCGGACAGGCATTTCAACGCGCTTTGGCGGTATTAGACGCTGTTATAACTATCGACGAGCAAATCGGCGAGGTTTCTAAGACCTACGACATCGCACGTATCTCCTCCGTCGAAAAGGCGGTATTACGTTTGGGTGTCTATGAACTGATACTTGATAAAGATATCCCCCCAAAGGTGGCCATAGCGGAAGCTGTTCGCCTCACTAGAAAATTCAGTTCTCCACAAGCTGCTGCCTTTGTCAATGCTTTGCTGGATGCTATTTATAAGAAAAGCCTTGGCATCGCCCCCGACGCTCAAATGCTAGAGGAAAGTGCAAAAGAACTACAACTGAGTCAGGAAATAGCGGAAGAAGCTTCCCAAGAAGTACGCAAGGATGATGACGACACTAACTAGACAACTGCAGGAGCATAAGCCGCTAAAAAACCTAAGCAATTTTGGTATTGGCGGCCCTGCGAGATATTATGCATCAGTCAACTCTGTTGACGATATGTGCGACATTCTGCGCTTCGCCTCACAAGAAAATCTCCCATATATTATTCTCGGTAAGGGCTCCAACTGCCTTTTTGACGATCGTGGTTATGATGGTCTTGTTATACATAACAAAATCGACTTCATGAATGACGAAACGCCCTCCATTTTCTACGTAGGCGCGGGCTATAGCTTTTCACGCTTTGGAGCTATGACAGCTCGCAAAGGGTGGTCGGGGCTAGAATTTGCCTCTGGAATACCCGGAACCATTGGTGGAGCCATTTACATGAACGCTGGCGCCAACGGCGGCGAAACATGTGATACGCTGACATCGGTGGAATTTGTCACTCCTGATGGCAATCTTGTGCGCTATGAACGCAACGAACTCGATTTTTCTTATCGCACCTCGCCTTTTCAACAGCTTCCTGGAGCCATTGTCGCTGCAACTTTCACTCTTTTCGCTAGCGAAAACGCTCGTTACGATCAGATCAACATTGTTCGATACCGTCAAGCTACCCAACCTTATGATATGCCTTCGGCCGGATGCATTTTCCGTAACCCTACGGTGGGATCAGCTGGTGCTTTGATCGATAAGGTTGGTCTAAAAGGCCTGCGTGTGGGCGGTGCGGTGGTCTCGCCTGTGCATGCGAACTTTATTGTTAATGGCGGCAACGCAACCTCAGCGGATGTCTTGGCCCTCATACTGACCGTGCAGGAACGCATTCTGGAGGCTACGGGCATTTCTCTTGAATCAGAAGTTGTCTACGTCCCATACGAAGGGGTAAAGCAGGGGATACTACATGGATGAGCTACGGGCTGATCTGCATTGTCACACAACTTACTCGGACGGCTCATCGACTCCCGAACAGTTAATTCAACATGCCGCCAAGATAGGCCTTAAAGGCTTATCGATCACTGACCACGACACTATCGGTGCTTATCCAGAGGCTTTTCAGCTAGCGAAGCAACACAACATCACGATTATTCCTGGTGTTGAGTTCTCCACAAACCACCGCACCAACCCAGTACACATCCTAGGCTACTCTTTTGACCCTACAGATAAGGCATTGTTAGCCTTCTGTGAGGGACATCAGAAACGTCGGGAACAGCGCAATCAGGCCATTCTCGACCGCTTAGCGGCGTTAGGTCTACCGGTAACTGTGGAGGACTTTCCAGCCTCCCAGGGCTCTATAGGTCGTCCGCACATTGCTGCTGGAATGGTCAAAAGGGGTTATGTGGACTCTATCCAGGATGCCTTTAAAAAGTATCTTCGCGAAGGTGGCTCTGCTTATGTGGCTGGGCCGCGCTTCACTGTGGAGGAGACGATCGATGTCATCCATGCTGCGCGGGGTCTAGCGGTTATAGCCCATCCACATCTGGTCTCCGACGATGCGACAATCAAGCATTTGCTAACGCTAAAATTCGATGGAATAGAGGTTTTCTACGCCCGCTTTCCACGAGATCGATGCGACAAATGGCTAAATATCGCCAACCAAAAAAACTGGTTGGTGACGGGAGGTTCTGACTTCCACGGCGATGCTAAACCTAGCATCGCGTTAGGTGCCTCTTGGGCTCCTCCAGCGACATTCCAACACCTGGTCGATCACTACCATGGAGTCGTAGGTGAGTAGTAGCTATCAAGAGGCTGTAAACAGCCTGTTAGCTTTAAACCGATCTGCCGGCGACCGAGAGATGACGCTCGACAATGCCAGACTTTTAGAAGCTTCCTTCGGACACCCTAGCCGGTCTTACCCCATCATTCACGTGGCAGGGACCAATGGCAAGGGCTCTACGGTGACAAAGATAGCAAAGGCCTTGGAGCTTTCCGGTTACCGTGTGGGCATGTATACCTCCCCTCACTTGTCATGCTTTCGCGAACGTATCTGCATCAATGGTGTGATGATCAGCGAGGATCAAATCACAAAATTGATCCAAGAAGGCTTTGCACACTGTTCTGATAGCGGTTTAGCTCCTAGTTTTTTTGAGATCACAACTTGTGCAGCCTTTAGACATTTTGCTAATGAAT
Source organism: Chlamydiales bacterium (assembly GCA_030679955.1). Taxonomy (GTDB): domain Bacteria; phylum Chlamydiota; class Chlamydiia; order Chlamydiales; family JAJFMA01; genus CAMFKD01. The sequence goes on along the minus strand of JAUXSF010000039.1, from coordinate 163,288 downwards.
TGGTCGATGTCGCTGTGGTAGAGGTAGGAATCGGTGGTCGCTTAGATTCCACTAATATCATCACGCCTATATTGTCGGTCATTACATCCATAGATTTGGATCATACGCAATTCCTGGGATCAACACGCGAGAGTATTGCGCGCGAAAAGGCGGGCATTATTAAGCCGCACATTCCTGTAGTAGTGGGGCCTTGTGCCGATATGCCCGAAATTCAACAGGTTGCTGAAGAGAAAGGCAGCGCATACTATTGCGTCGAGGGGACGTTTGCCAACTACGATGAGGAAAATAGTGCCATCGCCAAACAAGCTATTGCCCTAACCGGCTTTATATGCAGCGATGCTGTTGTAGAAGCCGCGATGGAGGCACGTCCCCCATGTCGCATGCAACATTTTCCAATTGGTAAAGGCGTCATTTTGGATGTCGCCCATAACCTGAATGGAGTGACCAGACTACTCGCCAGTATGGATCATAGCTACCCCAACCAGCCGTTTCATGTTGTGTGTGGATTCTCCAAGGACAAGGAAGTCGCAGAGTGTCTACAAATGCTGACAAACAAGGCTGAGCATGTTCACTTAGTTTCTGCTAAACATGACCGCGCAATGCCTATGGAAATGCTCGTTAAGCAATCAAAGAGTATTGAACATTCCTGTCATAGAAGCGTCGCAGAAGGCATTCAAGTAGCACTAAGTTCTGGCCAGATTGTGCTAATCTGCGGAACGTTCTTTATGATGCGAGAAGCGCGCGATGCGCTCGGTATCGCACAAGAATGCGATCCCTTCGACCTAAATGAGCCGGCAATTAGCCTTATCAAGGCATAACACATTCTCCTCGTCCTGCTTATCCCATACGCATCAACCTAATTATCAAGAATTCATTGCAAAGATTTGCAGTTCAGCAAATTATGCATGACACATCGGTTTAAGAGTGTTCCGCAGCTAATGCTGCGAAGCAGCAACTCTTATCTTAGCCCCTAGCCATACCCGAAGAATGAGGGTTGGCTAGGGGTAAGATCAAAAAGCGCTTAGCGTTGCGGAGCACCGCGTCTTAGTCAGCGTATTATCGTGCAATAAGATGGTTTCATCTAGACGCGATGCTCCGCAGCGCGATGATATGGATATTCCACCCCTAGCCAACCCTCATTCTTCAGTATGGCTAGGGGCTAAGATAAGAATTGCTGCTTCGCAGCATTAGCTCAATGGTTCAAAACCACTATCGAGAGGGTCTAATACATACAAGCGTATGAGGTCTAATTAGTTATTATGCTTTTTCCATAATTAGATTGATGCGTATGCCTGCCTATCCTGCCGCGCAGCGATCCTGCCTATCCTGTTATGTTCTAATTTTTAACAAGGATATGCAGGATGTAGAAGGATATCTTTGATCTAAAAAACAGGCTGAAGATTTCTGAGACGCGCAGTAGACACCTTTTTCTGAAATTCAATCATGAGAATAATTCTCGTGCGGTTACTTCGGTTCCAGGTTTCATGCTCATAGGTGTCGTCAAAAATAAGGCAACGACCTTCCTGCCATATGCGTGTTTCTGTGCCAACACGCAAGCCAACATCCGATGGAATGATAAGACCTACGTGGCAACGCAATACGGCATCCGAGCTGCCACGATGGGGCTTGATGTGTGTATTTGGAGCTATAGAAGAAAACCCGGCCATGACAATGCCGGGTATATTCTCTAGCAGTGCAGAGGTCTTCGGACACATACCGCAATGCTTTACGATACGTTGACGGTTGGCGTACAAGCGAAACACATCCCAACCTTGTCCGTCGTAGAGAAACTTTTCGGGCCAAGCGATGAAGTCGTGAGAATTTAAACGCTCTACTTCCTCACGAATGTCCCGCCAGTGCGCCTCTAGCTGCTTTGTAAACTGAAAGTCTTGGGATGTAAAAAACATTTACGCCCAAACTATTTGGTTTCAACAACTTGGTTGGCGCTACTAGTTAAATGGTGCTGCTCCAAAAACTGTTGAAGTTGCTGTTTTTGCTCGTCCAACTGGTTAAGAAGCCCCTCGATAGAGCTTCTAAGCTCTTGTTTTTCGGTAGTGGTTACTTCACGAGTTTCACCGCTGTGGTTAGATAACACTTCAACCAACTGCTGAAACACTTCGCCAATACGATCCCGGATAGCATCTAGCGTGGATCCCTCTCCCGGCTCATGAACAGGTGTAGGAGGAGGAAGGGGCTCGCCAGCAGGCTGGAAATAAGAACGTACGATATCGTTATTAGCGATAGCTACACCGGATGCCATAGCAAAAAATAGCATCACACAGGTAATCACGAAGCCAACCAACTGTCTGGCGACTAGAGCGACAGTGACGACAAAGATGACGGTAGAAACAATCAATGCCAGAGTATTGCTTGATACATACTGATCCATAACACTCCCAGATTCTTAAACTTTTGATTCCCTGTGTGCCATATTCGTATTTTATTTTGCAATAGATATGGCGGAGATTAGCATAAGGCTTCGACCTCTTCCTGCTTAGGCAGTAGTAATGTTTGCTTACGTATTGCTATATTCATACCTCTTGCTAGGGTTGCCGAAAGAAGCTTTAGATTAATACGTTCACGGCACTCGAGGTGATCTGGCATCGCGGTTGTTATGGTGAAATACTGTATCATAATATTCATGGAATAGTGACCAAACTCAGTCCAATACACTAAGTATGAGTCTGGCTCAACCCCGCCATCGGAACTCAAGATTTCACGGAAGTCCTGCAAAATGACTACCATCTGATCAGGCATACAGTATTCTAATCCAATGGTTTGCTCGACACGCCTCTTGGGCATCTGTGACCAGTTTTCAATAATTCCATTCGCCAATAACTTATTAGGGATGCTTAAAAGAGTCTTTTGAGCTGTACGTATTTTGGTAGAGCGAAGACCGATGGCTTCTACTGAACCACTTACTTTGTCACCGGCAGCTATCCAATCACCGATCTTGATTGACTGATCAGCAAGCAAGGCTACCGAACCAAAAATATTACCCAGAGAATCCTGCGCTGCTAATGCCATTGCCGCACCGCCTATCCCGAGGCCTGCCAGCAAGCCACCTACATCGACGTGTAGGGTCGACAGAATGGTTAATAGACCAATAACTAACACAAATATGCGCATGCATCTTACTAGGAACGGAACAAACTGTCGATCAACTATGCTGGCTTTGTGCTGCGCAACTTCGTCTAAAACATCTGCGAAGGCGCCTACCAACCGATAGGTTGCCCAAACAACTAGCAAACCAAAGGCTACATAGATGGTAGTGGTCAATGAACGAGCAAGGTCTTCGGTCATTCCACCGTCTGATCGCAGAAATAATAATGCTAGATACGTGCCCAAAACCAGAATGAAGGCATTTAAAGGCGGGCTGATGGCATCAAAAACAAAACCTGCATAGCGATGATTTGTTTTAGCAAAGATTCGGTTGAGCCAACGAATGAAAAATAGCTCAAAAGCTACCTTAAAAATAAAGGCTACGGCAAGTATGACCATAGCGACCATGTATCTCCAGAGGGATATGCCAAAATAAGTTGCCATAAACCAACGAATTGCTATTTCGGGTTCAACGGCAGTCTCTACTGCAAACATCGCTATTCTCCCTGATTTAAAGCCGCCACCGATTGTTCATATGCGGGTAACAGTTCGCTAAAATTTGTGTCAATCCATCGGCGAATCGCCTGGGTATGATCAACTATGCGCCTAGCATATTCACGTGGATTGCGAATCAAGGGATCAAAAGTAACATTACCTACATCCAACGTTGCTGCTTCCTCGTTAAGAAAACCAACGTTGTTAATGTAATTTGGGTCGCGATCGAGAATACCTCGCTGCGAGCGTTGGACCATATACTTAAATAGCTTGTCTAGAGCTTCGGCGGCCCCTTGTACATCTCCCTCAGCCTTAAAACGCTTCAAAGCAGGGTAGACAGCTATCCCCTTACGCTGGATGTAAAACGAATAGTCGTTAGGGTTAATGTGATGCTCTATGCCTAGCTTATCTACAATCGTCATTGAGGCCGGCAAGTCATCGGACACATTCAGGTGAATATATACAATTCCCGAATCCTGCTGCATGGACTGATATGCTAGCTTGCAACCAGAAAATATGCGCTCTCGCTTGTCTTCGCGTCGGCGCTCGGTCTCCGCAAAGGAGGCTCCCACCAAGGGAAACCCGATTAGAACCTTCTGCCACTGAGGAAAATCAAGATGCTTCTTCTTAAAAAACTTCAGGACAAACTCATCATCATTGCTATTCAGCACATAACTTTGGGTACCTTTAGCCATATAAGTGTACTTCTGAGCCAAGAGAGAGTGAATTAGATCCTCCTGCTCAGGCGTAAGAGGAGCTATTGCCCAATATTTGTCGGTTGATCCAACCGCTATCGCACTGGGCCCGAAGCCATCAGTCAATTTAAAGTACACACGGCCAATACCATACGTTCCCAAGGTGAGAAATCCGAAAATAACAGCCAGAACAAGAAACCTATTCAACGACACCATGGCCATGCCAACTCCTGTAGGGTGACAGTGTATCTAAAACTCGATAAAAAGTCGCTGAGGGAATTTTAACGCGTAGGCGCAGAGACGCAGAGGAGGGTTGGTGATAAATGCTCTCTGCAAAATAAAAACTTGCTTTAGCTGGGGCTACACCTTATGTATCTGAAGGAGAATTTAGAAGGTGGTTCGCAATGGTAAAGGCTAAGCCGCTTGGTCCCTCCGACGCTAGAAAGCCCAAGAAAAAATTCCTACAGCGCTTTACTTTTGCGCAAAAGTTCAGCTTTATCTGTTTTCAGTTTGCCCTTGTTGTGGCGACCGTTCTTAGCCTCATGCTTCATGAACAAAATCAAGACGTAGCAGCTGCCAGACGAGCCTTAATCGGCCTGCAGTATTTTCGGCCGATTCAAACTCTTGACAAGTACATCAGCGAACACCAGGAGGCTGGTCAAAGGTTTTTGTTGGGCGACACATCGCTTGAAAACGTTGTGACACACCTTCAACAGCGTATTTCAGCGGGATTTAATGATCTTACCGATGCTGAAACAAATATTGGTCCTGAATTGTTCTCGGATCGTACTCCCGTTGCAGACTGGCACCAAAGCAGTGTGGCTCCTGCCAAGCTAAAGCAACAATGGGAAGAACTGAATAGCTCCTTCGCCAAGCTAACCCCGGAGGCCAGTTTAACAAAACACGTGGCGCTACTTAACAATTTGCAAACCTTAGCAGGGCTTGTCGGTGATAGCTCTAGCCTTGTTTTGGGAGATGATCTTGTCTCATACTACCTTACAAATATGATCTTCGTGGAAATTCCTCTTGTGCAGGCTAATGTTCTTTACGCCGCTTCAATTTCCGAGCTAGTGGCTACTAAAAAGGAGATTAGGCAATCAGAGAGGGAAGATTTGGCGGGACATATTGCGCTGGCTGAGCATGCATTAGATGCTATCTCCAACAGCTTGTGGAAAGCATCGCAAGCGCGTAAAAACCTTCACGAGGATTTAGAGCTAAAAGCAGCGATGGAGGATCCTTATACTGAGCTATCGTCAGCTATAGCTAACTTCATTTCGACGCTAAAGAAAAGTATTCTAAAGCCACAAAAGATTGATGTAGAACCAGGATCACTCGCTGTAAGTAGCTCACGAGCTATCAACGAATCTTTTCAGTTTGCTGAGCTGGGTACGGAGCAATTAGAGCGATTCTTGAAAGAGAGCTTAGACCTATTAGAATTTCAGCGCCGTACGAGCGCAGGCCTAGTCTTGGGCATGTCTTTTCTGGCTTTCTTGAGTTCCTTCATTTTGCTTAGAGCTATGCTGTCACCTTTGCAAAAGCTTGTTGGGGCTGCGGAGCAGTTGGCAAAAGGAAACCTAGGAGTACGTGTCGACGTAGGCCAAAGCGACGAGGTCTCACAAGTTGGCCTGGCTTTAAACAAGATGGCAGCGTCCATTGAAGAAGTGTTAGCCAATCTACAACATGCTGGTGTGCAGTTAACGACTTCTACAACAGAGATTGCCGCCGCCGCAAAAGAACAAGAGACAACGATAGTTCAGCAGGAAACAGCCACCAAACAGATTGCTGTAACAGCTAAAGAGATCTCGGCAACAGCAAGCGAATTTGCTAACTATATCCACGAAGTCACAAGCTCCGCAGAAGAGACTTCTGGTTTAGCTGCTACAGGTAAAGAAGGTCTTTCCAAGCTAAAAAACATCATGAAGCAAATGGTCGACGCTACGACTGAAATTGCTGATAAGCTATCCAGCCTAAACGAAAAAACAGGCGTCATTACCGGTGTGATCACCACCATCACCAAAGTGGCGGACAGAACGAACCTGCTTTCGCTAAACGCTGCCATTGAAGCGCATAAACTGGGAGCACGTGGCGGTAGCTTTGGTGTCATCGCCACCGAAATCCGCCGCCTAGCCGACCAAACGGCCTATGCAACATTGGATATCGAGAAAGTCGTACACCAAATGGTCGCCGCTGTGTCAACCAGCGTGGAAGGTGTAGCTAAATTCTCTGAAGATATCCGCCAAGGTGTAAAGCAAGCCAACGCCATCAGCGGCCTACTTACAAAAATTATTGCACAGGTTCAGCAGCAAACGGCAAGCTTCGAATCTGTTAACCAAGGGATGGAAACTCAAAGCTCCGGTGCCAAGCAGATCACCGATTCCATCGAAGAGCTCAGCGAGGCAGCACAGCAGAGCACTGCCTCAATACGCCAGTTCCATGCGGCATTGGCACACCTTAGTACCACAATTAAAGAATTACAAAGCACAGTGGCGCGTCTGCAGCACGAACCCTCGCAGATGCCCCCGCCCATCGGCACTCCCCCAAATTTCACGTCCCCTTATACATTTCCTAGCACTCATAGTGCAGCAGCGGACTTCTAATCTGCTGTTCTGCTGGAGATTTTTTGTCATTTTTGGTATAAACTTTATTCCTCAAGATATACTAAGGACGGACGAGTATGTTGCAGTTTCATCTCAAAGGAAAGAAGGCCTTCATCGCTGGTATTGCTGATGACAAAGGATTTGGTTGGGCCATTGCTAAAGCACTGGCTGAGGCTGGAGCCGAGGTTATTGTAGGTACCTGGACTCCCCTTCTTAAATTATTTACCACCGCATTCGAGAATGGCAAGTTTGACGCATCCCGTCAGCTGAGCGATGGGTCTTTGCTAGAATTTGCAAAAATCTATCCGCTAGATGCCGCCTATGACACCCCTGCCGATGTACCGACAGAAATTGCAGAAAACAAACGCTATAAAGAAGTCCAGGGCTACACTATTAGTGAAGTCGCTGAAGCCATTCAAAGAGATTTTGGCAATATCGACATCTTTGTACATTCCTTGGCTAACGCTCCAGAAGTACAAAGGCCGTTGCTTGACACAAGCCGAGAAGGCTACCTGTCGGCAATGAGCTCGTCCAGCTATAGTTTCATTAGCCTTCTGCGCCATCTTGGGCCAATTATGAATAAGGGCGGGGCAGCGCTGTCGTTGACCTACGTAGCTTCACAAAAAGTCATCCCTGGTTATGGTGGTGGCATGAGCTCTGCCAAAGCTGCTCTCGAAAGCGATACACAAACACTAGCGTGGGAAGTGGGTCGCCGTTGGGGTCTCCGCGTTAACGTAATCTCTGCTGGCGCATGGAGAAGCCGAGCTGCTAAAGCTATTGGTTTCATCGACAAAATGATCGACTACTCTGAAACCAATGCTCCGCTAGAAAAGCCCTTACATGCTGAAGAAGTAGCCAATGCCGCTGCATTTTTGGTATCGCCGTTGGCTTCTGGTATCACCGGCACTCTTCTGTTTGTTGATAATGGCCTGCACACAATGGGCGTCGCTGTCGATAGCCGCTCGTTAGCCGAAGACGTTATCCCCGCAGAAGCTGCTGCTGCTAGTTAACTAGCCGACGTTAAGTTTTTTATGGACGATATGGACCTTATGGACCTTATTGACCGTATGGACAAGAGGAAACCATGTCCATATCGTCCATAAGGTCAATAAGGTCCATATTGTCCATTTTCTTAGAGCCTAAATGCCAGATGCTGACGGAAGGCCTTGGCAACCAACGGATCTGCCTTTTTGGCAGCTTCATAATGCGCTTCGGCCTTAGCTTTGTCATCCAACTCAAAGTAAGCAATAGCTAGATTAGCATGTGCCAACGCGTTATTTGGATCACTGGAAAGTGTCTTAACTAGACTTTTGCGCGCTGCTTGCCATTTGCCAGCTTTGATTGCCATCAACCCTTCGTCAAGGGCTGCGTCGGCATCAACAGGCTGAACGCGCTTTAACATCTCTGTCAGAAGATTCTCATTGGTAGCAACATCGGCTGTGCGCTTACCTTGAACTGGTTCGACATCGCTTGGCGCATGGGTAAGAGCTAACTCGGGATCATCCAGCCAGTCCTCTAACTCCAATAAGTCCTGGGGTCTCTTAGAAGGGTCTTCTTGCAGGCAAGCCTGAAGAAATGGCACCCAACGCTGCGGAGTCTTCGTCCAGTCAATGCGATCAGGAGTTACAAATCGCTGTTGCGATAATAAGCAGACAGCCATAGCGCCAAAGGCATAAAGGTCGCTACTTGGGCCTGTGGTGGCTCCTGACTTCTTCTGCTCTGGAGCTAAGAAAACAAGCTGCTCTACGATTTCCTGTGCGCAGTGACGCTCGATGGGCAAGCGTCCTTCGCGCAGTTCCGTAAGCTTTTGCAAGAGCTTTTCATGACCGAGCGCGTAGGCCATGCCTGCGCCAGTTATCACCACGCGATTGATGGTGTGGTGGTCATCTAAACCTACCATTATGTTTCGTGGTAACAGAAAGCCGTGATACAAATTCCCCCCAACCTCAGAACGTTGTTCTTGAAGGCGGGCTAAAGTCCTGGCGATATCAAGCAGTATCTGCTCTCTAGAAGTAATAGGAAGCTTTTTATCAAAAAGATGCTGACGTAATGTTGCCAGAAGCCTGCCATTTTTATCTAAAGCTCCACCTTCGATAACAGCAAGTACGGGGCTCTCGGCCTTCCACAAGACTTTAGCCAAACCTGGCACATTGACATGTTCCTTGCCACGATGGAAAAAGCGAAAGCGCTCTCTGACACCTTCGTCCAGATAATTAGGTGGAGGAATCACACAGACGCCGTAAGGTCCGTCAGATAGCTTGACGATCGTTTGACGACCAAAAAATTCCGCCTTATGCCCACCGACAAATGCAAACTCTTTGGCTATTTGTTGCGCGCGTTCGTAATAGCTTCGATTGAGATAAGCCAGAAGATCCCGACGTTTTTGCCGAACGACCATAAACCAATAAATGACCGCTAGGCAAGCTAGCACACAAAAAAGACCAATAAAAACAGTACCTAAGTGGCTTCCTAGTGCTAGCTCGAATCGTTCGGCGAGTCTCATTTTGGCTCCTCATGTTTAAAGCGCACTTCAGCGCGCAAAGAACATTGTTGGTGGCGCTCTACGGTTCGTAGGAAGAGCTGCCAATCGTAAGATTTAAAGCGTCCATCACCAGTCGTATGCTTTTGCGAGGTACGATTACCTTTTGTGATATGGCCAAAGAACTGTCCAGCACCACTATCCAAGGTGATCTTCAAGCTAATGGTCATGGCACCACTCTTAATAAGTACTTCCTCACCAAGTTGGAAGGTAGATGCTGCGGCCAAATTGGCAACGATAAAAGATACGTCGTCGTGCGCATCCAGGGCAAACATGACCTCGCGGTTACGCTGGCGAGCTTCTCCGGGCACTTCGGCAGGAAGGTAAAGAATTAGATCTACACCACCTTCAACAACCCGAAACTCGGCACGCTCAACATTACCACCCTGGCATACAAAAGTATGTGCACAGTTTAGATTGCCCCATAAGAGCCTAAAAGCGCTGTAGGCATTATCTCGGCTAGGGTCAGGAATATGTTTTTCAAGAGCACTGAAAGCACAAAGATCTTGGGTTTCTTGATACCATCGACGTCCAGCCACTGTACCTTCATCAACACGCGGTAAAGTCAATGGCTCAAGCTTTTCATCAGTAGGATGTATGAGTGCTGATTGAAGCATGTGTGGGCCGTTTAGCAGCGCACGATAGGAATAAATACCGGTATGGAAGCCAGCTACAAGGTCTAGCAAAGTGACTTCTGGTTGCTCTCTAAACTGGTAGTCGCGGTAGCCAGGTCCGACATAGCTAGCAGTGCGTTGATACCAAACAGTTTGCAAACACTGCCACACATTCGCCCAAGGACTGTTGACTATTTCTCCATAGACCATTTCTAAGCATACCAATGCCTCGCCTAATGTCTCTGGAATAAGCCACCCAGAGAAGCCAGGGCTTTCCGATTCAATTCTTAGCTCGTCTAGCCATTGTTCCGCCTGCTTCTCGATATCTTGACGTTCCCACAGGTTAGCCAGAGCCTTAACGCCACATGCCAGCTTTAGGCTAATGATGAATGGCAGCTTTTCCTCTTTTAACTTCAGACAGTAATCAAAAGAGCGTTCAACAGTCTGCTGAAACTCATCACGCAATGGACTACCCAATACCAAGGGGAAGGTGCGCAAAATCCAATAAAATATCGGTAAAAGATGCACGGCGGTGTAGTAGTCTTTGCACTCAGGAAACTCGTGCAAATAAACGGGAAAGTTGCCGGAGGCATGCTGAAAATGTCGTAGCTTGTCGACTAAGGCCTTACCTTCCGCAAAACTCTCTGCTGTGCGTTCGCGCAGCAAAGACAATGCGAATAGAAAGTTCTCCACAACAGGTATAGTGTCGAAGTTGGGATAATCTAAAACACGATGGCAGTAGTGGATATAGCCTGTTTGGCTACTCTGCAGGCTGCGTCCTGCGTTAACAGCTAGGTTGACAAGTTGCCGTACAAGATCTGTAGGGCCTGCTGGAACATTTCCAATGATCATTTTCTAAACCACTCTTTCATCACAATCCAAGAAAAGGGAAAGACCCCTACTAAATATCTTCGCCAGAGCCTTTTTGGCTCAATCCAAAGGCGATACATCCATTCCATACGCATTTTTTGCATCCACTGGGGAGCTCGAGGCACCGTGCCACTCATGAAATCAAATACGGCTCCACCAGCTATTCCTAGGGTAACCCCAGAGGCTATAAGCGAGGTCCAATGTCTATCTAAAAACAACTCTTGCCGCGGCACTCCCATGCCTACTAACAAAATATCCGGCTTAGCCTTGCGTATTTTATCTAAAACAGCTACGTCTTCCTCATAGAAGCCATGGTGCAGACCAACAGTCTCTAAATTGGGCCAACGCTTGAAATAGTCGCTCTTTTCAGCGACTAGCTCTGGGCGTCCTCCCAAGAAAAAAATGCGATAACTTCTCGTGTCAACCGCCAAACGGTCTAGCAGAGCTGGAATCCAGTCCGTGCCATTTAAGTTGTCTTTGAGCGGAATGCCCAAAATTTTGCATGCTGCCTCAACACCCGCGCCATCATTAAAGACATATTCAGCGCGATTCACAGCATCGGCATATTGCGGATTCTCACCAGCGACCACAACACAGTGTGCATTGACGAAGTACACGCGGGCAGGAGAAACCTGATGCGCTACCGCTGATAGCGATTCCTCGCGGGTCATCGTCTGGATCTTTAGTCCTCCCAACTGAAACGTCACATGCACTCCTTGCTGCGAAACATCGTAAGAGGAAAGGAGATTAAACGCAAAGGCGCGAAGGCGCGAAGAAGGAAAAGACTCTCTTTGCGCCTCTGCGCCTTTGCGTTGAATGTTTCTAAAGCCGCACACCGCCCGCAACTTCCAGATTTTGACCAGTGATGTATTTGGCATCATCGCTCAAAAAATATGCAACGGCCTCGGCCACTTCATGAAGAGATGCCAACCTTTCTAGTTGCATCACCTGTGATGGCTTAACAACTGATGACTCCAGATATCCTGGAGACACCATGTTCACCCTGACTTGATGCGGAACTAACTCACGTGCTAATGAACGCGAAGCCTGAAACAAAGCCGCCTTAGCAGCGCTGTATGCTGCACAATAAGTATCGGCATAAAAACGCTCTATTCCAGCTAATCCAATGTTAACAACAGCTCCTTTGTGCTGTTTCAGCGAAGATAATAACCCCTTCGTCAGCAACATCGGCGCAAACACATTCGATTGAAATAGCTGTTGCCACTCATCTGATGTAGCCTCTGAAATCGTTCCTAACGAAAAGTTCCCAACGTTATTAACCAAATACCCTGTGTCTTCAAAACGCTCTATATAGCTTTGAACGAAGGGATCTATTAATGATAAATCACCTTGGAAACAATCAGCATTCACACCTAAACTCCGACATGACTCAGCCACCTGCCCAGCCTCTTCAGCGCTATGAAGATAATGCACAACGATGTTATGGCCGCGCTTGGCAAGCGACATGCATGTCTGTGCCCCAAGCCCTTTAGCACCACCTGTAACAAGTGTCCATGTAGCCACTAGATTAACTCCGTGCTGTTTTTTTCCCATTCGATAACGGCTGTGCCATTGCCGTCCAACGCTTGTGGCTTGCGAATACGTACCCACGCCCATGGAGCGGAGAAAGCGCCCAGCACATGATCCAAAATGCGGACGGCCAGTGTTTCTACGAGTTGACACTGTTCGCGTTGCGCGAGGTCAATCACCTGGGAACTTAAGGCTGTATAGTCTAAAGCTTGTTCGATAACGTCTTGATCAGGAGCTTTTACTTCCACACGCATGTCTACGATAAGCTCTTGAACCTTTTCGCGTTCCCAAGGATGAACGCCAATGATACAAGATATTTGCAAATTATCAAACCCGACCTTGCCCACGTAGCCCTCCGATTGCTTGTTGAAGTCCCGCAATGATTCCGAGCTCTGAGGCGGGAGGTGCCACAAAGTCTGCGACATCCAATAATACTTTAGGAGCATTTGCCATAGCGACTTTAACGTCGGCAGCAAGAAGCAGAGGCAGGTCGTTCAGATCGTCTCCAGCGGCAATAACAATGCCATCTCCTGCAACGCGCTTGCGAAGATCCCGCACGGCCAGCCCTTTGTTAACTATGCCCGCGGTAGTCTGCAAGACATACCATCCATCTTGGAAGGGATCGCGATTAATTGGCGCCTGCAAATTGAATTCGTTTTCAAAAATTGTGCTTAGTACTAACAGTTCTTCATACGTTCCAAAGCTCTTAGTAGACGCAAATGCGCCTATAGGAAGATCTTCGAAAGCTGGCAACACGTCCCATATCTCTTCATAGGCTTCACGACGTCTTTTAACATAATCCAAAACGCGCTGCTGAAAAGCTGGTGGTCGATAATAGCAACGGTCGTCAAACTCAGCACCGCTATAGACCACGACATCGGTGGAATGTCCCTTGCACGCAGCGGACAAAGCTAAGAGGTTGTCTTTGTCCAGATAGTGTTTAAAGACAATTTCGCGGAAAGGCATGGAGATAATTAATGCGCCATTCTGCACCGCTAAAAAGAAGGGAAACGGGATAGCCTCCAAGGCATGGTGACTACTCCACAGAGTACGGCCTGTAATAAAGGCTATCGCCCAACCTTCTTGATATAGGTTAGCGAGAAAAGTCACCACCTCATCCGGAATGGTCCGTGACTCCGTGGTAATTGTTCCGTCCATATCTAAAGCAATTAATCCAAGCATATATCCCTCGGCAAATTGCTCGAAACCATAGCATTCAATAGAAAATAAATCGAGATCCGAGATAGTCTACACGTTGACCACTCATCCAATGGACACCAATCATGCGATTACCGATGTTTTTGCTAGAACTTCCTAAAGACTCCCCTATGGTCCAGCATCTGCTAGACTCCAATAATCCTAACGCTGATTCGTTCATGGCTGAGTTCTTTACCATGATCGTTATGCTGGGGCTGACCTTGATCGGCATGCTGATCGTCGCCTGGTTTTTAAAACGTTTTCTTTATTCCCGGTTGCAACAAACCAACTCGACAAGCGGCATACGTATTTCAGAGCGGCGGACCTTGGGGCCTCGAAGCATGATCTATTTAGTCGAGATCGAAGGCTCGCGTTTCATCGTGGGTGAAACGCCGTCAGGACTAGTACGTCTGGGAGATCTCCCTACAGCGCCGGCACAAAGACCTACCTCATTCTCCAAACTAATGGATGAACCCCTCACGACAGACAAGGACCCTAGACTCTAATCCTTATAGACGCTATACTTTTGCCTTCAACACCAACAATGTTCAGGATTCGTTATGACACCAAGACGACTACTCAATGTTCTACTTTTTGTTGCTGTGCTGGGAATCACTTGCACTAGCTGCTATCGTGCTCCAGGGGAAAACGATTATAGCACTATCCCTGCTACTAATAACCCTGGCATCACACGCCATGCAAATACGTTCCAACCAGGTATGGCCTACTAACAACTTAGGCCTTTAAGGAGACCGAACATGCTCAAGCTAACCTACGATCAACTAGTGCCGTTCTTTCAGAAGCATGGCCTGGATTCACAAATTCAAAGCGAAACCAACCAAATCTACGCACCATTGAAGGTTGGCGAACGCGAATTTCCCTTCTTTGTTAGAATCTTCGAAGGTAGCGGACTTCTTCAACTTTTAGTCTTTTTACCTTGCAATGTGCCAGCTGAGCGTGTTTCAGACATGGGACGCCTCTTGCATATGTTCAATAAAGAGTTGGATGTTCCCGGCTTTGGTATGGACGAAATGATCGGCGTTGTTTTCTTCCGCTGCATGGTTCCAGTTTACGAAGAAGAGATCCCTGAAGCAATTTTGGAGTCCTTCCTAGCAACATTTAAAACGATCTGCCAATCCTTCTCCCCAGCGGTCGAAGCTTTAGCAGCCGGCGCCGTGACATTTGATGAAATGTTGGCAAAAGCCAACGCAGCACAGAAAGAAGCAGAAGAAAAGCAAAAGCGCGTATAACAAATGCCCAAAAGACCCATCTTTTACGACACAGAAACCACCGGAATCTCGTCCGAGAATGAGCGCATTATCGAGATTGCCGCTTATGATCCGCACCGAGAGCTATCCTTCTGCCGCTTTATCAATCCTGGTCGCCCAATACCCGCTGAAGCGACTAACATTCACCATATCACCGATGAGATGGTTAAGGATGCTCCAGGTTTCCCTGATGTCATCAAGGAATTTACCGAATTCTGCGAAGGAGATGCGGTCTTAATCGCTCACAATAACGATGCTTTTGACGTGCATTTTCTTAGAAAAGAACATGCCCGCAATGGCCTCGTAATGCCTGAGTGGCGCTTTTTAGATTCGTTGAAATGGGCACGACGCTACCGCCCCGACCTGCCACGACATAGCCTACAGTTCCTGCGCGAAATCTATGGCATAGCATCCAACAACGCCCACAGGGCTTTGGACGACGTCATGGTCTTAGCGCAAGTCTTCTTTCAGATGATCGATGACCTCCCTATTGACGTCGTTGTTGAACTAATGGCCCGCCCAACGCTGATGCGCCAAATGCCCTTTGGCAAGCATCGCGGTACAAGCCTTCAGAAACTTCCCAGCGACTACCTATCCTGGTTAACAGGAAGTGGCAGCCTTGAGAAGGAAGAAAATGCCAGCCTGCGCGAAAGCCTGCTACAACTTGGATTAATCTAATATGTCCACCGCAGCACTAGTAATCGGCTGCGGATATATTGGAAGTGCCTTAGCACAAGCTTGGGCTGCCCAGGGCGTTCTCGTAACTGCCACCACAACCACACCTGGTCGTCTTACAGAACTAGAGCAAATAGCCCACAAAGCTGTGTTATTAGATTTTAAAGACGAAGATCAGTTGCTGGAGCTATTGCAAGGCCACGATTGGATCGTTGTCTCTGTAGCTGCGAAAGACTCCTCAAGCTATCAAGAAACCTACCTATACACAGCGCAAGCACTCGTAAAGTCCATGGAGCAAGCTCCTAATGTATCCAGAGTTATCTATACCAGTAGCACTTCCGTTTATGGCGAGCATGATGGCGATTGGGTCGACGAAGAGACTCCCCTCACTCCCATTAGTCCACAAGCCAAAATTTTGGCACAAACGGAAGAGGTTTTGTCAACTCTTCCAAACGCATGTATTATGCGGTTGGGTGAAATCATCGGTCCAGGACGTGACATCGTCGAACGGCTACAAAAGCAAGTAGGCCGCACACTTCCGGGGACAGGACAAAACTTCACAAATCTCAGCCATCGGGACGATATTGTGAATGCGATTATGTTCGCCGCTGAACATGGCCTATCAGGCATCTATAATGCCTGTAATGACCTTCATATCACCCGAAAGCAGTTATATGATGCCATTTGCGCCCGCATGGGCTGGCCAGAGTTTACGTGGGATCCAACCCAAAAGACCATGCACGGTGGCAATAAGCGCGTAACATCTGATAAAATACACAAAGCTGGCCTTAACGAGTTCTTAAAACTCGAATGGTAACCTTTGGTTATGATTGGATACATCGCCAGTAAAATGCCATCTCCTTTACGCGTCGCGTTAGGAGGCCCTTCAAACAAAGAAATTCAGGCAGTGCGCGAGCGCGTCGCCATGTTGGAAAGTGTTGAAGCAATAGCTAGAAACACCACCCTTACAGCTATCGCTGTGGCTGTGATATCACTAGGGGTGGGCATGTGCTTCAGCGGAGGCCTGCGTGGCATTCTACGTCTAGCAGCTTTACCGGCAGCTATTTTTGAGGACATTATCCGTGTCGTCATTCGCGTAATAAACTATCAGAGCCTGCCTGCTAGCATTACAGGACGCAGTATCGAATACCTAATTAATGCTGCAAGCACACAGCCTTTTCTTACCATGGACATAGCCTTCGCCTCAATGATGTTTGGTTCCATTACAAGCACTGTCACGACGTGTGTTAACCACTTTAAGCATCAAGCCATAGAAAGGATTACACGACGCAACTGGGGTCAGGAAATATAAGGAATTAGCCCCAGATAACTACCCAACGTTTGCCAAAGTTGACAACCTAGATAGTCTCTGGGTTCTGGGAACAAGGTCCAGTCCATTACCTTAAATGTGCTTTAGACTTTAATGCCGAGACATTATTAGCATCATTAGAAGAACTGATTCGCACCAACAATTAATTACATACGCATTATGATCAATTCTCAGTATACATAGGGTCAGTTTTTACAATAACTTGAAAAGTATAATGAGCTAGTAGTATTATTGTAAACTCAGATTTAAGCTCCGTTAACTGCTGTTTACCTTCTCGAGCGGATTCGATGAGGCTTTCTTCATTAATGCTTATGCGAAGGACGTTATCTTTTAAAAAGTTGTAATCAGCTTTCGATTGAACACAAATCTCTTGATCTTCCATCCAAGCAATTTGGTCATCAAATTCAAATTTCCCTTTGCTTAAGACTTCCACTGCGCGATTTAATGTTAACCCACTTAGATTCGCACTAAGTTTCAATTTTTGCTCAGGTATAGAACCTGCAGCACTAAAAGATCCTATTCCACCAATATTTTCCATATTCGATTCCTTATTTAAGGTTTTTGATATCTTTCCTGTAACTTTTGTTATTACTTCAGGATTTATTGAAATTCGATACTAAATCAGCTTTTAAATCACATCAGTAGATTGACGGCTTAAATTATTTAACTTTGTTTCAATGTGGATAGTTATATCATTTGATATAAAAAATAGCAAGCATTAATTTCTTCCAAAATAATATCATGGGCTTTTATATGCTAAGGCCTATAATAGATATTTTTTCGCCGCAGTTGTTTAAGACCATTATAAGCATCAAGCTGCTATAGAAGGCATTACCCGCCGCAATTGGGGTCAGCAAATAAAGTGGCTTTGAGGGCATAAAGGTCCCTTTCGTCCTTTTGAAAAATCGCCTTGTAGGGTTTAATGAGTTAAAGCTCATACAAAGGTGGATACCATGCCAATGCCTGTAGCCTTTAGCCCTTGTCCCAATGACACTTATATCTTCCACGCGTGGGTCTCGGGGTTACTCGGCAAAGACTTTCCTATTTGCCCCGTCATTGCAGATGTTCAGCACTTAAATGAATGGGCGGCAAAGGGTAAGTATCCGGTCACCAAGGCCTCTATGAACTGCCTTGGCCATATCTTAGACGAATACGTTCTGTTGCCTGTCGGATGTGCCATCGGTCACTCAAATGGTCCGAAAATTATCGCTAATAAGATGTTCGACCTCGACCGAATTAATGAAATGAGAGTCGCAATTCCTGGCGCTGATACAACGGCTAACCTGCTGTTCAACGTCTTAATTGATCCAACTGTAGACAAATCCTATTGTCATTATGATCAAGTGCCTCGGTTGGTTCGCAGTGGCATTGTGGATTGCGGAGTAATCATCCATGAAACTCGTTTCACCTTTCAGGAAAACGGATTCGTGGAAATCGCTGACCTGGGACAACTTTGGGAAGGTAAATATTCTCTGCCGCTGCCTTTGGGCGGCATAGTTGCGAAACGTAGCCTGGGCCAAGAAGTCCTCAATGATGTCACCAGAACTCTTCAGGCATCGCTTCAATACGCTATGGATCGACCTGATGCGTCGTTGCAATATGTCCTAGACCATGCGATCGAGAAAAACCGAGACGTCATTCGTAAACACATTGAGCTCTTTGTCAATCAAGAAACGCTTAGCATCTCCGATCGAGGCCGTGCTGCCATAGCCAAACTGCTTGAGCTCGCACGCGAGGGTGACTTCCTGCCAGCCTGTGATAAGGATTGGCTTTTTGACTATGAGAGCAGCTTTAAGGAAACCTAAACTACGATGTCCCTACTAATACATTTTGCCGTCATGCCCGAGGCTGTAGACACATTACAAAGCCTTAAAGCGATCGAAATTCAATCTGGATACCTCTACAAATTTGATCGAGGACATATCGTCATCAGCGGTATGGGCAACTTTGCTGCCGCTTGTGCCATCGCGCGCTATGGCGCGGAGGCGACCGAAGTATGGAATTTTGGCTGCGCAGGGAGCCTCAAAAGCACTCTCAACATAGGAGATATTTTTGAGGTTTCATCAGTTATGCATAATCCAATGCTGCCAGATGGTATCGACAATCACTCGAGAAAGCTCTATGAAATGGTACACCCTCCAATTGTTTTAGCAAAGGAAGGGGTGCGTTTGGTGTCATCAGAATACCCTATTCACTTACCTACTTTTAGCGCTAAGTTGGTATCTCATGCTGATTTGGTCGACATGGAGGGCTATGGTGTTGCACAGGCTGCCCAGCGGATAAACGTCCCGTGTCGACAATGGAAAGTAGTTTCAGATTTCTGTAATCTCAACGGCCCAGAGCTCATCCAAAAGCACCTGTCGTTGGTATCTGACGTCATTCGACATAAGATTCTGACATTAAGCTAGAAAATTTTAACGCAAAGGCACTAAGACGCAAAGGAATAACACCTTCTTCGCGCCTACGCGCCTTTGCGTCCATATTTTCCTTTTGTTGTAGTTACGCTGTGCAGCATGCAGCCGCGAATGCGGCTATAGCATGGAGCCCCAAGCGAGAGCTTGGGGTGAATTAGCAATTTAATAATGAGCCGTGTGAACGGCGACAGAGATGATTTGTGATTCTGTCGCCGTATTCACGGCTAAATGCCAATATATCACATACCCCAAGCTCACGCTTGGGGCTACATGCTATAGCCGCATTCGCGGCTGAATTTCTTCTTAGAGATTAACCATTTTGGTGGGGTCGACGATCTCGTCAAAGCGCTCAGAGGTCAAAAATCCAAGCTCCACGGCAGCTTCCTTGAGTGTGCTACCATCACTATGTGCCTTTTTGGCTATCTGACAGGCTTTATCGTAACCAATCTCGGTGTTTAACGCCGTGACAAGCATCAGAGAGTTATCTACATGTCTCTTTATGACATCCAAGCGTGGCTTAAGGCCACGAATACAACGCTCTTCAAAGCTGACAACAGCATCTGACAACAACCTAATCGATGTTAACAAATCATAAATCATCAACGGCTTGAAAACATTTAGCTCAAAATTGCCCTGAGATCCGGCGATAGCTATCGCAGCATCATAACCCATTACTTGCACAGCAACCATTGTAAGAGATTCGCTCTGCGTTGGATTAACTTTGCCGGGCATTATTGACGAGCCAGGTTCGTTAGCGGGCAGTTCTAGCTCTCCGATACCACTACGTGGCCCAGAGCCCATCCAACGAATGTCATTGGCTATCTTCATAAGGCTGCAGGCAATACGTCGGATGGCTCCGCTGGCTTCTACGACAGCATCATTGGCGGCTAACGCTTCGAATTTATTAGGGGCCGAAACAAACTGCTGACCAGTCAAGCTGTTCAGTGTCTGAATCATCCTTTCGGCATAGCCCTTGGGGCAATTAATGCCGGTCCCTACTGCTGTTCCGCCTAGGGCAAGCTCTGCAAGGTGTGGAAGACAGTTCTCGATGGCTTTTATACCATGATCAATCTGGCTGACGTAGCCAGAAAACTCCTGCCCCAAGGTCAATGGCGTGGCATCCATTAGATGCGTGCGGCCTATCTTGACGATCTGCATAAACTCTTGCGACTTTTCGTGCAGGCTATCGCGTAGACGCTTTAAGGCCGGATTAAGGCGTGTCTTTATAGCCAATGTCGCAGCAATGTGCATGGCCGACGGAAACACATCGTTCGACGATTGTGACTTATTGACATCGTCGTTCGGATGAATTGGATCTTTCGATCCCTTCTTGCCACCCAATTTTTCAATAGCACGATTGCTTATGACTTCGTTGACGTTCATGTTGGTCTGCGTGCCAGAACCCGTTTGCCAAACGCTGAGGGGGAAATGTTCATCTAGCTGATGGTCTAGAATCTCATCACAGACCGTGCCAATGACATCCTTCTTTTCGACGGATAAAAGACCTAAGTCAAAATTGACAATGGCTGCGGCTTTTTTGATCAAGGCAAGGGCGTAGATGACCTCCAGCGGCATAAACTGCTGACCAATGGGAAAGTTCAGACGCGAGCGTTCTGTTTGCGCGCCGTAGTACTTGTCATCAGGAACCTCTATCGGCCCGATGCCATCTGTTTCCACCCTCATAAACACCCCTTGCGATTACATGAGCAGCAATGAAAAGACCAAAGCAAACAATGCGAAGGATTCGATAATACCAACGGCTGCAAAGCACTTACCGAACACGGCAGGCTGTTTTGCCGAAGCTTGAATACCCGATGCGCAAACCATGCCTTGAAATATTGCAGACAAGGCGATAGCCGATCCGCTACCAATGCCCATCGCAATACCGGAAAGCGGTGAAAGTGTTCCGGCTAGGATTGCCTTGCTCATCAAGAGCATCAAAATGAAGCCGTAAATAGCCTGTGAGGAAGGGGCAGCTGCCATACCGATGAACTTGCCGTGTCCTTCTTCCACGCGGCTCATCACAGCATGCGAGGCCATGCCGGCGATGCCGCAGCCGATGCTACTACCAATAGAGGCTAGAGCCATCGCTAATACCGGCCCTACCATGTTAAAGTTAATTTCCATTCAAGGTCTCCTTAAAACATTTCATAAATTTAGTCTTCGCGTTTCGCAACTTCTAGCAGGTTCAGTGGCTTAAAGAGCCTTCCGCCGCCCACAAAGGAGTAGTGATACCACTCTAGAAAATTGAGACGCAAACCGTGAATAATGCCGCCAGCAATAGCTAAAACCATGTTCAATGCATGCCCTAACAAGATAAGTACGACACCTACTGCAAAGGGAACTGCATGGAACATTTCGTTTAATGTACCACTGACAATAGCTCCTGCAAGACCTAACGCGTAGAGACGCAGATAGGACATTACATCCGAGAAAATCTGTATTACGGTCATGGGTTCTAGCAAGCCCAGAAGTCTGTTCTGTATTAAGCTAAGCACTACGGCTGTAACAAAACCGACGGTGATCAGCTGAATCCCTATATCCATGGCCGTGTGCACATCCAAACCAAACACATACTGCACAACGGTCACAGCATCCACAAACTTGAAGGGCACGTATAATACTGCTCCGACCAGAAAGATGATCCACCCTGCAGACGCCCAATTCCTAGGTAAATAGCGGAGCAAGCTGAGGATGATGTGCACAACAGCTAGCAGCAAAACGACTTCCAAAAAGACGTTATCCGTCAGCTTAGCCAACCCTTCATCGTTGTTAGTGCTCAACAATGTCGCGGCGTTTGGGGACTCCTTCAAGGCCTGATTTTTATTTACCCAATACTCATGAACATGATCTTGCTCGTTGATATGGTAGGCTGCCTTTTTGTGAGCGAGCCACGTCAGGAGCGATACCTGCCTTAACGGGTTATCAGAGGCTAGGCTGATGCCAAAGAATGATGCGTTGGTGATGCCCCAAAGAATGCATGCTACGGAAAGGATTGCCAACAGGTTCATCACACGTCGACCCGTTCCCTTGACATGCGAATACTTGGTGCGAATGTAAAGAGAAGCACCCAAAAATACTAATCCATAACCTGCGTCGCCCACAATCATGGCAAAGAAGAGCGCAAAGAAACACAAAACCCACAGCGATGGGTCTTTGTCAGTATGTGAGGGCGTGTCATAGATGTGCACGAGATCTTCACCAATGCGACGAGCGCCATGGTTCTCTAAATAGGTAGGGATAGGGTCATTTTCCTCGATAGCTATCTCTTCAGCGTGCACGGAGGTTTGTTGTAACAAGGTATCTAGCTGCTTGCTTTTGTTGGAAGGCACCCAACCAGATATAGCGAAGAGTGCGCCTTCCATAGGCTCTTGCACAAGGCCTTCGGCGTTTTTAAGATTGGCGCGATTTAGCTTTTCTTTCAAAGCTTCGTGCAAAAAGTCTTCATAGCGCGCATACTTTTTTAGGCGTGCTTCTGCATCGCGTCGTTCAGTTTGAATCTGTCTAAGCTGCGATGTCAACGTACCTAAGGGCTTGTCTATCTTCATCTCTATTAACCCAGGATATTGCCTGGGCTCAGAGTTAATGCTGACAAAGTAATCCAATCCAGATTCTGTGCCAACATGTATCAGACTTGATTCACTAGCCAACTCCTCTGCGGTACCATGTGTAGCGCAGAAAAACTGAATTTTGCGGTGCCCTTCTGATTCAATATATGCGATGTCTGCAGTGGAGAAATTGCCAAAAATCTCGACGCGGGCAATCTCTAGATTATAAATACGTATTTGCTCATCGCGTTTGTCAATAGTCTCGCGGAGAGATAATATTTCGCCTACGATCTGATCGGTTTTATCGAAAGGATAGACCTCTTCCTGCTCCTGAACCGGTAATGTGCGTACTACTTTAATAGCTGCTATGACTCTTTCAACGTCTTCAGGAACGTGTTTGTAAGAGGTTGGGCTGCTATCAATGAAATGCACCAGTCCAGCTTGTTGCGCTTGACGAAAGAAGTTGTCCTTTTCCTCGTTCAAACCAATAAACAGAATCTTCTTAACATCTATACGCATAAACCTTCCAAATCATCAGACCTAGAGGCCTCAATTTTCCCTTTTGCTACTTTGGCGCGTGCCACAGCTGCAAGCTCTTGGTCTCCTAAGAAGACCCTAATATGCCGAATATTTTCGTTGGCTCGCGGAATAAGTATCTTCTCGAATAAATTCACTCGAATGGAGACTTCGCGCAGCTCACGCTCCAGGGCTGCTTTCTTTTCTTCAGCGACAGAGACTTTCACTTTACTTTGTGCAATATCTCTAAGCCCAAGAACCATGGCATCCATCCAAGGAGGTGTGTCAACTAAGCTGTAGCTCAATGGTGCAAAGGTCACGCCGTTAAAGATTGGAACCTCGACGCCTGCATAGTTTTCGTAATGCTTATCGATCGCTTGAACTTGCGCTACCTGCAAGGGATCGACCGACGTACTTTCGCTGAGCAGTGAACTGGAAGCTTCGACGCGCGTACGAATGCGATCAAGCTCTTCTTGCAATTCCTGGATATCCTGACGAGCTTTTTGCACCTCTGTCTGCAGCATTGCTTTTTTTAGCTGCAGGGTAGGCAGGTACTTCTCCAACTGCGCTAGGCGGCGCTGTTGGGCTCGCAGTTCATTTTTTGTTAGCTTGATCTCAGCCACTTATATTGCTCTCTTCCTTGTGAGGCCAAAATTTATCGGCTAAAGTTTTCTTAATGCCGACTTGGTCGGCTGAGAAACAAGATGCCAATATGCGCCAACCTTGATCCAGGGCGTCTTCTAGTGAGCGGTTCACTTCCAAACTCATCATTTCGCTTTCAAAAGCGTGACTGTATTTAAGAAGCTGCTCATCCCAGCGAGAAAGCTTAAAGCCCATACCTTGTCGTTCTCTAGCCTTCTTGGAATCGGCGTACAAACGAATCATGGTGTTGGCCACCTCTGAGTGGTCTTCACGGGTTACCTTACCAATAACCAACTGTTTTAGACGTGAGAGCGATCCAAATGGGTCGATCGATCCGTTATGGAGGTAGAACTGCCCTTCAGTAATGTAGCCAGTATTATCGGGAACGGGATGAGTCACATCGCCACCAGGCATCGTTGTCACACTGATGATGGTGATGGAGCCGCTGCCTTCAATCGAAACGGCCTTCTCATAGCGACTTGCAAGGTCAGAATACAAGGAACCTGGATAGCCTCTATTTGAGGGAACCTGGTCCATGGTAATGGCAATTTCTTTGATGGCATCGGCAAAGGCTGTCATATCGGTTAGCAATACCAAGACGTCCTTGCCTTCCATAGCAAACTTCTCTGCGCAGGCAAGAGCCATGTCAGGAACCAAGAGACATTCTACAGCCGGGTCTGTGGCACGATGGACAAACATGACTGTTTTATCCATCGACCCCCACTCTTCGGCGTTGTCGATAAAGGCTTGGTAGTCCTTAAAGGTCAATCCCATGCCGCCGATGATGACGACGTCAGCATCTGTCTGATTAGCAATACGCATCAACAGTGCATTGTATGGCTCGCCAGCGACGGAGAAAATAGGTATCTTCTGCGATTTGACCAAGCAATTGAATACGTCAATCATAGGGATGTTGGTGCGGACCTGTTCCCTAGGAACGATCCTTTTCGTCGGATTAAACGAAGGCTGCCCAATATTGACCTTTTCGCCACGAATTTCTGGACCATTGTCAATTGGCTCGCCAGCGCCGCTCAAACGACGTCCCAACAGTTCAGGGCCGTAATCAGCTTGCATTTGTCGCTTCAAAAATGTCACTCGATCGTGGGTAGAAATGCCGCGTGTGTTTTCAAAAACCTGCAGGGTCACCCTATCGCCCTCAATGCGTAACACGGAGGCATAGACGTAGCGTCCGTCGGCAAGGTCGATTCGTGCCATTTCGCCCAACGATACCCCCTCAGCCTTAATGGTGATGAGGTTACCGCGCATATCTACGATTCGGTCATAAACCTTTTTCATGCTCTACATCTCTAGTTTTTTGTAAGAATCATATCCTCGACCTTCTGATAGGTCTGGAGGTATTTTTCGCTATTAAATGGCATGTAATTCATGTTCTTTATCTCGCTTGACAGCGCCATAAAAAACTTTCGCGCTTGCTCGTGGGTGGCAAAGGCAAATGTGGTGTCGAAAATCTTGTTAATCAGAGCAAATAACGATACCTGTCTATCTAGCGGACAATAGGAATCCTCTGGATCAAAAGCGTTTTGCTGAAGATAACAGAAGTCATAAAGTTCGCCTTTAAGGAAAACAACCATATCGGCAATGGCAGTACCCTCTTCGCCCACGACTTCCATTCGCTTACCGATCTCATCACCGGTATGCAAAATGCGACCAGCCTTAGCAACCATGTCACCCCAATCTGGCAGCTTACTATCTAGCTCTTTGCCAACTTGTTGGACGTACTTAGACCACGATATCAACGGATCAATAGCGGGGTAACGTCGTGCATCCGACCGCTCTCTTGATAGACCTAGGAAGGCCCCGACAACAGACAGGGTCGCTTGGGTGACTGGCTCTTCAAAGTTGCCTCCCGCCGGCGAAACAGCACCACAAACAGTGATCGATCCACGCTCGCCATCCCTCTGGCTAATCACGCCGGAACGCTCGTAAAAATCCGCTATGCGCGATGCGAGGTAGGCTGGGAAGGCTTCTTCACCAGGAATCTCTTCCAGACGCCCTGACATCTCACGTAAGGCCTGCGCCCAACGCGATGTCGAGTCCGCCAATAGCAATACATCCAAGCCCATTTGTCGGTAGTACTCCGCGATCGTCATACCCATGTAAATGGACGATTCACGAGCTGCCACTGGCATAGAGGAGGTATTACAGATGATGATTGTACGCGTCATCAATGTTTCATTTGTATGTG
Source organism: Chlamydiales bacterium (assembly GCA_030679955.1). GTDB lineage: Bacteria > Chlamydiota > Chlamydiia > Chlamydiales > JAJFMA01 > CAMFKD01. The sequence continues at coordinate 137,050 of JAUXSF010000039.1, read as the reverse complement.
GGTCAATTAGGTGCGGGAATTCACGCAGAATCTCCACAACTTCACCAGCACGTTCGCCACAGGCTACAAGAACAACGATATCCACCGACGAAAACTTGGACAAATGGTGCTGAAGCACTGTCTTGCCTGCGCCAAAAGGGCCTGGAGTGCAGACTGTGCCGCCTTTCATGATCGGAAATTGCGTGTCGATGATGCGTAAGCCGCTGGTCATCATTTCAGTTGGCTTTACCTTAGTCCCTTCTTGCAAAGCCGCCTTCACAGGCCACTTTTGCATCATTGTAAAGGAATGCTCTTTGCCGGACTCATCTGTCGCTTTCGCTACAACGGTATCCACGGTATAGCTACCCTTCGCAATCATCCAAGAGATGGTATAGCGGCCGTAAAGGGAGAATGGCACCATAATCTTGTGCTCGAAACGCCCTTCATGCGTCACACCGATTAGATCACCACGCCGGAGAACCTCACCCAAGCGCGTTTTGGGCTCAAATTCCCACTTCTGCTCAAGATCCAATGGCGGAAGGTAGATGCCGCGTGGTAGGAATAGCCCTGTGGCGTCGGCGATTTCTTTAAGGGGATTTTGGAGTCCATCGAAAATAGACGAGAGTAGACCAGGCCCTAAGGTTGCTTCCAGCAAGTCTCCACTAAATTCGACTTCGCTACCCAACTGCATGCCTCTTGTGTCTTCATAAACTTGAAGCTTTGCGGTATCTCCCAAAATTTCGATCACTTCAGCTTTTAACTTGCTGCCGTCGACATTAACCGACGCAACTTCGCCTTGGCGAATATTACCTTCAAAGCGAACCTGTACAAGGTTGCCAAAAGCCTTTTCTACTTTTCCGGTGGCGTGTGTTTTACTCATGATACATCCTTAACTGCGGCTTTGACAATCTGTAGCCCTTTCTTTTTATCAAGCTCCAACCACTTGAGGACTGTGATTAGCTGGGCCATGTAACCTAAAATGCGGTCAATCGAGAACATATCTGTCCCCAACATTTCCTCTATCTTGGCAAATCTGTACTCACATAACGCTTGATGCAGAGCCAGTGGATCGTCGCCAAATTCCACAAAAATCTCTTTGAGATCGCGAAAGCGATCTGGTGGTTCAAACGTTTCCGCATCACGCTGTGCGAGCATTTGCCGAATTAAATCGTCGTCGGGATTCTCAAACTGGAGCTCAGCTGAGATATCACGACCCATCTTCTTGGCTCTAAAGCCCGCTAGAACAAGTCTCCATTCACGCTCAAAAGTCAGATAGCGCTGGAGGAACCCGCCTCCTGCATCCGCTGCTTCGCGACTAAAATATTCAGAAATCAGCGCCGGGAAGTGCGCCAAGCGATCTTTCTGGTCCTCGTACTTATCTAAAAAATCATAGACATATTGCGGAAAGCCAGCCTCAGCGACTAAAGCTTCTTCGAGGGTATTTTCATCCATATTCCCGCGATAATCCAACTCTTTCTCAAGCTCTTCATCAACTTGCGGCTTAGCTATTAAAAGGCGTAGGTTCTGAAGATCATAATAGCGTCGCAACACTTGCACTTTACGAAGGTCATCCTTGTGCAGATTAACCTCGCAAGCAAACATAAATTCGGAAAAGGATATGTCGCTTGGGTTACCTATTCGCAAAGGCGGTAAAAGACTGGCAACAAAGTAATATTTACGCATTTGTCTTTCACCTGTTTATGCAAAGAATAGCTTGCGGAAGTCTTCTCGCAAATAGCCCGACAGTAACTCTCCAAGGGCTTGATCTGAAATGTCGATGGTGATCTTCTTGTCCTTCACTCGCACTTGTGCGCCACCAGCAAAATCACCTACGCGAACGCCAGATTTTAGCTTCTCCAAAATACCTTGAGCCAATAATGCATTTACTTCGGCAGGATTCACATTCTTTGCGACTACCCCTTCAAGGTCAGCATCTAACCCATCTGTCTTTAATGCGGTGACTATAGCCTCTAGTAACGAAGCGACTACTTTTGGTGTCGCAGAGCTCTTCTCGATCATTTCTGCCAGCTGCTGGTTAAACAACTGATGCTCGATGTTCTGCTTGAATGACTCTATCCCCTGCTTTGCTGCTTGGCTAAGAGATGTGTCAAAAACCCGACGCTCCTGCTCAACTTGCTTACGCGCCTGAGCAATCAAAGCTTTCGCTTCTTGCTCGGCTTGTCGGATGATTCTCTCGCGTTCAGCTTGGGCGTCCTCGACAATCTTCTTGGCGTCGCCTTTTGCGGGTTCTAATGTTTCGGTCCGCAACGCTTCGCAGATCTTTTGGATCTTCTCGCCACCTTTCTCTAACGTCTTCATGACTCGTCCTTTTCTATTGAAAACCGCAGTCTAAGATAAGTCGTAAAATTTTGCTACCTCAACGAAACCCATCAAATATGGACTTTACAAGAATGGTCAGGAAAGGGAATTCAACGCAAAGGCGCAAAGTCTATGTTAATTAACTAATTAATAATAAGTAATTGACTTTAATAATTATTATAGTTATGATTATTTTTTGATTTTAATAATTTTTGATATATTTAACTATGGATAATAATAGTATGTTTTATGATTTAGCTGATAATTTTGATCGCTTAACAGACTTCGTACAGGATCCCTCCGACAGGAACATAAGAATCGCCCCAGATGGTAGCTTTTTGCTTAAGAAAAAAGCTGCATCCCCCGAGGAATGGGATCGGATTTTCACCGCGACAACGCATTTATTCACCAATTTACCCAATATCGATAACGAGGTCGTTACCGAGATTAAGAATTGGTTATCAACCATGCATCTCAAGTGTAAAAATGACCTTTTTCCGCACGCAGCCCCGCAAAGTAGCGATCCAGTAGCTTCCGTGAGTCAATGGGGAGCTGGCTTTCAAAAAGCTCTCATGAACAAACGCGCCACCGAATTCGTCGATTCGATAAATGCCATTGGAGAGAGCAGAAACAGTGCCTGGAAGGTGGAGCTCATATTTGATGATTTATGCAACAATATGGTGATCAATTCCCATGGCGAATTCAAGGACGCTGAGGTAAAATTAAAATCCCTTATCGCTGAAATGTCGCTCTTAAAATTCCCGGAAAGCTCAGCCCAATTACGTGATATTGCATCGTTGCTTGAGCTTGAGTCGAACGAGGAGCTACCTGAAACTTTTCATGAAACTTTCGCGCTGCCACAAATGAATGACCATGAATATCCTAGTATGGCCCATGTCGCAAAATATCTCATGGAACTAATCGCAGATGATCCTAAACAGATATCAGAGATGATTCGCTTTAGTGATGATGCGGGTTTCGGTCTACTCGTTACTTCCTCTATATTGGACTCGACTCGAGAAGCTGTGTTAAATGCTGAAAGTATAGGTGACTTAGTAGAAGCATTTCAATTGCGCTGGGATCTTATAACCACGGCCAACCAAAACGCCCTACGCATGGAAATGGTCTATACTGAGGAAGCTCTAGATTACTATTCTAAAACGCTATTCTCAGAACCTTTCGTTTACCAGGAAGACGAGCATGGCTTTTCTCACCTCGAGAGACCAGAGGGATTGAGAACGATTAGATTGGAAGAAGCTGCCCCGAACCGAAATCTAGCACGTTTTTTATCGATACGGCACAAGCAGGATGAATCTTTCATCCAATGGTGCGTGGAGACTAATCAATTTGCTGTACTTCATCAGCTAGAAGAAGAGTGGTATCGATAAAATTAAGGCGCAAAGGCGCAAAGAAAGAGTGATGTAAAGATTTGAACCATAGGTCGATATATTATTTGTCCTCTTTGCGTCTTAGCGACTTTGTGTCTTTGCGTAAAAAACCTCTCCAAATCGAGAACCGAGTTTTACTTGCCAAATATTTACTCTTTATGTGATACCTGCCCCAGATATCATCTGAGAGGGGTTTTCCATGCTTCAATATTTGACAATGCTTCTTACCGTCCTTCATTTTTGCTTTATGCCTTACAATGCTCAAGCAGAGCCTAGCCAAGAGGAAAAGGTTACAGCTTTAATGTTCACGCCTCCAGAAGGATGGCTGTCTGCAAATCCCAAAAATCTTAGTCCGCGCGTTAAGGCTATGGTCATCGGGTCCGGTAGCGCAACCTATCCTCCATCCATCAATCTTACCCTCGAAGATTACAAAGGATCCCTCAAGGAATACCTAAAGATTGTGAAAGCGATTAACGATTCGCAAAATGCCGAATGGAAAAACTTGGGAACAATTCACACCGAGGCTGGCAAGGGAAGCTTATCACAAGTTGATATGGAGACTAACTGGGGCACTGTTAGGCTAATGCATGTCATTATTGTCAAAGATGGACAAGCGTATATAATGACCGCAGCGGCTCTGAAAGATGAATTTCCGAGATACTACTCTGACTTCTTCAAAAGCATGCAATCTTTGCGCTTTGGCGAGATAGCTCCTGAACAGTTGACCGCAAATTTATATGAGTCAACTGTTAGGACGCAAAGAAAATAATTGCTTAAAAAAATGATATATGCGATACGAGACTCAAATAAGTTGTTCCTATCGTGTAATGCCAACGCTCAACCATCGTGGTAGCAAGGAGAAGTAAAATGAAGAATTTTAAGCGCTGGATCGCAGTGACTGCTGTTTCAGCAATGATGTTAAGCTCTACAACAGATCTACATGCTCAAGGTAATGGCTATATGGACGGCTCCAATGCTTCCAGTATTTCCCCTGAGGTTGCATTTGCTGGCCTGCTAGCTTTAAGCATAGCTGTAGTTGCTCTGCAAAATCAAAACAGCGGTAGCAACTCTCACGGTCATTAGACCTTGGCATCAGCTACAAGCTAATAGGAGAAACTACATACGGTTTCTCCTTTTTTTTTCTGCCCTTCTAATTAAATATTTGCTCAAAATCCCTCGTTCTGAGATGGTGACCACTCATACTTCACGTAGCGCAAGGAGTGTCACATGAAACGCTTAAAAAAAACAGCCGCCTTACTGATGTCGCTAGCATTATTGACCGCCCATCTCCCTCTTACAGCTCAGTTATATAACCCTACAGTTGATGGAGAGGATGATGATTTTGATGGGCAGGCTTACTATGCTGCTAGATACGAGCCCGCGACAAGACCTGTTGTTGTTGTGGGATATTTGACTCTTGCAGCCATACTGGTTGTAATCCTTCAGAATAACACACATAACAGCCACAATCACGGCCACTAGTTTCGCATCACTTAGTAGTAGGAGTAAGACGTGCGCCTTATACGCATTTGCCTGGCAATCACAGCTGTCGCTGTAGCGACTCATTCATCGGTAGATGGGTTAGGGCCCTTAACTCTTCCATGGGAATCAAACCGTTTTACCACAAGCCTTGGCGGTGGTGGATATATGGAAGCAAAGTCAGCACCAGCGTTGGCTCCCGCTACGCTATTCGCTGCTGTAGCTTTAGGTGCTATTATCGCCCTGATCATTAAAAACGAGAAAGACCATGGCCACTCCGCAACACACGCTCACTCGCACTAATGTCAGTGGCCTTTTGTGTGCCACATTACTGCTAGTAATTCTTGTGAGCTGTGGGGTTAATTATGTACCGCTTTGCTGCAGGCACAGCTGGAAGTATGAAAACGCAGGTGCATGCATTCCATGCCTAGATTCGTCGCGTATTATTCTTATTCCAAATCAGCCTTCTAGTACCTTGCAGTTTGAAATTATTCGCGATATTCATGGCTACCACATGTATGTCAGCACAATTTGCTATGTTTTAGCGGATTGCTGTGGCAGCCAGGAAGAGGTTCCTCTGCAAATCTGCGTGGGCGAAGATGTCTATGACTTTGAGGGTAAACTCTACCAAGGCGGACAACGCGTCCTCATCCCCGAAGAAGCTCGAGATATCATCATCGGCGGACTATTGTCTGGTAGCTGTGTTACCTTTCACGTAGGTATTTATAGCGTAAACGTGACATCTGCCAGCTTTGGACAATGCTGGAATCGTTTGATCAAGTGAGTGGACGAAAGTGACAGTAGGGACAATAGGGACAAAAAGTCCTAGGTCGCTAGGGTCTCTTTCGTCCCTTGATCAAAAACCACCAAAATGGTCATCGTGTAATTGACGTTCAACCTGTTCTAAGGTCTTGTCCAGGGGCGCAAAGCTCTCGCGAATGACCGCAGGCTGAATGGCCTCTTTTTCCAGGTTATGATAAAACTGTCCTAACAAGAAGCTAATTTCCAGAACACGCTCGCGCACAACTGGAACAACTTCTTGCCCTTGCTCCTTGATCAAACGTTCCAACTCCCGCAGATATTTACTAACTTCTTCGATAAGCGTATCGATGTGCATGATTAATTTGTCGTCATGGCTTCGTCGCGCAGCCTTCAACACTTTCGTGATGTGCTGCTTGAGAGCTTCCAGCGCTTGGTTGTGCGCAGTATCGAGCAAACTAACTGCCGCCACTTCGTGATGTATGCCATACACTCGATGGAACACTGCATTGTTAAAGAGTACAGCGTGCTCAGCGTCGTATCGCAGCACTCGTAAAAGGACCTCTGCAATAAATGGAACTGAATCAGCTTGTGTGTTACCTAGCTCATTATAACTCTCAGCTAGGGACATTAACTTATCAACATCCGCTACAAAGGTATGGTGAGACATCAATGGCTGACTTAGGGTACGCAGTAAGTGCACAATTTCTTGGCTGGTGTGCTTTGCGTTAGTATGATCCACCTCAATGGATTTCGTAGACAACGTTGTGACCAAACTTCCAAATAGACTATGGAGCGTCTCAAGTTGATACTCCATCTTTAGCAGCTTACGACAATTTTCAGGTTCAGGGCCGACAACCCATTCGGGGAAGCCCCAGCGGCTTCTGACATAGGGATTCGGATCTGTACGCAAAAGGAACTCTCTATACCGAGCTACAAGCTTCTGCAGAGAGTCTACCTCGTGCTGCATCTCTACAAGATGTGCCACTAGATCTAGTGGAACACCTGACGATTTAATATCGCGGCTAATGTTAAAGAGTCGTGACTTAAGTAGATGATAGTACTCCCGAAAGACGCCGTAGGCGTCTTCAAAACGCACTTTATTGCGTAAAGCGCGACAGATATCTAGTAGCAATACAGCTTTGGCGTTAGCATCAAACTCCCAAATCTTGAGCATGCGTTGGATATGTTGTAAGATGTCTTGTGAGACGGACGGCAGCATCCCAAACAGCTCATAAGAGGCTAGCTGCTGGGCCATCTCATCGGTACGCAAATCATATTTAGCGTAGTCTTCAAAGCGATTTTTCCAGCCAAGATAGCGTACTTCCAGAGTTTGTAGCGATGTCTTCAGGTTAGCAAACAGCTGACGATCAACGAGTGTTCTACCTAACTGCCTTACTTTGCGAACCCAAACAGATCGTACTGCTCCTGCCTCCATCCAATCGCGCACACGCCATAGCTGATCCTCGAAGCGACCAATAGAGTCTAAGGTGTTTTTGATTTCTTGCTGGAGGATTGTAGCAGCGTGATCGACTACGCTGGCTAGCTCTTGGTGCCAGTCGCCAATACCCACCTCGTCAAGGCGTGAAAAAAGCTCTGAGACACTTTTCTCCAATATTTCCACATAGGCCCACAATGCATCGTCAACCTTCTTTTGTAGGTCTAACAACGTCATCGAGTTTGGTGCAGGTGTTGTGCACTTCTTTAGTAGGTCTAGAAACTGTCCAATGGTGCTTGCCCCTTCAAGCTGTGAACCATATAAAGGAGCAAATGCCTCTTGTAGTTCCCTTACAAGTTGGTGTTGTTTATCTTGCAGGAAGCTACTAAGGGAACTCTCTAAATTTTCATCCAGGCCGGTAATACCGTTGAACTCCGCGGTGGGAGGCACCATGACATCTCCTAATCATTGTAAGACAATCAGGCGTGATTATTCAGAGATGAATAAATAAGAGCAAAAGTAATTTGGAAATCCCCAACATACTTTGCATCTTAGCGCCTTTGCGTTTAATTCCTTTCTCATGGATTACACAAAAGACATACGGAAAAATGGAAGCTCTAAAATCTGTGACGCACTAAGCCTTTGGCTTGGGTCAACGACCAATGCTGCCCTAAGTACTTCCGTTATAGCTTCTGTTGTTGGACTCGCTTTCAGCACCCGTGTAGCAAAGATCGAATCAATACGAGATTCCAAGGGATTCCTATGAAGGGGTTTTACAAAGCTATACGATCCATTGGGAAACTTGTGAAAATATCGTTCACGCAATGCCCCATCGCATCCATTCAACACCCTTCGACTAGGGACGCCCAACATGTCAACCATTTCGGTCATCAGGTCAAAGTCATTTTTAGAATTAAATAGCCTACTTCCACCCCACAGTTCAAACACGGTACAGCCAAACGACCAAATGTCGATCTTGGTGGATCGTGCCATGCCCAAAAGAACTTCCGGCGATCTGTATGGAGTTGACTGGATCAGATGCTTGTGATAGGGCGGCCTATCTGCCAAACCAAAATCGCATAACTTCACATGTTGGCTATCCGCTGTCAATAACAAGTTCTCGAGCTTAAAGTCACCGTGGATTACCCCATGGCGCTCCAAAATTGTTAATGCATTTAGCATATCTCGCGCAAAGGTCTGTATTTCCTTAAACGTGAAATCACGCATTATCGATTGTCGGTGATCATGCAAGTCTGCCCCCATTTTCTCCATGACCAAGCAAGAATGCTTATTACATTCACCTGCGTACGGAAGATATTGATCAGAGATTTCGTCGTCAGGTCCCAATTCAAAGTGCCCTAAGTACTGAGGTATGAAGCACATTGAAATGATCTCAGAACTCTGTATGTCACGCATGACATCGCCTTCATGTAAAATACTGTCGCTGTGCCTGGGATGTCGATTAACTTTCAATGCAACTTCTCGCCCAGTCGTCACATCCTGAGCTGACAGTAAAATACTTAAATTGCTAATGCCCAACATAGGTGCGGTGCGATTGACCAAAAATCTACCGCCTATCCAAGCGTGGTAGGGATACATCACGATTCCGCCTCCTACCACAGGAACAAACGGATATGAGTCTGCTTGAGAAGTAAGACGCATAGGGCCGCTGGCTGGTCTAGGCAAGGTCACTGCATGACGCGCTAGCGGCATCGCTACACCCTGCCATGATCTCGGTCCCACCGGCATCACTGGAACCGGCATCGGATAAAAAACTCGCGATTGAATTGGAGGAGCTGGATATAGACAACCATCTATTCCATAGTAGTAACCAATAAGATCGGAATTTGTATATAATTGATCCATATACACACCTATTAAATTCTATAAAACAATTATCATGACATGAGCTATAATTGTTTAAAAGGAACATTTAGTGTTGGGCTCAAAAATTCCATCTTCTCAGTTTATGCGGCAACTGGTAAGATATAGTCAATTTAACGAGGACAGGATTCCATGGTACAGAAAGGTCACAGGTTACGTTTTGCTTGCAAAAAGTGTCATCAGCCTGTTGAGTTCTCGGTTATCGACCAACAAAGCGCCCAAGATATTGTTTGTTGCGAACATTGTAACAAGAACTACTCCTTTGAAGACGAAGGACTACAGCGCCAGTTGCGCCTTTTTGAAGGCCTATGTCGTCAAATTGCTGCTTCAGAAGAAATCTTGTCCAATGCTAGTGTAGGTATTGACGTAGGCAGTCGCCAAGTTAAGGTGCCCTACAAATTACTGTTAACTCGTTTTAACTCTAGCCTTGAGCTAGATATTGGCGGAGTACCGACTACGATAGACTTCCGCTTAGAGCCCCTAAAAGATTGCCCTACTTGCTTATGAGGTTTGCCAATGAATAAGCTACAACAGCTGCGTGCAATGACTACTGTGGTTTCGGATACTGGCGATATTGAAAGTATCGCCCGCTATAAACCACAGGATGCCACCACCAACCCTTCACTTATTCTTCAAGCCTTCCAAATGCCGCAATATAGGGAATTGGGCGATGAAGCTGTTAGCTACGCTAAAAAGCACTCGGTGTCCCATGACGAACTAATCAACCTAATCATTGATCGCTTGCTCGTCAATTTTGGTTCAAAGATTCTGCAGATCATCCCGGGGCGTGTCTCGACCGAGGTTGATGCCCGTCTCTCGTTTGATGTTGATGGCAGCCTAGAAAAAGCGCGCTCGCTTATCAAAATGTACGAAGATAATGGAATAGACCGACAACGCGTTCTGATAAAATTAGCCTCAACATGGGAAGGAACTGTAGCCGCTCGAACTCTCGAACAAGAGGGTATTCACTGCAACATGACGCTGCTATTCAGCCTGCCACAAGCAATTGCCTGCGCTAAAGCTGGGGCGACTTTAATCTCCCCTTTTGTTGGACGTATTCTGGACTGGTTCGTAAAAAATACAGATGTCAAACAATACGCTCCTGCCGACGATCCTGGCGTACAATCAGTGACAACGATTTACAACTACTTCAAGAACTTCGGCTTCAAAACAGAAGTCATGGGCGCTAGCTTCCGCAATAGTGGGGAAATCACCGAACTTGCAGGCTGCGACCTATTAACTATCTCGCCACAATTCCTGGAAGAGCTCACCAACACCGAAGGCGATCTTCCACGTAAATTGGATCCCGAAAATGCCAAAAAAGAGCATATCGAAGAGATCCAAATGGACGAGAAGACGTTCCGTTATCTGTTAAATGATGACGCCATGGCTACAGATAAACTATCTGATGGTATTCGTCGCTTCGCCGCCGATACAGTCAAACTAGAGCATCTGCTGGCTAAAACCTACTCTCTGTAAATCTGAAGAGGGAATTTAGACGTAAAGGCGCAGAGACGCCAAGACGCAAAGGGGACAAAGGTGTGATCTCCTTTGCGCCTCCGCGTCTTTGCGTTTAATTCCTTACTTCTCAAAACTAGATTCGGGCTTTAGCTTGCTTACGACGCCATAGAAGAACCATAGCTGCGAATAATGTGGTACCCAATATCAAGTATGTCGAAGGTTCAGGCACTCCGATTTTCTTAAACTCAAAAACCGCATCCTGAAAGTCGCGGTCAGAGGTGTAGCCTTTGTAGTGATTATAGAGCAAATCTTCAAAGGCTAAGATGTAGTTACCGATGACGTTGCCACTATGCCCACCAGATGTCCCTGTAATCTTAAAAGTAACCATATGGTCTTTATAGGCTGCATCATCCAAAACGTTGTCGGATGGTTTGGAGCTTAAATATTGTGTACCTTGTGACCCCACTGTCTTCAAGCCCCAACGAAAATTCGGTTCCGTCAGCCCAGCGGAGGCTCCAGTCACACCGTACCCACTTCCCCCAACATTATACAGTGTATTAAAGGTGGTCCCATCCGTTAGTCCCGATGAACCTTTATAGTAACCCAATGTCTGGTTGTTGCCCGCGAAACGCGCTACAACTTGCGTGGTTCCGTTCGTGCTGTTCCATATTTGATCCAGACTATCATCAACCCTAACGTAGTTACCTGCCCCGTACAAGTGGTTAAGTACCGACTGTTGAGCAGAATTAACCACTAGATTCGGCTCTGAACCGCCTGGTGCATTTATTGGTGTCAATGTCGCCTCACCAGATGCCGATAGCAGTGCCATCATAGCCATACTCGTGTAAGCCAACGGCCTCCACATATTTTTTAGCAGAGTAGTTTTCATCATTAAACCTACATTTGACCAATTCAGCCACCTACTTTCGGTATAGTACACTCCAAAATATTTTCATATAGTGGAATGGAAATAAAACTTAAGTTCCTGAATACTACATAATTGGGAAATTGAGATGAAAAAGGGTGAGTTCCCGAGAGAATTCACCCTTCAAATGGACTTTGGATTAAACCTTTAGCCTGTTGTAGAGCCAGGCTATAAGGAAGAATCCAATAAATCCGTCGATAAAGCCATAGGCCAATCCAATGAAAGCTCCTAGAAACGTTGCTGCGTATCCAGGATAAACCCCAATCATTAGTGCGACCCAGGTTGCACCGACGTGTGTGAACATAGCCAGCAATGTCATGAGGAACATACTAATCCCCCACACTATGCCACCGGCTAAACCAAGTCTCATGGCGTCTAACATATCGCCCCTCCTTGTAGAAGCGAGACTTATACAACTATTATTATTTACATTACCCGTTTAATTATCAATTACTTAATTAAACATCTATATAATCTAACATTACATCGCAATTATAATTTAGTTTATTTTAATGTAAGGTTATGTTACTATATATGTTACGGTTACACAAAGGTGAGGTTAATAATGGACGTTAGACCGCTTAACATTTCCTTCCAGGTAGCAAAAGGGCAAATGCCTCGGCATGACTTCAAGTCTGCACCAACGGACAACCAAGACGTTCTCGTATTTGCGACCTCATTGAAGCCTTCTTCAGCCAGTGGTCAAAATCTTCAGGGCAGAGAAATCTGCGTCTTTAGCAAGGGTAATGAGCGCATTTTGGCACATGCAGAGGGTGGGGTCACCTCTTCTTTAAGACATTCTGCAGTAGCTATCAGTCAACCGCTGGTTGGCGCCGCCGTGCAAACTTGTTTAGGAATACCGATTAGCACTCTAAAGCCGCTGCTTGACATCAAGATATCCCGCAGCACAAGCCTTGCCCTTTTGATGATTCTTTTGCCTTGGAAATCCGGCTGCCCTACAGCTTTAGGCACGACGGTTCTGCAGGGATCGATGGGATGCGGAGGACATGGCGCACTGCACAGCAGCCAACAACCAGGTGTTGCTTTACACCTACAGAAGGCTCCCATGGCCGAGATGCTACAAGACCTACTGTTGCAGATGGTTCACTCGCAATTGAGCACACTTCAGAACTATCTTCAAGCCGGAGGAGAGGACAAAAATATAAGCGACCTGTGTAACGCCGCCTTTCTGTTCGACCTTGTGTCGACATTTAGTATTTTGGATTTCAATAATGCCCCAAGCAAATTATTGCAAACGTTACAAAATGCCGGGGATTTTCAACACCTGCTGCAAAGGCAAATTACCGACCACTATGAAAACGCAAAGTTCAACAACATGGCGTTTGAAGAAATCGCTCCACCAGCTATGGATGAACAATTTCTATCTGCTTATGTAGACTCCCTACAGAATCTAATAGCAGAAGTACCAAGCATAACGTCTACAAGCATAGCTTTTGAGGAAGGTGAAAACCTATTAGCTTCAAGGTTAATCGAACTATCCCATGCAGCCGCTGATGTACTGCCTCAAGAACTAAACCGCTTGGATGCAGATGCCATCGAGCGTTGGGCTCGCCCACGTCTTGAGGTTTTGCAGCATCGAAGTGGGTTAGGGAAAACTACTCCGCAAGAGTTATGTGACCAATATCTTACAGATTTGTCGGATTTGCTCGCAAAAACCACTGATTATACACAAAGAGTATGCCAAGACCTTGACAGCATCATCCAAGAGCAAGATATTTGGAGAACTCATTTAGACACGTTATTGCGAGCATCCAGCGGAGCACTGGACAGTCCACAAAACTTCGCTGCATTTAAACAAGCATTCCTAGATTGTTATGCTAGCGCTGTACAATTAGCTAAATACGGTAACCTCTTTAACTCCTATCGACCTGATGCCGAGGAGGTCAAAGAAATATCCACGCAGGTCAACGAAAATACCTTTCACCATGTATCAAACCGTATGACAAATGGTGGCTCTTACGTCCCGATCAAGGATATGCCTCATTTTAGTTACGGTTTAACCGAGGTAGCCAAGTATGGTTCTCTTTTAATGAAGATGGTCTATCCTACTGTTGATTCAGCAGTCAAAGCTGTATTAATGAGCGCACCCAAAGTCAATTCCGCTCCCGGAGGAAGGAAGCGTTCTGCACCCAAAGGAGGCGACTTATCACCCAATGAAAAAATATTTAATGAGCTAATGGCTGTACCGAATGAAACAAGAGATTACCTAGAATCACGAGTTCCTTTTCTAAGCCTTAATTTAGATGGGAAAGATGAGCAACGGCTGCATTCCTTAGCAAAGTCGTGGATTACAGATTTAGAATACAATACCTCTGTTACTATTTTTTCGTACGAACTTCACAAAATTGACTACTCTACACTGAAACAGAGCCTAAAAGTTGCTCGTTCGACCCCCGACGCAGCGAGCGTCACTCATCTGTTGAAGCAAATGTGTCAATACCTACAAGATCCCACCCGACCTAACGTCAAAGCAATGACTCTTCCTATTGCAAGAGTGTTCGAAAATGCGTTGAAGGAAGATTTGGGCCCGATCACCGCACTGTTTGATACCGCGGCACATAATGTTGCATTTGAGAATACCTCTTATACTTCTGGACGTCCCCCAATAAACGGTTCATCTACGTTATCCATCAATAATCCCTTAGAAGCACAATTTAGACCACTCCTAGCTAAGAAGGCTCCCGCGACTATCGAGGAACTTCATAACATGCTCCACGCAATAAGTCTGCTTCCGGATAGTGATATAACTCCAGAACTCTCTTACTGGCAAATGCGCATCACCTTGGCCATCTATTTGACCGAGGCCTTTAATGCCGTTCTGTTAAATGACTCGATCTCCCACTCAAAGAAAAACGCAATAAGAAATTTTCTAAGCACACAGCTGAACTGGAGTAACATTCAAACTGGAGCGTTCTTGACCCATGCCATTCGCCTTATTGAGGCGAAACGTGGTGATCCAGCACGTATAGCCACCGATTTTGCAGTGCTTATTGAATTATGTGAATCTTGCCAAAGTGCTTCAGACGCGGTGACAAGGGCTTTTGCTGCCCCAGAGGTACAAGACGCCCTAGATAATGCGTTTGAAGCCGAGAATATCGAAAGTCATGCTCCCACAAAAGAACGTGCCTACTTATTAAGAGACATGCTTTTGGACTTTAATCAACATGTTTTACCAGTTTATTCAGCATCGCTAGCAAATATCACTCCACCTGATCAGGGTTCTGAAGGGGCACTAAAAACGCTATTAACCTCCGAAATCGATCGATCGGCAACCCCCACCAAGATAAAAAAAGTAATTTTTAGTTCAACACGCTCGCTCGACCTGCCAATTTTGGCGCAATACGCATTCCTTCAGACTCTAAGTAGGGGATATGAGCGCGTATATAGCCAAAGGCCCCTCCCCGCACTCTATAAAGTTATTCCTCATCAAGCTACCACTATAGTGAACGGTCAGCTATCCTTAGATAGCTCTGATGAAAAAAAAATTAGCCTAAATTTTTCGTTAACACCACAAATATTAACGACATTGAACAGTTCGCGGGAATTATCTAGAGATGAGAAACAGACCATCAGTAGTGCGCCCAAAATATCAATCGATGGCGGTGAACTGCCCCTCGATCAAATAATTACGAAGCAATTAGCAGACAAAATTCAATACTTGGCGCAATGCCTTGTGTGGGACATTTTGGACGTTAGTACAGGTGATTACAATCTGACATTTATTCTACAACAATTTCAAAGAGCGACGAGGGCATAAAACATATTTTTACGTGTCCTATCGGGCACTCATCTGGAGACAAGAGTTCAAAAAATAATTAGATTTTACAACAACATATAACCGGTAGTGAGAGGAGTAATGGATATTTCAAGTTGGACATTTCGAAGTGAGCGAACAGTTACTTGTGACAAATTTCGCATCTTTCTTGCCAGTCACAACGAGCTACATATATTAAATCCCGCTATTGAAAAGTCCTCCGATTGCCGTTGGTCAAAAATCGTGTTGTCATTTGACCTGATAGACAGTGAACTTATTAAAAAAGTCACCCAAATTGCCCCCACCATCTTCAGTGTCGTTAAGGAAATACTCACGCAATCTAAATTTAAACAGCTCCTCGACCAAACGGCTTGCAAACTACGTACGAAAATGCTGGATGGACTCGGTAAAGGTTTACGCGAAACCATCGCGGAAGAACGAACAATTCCAGTGCTAAAGTCATTTATTGCAAACTCTAGAGACATGCTCCACGAACCGCAGGATTTATTCTCTAGTATGAAAGAGATTGTCGACCTTGTTTTCCCTGTGACCATTAGTGCACAAAGGAAGTTTGCTGAGTTCTTGAGCCTAGGAGATCCAGATTTCTTGGAACCACCCATTGAGATTTTTAATGGCGACGATCCTTCTTTAACCGGAGCTCTTTATGAAGAAACACGCTACGCCTTCGCAAACTTTGTCTTTCCAGAAGTATTGAGAGAACAACTCCTCAATTTCTGCGAGTCATCGGGCACCATCGAGAACTACCTTCTCGACTCTCTTATTTTTGAGAACGGTTCTCCTGCTCCAGAGTGCGCGCATAACCTAGTTGATACCATGGTCACAAATCTAGAATGTCTTGCCACCGTTATCACAGATACAGCTATAGACGAAATTAATAACATTAGGTTTACGGGAGACACAGAAAAGCTTATATGTGATGTCATCATAGCATTTCAAGTCAGTCAAAGCGGCTATGCAAATGCGCCCGGATCACTAAAAAAAGCTGTGGTACAATGGCTGGTACCAACCGACGAACAATTGCAGATCGCCATTGTAAATTCACTACACTCCAAGGTCTTTCAATCTTCTTTAGAAGAACCTCAAGAAAGAACTCCAGAGGGTATTCGCAAATGTGTTACCCAAACATGGATACGAGAATGCCTACCAGCAATCGAGACAAATATCATCGATTCCTTGGACAATAGTAAAGAACAAGTCCCTACAATACCCAGACAGTGGCGCTCCTTAATAAAATCTGTAGAAGGATTAAGGAAGTCTCAACAGTATTCTCAACGTTCTCAGATTTTTAGTGCTCTGGAACAAACCAGAATTCCTGAAGCAAAACCAGTAGAGCCATCACTGCGCTCCTCTATTGACCGTGAAACACTTTTATCCACCGATCTGCACATTACCAGTAGCCTTATTGATGCAACCCCCGAAGAGGTTAAGTCTGTATTTCTAACGTGGCTTCGTCAGGATCCATCCCAAAAAATCTCTCTTTACTGCGATTTAGCTGACCACACGATTCTGAAAGAGCTAAACAATCTTATTAATCAAGATCCATCTGTTGGGGATCGTATCACAGCCTTGTATCATGTCGACAACGCCGAAAGTGATGCATCAGACCAATTTACTCGTCTGTTATCTCGAACCCCAAACCTAACCCGTTTACACCTTGAAAACATGAACCTCACAAAGGATGATCTAAGAGCAGTTACTGCTCTTGCTCGATTAAATGAACTTTGTTTATCGGGGTCGTCACTAGATCCTGAGTGGACAAACTTATGTTGGCTTCCGATAGAAAAACTAGACCTTTCTAACTCAGGAGTTTCCCAATCCTCTGTAGAACAATTTATTAGTGAGCGGAACGTTTTTCAATCAGAAGGTCCTCCATTGGAATTAACCACAACAGGGCTTCGATTAGACCCACAAAAATTACGTGAGCTTTATCAAGGTAAGAAGTTGTTTATATTGAATCGAGATAACGCTTTTCCATTAGAAAGCGCTCTTAACCACTTGTTCATGGATTCTATGCTCATATCTCCTCAAGGATAAGTAAGTGCGCTTTGCCTAGGCTGGATGCGGCGCAGCTCCCAGCCCAGGCAATAGGCCCCATTAGCTATCTAGGCTAACAGCAGGCGCGCTCTTGGACCACTGAGAAGCGCGGCACTTCTTTACCATTAATCGTAACGTTTTCCAAAAACATTACCAAAGGACGAATCACTACTGCTCGATCACCAAATTTCTCGCAGTTATAAAGCTTTTGGTAAACGACGTATAACGAGTCGTCCTCGGTATGACGAGCAACAGCTAAAACCTTCATTCGTTTGCCTTTGTAGTGCTCTACAATACAGCCAACAGGAACTTGCTCGATTAGTTTCTTTTCATCTAAGGTTGCCGTTAACATATAGCCATCCAGTTTGTTGGATCATTTAGGATCATGCAACATACCAAATGGCCATCTCTATCTGCAAATCAAATTTTATATTAGGCCTTGCCTGCTCTGCCAGCCCCACAACTGGACTTTGTGGACGAAGTGGACTGAATGCCACTAGAGGATCTCGCTAAAAAAACCATTATTTTTTTTGATCGCCACATACTTAATTTTGTCGCAAACGTCATCTTCTATAACATTATTAGCAATAACCTCTTTCACTTCTCTATTTTGAAAATTGTCATCATATTCGCTCAATGCGGAGCTGATTAAATCTTTCCAATAATTTGTGGAAAAGCACTTGCGGTGTACAGGATAGCCAGAGGGATTTTGGAAAATATACCCGAACTAAAATCGGATATCATGATAAACGGAATCGCTTTTGTCTGACCAATACTGGAGGAAACCTGACGGCTGAACCCGAAACGAAAGTATATCGTGTCCCTGTAGGTAATTACAGAAGTCGTTATTACACAGTGAACAAGGGGGCTGGGCTAAGAAAAACACCCGCGTTAGTGGACGATTAACTTTTGTCCACAACGTCCACTTAGTCCACTTAGTCCATTCAGTCCATGCAGAGACAAAAAAAAAGCCCCGCTTTCGCGGGGCTTTATTAACGACGGTCTACTGACCGATGAAGTCAAAGATGAGTTCTTCTTCACGCTCTGCGTCCACAAACTTCTTGACGCGCTTATGGTGCTCAAAGCCTGTACCGCCAGGGATGATGTGTCCCAAGCAGACGTTCTCTTTAAAGCCCATTAAGTGGTCGACCTTACCACAGCATGCAGCTTCCGTTAAGATACGTGTTGTATCCTGGAAGGATGCCGCTGAGATGAAGGAGTCAGTACTCAAGGACGCCTTGGTGATACCCAACAAGACCGGGGTAGCCACCGCTGCCTTGCCGCCTTCGGCTGCGACTTTGAGGTTTTCCAGGTGGAATTCCTTCTTGTCGACTTCTTCGCCGAATAGCAGGCTGGTATCGCCTGGATCTACAACACGGACCTTTTTCAACATCTGACGCACGATGATCTCGATATGCTTGTCGTTGATGTCAACACCCTGCAGACGATAAACCTCTTGAACTTGGTTCACGAGGTACTTTTGCAGCTCGCGGACACCGCAGACTTCCAAGATTTCGTGTGGGATAACCAAGCCGTCAGTCAACTGCTGACCTTTTACAACGTGGTCACCGCGCTGTACAACGACGTGTTTCGTGTGCGGAATGAGGTGTTCCTCTTCCATACCCGATACTTCGTCACGTACGACAACGATACGCTTGTTCTTCTGGACGCCACGGAAGTCGACAACACCGTCGATCTTAGCGATTTCAGCAGAATCACGTGGCTTACGCGCTTCAAACAACTCAGCAACTCGGGGCAAACCGCCCGTGATGTCCTTTGTCTTAATCGCGCCGCGTGGTAGACGAGCCAACAAGATACCGGCTGTAGCGTACTGACCTTCTTGCACAGAGATAATGGCCTGTGCAGGCAATGGATAGGTACCAACCAGTTCTTTAAAGTTAGCGTCAGCATAGATAGCGATCTGCGGGTGCAACTCGCCACGGTGCTGCTTAACGAGCAACTCGGTCATACCGGTTTGCTTGTTAACGTCTTTCTCTGTTGAGATGCCTTCTACGAGGTCTTCATACTTCACATAACCAGGGCGATCGCAGATAATTGGAACGTTGTGCTGTTCCCACTCGGCGATCTTCTGGCCTTTCTTCACTTTAGCGCCATCTTCAACGAGGATACGTGTTCCCAATTCAAGGGTGAAAGTCTGTAGCGCTTCCAGCGAGTTAGTGCTGAGCAGACGCTTGTACTCTTCAATGCTTCGACCTTCGTCCTTAACGATGTTTAGAGCGCCATTTTTATTCAAGGCGATCCAGACACCCTCTTCGTTACGAACAGTGCGCAGACCGGTGTAGATAACCAGACCAGCGTGTTCGGATTCGATTTCAGGGCTCAAGGTCATAGCAGCGATACCACCCAAGTGGAACGTACGCATCGTCAACTGAGTACCAGGTTCACCGATGGACTGAGCAGCGATAGTACCAACTGCTTCACCCATGCTGACGTGTCTACCGTTAGCCAGGTTAATGCCGTAGCACTTAGCGCAGATACCGCGCTGAGTTTCGCATGTCAATACAGAGCGGATACGAACGCTTTCAATACCGGCATCATCGATTGCTTCAGCTTGCTGAATATTCAAGACATCGCCCACCTTGGCCAAGAGCTTAGTCTTGTCGCCAGGCTGGTACATATCTTCACAAACAGTTCGGCCAAAGATACGATCTTTCAATGGCAGAAGTTCCTCTTGGCCTTGTTTAATGGCCGAAACTTCAATACCATTCAATGTACCGCAATCAGGCTCAGTGGTAATAACGTCTTGAGCAACGTCAACCAAACGTCGAGTCAAGTAACCGGAGTCAGCAGTTTTTAGGGCGGTATCGGCAAGACCCTTACGCGCACCGTGAGAGGAGATGAAGTACTCAAGAACCGTCAATCCCTCGCGGAAGTTAGCGGTAATTGGTGATTCAATAATCTCACCCGATGGCTTAGCCATCAAACCACGCTGAGCACCCAACTGACGCATCTGTGTTTTGTTACCACGAGCGCCGGAGTCCATCATAACAAACAACGGGTTCAGTTCGCCGTCACGTACTTGGCTAATAAGTGTCAAAAGCTCATCAGACAGAGTTTCAGAAACTTCAGTCCAAATACTAATCGTCTTAGATGATCTCTCACCGTCAGTGATAATACCGTCTTCGTACTGCTTACGAACCAATCCCACACGCTTGTAGGCCTCTTCCAAGATCCTTGGCTTGCTTTGTGGAATGTAAACGTCCTTCACACCCATGGAAACCGCTGCCTTAGTCGCTTCGCTGAAGCCTAGAGCTTTTAGGTTATCCAAGAAGCGTACTGTCGCCTCCAGTCCTACTTTTTTGTAGCACTGCATAACGAGTTCGCTAACTTTCTTCTTCGGCATGTTGTAGTTCTGGAAGCCGAGCTCAGGCGGAACAATCGTGTTAAAAATAACGCGACCAGGAGTCGTGGTAATAATACCAGCTGGAGTACGAACCTTAATAAGTTCGTGCAGCTTAATTCCGCGACCAACATATGTCTCTACGCCGCCACCCTTCTTGCGTGTCTTGGCTTTCTCCATATCTTCTTTTACAAACGATACGCCGGAACTAAGTGCTAGAAGCACCTCGGCCATGTCGCGGAAGACACGGATCTTGCCGCCATGCTCTTCAGGATTGTAAATGGGGTCGTGCATTAGGTAATACAAGCCCAAAGTCATATCCTGAGAAGGCACAGCCACAGGCTTACCGGAAGATGGTAAGAAAATGTTATCTGGAGCCATCATCAATAACTTAGCTTCCAACTGCGCTTCGATGGACAGAGGCACGTAAACGGCCATCTGGTCACCGTCAAAGTCGGCGTTGAACGCTGCGCAAACTAGCGGGTGAATACGAATCGCTTTACCTTCGATGAGTATAGGCTCAAATGCCTGGATACCCAAACGGTGCAAAGTAGGCGCTCGGTTTAGAAGAACCGGATGACCTTTAATGATGTCATCAAGAACGTCCCACACTTCCGGAGCATGCCGCTGAATCATCTTCTTGGCGCTACGAATGGTGTAAACATAACCTAGGTCTTTCAAACGCTTAACAATAAATGGCTCGAATAGCTCCAACGCCATCAACTTAGGCAAACCGCACTGATTCAGCTTTAGCTCCGGACCGACAACGATAACGGAACGACCAGAGTAGTCTACACGTTTACCGAGCAAGTTCTGACGGAAGCGGCCCTGCTTACCTTTTAGCATTTCAGATAGCGACTTCAGAGGTCTGTTGCCAGCTCCCATAACAGGATGACCGTGACGACCGTTGTCAAACAACGCATCGACAGCCTCTTGCAGCATCCTCTTTTCGTTACGAACGATAACTTCAGGAGTCTTTAGCTTGAGGATAGCTTTCAGACGGTTGTTACGGTTGATAACGCGACGGTACAGATCGTTTAGGTCCGATGTCGCGAAGCGTCCGCCATCCAATGGTACCAAAGGACGTAGGTCCGGTGGAATCACTGGAACTGCAGACATCACCATCCAGCCAGGATTATTGCCAGAAGTAACAAAGCCTTCGACAATTTTTAAACGCTTAGCAAGCTTCATACGCGCTTGCTGCGATTTAGTCTTGCGCAGTTTGTCCTTAAGGTCGAGCAACAAACCTGTTAGGTCTTCAGATTCTAGTAGCTCACGGATGGCTTCACCACCCATCTTAGCTATAAATCCATCACGTCCCCACTTCTCTTGAGCATCGCGCAATTCGGCGTCATTCAAAAGTTGTTTCTTCTCAAGATCAGTTTGACCGGGATTGATAACGACATATTCTTCGTAATAGATAACGCGTTCTAGGTCTGTCGAGGACATACCTAAGACGTTACCGATACGGGATGGCATAGTCTTGAAGAACCAAATATGGACGACAGGAACCGCCAAGTCGATGTGAGCCATACGCTCACGACGAACCTTAGACAATGTAACCTCGACGCCACAACGGTCACAGACGATACCCTTGTGTTTAATCTTCTTATATTTTCCGCAAGCGCATTCCCAGTCCTTAGTTGGACCAAAAATTTTCTCGCAGAAAAGACCGCCTTTTTCCGGTTTAAAGGTTCGGTAATTAATAGTCTCAGGCTTTTTAATCTCGCCACGAGACCACTTGTTACGAATCACATCATCCGAAGCGATACGGATGGATATTTGGTCGAACTGGGAACTTTCCTGATCTTCACGATCGTACATGCTATCTCCTGCCCAAAAGCTTTAATGGCAACTCTATGCAAGCCTAATAGAAGTGAGACGGCGCCTAACGGCGCCGTCTATGCATTTAGTCTTCTTCTTTGACGATCGCTTCAGCGCGAACGTCAAGGCCTAGTCCCTGCATCTCTTTAATCAAAACGTTGAATGATTCTGGAGTGCCGGAACGCAGTAGGTTTTCACCTTTAACGATAGACTCGTAAATACGTGTTCTACCTGCAACGTCATCAGACTTAACGGTAAGGATCTCCTGAAGAAGGTGAGCGGCACCGTATGCTTCGGCAGCCCACACTTCCATCTCCCCGAAACGCTGACCACCCATCTGAGCTTTACCGCCCAATGGTTGCTGCGTAACAAGAGAGTAGGGTCCAACCGCACGAGCGTGGATCTTATCGGCAACAAGGTGTCCCAGCTTCAACATATAGATGAGGCCGACAACAACTTTACCTTCGAAACGTTCGCCAGTGCAACCGTCAGAGAGGTAGAACTTACCATCTTCTGGCAAGCCCTGATCCTTCATCATCTTCCAGACTTCATCTTCTGGGAAGCCTTCGAAGACAGGACTCTTAATCCAAATACCAGCCTTTTGCGCAGCAAAGCCTAGGTGTGTCTCGAACAACTGACCCATGTTCATACGCGAAGGTACGCCCAACGGGTTCAGAATGATCTCAATGGCTTGGCCATCTGGTAGGTACGGCATATCGGCTTCAGGCACTAGCTTGGAGACGACACCCTTGTTACCGTGGCGACCGGCCATTTTGTCACCGACCTGCAGCTTACGCTTAGATGCCACATAAACCTTAACCTGGCGGATAACGCCGGGATCTAGGTCTGTGTCACCTTTACGCATAGACTCGATTTCTGTCTTATACTGTGTATCATATGTCTGAGTAGCAACTTCGAAGTCATGCAAGATCTTCTTCATCATGCGGTAAGTATCGTTGGTTGGTACCAACAAGTCTTCCACACGCTCAGCTTCGATCAGCTCGATAAGTTCCTGAGTGATCACCTCATTCTCTTCCACAAGCACTTCTGCTGTACGGCGATGAACGATAGTGCCAGGAGCTTTTTCGTTAAGAAGCAAGGCACCCAAGCGCTCACGCTTATCACGATCGAGTTCGGCTTTCTTAGCCTTGTACTCGCGTTGGATGTCCTTAATCTTGCCAGCTTCTTCAACCAACTCTTCATCAGTCTTGGACAAGCGGTCACGACGGCTGAATACTTTAACGTCCATCACGACACCTTCAGTGCCTGGAGGAACAGTCAAAGATGCATCCTTCACGTCCGCTGCTTTCTCACCGAAGATAGCGCGTAATAGACGTTCTTCAGGAGCTAGCTCAGTCTCGGATTTCGGAGTAATCTTACCGACAAGGATATCCCCTGGGTGCACTTCAGCACCGATGCGGATGATACCATCTTCACCGAGGTTGACCAACTGCTCTTCAGAAACGTTTGCGATATCACGAGTGATTTCTTCACGTCCAAGCTTGGTATCACGAGCTGTGATTTCAAACTCTTCAACATATAATGATGTGTAATAATCTTCGCGGACAAGCTTTTCGGAGATAATGATGGCGTCTTCGAAGTTGTAGCCGTACCATGGCATAAATGCCACAAGAACGTTACGTCCGAGAGCTACCTCACCTTTATCGCAGGCAGGTCCGTCGGCAATTACATCACCAACTTTAACAACATCACCGACTCGGCATAGAGGACGCTGGTTGATACAAGTACCTGCGTTGGAACGCAAGAACTTCTTCAACAAGTAGGTCTTCTTCTGCATGGCGTGTTCTTTAGGGCTGACGATGATACGGTAGCCATCGACATAGTCAACAACCCCCTCTTCCTCAACAATAATCACAGCGCCGGAGTCGCGAGCAGCACGTGCTTCCAACCCAGTACCAACTATTGGTGCCTCAGGTTTCAGCAATGGTACGCCCTGACGTTGCATGTTCGAACCCATCAAAGCTCGGTTGGCGTCATCGTGCTCCAAGAACGGGATCAAGCCCGTTACAATAGACACCATCTGCTTTGGAGATACGTCCATATGCGTGACGATTTCGGTATCAACTTCTGCAGGTTCGCCATGTCGGCGAGCCCAGCAACGTGATTCCTGGAACATACTCATATCATCGAGAACAGTAGAGGCTTGTGCGATAACGCAACGCTCTTCCTGGTCCGCTGTCATGTACTCAATCTCATCTGTAACGATACCGTCTCGTACGATGCGGTATGGTGTTTCGATGAAACCGAACTCGTTGATCTTAGCAAAGCAGGATAACGATGTAATCAGACCGATGTTTGGACCTTCAGGTGTCTCAATCGGGCAGATACGTCCGTAGTGGCTATGGTGAACGTCACGAACTTCAAAGCCAGCGCGGTCACGGTTAAGACCACCAGGTCCTAGGCAGGAAAGACGACGTTTATGCGTCAGCTCTGCTACAGGGTTAGTTTGGTCCATGAACTGTGACAATTGCGAACGACCGAAGAAGTCCTTAAGCACGCCTGATAGACCCTTTGCAGAGACAATCTTGCCAGGCGTCAACGTATCTGACGAGAAGTCAAATAGGTTCATACGTTCACGGATGATTTTCTCCATACGAGCCAAGCCAATACGGCACTGGTTCTGGATCAATTCACCAACAGAACGTACGCGACGGTTGCCCAAGTGGTCAATATCGTCGATAGAAGCATCAGGATCACCCTGCTTTAAGCGAATGAGGTACTTAACAGCGCCAATGACGTCTTCTTTTGTCAAAGTCACGCATGATAAGACATCGTCATTAACCTCTACGCCTAATTTGGAGTTTAGCTTGTAACGGCCAACCTTGCCCAAATTGTAGCGCATGGGGTCAAAGAAGAGGCGCATAATCGCTGAACGCGCATTGGCAAGTGTAGCAGGCTCACCAGGACGGATCTTGCGATAGAAGTCCTTCAAGGCCGCTTCATAGCTGTCTGTAGGGTCCTTTGCAAGCATCTTGATGATAGGGCTATTCTCGTCAGCATCTTCAGCAATACGAACGACATTAACACCAGCGTCGACCATACGCTTCAACATCGCTGTTGTCAGCTTCTCGGCCGCTTTACCAAACACAAGACCTGTCTCTTCATCAACCACATCTTCGGCTAGGATCTTACCCACTAGCTTCGCGAACTCTTTCTCTGTCTTGATCTTCTCTTTACGTGTGCTAAAGAACTCTTCGATGATATCGGTATTCGTTGAGAAACCAAGAGTACGGATAAAGGTCGTAGCTAGGATTTTACGACGGCGCTTCTTACGGTCAATGTAGATATAGATCAAATCGCCAGTATCCAAGGAGCCTTCTAGCCAGCTGCCGCGATATGGAATAACTCGGAAGGAGTAAAGCATCTGTCCGCGGGCATGACGCTCCTGCTCGAAACATATGCCAGGAGAACGGTGCAACTGAGAAACAACAACGCGCTCAGCACCGTTAATGATAAAGGTACCCTTATCAGTCATCACGGGAATTGTTCCCATGTAGACTTCTTCTTCCTTGATGCCTGTCTCGTCAGTAAGACGGAACTTAACTTTAAGCGTCACGTTGTACGTGATACCGCGACGAATACACTCTTCTGGTGAATACTTCGGTACGCCTAAGCTGTACGAGAGATATTCCAAAACAGTCTTTTCATCGTAAGATCTAATTGGAAAGATCTCATTAAAAACCTCTTGCAAACCAACGTTTTCCCTTTCATCGGGAAATTTGTCCGCTTGCAGAAACTGGTCATAAGATTTAATTTGAACTTCAATGAGGTTCGGGAGATCGATGATCTCCTCTTTTTCAACAAAACTCACCCGCTCCGGCGGCCTTTGCAACATGTAGGACTCCCTGATCTGGGTTGGCATGAGGTTCGATAGGACCAATCTTCGTTAGAAGGAAAACAGTCTACCTATCCGTAAATACAAGCAATCCCAGGATGAAACACAAGCATTACTGCCCGCATATCATCCTAGGTTGGTGTTGCGATCGAATCGCGGTCTATAGACCTTTCAACTGTACTTGTGCGCCAGCGGCTTCAAGCTTCTTCTTGATCTCTTCAGCTTCAGCCTTAGGTGCAGACTCCTTAACGACTTTAGGAGCCGCCTCAACGAGGTCCTTAGCTTCTTTTAGACCGAGGCCGGTGATCTCGCGGATAACCTTAATGACTCCGATCTTCTTATCAGCAGGAGCTTCTTTGAGTGTAACTTGGAAATCAGTTGACTCTTCAGCAGCAGCAGCAGCAGGAGCTGCGGCCATGAAAGCAGGAGCTGCAGCAGCAGCTTTAACGCCCCATGTCTCTTCTAGCATAGTCTTCAGTTCGGACATCTCTAGAACAGTCAGCTTGCTGAGTTCATCACGTAGATTTTCAATTGTTTGTTTGCTCACGGTACTACCTCACAAATTGCATCTTATAAATTTATTGTTGACTCTCGCCATCTTGCTCGCTTTCGGGCTGGCTTTCTTGTTGGCCGCTTTGCTGTGCTTTGTTTTCTAAGCAGTGGATAACGCTGCAGAGAATCGCTTCCATTGTAGCGAGTGTCTGCGATAGCGGTGCTTCGAGAACGCTAAGGAACTGAGAGCGCATCTCTGGCAACGATGGCAATTGTGACAACTTCACCATATCGGCAGCGTTGTACATCTTGCCTTCGAAACGACCGCCGAGAATCTCGACAACCTTCTCAGCTTCTTCTCCATACTTAACTACAAACTTAGCAACTTCGAGAGGATCGCGATCGGCAAAAACTAGGCCGATGTGTCCCTCGAGGTCTTGTCTGTCAAGGGTAAGACCAGCTTGCGCTGCACCCTTCACAAACACGCGCTTAGGTACCATAGTGATATGGGCCCCTAGCTTTGCTGCACCACCACGAAAGTCATTGGCGGAGTTAGCAGTTAGGCGGTGATACTTTAAAATCACTACGCCTTCAGCTTTCTCGATGTGCTCTTGGATCGAGTCCAAAAAGAATTGTTTTTCCTGTCTCATTCTGCGCTTTCTCCTTTAAACCACATCGAGGTCTTTAAGTTCGATCTTGAGACCCGGCCCCATGGTAGAAGAGAGGTATAGCGCTCGCACGTATTGCCCTTTTGCACTTGAAGGTTTGGCACGTGTGATTGCGGTCAGGAGAGACTTAATATTCGTTACTAGTTTCTCAGCAGCGAAAGAAAGTTTGCCCACAGCACTATTAATAATGCCATGACGATCAAGTTTAAACTCGATCTTACCACCTTTCAGCTCGCCGATAGCTTTAGCGAGGTCAGTAGTCACCGTACCGGCTTTTGGCGTTGGCATTAAGCCACGAGGGCCTAGTACCTTACCAAGCTTACCAACTTCACGCATCATGTCGGGCGTAGCCACAACAGCGTCAAAGTCAGTCCAGCCACCGTTAATCTTCTCTAGGAGCTCTTCGTTACCAGCGTGTTCAGCGCCAGCATCGAGGGCCTCCTTCACTTTGTCACCGCGCGCTAAGGCGACGATGCGCATTGTTTTACCAGTCCCGTGCGGTAAAGCAACGGTACCACGTACGTTTTGGTCGGACTTACGCGGGTCGACACCCAGCCTCAGAGCGACCTCGACAGACTGATCAAACTTAACGCCGGGGCAGCCTTGCAGCAGCTCCACAGCTTGCTCCACAGTGTAGACCTTTGCAGAGTCTAACTTCTTGGAAATATCTTGTAATCTTTTACTTCTTCGAGTCATTTCGCCTACTCAATTCTTTATTCTTCAACAAGCTGGATACCCATGGACCTGGCAGTGCCTAAGACGATGTTTGTTGCTGCTTCGAGGTCACGAGCATTCATGTCCTCTTGCTTATCCTGTGCAATCTTACGAGCTTGGGTACGGGTGATTTTGCCAACCTTATCACGGTTGGGAACACCAGAACCTTTCGCAAGACCAAGGTCTTTCTTCAACATCTCAGCCACAGGAGGCTTCCTAGTCACAAAGGTAAAGGATTTATCCTGATAAACAGTGATGATAACAGGTAATATATCACCAGCTTGACTTTGCGTTTTCGCGTTATATTCTTTGCAGAACGCCATAATGTTACAACCGGCAGCACCTAGCGCTGGTCCGATTGGTGGTGCTGGCGTTGCTTTCCCTGCGGGAATCTGCAAGCGAATAATCTTGGAGACTTTCTTCTTAGCCATCTGTTCCTCTTAACTTACTATCTCTTATCTCAATCTTGCCAGTTCCTAGCCTTCACTTGCTTCAGCATCGTCGGTAGAGGCTTCGACTTGTAGGAATTCGAGGTCATCTACTCGAGTATCCCTACCAAAAATCGATACCATTACGCTTAAGCGACCCTTTTCAGGGAAGACTTCGGTAACACTGCCAAGGAAGTTAACGAAGACGCCATCAATAATTTTGACGCGGTCGCCAACTTGAAACTTATGCTTCTCGGTGACTCTACCCTTCTTACTTTCGAGGTCTTGCATGATTAGCTCGATCTCGCGTTCAGTAAGTGCAGTAGGTGCATCACCACCTAAAAAGTCTATGACACCCGCTGTGTTCTTGACGTAGCTCCATGATTCATCATTTAACGTCATTCGAACTAACAGATATCCGGGCCACAATTTCTTCTCGACAACATGCTGTTGGCCACGCTTCACTTCGGAGACGTGCTCCGTTGGAAGTACGACCTTTTCAATAAGGTCAGCCATACCTTTCATGTCTCGATGGTCTTCTAGAGCCTTCTTGACCTTCTTCTCTTGAGCTGAAAGCACCTGAAGGACGTACCACTTATGCATTCCTGTTCCCCTTTTCAGCTTCGCAAGCTCTAACCACCAATAAACTGTACTATGGCGTTCAATCCATGGAGAACGCCTTGTATAATCACATCTACTGCATACACACCTAATCCGAAGACTAGAGTAGACAGTACTACTACTTTAATATAGAGCTGCATTTCTTCACGGCTGGTCCAAGTCACCTTGGATAGCTCGTCTTTCATGCCGCCAATAAAGTCGCCCACACTAGCCACTCCAAGGGGAGCTTCCGGGGCACTTGCGCTACCGTTTTTCTTTCCCTCAAGCACGCTACTTACTCCTATATGGCCCATCTTCGCGTTGGCTCCTGTTTCAGTTCGCTCTATTAGCTTCTCTATGCACAACGAGTGCGGAGGGGATCGAACCCCCGACCTTCGGCTTTGGAGGCCGCTGCTCTACCAGCTGAGCTACACACCCTCAATGGGACGACCTGACGGGTTCTTACGTTCCCGTCAGGTTGTTCGTCCCCAACGAAATCATTATTTAATGATTTCGGAAATGGTACCAGCACCGATCGTACGGCCACCTTCGCGGATAGCGAAGCGCATACCGAGCTCAAGAGCAACAGGAGCGATCAACTTAACGATGATCTCTACGTTGTCCCCTGGCATAACCATTTCGACACCGGCAGGCAGTTCAACTGTACCGGTAACGTCGGTTGTTCGGATGTAGATCTGTGGACGGTAACCGGTGAAGAATGGCTTATGACGGCCGCCTTCTTCTTTGGTTAACACGTAAACAGGGCCTTTGAATTCGGTGTGAGGAGTTACTGAGTTTGGATGGCAAAGAACCATACCACGCTCAACATCATCCTTTTCAACGCCACGGAGTAGCACACCAACGTTTTCGCCGGCACGTGCTTCGTCCAGAACTTTGTTGAACATTTCAAGACCAGTAGCGACTGAATCCTTAGTAGGCTTCAAACCGATGATCTGTAGCTTGTCGTTCAACTTGATGATACCACGTTCCACACGGCCGGTAACAACAGTACCACGGCCAGAGATGGAGAATACGTCTTCAATTGGCATCAAGAAAGGCTTGTCAACAGCACGCTCTGGTGTTGGGATGAAGCTGTCAACAGTTTCCATCAATTTCTTAATGGCTGCAACATGGCCAGCATCACCTTCCAGGGCTTTCAACGCAGAACCACGAATAATCGGGGTGTCTTTGTAGCCTTTGGATTCCAATAGTTCATGAAGTTCCATCTCAACTAGGTCTAGGAGCTCTTCGTCCCCTTCGCCCATTTGATCAACTTTATTCAAGAATACGACTACTGCAGGTACCTGCATCTGACGTGCGAGCAAGATATGCTCACGAGTCTGAGGCATAGGACCGTCTGTAGCTGCTACGACGAGGATTGCTCCGTCCATCTGAGCAGCACCAGTAATCATGTTTTTGACGTAGTCGGCGTGCCCAGGGCAGTCGACGTGTGCGTAGTGACGATTATTTGTCTCATACTCTACGTGAGAGGAGTTAATCGTGATACCACGCGCTTTTTCTTCGGGTGTATTATCAATCGACGCGTAGTCACGGAAAACTGCGCCGCCCGCTTCTGCTAAAACCTTCGTAATCGCTGCCGTCAGCGTTGTCTTACCATGGTCAACGTGGCCAATAGTTCCAACGTTTACGTGAGGTTTTTTTCGTTCGAATGTTTGCTTAGCCATATTGCATCCTCCAATTCGGCTGACTCTATAACTCTACTTACTTCTCTGTCTGCCCAGAATAGGACTTGAACCTACGACCGCTTGCTTACCATGCAAGTGCTCTACCCCTGAGCTATCTGGGCACAAATTACCGCAAAATATCTACGGCCAACTCGAAAGCTCTACAGTCTATCGAGTTAAATAAAAAAAATCAACTACCTTTCTTGAAAAGGCCTTAATTACTAACGTTGACGGTATATGATCCGTGCTGTCGTTAGGTCATAGGGCGACATTTCAACATTAACAATATCACCAACCAGTACGCGAATATTCTTCATACGCATCTTTCCACAAAGATGTGCGATCACCGTAGGGCCACTTTTCAAGGCAACCTTGAAATGCATGTTCGGTAAAAGCTCCTCTACGGTGCCCTCGAGTTTGAGCGTGTCTTCTTTAGCCATAGATCCAAATTTTTTTGATGAGAGGACAATGAGGTAATACAGTACTGTCGAGTAGAATATCATATTCGTCTTAAATGTCAAGCCGATAAATGAGTTCTAATTTTTCGTGAAGAATTCCCCTGCTTTTTGCTACCATAGGGAGCCTATTTTTGTGGTGAGTTGCCTAATGTATGAATCGTGCCTGGCTAAACAGGACAAATTAAAAAATCTTTTTTCTTCTTGTCACACTCTTGACGACCGTTATCAAAAAATTATTGATCTTGGTAAGAGTATGCCCAAGTTGGCTGCTGAGTATCGAGTGCCTGAGAATCTTGTTAAGGGCTGCCAAAGTTTGATGTACCTCCACACCAGCTCGGAGGGCGATATCATCCTCTTTGAAGGTGAGTCTGATGCGCTAATAAGCCAAGGCCTTGCTGCGCTACTTATTAACGTTTACAGTGGTGAGAGCCCTGAAACGGTTCTTAAATGCCCTCCTACTTATTTGGACGAGTTGCAAATCCCCGCTAGTTTATCTCCAAACAGGGCTAATGGATTGTACAGCTTGCATCTGAGAATGAAGCAGGAAGCGCTGAAGTTGTTGATGAAGCAGTAGATTGACCTTGTGGACGATATGGACGCAGATTGCCCTTCAGGCCGCTAGGATTATTCTAAGGCCTAAAGGGTCTCCAGGATGTATCTATCAAGACATACAATCCACCAACTAGGTCCAGGCGAGGTCAAGCACTTTGATGGTGTTGCTAAACGCTTCTTGAATGGCTGTAATGGTTTGGTTTGTCACTTCAGGCACGGTCACTGTTAGAGTCTCCCATAAGGCGGCACTGGCTTCGCTAATCAGTGTCGACAATTGGCAATAGGCTTCACTAATAGCCGCAAATGCATGTTTGGCTATAGTGACAGTGATGGTTGAGATAGTTTCTATAGCAGTGTTATAAGCGCTCCTGACTGCTTCAAAAAGCACTTGAAGTGCGGGCAAGATGTAATCTCGACATAGTCTTATTAGATGCGCCGCTAAAGGGATCACGACGTCGCACATAAGGCGTTCTATACATTGACAGGCTATCTTGATCACTTTGTGCGCCACCGTGCGTAACAGAGACGATAGCTGAGGAAGGACCTCTGATACCAACCACTTAGCGCCCTTTAGCATTTCTTTTGGCAACACATAAACTACAGCGTAAATAGGAACTGCAATACTGAGAAAGAGCTTTTTCCCTATCCATGCAGCACCAAATCCTGCTTTAACTAACCCTTGGCCACATAAGGTCATAGATGCAACCGATTTCTGTAAATATAGACCGGCTTGAACGAGGCCCTGTCCTCCACAGTATAAAGCAGCAGAGGTGGCCAAGCCGATTAATACAATCTTGGCTACGAGACCAACCGCAGACTGCAATTTCTCACCAACTGTAGGTGGAGTAGGCTTCGGTTTCCAAAATGGAAGAAGTCTGTTCACGATTTGCTGAGACTGAATTTGATAAAGCATTTTCTCTCCTTAAACTGCTTACTCTAAGCTGCAAAAGTATAGTGACCAGAGATTAAGAATTTATCAAGAAGATCTCGCGGCGCTCATAGTTATGAATTTTCATATTATCTATGTTAAACTCGACATTTCTATTTTCCAGTTACACTATTAAAGATTAAATTGACTTAAAGTTTAAATTACGCTACAGTCATGTTGTTTAATAATAACATATTATATAGGATTTAATACTAAATGGAATCTATTACTAGAGAACCCACAATAACAAACAGTATTCCAACACTTCCACAACAAAATTCTCTTACTAGTTCCAGTGGCGTAGATATTAGACCTGTACTGGCCATATCAGAGAGTCAACCTATGGTAAGAACTGTGGTAGCCCTGCCGCAATGCGGAATTCCTGTTGCAGAGGCATGTTTAGTACCCGCGCCTATAGAGCTCCATCTTACCCCAGCCTGTCATTCGGCTTTCTTAGGTGTTAGAAGCACAGAAGAAACAATCGTCTTGCTTAGAAATCATCCTCGAGGCACTTATATCAGTTATATTACAGAAAAAACGCCTAGAGTTTTTGTTACGTGGAAATCTCGCCAGGGTGATGACATCAAGACTCTATCATTTGACAATGAAAAAACACTGGAGAATCATGTTAGCGTCCTTCAACCCTATTCACAAGAGCTAGAAAATGACCCGGGATTTCATGTAGGTACTACTAAAGAGGACTCAATAGAGCTGCTTTCAAAGGCTCCTCAGGGCTCATACCTAATTAGGCAGAGTACTTCGAAACCCAACGGCTATTGTATAGATGTTGTTGGTGAATCTATGATAACTTCAACCATAATGTTCCGAAGCGGTGTGAACTGGAAGATTGATGGTTTTATTGGAAATTTAGCAGGTGTAAAAGACAAATTTGATAGTTGCAAACCACTCTCCACATTGACTTACAGGGGTGAAAATATAGTGGGTTATAAGGAAACTCAGGCAACCAAAGTTTCTAATGTGACTGCACTGTTCATTGAGGATTGTGTTTTATCAGGTCCATATGTTTTGGATAATTTCATAAAGAGGTTTCCTGACCTCACTAGTCTTAATATGAGCGGCACATCATGTACTTTTGATATGAACGCCTTTGAGCTATTACAGGAACGACCAGCTTTCAAGTTGATTTTGGTTAATTGTAGACGTATTTGGAATGAGATTACAATAGAAGGGATTCACACCTTATACGAATCTTTCCCTAATATATTACCAAACACTAAGGGGGCAAGACCTTAGACTCTACCCTTGAAGGACATCTTCTGGTTGAGACTGCCTAACGTCGAACTCGAGTTTCCACTGGCGACCATCGGCGGCGACACACCACAGTTCCAGCACACCAAGTTCCGTGACCTTGGATCGCAAGGTCACGCGAATTGTGCGTCCATCGCTATCAGATCTATCAAGAACGGTCTCGATGGGATGCAGCTCGGTCAGTTCTCGTTTCCAATTGCGCACTTCGGCTTTTTGATCTGGTGTAGAGCGACTGAAAAAGCGGAAAGTGGCTGGTTGTCCTAGAAGTAGGGCGAATTCTTGTCCTTCAAGAGTTTGTTCAGTACCTTCTTCCATGCCAAATGGTACCACACACACAGCTTTCAGGGGTGTGGGGACACCGGGAACGGCTGGCACGGCATCTTCTACACCAATGTAGTAACTTCGGCTAGTGCCTCCACGGATACGAATCGATTTGCCATTGCGAGCTAACCCGTAGTTGACGGCTCCCCGGCTGACTGCGAAGTCGTAATCGGCATCTGCAAGTACCGTGACGGGCTTATGGCCTAGGGAAGCAGCCCATAAGTTCAATAACTCTACAATGCGTTCACGTAGAGATACTGACTTTAAAGTCCCCCCATTGAATAGCACTGCAGTGGGTACCACGAATTGATTCATGGTCGCACTGTCAGTTTCACCTGTCATACTAAGAAACTTAGCTAATTGGCAGGAGACGCGTGGATCTTGGGCATAGGGTAGACCGACTTGCTGTATGCCTAGACGTCTTTCTGTCGAAGAGCGCTCTGTAGGCTCCACTAGTGGGAAGAATCCCTCCACTAATACTTGCTCGGCTTCCTCGCGTGATAGACTGGTAGTGATGGTACCACCGACTAAGCGGCTGCTTCGTCCTCGAATAGAGATGTCTAGTTGTTCAGGGGGGGTATCTCCCAGAAATGACTCTTTGGCCTCTCTGCAACGGTGCACGAGGGACTGCATTTGCCATATATCAAGATCATGGCCCTGCTCTTCAAGCTTTGCTTTTGCGACATAGGCTAAAGCGAGGTCTAAGTTATCGCCACCAAGAAGCAGATGAGCGCCCACAGCCAAACGCCTTAAGGCGATTTCGCCGGCTTCTTCTTCTACCTTAATTAAACTAAAATCTGTGGTGCCACCGCCAATATCGACAACGAGAATGGTATCACCTACCTGCAACTGTTTGCGCCACGTCTCTTCATGACTTTGCAACCACGCATAAAAGGCGGCTTGAGGTTCTTCTAATAGAACCAGATCGGGATAGTCTGCTTCCAATGCTGCCTCTTGAACGAGTTGTCGTGCGCTGGGATCAAAAGAGGCGGGAACTGTCACATAGATTTGTTGTTGGTCAAATGGAGCTTCGGGATGCTTGGTATTCCACTCATTCCTCAAATGGCTCAGAAGGGATGTGCACGCTTCTATTGGGCTTAACTTAGGTGAGTTTTCTTCAGCATCTGATGGAAGGATTCGCTGACGTCTGTCGACTCCTGCATGACAAAGCCAAGATTTAGCAGATGCAATGACACGACCGGGTACCTCGGCACCTCGCTCGCGAGCGAAGGTACCCAGGCAATGCTCTGGTAGGCCAGAGGATATCTCTTCGGGTAATGCAAAATAGATGAAGGATGGTAGAGAAGTTAAGTTCTGTTCACCAAAAGTAGTTAGCTGGGTGATCGGTAGTGTTTCAATCAGGCCTGAGGAAATAGAAGCCGCAGCCATGGTACAATTGGTGGTACCTAGATCAATACCAATTAAATATTGCGCATTCATTAGTCCCTCTCCTAATATTTTGAAGAATTCAACGCAAAGACGCAGCGACGTGAAGAATTCTCTATCTCTACTTCACTTCGATTTCGGCTGGGCAAATGACTTCGCTGTGATGTTCACCAACACTTCTCGGCAGTGAACGTTTATGCGCCTTCCACCCGCGGTGAACTAAAATGCCTTCAAACGGTGGATTGCCCTTTACGTTGCCAATGACTTTGATGCTCTCTGCATCATATCCCACGGGAACGCGCACCTGACTCCCCTCTTCGTCTTGAAAGACGGGACGTATCGTTACCACATCCTCCAGCAATGTCGCGCATTCTTTGTGCACTTGACGCGCGGCAGCACCTACTTGAGCATCGGGGAACTTGGTGATATCTTCCTTAAGAAAGTCAATAAGTCGTCCAGAGCGCTGTAACAAGGCTAACAAACGAAGATGTGTAAGATCGGTTTCGCTACCAGTTAGCAGTGGCGTCCCTTCTTTTTCGACAAACTGCCTTGCCTCATCGGGATTCTTTAATGCTTTAACAAATGCCTTAGCGGCTAACCAAAGAGACATAAACACTCCTACATCAGCGGGACGAGACCCGAATGAATACCGACTTCAAGTAAAAAAGCACCGAGGAAAAATAGTCCAACAGCAATCAATAGTACCTTACCGCCAGGCGTTGGGACCTCTGATTTCAGTCCCATGTGATAGCGTCCGATCCATACCATTGCCACGGGCATAATTCCGTTTAAAATGCTATCACCATATCCTCCGGAGGTATCAAGCGCCACCAAAAAAGCACGCTCAAAATTAACAGCGAAGAAGAGTGTTGGAATAGCGATAAGCAGCGTGAGGATAATCTTGCCGCGAAAGTCTTTACGAATGCGTAGGCCATCTGACAAAAAGTCAAACAATCCCATAGCGATACCCAAAAATGATGTTACAAGCGCAAAGAAGGCAAAGTATTCGGCTACCATATAGATAAGACCGCTACCTACCTGCTCTTTCATATAATGCGTGGCGGGTTCGCCTCTAGCTAAGGCCTCTGCCAGACCGGTCGGTCCTTCTACAGGGACAATCCCCAAAACAAGCCATTCCCACACAAGATAAACGGCAAAGGTGAGGGTTGTGCCGCCAATAATCGCCCATCGTAATACGCTAGCGTTGCGTTTTAACATAGGTGTTAAGCTTGGAACCATTGTCTGAAAGCTAAAGGAGGTCAAAAATAAGGGTATAGCCAGCCATGCTGTTTTCCACTGTCGGTACTGCAGTAAGCTGGTATCTACGTGGTCTACCCCTAGAATTACCAAGGCGAAATAGGCGCCAATCATGCCCATAAATAAGATGGTGTTGACGCGTCCTACGATATAGTTTCCAAGGTATAAAACGGAGCCGAATACAACCAAAAAGAGTGTGCAGCTATAGGCCTTGCTGACATCCATTTGGAAGGATTCGCGAAGAGCATGGGTAACTTGCGCTCCCCCACCGGCCGTATAGGCGACCACGGAGGCATAGCAGATGAACAGGTAGAGTGTCCAAGCGAGAACGCGACCCCAGTTCCCCAGAAAACGCTTGGCCATGGAGATAACGTGAGCGCCTTCATCCATCCACAAACTTGCTTCAAGAAGAAATAAGGCCGAAGCGGTCATTGTGATCCAGCAAACGATCATTACCAAGATAGAGGGAAAAAAACCTGCTACTCCAGTAGCGACGGGAAGGGCTAACATACCTCCACCCATACATGTGCCAGCTACTAAACAAACGACTGATAGAACGCTTGCTTCACGCTTGTCTTCTATCCCTTCTTCCACTAACACCACGAGTACTCCTATAGTCTTTTTACTCTATAACCGTCATAAAATAAGCTATATAAGCATAGCTTCGTTGGACGTTCTATGCAAGATCTATTAGGGACTGATGCAATGAATGGTTTCCTGGATCCCTCCTGTTATTTCAGCACGGCCATCTGTGTGTATATAGATATCATACTCAAGGCGAACACCAAATTGCCCAGGCAGGTAAATACCCGGTTCGATAGAAAAGCAAGTGCTGGTCAGCAGCCGTCGTTGATCCTGAGTTTCTAGATTGTCGAGGTGTGCTCCATCGCCGTGGTCTTTTTCATCGATGTTATGCCCGGTACGATGTGTAAAGAACTCGCCATAACCAGCGGCGTTGATGACATCGCGAGCACACTGGTCAACCTGCCAGCCTAGAAGTTCATTGTTACGTGCGAAGCTATCAATAACTAAATCCGTAGCAGCGTCACGCGCAGATTTGACAATGGAAAATATTTCTTGATGCTTTGTAGAAGGGCGATCTCCATAAAAGCCAACTCTGGTGATGTCGGCGTAGGTAGCGTTAGGTACGTTTCGCTTGCACCATAGATCTATTAAGATGAAATCGCCTGGTCGAATACGCTTGGCGGTTTGTTCGGTCGCCATGAAGTGGGGGTCGGCGCTATCGGCGTTGATCGCGCATATAGGACTGCCCTCCATGACACAACCAGCCTCTAAAAATAGTTGTAGCAGATACTGCTGTACACCGTAGTCTGTGCGAGGTCCTGAGGCGATCCATTTCCAGGCTTGTGCTACGGACCTGTCTAAAACCTCTGCGGCTTGATAGTGCAGTGCGAGTTTTTGATCATCCCACACACTGGTAAATTGCGCTAGAATATCGGCAGAACTTACCACCTTCACACCGCAACCACGCACAAGTTCTATTGTCCCGGCATCTACTTTGGAAACATAGGGATTACCATTGCGTGGAGAATACTCCATTGCAACTCGGCTGGCGCTGGATAAAGTTGACACCACCGCTTGCTCTAGGTCTTGCCACGAGCGAAACGTATATTTTTTACCGGGTAAATGATCTAGATGATTTGGTTCAATAATACTCACAATTTTAATTGGGTCGCCAGTGCGGGGTATCCAATAGAAAAACCTTCGCGTGAGAAACGCCTCGCCAAGGTCAAGAAAACGGCAAGCTAAGTCATTGCTACGTCTAAAATCATACAATAACCAGCCATCACATTGAGCATCCGCTATAGCTTGCTGTACGGCTTGTAGATCCATTTAAAGCCCTTCATAAGTTTACAAAGCCTTATAGCACGCAGGGAGAATATCTACACGAATAGAAAGCACGTAAGCGGCGAATAGTACAGTATATATAGAGAACAATCACCAGGTAAGGCACACAAAGTGCATCTTAACTAACTATTATTAATCACTTTATGAATCACTCATCTTTGTATCATATATTATGGTTATTCAAGACAAACTGCAATGACAAGGAGCAGACAACATGATAAAAGAACTTAAAGAAGTATTATTCCCTAAGCCAACAACTTGGCATGATTTTGTTCCGGGAGCTAAAACTGCTCAGAACTTCGGCCGTTGGATCACTGCTCAGCCACCAAAACGCGGTCGTATCGGTCGTGGCGCTGATTGGGCAGTAGAAACTTTTCTAAAGCCTGTTGGGCGCGTTTATTACAACGTATACTTCAAAGTTACCGGATATAATAAGCCTTTTTCTTGGGAACACCGAGTAGCTATCAGCCGTGCAAAGCGCGGCGCAACCATCACTGGACGCGTAGCCAAGACTGCTGGTTACTCAGCTGCTGCTTTGTTAACTGGCTGGGCACTAGGCGCTGTATTAGAAAAAGCGGGCGGCGGCTCGAACAAACTACTAAACGGCACCGCGATGATCGGTACGGGTATTAGAACTGTTTCTAAGGGCACCTTCATGCTCGGCGCGGTACCTACTTATCTAGCAGTCAAAACTGGTGCACAAGCAGCTGGCCTCGTCTATGGTGGTGCACAAGGCTTAGATTTCAATTTTGGAGACGATTCAGCAGACCTAGGATTCGTCGGTCAGCAAATGAAAGAGATCACGGAGCTGTTCACCGGTCTTTGGGGCGGCAAGTAACCGTAACTTCCACATCCACTCAGTTAGGGGCAACCTTCGCAAGAAGTTTGCCCCTAGCTATATTGCAGGAATGTGAGCAATTCCGCATAGTATACTTTACTAAGGCGGACCCATGAGCTCACAGATTCTCATAGACAATCTATCTTTTTCATACGAATCCAAGCCCCTCATTCAAAACCTATCTTTGTCGGTACAGGCTGGAGAAATTTTGACCTTGATAGGCGCTTCAGGCAGCGGAAAGACGACTTTACTAAAGTTACTTTGCGGCCTACTGACCTGTCAGCAAGGTAACGTTGCGCTATGCCAAGAAAGGTTGCCCGCAGCAAAGCGACATATAGCGTTCATGATGCAGCAGGATGTTCTTCTGCCTTGGCGAACGATCTTAGGCAATGTGATGCTGGCTGCCGAGTTAACGGAGACCAGCGTTAAGAAAGCAGAAGCGCTCGACCTTCTGAAAGCAGTTGACCTAGCACATTGTGCGGACCTCTTTCCCGAGGCACTGTCAGGGGGCATGCGACAACGTGTCGCCCTCGCTCGAGTATTACTACAAAAGCGCGCAATCTTATTACTCGATGAACCCTTTGCCAATTTAGACGTCCTGCTTCGTGAACAACTTTATCTATTGCTACGAACACTTAGATCTCAATTTGGTCTCACTATCATTTTGGTTACACATGATTTTCGCGATGCCTTGGTCCTTTCAGATCGTATTGCTCTGCTCTCGAATGGCACTATAGAGCAGCAATGGAGCATTCCATCGGAGACGCATTTAGACCCAGTAGCGATGGCAGATTGGCAAAAAAGACTACGCACCTCCATCTATACAAGTAATTTCATTTGCTAAATCTTTATATTACGTTAACAGGATGGCTTTATAGTTAAGCCAAATTAATGTGAGAATATTGCCAGAGGAGAGGAGCATGTTCGATAGTCCAGAGGTAAAATATAATCCTGTAGTAGAAAGCTTAAATAACGTTCTTTCTAGTCTATCCCCTTTCAAGCTAGTGCGTTGGGTGGCCGCCTGTCCGGAAACGGCGCCTACGTATGGTACGAAAGAGCGGTTAGTCAAATATGTCGCGGACATGGTTGAGTTTGCCACTGGCACTCACGTATGCAAATCCGAAAAACAATCTTTCATCGGTCGTTTGGGCAGAATTACAAAACATTGTAGCATTGTTTTCGTTGGCGTGTTAGGCTTTACCGGTGCTGTTTATGGCATAAGTGTTGGCTTAGAGAAAACAGGTGTATGGCTCCAGATGCCGTGGAAATGCATGCTTCCTCAAACAGGAATAACATGCTTCGGAGAAACGGTCGAAAGAGAAATCGACGGAGTGATGAAAAAGGTGCAAGAAGAAGCACCCTGCCCATTAGTGGAAGGTCCTTGCACCGACGGCGAAGGTATTAAAAAAACACTCGCTAACTGGTCCACAAAAGTTGGTGAATGGATGGTTACCTCCGCAAAAGAGGGACAAACAGAGAGCCTAAGTCTCGCAAGCTACTTACTTCTGCCCATCTATGGCGTTACGGTCGCAGCTCCTAACTGGATTGCAACTAAGGCGACAGAGTGGAAAACAGAACAACTGAAAACAGAAGACTTGGTTTCTGACGGCATCAAACTGGGGTCAACCTTATTTGAGAAAATCGAAGCCTCATGGACAAGCGTAACTGAGCAACTAGCCAAACAATTCTCAAAAGAGGCTAAGCTTTAAACAATAGCTTATATTTTTTAACACAAATTACGGAGAGTAACAATGGTAAGTATTTCATTGTTCGGGAACCAACAAATTCAACCTCAGACATCCTTTATCTCAAAGGTATCTGCTGCAGTAACCAGCGCACCACAACAATTCGTGCATTGGATCACAGCTAAACAAACAGTAGCAGAGCCTACTTTTGTACAGCGTCTAGTACGTTCTCTGGGTCTTTGTACACCATGCCCAACCAATGGGTACGAAAAAGCAGCTATCATTGCTCAGCGAGTTTTTCTCGTTGGCGCAGGTGTAGTTGGTGCGGGCGCTTTAGCTTATGGCGCTGGAGTTGGTCTGGAGTATGCGGGCAACGCTGCTGTGACTAATTTTGCCTCCTGTGCAGCTAGAGTTGCGAAAAACTCTAAGCTCGAATGCGCTACAGACTTCGAAAACATCGTGCATCATGCTGGTAGCTGGACTAAGACAGTTGGTGAATGGGGCCAAGTGGTTCCTTATACTACTGCTAAGTACACTGCAACTGCTCTTTACTACAGCCTAGACTATGCAACAGGTGTAGCTAAGAAAGCTTTCGATCTGTTTCCAGTAGCACCTGTGAAAAAATAGTTAAATCACTCTAGCGATTGATTTAAAAGAAAATGTCCCCTGATGTCTTCATCAGGGGACATCGACACACACCCAGGCTGACTCCACATTGGAGTCGTTGAAAGCTCTTTTCGTTACTTGGTACGACGATCCGTCTTATTCTGTAACATCCAGTAAATCATCACTAACATGGTTCGCCTCCTCGGTAGATATTAATTTGTCCTACCTGATGCAAGTTCCATGCCAATTTAGTCGTCCCACTTCTTGCTGTATTTTGGAGTATCATCAATCACGGGAATAGATTCAAAACGCCTTTGTAGAATAGAGGTTATACTCATTTCATCAACTCGTTTTTCTATCTTCCCCACAGGCTTCAGGTTGATGCCACGCTGTATGTCCGCTAACAAGTTAGCACGTGAATCGTCAACCATATTTAATACTGCCTTGCCTAATTCTATTCCCACTTCCTTTGCAACTTCCTTAACCACAGGAACTATAAACTGCTTTACTACAGGCACAAGCGGCGAAAACGGCGGTGGTGGAGGTGGTGGCGGTGGTATTACCGCAGGGGCCTGTGAATGGTGTTCTATGACATTGGCTTTTTTGTCTGCTAGAGCAGCTCTTAGACTATTTAACCTTGGATCACGTTCCTTAACAGGTTGAACGCTTTGCCACTTTTGTTCAGCAGCTTGGGGCTTGGCGGTCGTGCCGTTGCCCTTATGCGTAAGCGCAAGATGTAACCCCGGTAGCTTGATTAAATGACTGCCAAAGCGCAGCTCAACAGTTCTCACGCAAAGCTTAGCAGCCGCGCGATGCCCAAAGAAGTTTAAGCCTAGTTTTACACCAGAAGCTTTCTGCTCCGGTTCTTTACTATAGTTAACACTAAAATTAATACCGTTTATCTTCATTATTACACCATTTAGTTAATGTTATTATCGTTTAAATGATAAGTATATAACTAAATCGTTAACAATTAGTTAAGATATTATATTAGTTATGTTAATTAAATTACTAACCTGTAGATTAGTAACAAACACAGATAATAAAATAAAAAATTGAGCCGCAACTTAATAGTTTTAAGATGCTTCCCGACACACATCCTTCTCTATGATATTTTGGATGATGTTCTGCAGCTAATCGCAGAGCGATGTAAGTGTGATAGCCCCATGTGAAGGACGACGCGTAGCGGCGGCCGAACGTGGGGAAAATTGCACCCAAAAATTCGAGCCACGGGAGTGGCGTAAGATCATAACACTATATCTCTTACGCCGCTTTGCGGCTGAATATTTTTTTTTTGATTCTTACCCCACGTTCGGCCGCCGCTGCGCGCCGACCATCACATGGGGCTATCACACTTACATCGCTTCGCGATTAGCTGCAAAGCGCTTTCACGTCGTCTAGGCAATGAAGGTGATCTACAACTAATTTATGATGATATTGCTATTCTACCCCTAGCAAACCCTCATTCTTCGGGCACGGCTGATAATAATGTTCCTGAGAAAATGTATCACTCTTGGAGAAGTTTGTTCTGCAGCAGCCAGCTTCTGTAATTACTCCAGACGTCTGGTTCATCTGATTGATCGTTCGCGAGCACCCGAATAGTTTTGCCCCATGCCCTACCCTCCCAATCTAGCGTTTCTCTAGTTTTGTTGGGGTTAGCCGCGGCGTACAAAGCAAAAGCTTCATCTGGATGGAGTCGACACCAATCGATGCTTTCTTGAAGAGCAGCCTTAAAGCGATCTGAATCTATCTTATTTTTGGCAGAGACTAGAATCAGCTCGAAGTGTCTTGGCATGCCCAATTCTTCTACGCTGACATAACGAGATTCAATTCCTAGCTGACGCAGATTTTCAGTTTCAATGTTCCAGTATGCGCCAAAGATAGCATCAACCTGCTCGGCTGCGAGCATACTCACTAGGTCGAAGTTGATGTTTACCAGCGAAGATGTATCGAACCCATTATTGCTTAAAAGTGCGTGTAAGAGCGGTGTTTGAAGGCCATCAGTCGCACATCCAATCTTACAATTATGAAGATCAACATTGGGTCTTGTAATGATAGCGTTTAAGGGCTCTTTAACTAGATATCCTACTACCTCAAGATCGGCTCCTTGCGCCTGTGC
Source organism: Chlamydiales bacterium (assembly GCA_030679955.1). Lineage (GTDB taxonomy): Bacteria > Chlamydiota > Chlamydiia > Chlamydiales > JAJFMA01 > CAMFKD01. The sequence continues at coordinate 92,672 of JAUXSF010000039.1, read as the reverse complement.
TCCCAATACAAAGCTGGGCATGTAGGTAACCGCGATATCCGCTTGGCCAGATGTGAGGTAGGGAATGGCATCACCAGGATCGAGAGTCTTCAGGATATGCAAGGGAAGCCCATGTTTGGCAAAGAAACCCCTTTCGACACCGACATATAGCGGAACATGGTTTGGGTTGGGTAGCCAGTCCAACAAAAGCCTATGAGATACGTCAGAGTAATTGAAGCTGTGATTGGGAAAGGCGGCAAATGTAAGCATGGCCGCAGCAAAACAACCACAGCTTAACAATGACTGTCGGTTGCGCCCATTCCACAATACTTTGATGGGCCTTCGCTGATCTGCTAGATTCTCCAGTCTGCTGGCACAGGCATAGAAACACAAACATAAGACCACAAGACAGAGGATAGCGGCAAAGACTGTCGCGATGTCAGCGGCTCGACGGCTCTCTAGCATTAACACTCCCAGACCTTGCTGAGCACCGGCCCACTCCCCTACCACGGCACCCATCCCGGCCAAACCCGCGGCGACACGCAAGCCTGAACACAGCTGTGGCATTGACCACGGAAGTCGCAATCGCCAAAACGTCTGCCACCAAGATGCGCCCATTAGATCAAATTGCTGAAGGTACTCGAAAGGAACAGAAGTGAAGCCGCGATAAAAACAGACTGTTAAGGGAAAAAATACCATCAGCGCTGTGGGCACAACAACAGCTGTATAACTCCAACCGAACCAAATGACCATTAAAGGTGCCAGCGCGAACATAGGAAAGCACTGACTGACGATGATGATTGGGTTGACTAGACGCTGGGCGGTATGCGATGTGAACATAGCTATCGCCAGCGGAAAAGCTACAAACGTTGCAAGGAACAAACCGCCTAACATCTCACGCAAGGTGGCGATACTGTGCTGAAGGAAGAGCTGCGGATGGTCCATCAAGACCGACGCAACCACTACTGGCGAAGGTAAAACAAACTGCAGTCCTGGCGACAGCGACGCTAGTTGCCAACAAACAGCGAAGAGCAATATCAGCCCAAACTTCATGTACGTCCTAGTGATTGAGGCATTGTAGCAATGCTGCAGAAGCAAAAATGCGCAGATTTTGATGAGGCTCAGACAACTTTTCGACCAAAAATGGTACTGAAGCCATGCGTCCTATTTTACCGACAGCCTCAAGAACCTTTTCCTTAACAGCACGATCGCCGGAGGCATATGACGCCTCTAAAACACCCACAGCGCGTGGGTCAGCCCCCAACAAGCCCATAGCCAAAGCCGCTTGCATGCGTACTTTGGGATCGGGATCCGTTAGCAGTGTAGCCACCACCTCTACAGCATCTTCATTACCCTCCGACAGCAGCAAGAGCGCGGCCATACCGGTGATTCCCCAGTTACGTTCTTTTAAAAAGCGGCGAAGAGAAGGCTGAGCATCGGGGCTCTTCATCATGGCTAGAACGTTCAAGATCTCAAGTCTTACGAGCTGATTAACAGCTTCGGGGTAGTTAGGGATGCCGTCTCGATGTCTTTCCGTGCTCGGACCTACATAGCGGAAAAGCCCTTCTTTTTCCCACATCCACCGATCATTAATCTTTAAGGCATCTGTCAGCGCTGCACACGCTTCTGGTACAGCGATACGTTGCCCAATTAGGCCCAACGCTAAATTCATGCGGATATAGGGATCTTGGGCGGCCTCGAAGATATCTCGCATTAGTGGCAGACCATGCTTGCCAGTGCTCACTAAGGCAGCTGTGGCTTGCAGGCGCACTTCACGTTTGGGATAGCTCAACCATTTCCGCAGGGCCTTTTGTCCAGCGACAGAATCTTCCAAGGTTAATAACCATGCAGCGCTGATTGCCACCATAGGTTCAGGATCGGCCAGCTTACTCTGCGCAATACTGATAATCACGCTAGAATCTTGATCTTTTGACCGGAGCAAGCCGATCACTTGGAGAGCTATAGATCGAACTTCAGCATTAACGTCTGAAAGCAATGGGTAAAGCGGAGAGATATCATCAAACTCCCCACAGAAGGCGGCGATCTGACAAGCCAGCAAACGCATGCCAGCGCGGTTACTACTGACAAGCTCGTCCATGTTAATGGGTTTAGCGCTGTCCATCAGGTTAACGATGGACTCGATAGCAGCAGCCTTTTCTTCTGCTTGTGCCATAGGGTTAGCAAGAATATTCTCACAGATACCTTGAGCATCCCGAACCTTCATGTGGCCCACAGCATGAATAGCAGCCAGGCGCACTGACCACGTCCGCTCCTGATTGAGTAGGCGAACGATTTCACTGCAGAGCGAGGCATCACGCATTTGGCCTACTAGATCAACTGAAATTCCACGGATCAGGCTATTGTGATTGCGCATGCCCTCCGCTAACAGAGTGACGCCACGGCTATCGCTACCTTTCTGGGCAGCCAGCAGCGCAGTTGCTACGGTAATAGGACTGGCCGAATGTGCGCCTTTTTTGATGATGCCCCAAGCCATGATCTCTAGCAATGTGCGATCTTGGCTTTCATCGGGGAATTGAACGAGCAGATCTTTGTAGGCGCCCATCATCGCGTTTTCGTGGCCGGCAGCGGCTAGAGCTTCAATGCGTGCCTTGGCCAAAGCAACAGAATTGGGGTACAGCTTGCGTGCAGCATCGGCTTCCTGCAAGGCACCTTCATTGTCATGGAGAGTCAAGTGCGCATAAACGCGCCGACAGCTTTCAGCTTCGGTCGCGCTTAGGGCTACGCATTGGCAGCAGAAAAGGCAAATGATCAAACGTGCTAACAGCACTTTATTAATTCGCTGATTTGTTTAAACTCCGGCGCTTTGGAATCGTGCAGCAGCTCGAATAGCACTGTTTCTGCAGTACTAATGCGCACGCCAAGATCCCGCAGCTCAGCGATAGCTGTACTGTAGTCGTACAGCGAACGCGAGGAAATACAGTCGTTCAGTACAGTAACCTGTTTGCCAGCGGCGATTAAATCGCGAGCTGTCTGCAGAATGCATACATGAGCTTCGATACCAACCAATATCCACTGCTCGCGACCATCAGCTTCGATCTTCTGGCGAATAACCGGATCCGCCAAGGCAGAGAAAGTGGTTTTTCGACAGTAAGCCTGCTTAGCTCCCAAACACTCGCGTAAACGCGGCTCTGTCACACCAAGACCTTCAGGATATTGCTCGGTTACCCAAATAGGCAGATCAAGAATCTGCGCACCCTTAACCATTTTCTTAATGGCTGCCAGCATGTCGCAGCGGCGCTCCACATGGTCAACAAGCCGTTCCTGCACATCCACCACCATTAAGGCAGAGCGTTCCTTTTGTAGACAATCCTGAACCAATGTTGGAGCTCCTGTTAGGCCATCGCGCCTAAGCGTCGACCGCCGATTAGATGAAAATGCAAATGAAACACTGTCTGGCCAGCTTCAGCACCCGAATTGACGAGCAATCGGTATCCATCCGCCACACCAAACTTTTCAGCTAGCTGTTGCGCAAGGGCGAAGATCTCTGGCAAAAGCTCCAAATCCTCCTTAGTGGCTTGCTGCAGCGTTGGAATCTCTTTCTTGGGGATAATCAGCAAATGAACAGGCGCGGCAGGGTTGATATCTTTGATGGCGATGAGACGCTCGTTCTCAAACACCTTCTCAGCTGGAATTTTGCCGTCGATGATCTGTCCGAAAATAGTCCCCATTATCGTCCCTTCTTCGGTAAGCTTAAAATATGTTTCAGAGCGATCATCGCGTCTTCACGAGTTTCCCAGACCGAAATGAAGCGCTCTTTATGGCAAAAGATAGCTCCCGATATGCCGGAGACGCGGCGCAGATCATTCTCCAATAACCCAGCCCATTCAGCAGGTAAAGGCAGGCGCACCTTCATGCGCTCTTCATAGCTTGGAGGGATACCACGCAACTTCCAGTGGTGTCCAGACGGCATGATGACAAACAGGGCAGGATGGTTTTCCCCACCCAGGTCAAAAAAGCTTTCTAGCCAAGGCATTCCTTTTTCGAATACCAGGCACTCACGGCCAATTTGCATGCATTCATGCACAGCTTGTCGGCACGATTGCATGTACCGGTGGCGTGCAATTAGCCTTTTTATGTGCCCTAAAACGAAGTGTACAGCTTCCATGAAAGCAGCATTTTGCTCTTCCGGAGGCACATCATAGGCGATAGGTGTGAAGTTGGAGACGATGTTGGAAAATGAACAAAAGCCCGCCAGTTGTGGGGCTTTGCCGTTGTCATGGGCATCTACGCCCAAAATTAGTGATTGGTTGAGGTAGCGATATTCATCCTCCGCCATCTTGCCGCTATTTTTCAGGTATGAAAGAATCATACCCGCGCTGCTGTAGGGACCTTGATAATCGGCTTGGTGGTGGTCAAAAAGGCGTTTTTCAGGCGCATAGATACCGCCTACATCGCATACATACTCACAACCCTTCAACACTTCGGGGTCGCGTGTGCGGAAGACTTTGTCCTCGTCAATCAACCCACAAAGCAATAACAAAGCACAGGCTGTCACTTCATCTGCGTGAAAAGTGCCGTCATGGGTTCCAAAAGTGCGCGCATTTTTTGTCATGGTTCTTCCTCTAGGGAACAAAGTATTATCGCAAACAGCACCTTTTTTGACCACGGAAGAGACGGAAAATTTGTTAGATATTTGTGAACAATAAAGTTGTCAGGGAAATATCTAGGAAAATCCCAGAGAATTCTCTAGGAAAAAGTGCTATATCTCCACCCTTATGTGCTAGTTTTCCACATAGAAGGGGTAAAAAGCGTATTTTATTTAGCGAAACTTTGCCGTATATTGTCCGACTTTTCGTAGAGAAAAAGGACGATTTAAGGCAAAGACTTGAAGTTGGAAGTGGAAATTACTACTCTGTTTAACCTCAGCTACTTACATTTTTCCCTCTACGCGCCTTTGCGCCTTTGAGTTTAAATCCCTACCAGAAAAATGTTTTAGCAGTTTGTCGCCAAACTGCTATATTGCGTGATTCTCACAAAATTAGGCGAAGATGGAAACATACCTGGATCCGACTCATTTTGACCTGATTACGCCCGATGCGACAATCACACAGCTCACGCGTGTGGACGAACGTACCGCGGAGGCCATGCTCTTCATCGAAGGGATTTCACCAACCTTTGTGGGATTCCAAATCGAGCCAGAACTTGTGCAGTTCAACATCAAAAGCACCCTTGCACAAATTGGTGTGGATGCCATCTGTCAGAATTTTCAGTTAGACAAAAAGACTGGTTGCGCCGAAGTGAAAGTAGTCATTCACGCTATCGGTTTTTTAGCGCGCGAAATGCTTAAGCTTATTCAGGTAGGCGCTTCCATCGGTAAACTATTCGCTGCGGACAGGCGACGACGCGTGCGCAATCCTGACTATTTAGCACGTATGTTTGGCCGCTCAGACCGTCGCGGCAAGCCCCTGCTATCACTTGGCGGACTGCATGGTAGCAGCGACTTAATTTTGGACAAGGTGGAAGGGCGCACTGTCGCCTACCTAGCGCTGCAGCATGGACGCCTTGTTTATGATGAAACGATGCTCGGTTTCCTTCCCACTCTGGCCAAAGGGCTAATGGCGGGTGTCGCCATGCGTGACTTGCTACGCCTTCACCAAGAGTGGAAACCACATTTGGCCCGCAATGTCGAGGATGATGAAATTCTTCTCGTTCGAACATTACCGCTGCACATTAGAACGGTATTTGGTCGTGTTGTCGACAATCTTTTGTCCGAGGGATACCGACACACCTCAGCCTCTGTTTTGCAGCCAGACACACAACATTCGGGCGACGTCTATGAGCTTTATGGGTCTAGCAAAAGAGAGCTCACAGATATTCCGCTGGAATTTTACACTCTAGAACCTTACCGAGAACACGTCTTTTTCGCTGACCGAGACCAGCTGCAGTCCTGTTTAGAAGATGATGCTGTCCTTTTCAAAGCTTTTGAAACGGCACCACAACCGTTGGATTTACGGGCTGCTGTTTTCATCGTAAAAGGCGATCAACTGCAAAACTTAAAACCTGAAGAGTGGATTACACGCGAAACACGCTATCATGAGTTTCCTGGGCCTTTGCATGGAACACGACAAGCGATGATGCTGGAACGGTTTATTGAACAACAGCCCTCATATCCATTCTTGAAAAGCATAGACTTGGGCGCCATCACAAGCCAAGGTGTGTTGTTGACACGGCACTTCCCCTCTCCCCTAATGAAGCGGTTGTTATTGGGCGATCAAATTCAAACCTGTTTGAAGGGCATCTATTTTCAGAGACCATCATCATCATCGGCAGACTTTTTCTCGCACGAAGACCGCGCGTTGCTCCATGACCTATACAAGTTTGCTATCCCAGTCTATTGGGTCGACAGCCACACCAAACATATTTTGAAGTATGTCGAAAGGCCATACCGCGACACCGGCATGTTCGTTCCGAAAGAAAGTGTCGACACCTTCCTTCGCTCAACTGTCTTCGGTATCTATGGGTCCAATCTTCTTGAGGGCGTCTTCGAACAGGAACTGCGTAAGATGCTGGCGGGAATCCTGGAGATGCGCGACAAAGTGTCTCACTCGTTGCTCAACGCTGATACGCCTATCGCTCTAGTAACTGGAGGCGGCCCCGGAGCCATGGAAGTTGGTAACCGCGTGGCACGCGAACTCAACATCCTATCCTGCGCCAACATCGTCGACTTTCGTATCGCTGACGAACCAGTCGTCAACGAACAACGGGCGAACCCTTATGTCGAAGCAAAGATGACCTATCGTCTCGATAGGCTTGTGGAAAGGCAAGCGGAGTTCTATCTAGATCTCCCCATCTTCCTGACAGGTGGAATCGGCACTGACTTTGAATATAGTCTTGAAGAGGTTCGTCGTAAGGTCGGCGCCACTGCAGCAACACCTATTATGCTTTTCGGCGATCCCGACTATTGGAGAGCCAAAATAACCAGCCGCTTTAAGAGTAACCTGGCTGCAGGGACCATCAAAGGCTCCGAGTGGCTTAGCAACTGCTTCTATTGTATTCAGCACGCGGAGCAAGGATTAAGAATTTATTTTGACTACTTCTCCAACAAACTGCCCATCGGCCACCGCGGACCATGCTACCCTAATGGGTTTGTCGAAGTCGACGTAGACTACTAAAACCATCATCGGTAGCTTAATACCGAAACACATTCAAAATTTGGTTTTGGGCAACGCAAAAGCTCTCGCGATTGAACGAATATTTGACTTATTTAATCAATTAGTTAATAATCCAACTATATTGTTTCAATAAATAATACTCATATTCTAATAGACTATATAATCAATCAATTAAGTAGAGTTGCCGACATGGACTTTAATAATTACGCCATTGTAAATCAGCCATTATCTATTTCTGGTGCCGATGACCATTTTAACGAGATAAAGAAAATCACGGCAGTAGGTCAGTATGATGAAGATGACTGCTTTTATGCCAGCTACCATCTGGACCAAATTTTTCAACAACTATCATCTTACTATGCGACGACGCGTGACTTCTCAGAGACAGATAGAATTCTGGGACAATTCGCCAGTGAACCCATCTTAAACTCAATAGTAGCTGGTGTCATACACTGTAGAAATCAACAATATAAAGCAGCCTTCTATAAGTTTCATACCGCAAAGATGTTCTTTCCTAATAGTGGATTTCTATGGACTACGTTAGCTCAGGTCTACTCCAAAATAGGTAAAGAAAGCATCGAAAACCGCATAGCTGCCTATTCCAGCGCCCTCTTCTGTTTGGAAAAAGGTAAGGAATGCGACTGGCATAAACCAACGCTTTACGCCAAACTGAATTGTAGGTTAGGGAACTTTAGAGACATCATATCTATGTCTCTGCCAGAGGAGCTCCCATGTAAATACACTTGGAAATACCTATTAGCACTTATGCACCAAGATCAGCTCGCCGCAGCAAGTCAACTATGTAATAAAATTATCAAAACGGATTTTCTTACGAGATGTTCGCCTAAGCAGGCTTCGCGCACGTTAATTGTTGTGGCGATCGTTTATGCGCTCTTGGGTCAGATAGAAACCTCAAAGGAATTTGCGCAGCGAGCTAGTGCTTTCATTTCGGAAGATCGGTCTCTTATATGCCACCTCAACACAATAGAAGCACTTAGTGCACAATTAGAGGACAATCCGAAAGTCGCACAAGAGAAAATTGTTAAAGCCATAGAAAACCCTTCTGCTGGTGCGTTAGCTTATACAGTCGGTGCCCTGATCCTTAACAATCGTGATCTGTTAAGAACTGCTTATATGCGTAGTTTTCCACAAAGTAATGTGGTTAACATGATGCTAAAGGCCTATCCCTACTTTGATATGCGACAGCCTTAACTCATTCGTCACGCAAAGACGCGAAAATATCTTTACGCATAAGCTTTTTTGACAATTATCTTTGTGGAAAATCCAGCCGCGAATGCGGCTGAAGAATGTAGCCCCAAGTGTTAACTTGGGGTGGGAATAGCAATTTATGATGAGCCGTGTGAACGGCGGCAGAGATGATTTGTGATTCTGTCGCCGTGTTCAATGTCAATATATCGCATACCCCAAGCTCACGCTTGGGGCTACATGCTTTAGCCGCATTCGCGGCTGGATTTAATTTTGTCCAAACTTATAGGTAAAGGTAGGGCGCGAACGTTTGCCTCCGCGACTTTGCGTTGAATCACCCTTAAATAAACCGCTAACTATCATAATACAAATTGACTTCAATAGTTAATTAATTCATGCTATTTACTATTATTGAGGACATAATGAAACTGATTGTTAAATTTATTATTATATTAACATGTACTCTTGCAAATACCTATGCTAGCGACACTCTTCGCTATCAAGAGATCATTTCTAATACTGACCCTGTCTCCGTCGACGATAGTCTATTTCTGCATGCACTCGGGGATATATTTGGAGGAGGCTCGGGCCTTGAGGGGAACCACCCAATTAGAATACTCAACTATCATGAAGAAGTTTTGAGTCAACTTCGAGATTACTTGGACGACACTTCTGATGAGCGTATCCTCATCGATCGAATTCTAAAAGGTATCCCTGAAGCCAAAGAGCTCGCGACCATCCTGGATAGAGGCGATGCCTCGAGCATAAAAAAAGCCATGGAAGATCACGTCCTCAATCTGGAAAGAGGTCAAAGCATTTTCTGTGCGGGAGGATGGGGTCAACACGCCGTAGTTTATGAATTCACTCGCCAGCAGGACAACCGCTTTACCTTTCGTATTTTTAATACAGGAGAAGGCGTCCATTACCACCCCTCCTATCTGACTGAGCAAAAAACCATGACCATTCCATGGATTACTATGGAGAATATTAAGGCAGAGAAATTAACGCATCCGCTCTTTACAAGAGCTTTGTGGGAGTTGCGTCAGCCGGCAGAGCAAGAAATCACAGCTGCTGATTTTTACCATACAGTACTAGGATTCTTGGAAGGGACTCTGAAGTCGGAGCATTTTAGAGCAGATGATCTGCAGATTGCGCAGACCTCAGGTACATGTACCTATGCATCTTTAATCTCATATTATACGTATTTAGCAGATAAGCCAATTGTTGGACGCAGACTATCCCTGCTGCTGCAAATCAAAGCGTTGCATGACTACTTTCTTAATTACGAACGATTCTCTTCAGACAGCCTAGCACGCAATTTAGCCCGTAAAGCGCTGACACATTTCGCTAATACAATCGATGATAGCCACCTGCAAGGGATTATAAGCACAGGAGAGCGTTCTGAATTGGCTACTCTACTAAGCGGCTTTGATCAGCAGCTCCAACGTCAGCAGCAGCAAGCCCAGCTAGATGAAGCGGCCACAGCGCAACATGTTATTACCGAGCCGTGGAGTCATTTAGCACCGAATATTTGGCTTAGCCCTGAAAAGCCTGTAAAAGTCTCCGCCGGCTGGAACACGGTAAATGGTGATCAATCATTTGTCGCTATCCCCTCCCCTCTTGTTTGGTTGCATAGCGAGGAAGATTGCAAAGCTGAACAACTTTCGACCTTTGTTAAACTATTGAAAAGTGCTAATGAACAAGGCCAATACCAGATGGTAGAGGTGGCCATTCAAGAGCTAGCGCTTGCGCTTCCCTTAAATACTTCTTGGGAACACCTTACCCACGATGAAGCGCAAAACATTATTGCTAGCCTTAGGGATGTGACGAAGGAAAAAATTCGTTCTAACTACTTACGTTCTGAAAAAAATGTTGTACCTCACGACGTATCCGTTAAAGAGTACTTGGCATTGATTAAACTCCTAGCAGTGTCGGAGAGTCTTATCCGCCAATTCGAACCTTCCTTAGCCAAGACCTTACCAGCCTTGGCTCCGCATCAACTTCGCGTTCTTATGGCCGGTGACGACTATGGATCGCCTTTGTACCCTACCTATGACCCTAAGTGGGACGCGGTGCTACAAGAAGTCTCGCAGTACTGGAAAGGATTTTTAAGCAGCGACGAGGGAGATTTCTTTGACTTCAGTACCTATCCTGCGGGCAATCTAAACCCTTCTTCTTACCGCTTTATGTCCAGCACGTTGTTGAAACGTATTCGATTGCAGGCAACTGTGCAACCATGGGACTCGGCGAGCACGCCACCCTTTGTGGAGTGGACTCAGCAGTGGGTCGCCAGCACCGACGCCCAAGCAGCGATCAAAGCCAATAAACCAGAGATAGCCAACGAACTTTTTTCTGAACAGGCGATGAGAATTCTTGCTGACCGGGATATACTTCCGAGTACCTTTTTTGATCTTCGTGATATCAGCTTCTATTGTGACTATCTTCTGACAGCATATTTCTCTAATTCTACAAAATACGATTTCGATCAAGGTGTTGAATTTATTGTAGAAGGAGACAGCGTTCATGTGCTTGGAGTAGACACTGCCTTTTGGAGAACGCGCTATAACGTTTTTGGTGAGAACCCCTCGACCACTACTTGGAATTTTAGCGACAAACCCAAAAGCCACTGCGATAAGGAAGGAGTGGCTATGGAGTGGGTTGATAGTAAGAAAGGGGAAATATGGTCAAAAGTAGGCACACAACACTGCCACCTAGACCGTGCGCAAGAGGACTGGGAATCTATCGCTATTCGTGAGCTATTCGCTACGTGGGGCTGGAACCCTCACCTCTATCTGCAACACCGCAAAAATGATCCGAAAAATCTGAACCAGAACTCTTATCCTGAATGGCTTTTAAAGAAGCTGAATTTGGACGAGATTCGCAAAATCGAAGGGATTGCCTCTGTACCAGAGCTGCAACCGATAGAGGTTTTGGCGGCATTTAAAGCTGACCCATCCCGTTTAGAAAAGTCAGAATATCGACAGCTATTCAAACGTTTGCTATTTCAGCCTTTGCTCTTACGACATATGGTCAATCAGAGCGCCGAACGGGCTGTAGAATTTGCTGAGCAGGCTGCCGAATTCACACGTAGCAACTACCTACGTTATGTGACCCTCCAGGACTTTGATACAGCGATCTTCGTTGCTGAGATGTGGGTCCTACTATCCCACTATTTAGAAAGTTATAGAGATGCCTTTCCAGAGGGGCACGAACTAAGCAACTTTGATGCGCGTTCGGCAATGAAGGCTTTGTTAAAGGATCCCAAGCTACCACCCCATGAAAAAAGCCATGTGGCACGCATTCTAACGCTCACCTTCCGCTCCCAGACCACACCTCTGACATCAGAAGAACTGGCGGAGATGATGTCAGTAGTAATACTAGCCAAAACTGATTCTCGATTTAAAGACGAAGTCGATAGCATCCTATACTCTAGACGCGATGAAATGGAACAACTCCTTAATGGCCCTGATCGACAGAGCATTCTAGACGCTATTGTCCATGAGCATTCCCCGAACTTAGAGGTCCATTGGCAATGGCAGGACGCTGAGCAAACCGGATGGCGACGCTTTTTGAACGTGTTTGCGAAGCAAAATACCTCTTCTTTTCCTACCTATTTAGGCAAAGGAGATACCCCCGTATACCTTAACGTAATGGAGGGCAAATTAGCACTTGGTGGTGCGGTTACGTTGATGTCGAAGAATGTTCATGACATCCTCAAAGACTGCTTAGCGTCCAACGAATTAGAGCTATTGCCCACTACAATGAAAACAATTGGTCCCGAAGCTTTTGAAGTAGTGATGAGCAATGGCGATAAGTACATTTTAGACAGGATAAACAGTATCGTTCAAAAGGAAACCCCCTCAGGTACCTACAGACTTCAGAACTCTGAAAATATCCAAATGTACATACGCAATATTCCGTTAATTAAAGAGCATCTAATCTGGTACCGAGAGTCGCCAAAACCCCAACTGCTATTTATCGACAAGGTCTCGGGAGAGACACGTTTCGAGGCGGAAGGTGCGCTAAGTGCGTTAAATTTTTTTTCCTCAGATTTGAAAGTTAAGGCCATACGCCGGTTCAACAGCAGTGACAACCTTGTTCTGACTTTGCCCATCAGTTTTTTTACACGTATCGAAGACCAAGACTATCTGTTTGTGTGGAACAAGGACAAGACTAATGCACCTATACGTGCAGAGTATCCTCGCCTAAACCTAGAACTATTTGTAGAAGATGGCCATTGGCTTTGTGATAGCTATCCAGGCTACGCCTTAACATCCACACAACTCCTTCCTGGCCTGGACGGATTCTCCAACTACTTGGTTTTTGAAAACCTCGAAGACCCCTCTAAACGTATGGCTATCATGCCCCTGCAGCAGTCGATAGCTATGATGCCAACCAAAAGTGAGAGTTCTTTGGTGCCCAAGTTCGTGCCTGATCGCAATACGGATTTATTGTCACAATCGTTAACCAAATACAAGGTGGTTTCGTACGATGTCGATACTGACGGTAGTCTACATCCTCATACCGAGGAAGCGCGATTTTACTTAGCCTATGTGCTTTTGTGGCAGCAGCATTATGAACTTGCGGCGAAGACTCTGCGCGGTTATGGCACAGCATTGAGCCCTTTTAACGAGGGCAATGACAACCAGTCAGCCAAGACTTTGATGGAGTTGTCACAACTTATCAAAACGAACTTAGACCACGACCCACGAGCCAGCGCTGTTCGCTTATTGGCTTCATACTTGCTTTGGAAAGAGTCTAAAAACTTTCCAGCTCCCGGCAAAATCGTGACATTGCCCCAAAGCGACTATTTGGTATATTTACAAAATTCCCCCAAAAGTTCTTGGTCACTATTAAAGGTCGAAGAAGAACTCAACATCGTGCAAGCGCTTCTTGATGCAGAAAAGATTGCTTCAGAAATAGCCACAGAGAGAATCCGAGACCTAAAGCTTCAACTCAGTGATCCACTGGGGTATGCCAACAGGCCTTCTCAAGACATAGCAAAACCGCTAAGCCAACAATTTGCGAATCAAAGACATGACCTCCCAGAGCTTAGCAAACAGCCCGTACTCCTGCAAAAATTATTAGACCAACCGACAGATGGTAGACCCTCACTGTTACGTCCGAACCTCACTAGTCATTTTCGTGTTCTCTATCTTGCCGCGCGCGGTAATGATGTGCGCTCATTTTGGCAAAGAATCGTAGAATTCTTCACAGGTCCTAAGCCGCTTACTAATGTTGCAGATCGCGACGCACTCATCGACGCTATTCAGTTAATGACGGGCACGCCAGTACCCAACGATCTAACAACCCAAGAAGCTGTGGGTCTTTGGAGAGAGGTATTACTATTCAGCTTAAATGCTCCAATACACTCCCCGGCTGATTTACAGGCGCTACAAGTTTTGTGGGCAGTCACGCACCACCCTCTGGCATTTCCCCCAAGCGAGCAGTTAGTACAAGATAGCACCTTTCTGAAAGAAAACTTATGGGATGCCGCAAGCACTATCTACAACGCTCTATGGACCGCGCAAAAAGCTCCGCATAAGCCACAACACACTATTACCACTGCTGATAAATGCACCCTACGACCTGACTATAACAATTCCCCCGACAATATTTGTTCGCTGCCTCATGCATCTAAATTGCCTGATTTGATAAGTGATGTTGCGAGTCTAATTATTCAACAGCCTTTGGCAGATGAACGTAGAGAAAAACTCTCTCAGATCACCGGCGAGCTATTACAAGTCTTCCAAGATACCGATCTACATCAAGACATCAATGAATACGGCATTAAAGCCCTTGAAACCGAACACACCTATGAAGTGGTGAATCAAGAGGGTCTCAGCGAGTTAGCCGAGCAACTTAAGGAAACACTCAAAGAGATCGACCTGGAAAAACTATCCGTTGAAATACTTGAAGCAGCAAATAAAGGTTTGGATGATCCGCTACAACGCATAGGCGAAACACTCCATCATCTAACCATAGCGGAGCTCGCTCGCTTATACGCCACACAAGACATCTCGCTGCTACAGCTTCGCAATCCTTCCCTATCCATGGATGAAGGAAGTGAGATATTCCAAAAAATCGGCAACTTGATGGCCCTACATATTCACACTCTCCATGTGAAGCGTATCATCAACCTAATCAATCAGTACCAGTTAGCACCCTTCCATCAGCAAACAATCGCAACTCTCTATGAAGAGCTCACTGCTATACGTGCCTATTGTGTCGGCTCGCACCCAGCCTATTTAAGTTTTGAATACTTTATGGGCATCATGCTGAAACCCGCGCAGGTAAAGGTTCTGGATACTCTAGCTATTCACAATGGTCGTATTAGCGATATTCAGAAACTTGGCGCTGTGATCGAAATGATCATGGGAGCCGGAAAATCTTCTGTAATCCTTCCACTGCTAGGACAACTTATTGCCGATGGGGAACGCTTGGCAGTAGTTGTTATGCCTGAGCCATTACTTCCCACAATGTCCGAAAATCTTCAGCAAACTCTGGGTGATAGTTTTGGTATGGGTGTGGAAGTTATTCACATCGATCGCTATGTCGGCAGCCTTGATCTTAAAGCTATTGACTACCTGCTGCAAAGGTTTGAGTTTGCTAGAGATCAGCGCAAAGTCGTTGCAATGACAAATAGTGGCGTACAAAGCCTATTCCTAAGTTTTCTAGCGCGCCAACAGCAACATCAGCAACTGCTGAACAGCGGTCTGGGCGATGCAGAGACAGAAGCCATCCTAGCTAGCTACCGAAAGATCTTTCAACTCCTGCGTCGGGATGCCACTGTGGTAATTGACGAGATTGATCTAGTTATGGATGTACTGAAGGCACACTTTTTCTCCACAGGGGAACCCGAAGCCATACATCCGGATACCTTAGTTACGACAGTCGGCATCTATCAGCTCTTAGCGCAAAAAGACATTTCTCACGTGACTCAACGCTCTTACGATGCAGAAATAAAGCCATCCTTGGTAGAAGCTGCTTGCACCGGCCAACTTCTACCGGACGATACGGAGTTTCAGAATTTTGTAGCCGCTCATACTGAAGAACTAAGAGACTACTTAAACAATACGGGCGATGCAAACATCGTCTCTAAAACCGATAATATTCGTTTAAAAAACATCGTATCCGTTTTGTTTGAGCAGCTTAATAGCGTGTTGCCACTCACTCTGCGCAAACATCTGAATGTTCACTATGGACCCTCGCCACAAAGGCCTTGGGCCATCCCCTACCATTTAGGGCGTCCGGTCGCCAAAAGTGATTTCGGCACGGAACTAGAAATGGTTAACTATACCCTGCAGATGTATCTGGAGAACGGCATTTCCCTACCGCACGTTAAACTAGAGATCGATCGTCTTAGAAATCTGGCGATTCAAGAGTACTCACAAGCCCAAGCGGACATGGAGTTTGCTAGACTCGGATCAGACCTAAGCCTTTTCACTGTCAGCGAAGCTGACTACCCCGCATTGCTAGAGGCTATTAACGCATCTAAAGAAAAAGTTCTGGAAATCGCAACTCGCTTTGCGTTATCAGCCATCAAAACCTACCCTTCGCAAATCAGCACCAATGCGCAAATCTACCCACTGCTATTCAATCAGGTGCACGGCTTCACAGGCACTCTTTGGAATTACGATACCTTTCCTAAAGCTTTTGAAGCAGCCTATCCATCCGATACGCAGGCCAGGACCCTACATGTACTTTGGGAAACAACACCCAAAGATATCCTGGAACTTGCGGAAGGCGACGACGAGGATCTAGTGCACAAGATACTTAGCGGGACTGACAAATTAACCTCCATTATCGACAGCGGTGGCATTTTTAGAAAATCGGACCCTCAAGATATCGCCAAATACATGCTCCAAGCTTCCACAGCAAATGGTGTGATCTTTTACAATGCACATGACGAACTAATGGTACTTGAAGATGGAGCAGATAACCCGATTCCCATGGGTTCTTCTAAACTTACATCAGACGGTCTTATAGCGTTCTGGGACCAATCGCACACAACTGGTTCAGACCTAAAACTACACCCTGAAATGCATGCCATTGTCACCATCTGCATGCATACCACTATGCGAGACTTCCTTCAAGGCGTCTGGAGGCTGAGAGGCCTTGGCCAGGGACAGTCTATTTCAATAGCCATGCTGCAGACTGATGTCGACTTAATAGCCGAAACGACCGAAACGAATGCGGTAACTTGCGGTGATGCGTTGCGCTATCTATTCAACAGTCAAGTACAGAAGAGCAAGCAACACAACCAACGTGCAGTAAAGCATCAGATGGGAGCGGTACTCATTAAAAAGGCGCTAACACTGCTTATCGATAGTGAAAATGTGCCCTTTCAGCAAGTTGAGAGCCTGTTCTCTACACAGCTTTCCGGCAAGCCTTGCGAGCGTTACGGCAAGCAAACACACCTGATGCCTACCACCAAGGTTCTAGCCGACTACCAAAAGCGCTTATTAACTACATCTGCAACCACGTTTTTTGGAAATATGCCAGAGCTAGAAGATGCTCTGAATAGTATTGTCCAAGACATGTTGCCAAAGATGCCTGCGTTCATGCTTTCCGAAGATCGTTACCAACGTGAAGTATCCATTGAAATAGATCAAGAGCAGGAACAAGAACAAGAGATACAGCAGGAACAAACCAACTCTACAATAGCCAAGGGATGGACCCAGGCCAATTGGCAACGCTCAGGATTCTTCTCTAGCGAATATTACAGCATTAGTGATGATGATAGCATCATAGCAGCTGTTTGGGATGGCTGTTCTGAATTTTGGCATACAGTTTATCACGCTGTGTACATGTCAGCAGGCTTTGGCGATACAACTCTATTCCCAACCGGCTTCAGATCATTACATGACGTAACGGGTTCTAGCCAGTTTGACAAGAGTATTCTGGTAACATCTAACCTACATCCCTCCCGCTATGCAGCCTTTAGCAGTGCTCATGAGGAGCCCACCCAGATGCTAGTTGTACAGGAGAAGGCCTCAGGAAGCGTAAGCTTAGTCCTGTTAACGCACCATGATGCGCGTCAAGTAGAGCAACTACTAATCGATGAGAGGACTAACCCTACAGCATTCTTCCCCAAAGGAGTACGTTTAGCGTTATACAATATCGATACTGGAATCACTCTGCATGGCAGTGAACCCATCGAGAAGGCAACATTTGTCTCTCCACGGTTTAATCGCCTGAAAACACAGGTAAAGTTCTATCGTGGCGACACAATGTACACGAAAGCCGAACGAGAGATGCTGGTTGAATGGACTCAAAATCATGATGATCTACGAGACCTATTCCTCAACGAGATCTTACCTCAAAGACCTACAAAGAAACGCCTCTACCACGGAAGTGTTATCCACCAAATCCTGAGATAGGCCCGTAAAATATGGAATTTACAGGACAGACAGGCATTCACATCAACCTAATTCTGAATAAATACGCGTAAAAAATTTATAATCAAATATTTGCACTACACACATCCTTCTTTGTGCTGGTTTGGATGACTTTTGCAGCTAATCGCGAAGCGATGTAAGTGTGATAGCCCCATGTGAAGGACGACGCGCAGCGGCGGACGAACGTGGGGAATATTGCACCCAGAAGTTTGAGCCGCGGTAGCGGCGAAAGACCCCTATCCTGATATATCTTACGCCGCTGTGCGGCTGGAATGTTCTTTGGCGCTTTTCCCCACGTTCTCCGCCGCTACGCGTCGTCCTTCACACGGGGCTATCACACTTACATCGCTTCGCGATTAGCTCCAAAGAGCGTTCACATGTACTATGGTGCGAATGTGATCAGTAACTAATTTAGAATAATGTTACGGCTTAACGCCTCTGGGACTTTGCTTTGGATTCCTCTTGTGGCTTTTCAGCCGCGGCCTCTTTCTGAGACATAAGGAAGTTGTAGAAGGCAACTTTTAGAAATGGAGCTAGCTGCTCCGGTGGAATAGTATCGCTTAACTCATCAGTCGCTAAACTGAACTCTTTAAGGTATTGGTTGCGCCCACGATCCACGATGTTGCGCCAGTAGCTACGAGCGTAGTGAGGGTATTTCTTTAGAAGCGCTGCCATTTCCTTATAAGTAGGGCTAACTGCGATGATAGCCTCTCCCTCAAACTGAAAATTCTTCCAGCCCTGAAAAGCGATTTTTACATCCATCGGCAGCGTTGCTTCAGGCATTTTTTGCATGTCATTCTTGGAAGTGGGATCTAGCCCTTTAACCATGTCCTTATAAGCAGCAGGAGCATCAGGCCAGTTCTCGGGTTGCCAAGCTTCGTCATTTTCCAAGAACTCAACAAACTCTGTGACCAAAATGGGTCTAGGAATGTACTCGCTTTTCAATAACCTGCTCCAGGTGTGATAGCGAAATAACACCGTGGGTGGCGCTATTGCCAGCTGGTCGGCGGCACGAGGATTCATCGTCACGTGCCCTACATATTCAAAACCGGGCAAATAGCCTGATTTAGCGGCAACATTGGCGCGCATAAACTCAGGGTTCTGCCATAAGAACAGAGAAATTTCGCGGTTGGTGACCTTCAAGAAAGGCTTGGTTTCTGCATTCTCCTGCAGGTAACCAGTATATTGTGAGCCAATACCCCAGATAAGTGTCAGAAACGCTGCAAGAAACGCAAACCACATCCACATCTGCATACCACCACCATCTTGTGGTGGTAATAAAGATGGATTAGGCACCTGGCTGGCTGGTGCCGCGGGTAGCTCGGAATCAAGCGTATCTCTGTCTTCTGGATCGTTTATCATACTTAATAGCCGTAAGATAGCCTAAAGCTTAAGTAATCCGTTTGAAAGCGGCAAAATTGCCCTTCCAGGGAAGCTCCCTTATGGTACTCGAGGAACCCGCGGAGCTTACCTCCGAGACCGGTCATCTTGTACAATTCGTAGCCTAGCACATAGGTAGCATCTTCTCTATAGTTATCATCTTCACGAAAACGGAAGTGCATAGCGTAGAAAGGACGTCCTAACACGCAGTACTGATATCCATCCCAGTTGAAGTAAGGGAAGTATGTTTCTACACCCCACTCAAAGTAGTTACGCTTAACAGGGAAGGAGGCATCCACCATGAAAATACGCCCATAACCCCAATAAATACGCATAGCTTCTGTCAGCTGGTAGGCAAGGAAAAAGTCTAAGTATTGGGCGCTAGGGTTACGTCTGTCAAAACCAGGGTGCTCAATCAAATACTCGTCGCCAATGTGCGAAGAGATGTGATAGCCGCGCAAACGCCATGACCAACGTCCACAGGCCCAAGTAAGGGGGAAACCAACGTAGTAGTCAGCGTTAACAAGCGGAGCAGAGTCATCTAGAGGCTCAAAAATCGCCCAAAGTGCACCCTCAAGATCGATCTCCATCGCGTCACCACAACAGAAAACGTTAAACCAACGCCAGATAGGAAAAGGCTGACCGTATGAGACATCAATTACGTTCTTGTCAAAAACCGAGTCGTTAAAGCGCCAGCCCACAGACATGTTAATCGCGCGGGGATCGGCCATAAATTGGGGGAAAAGTGTCTTGCACTGGGGCATTAGGATGCCGTGCTTGTACCAACAAGGGTCACACGTAGCCCCGCAATCACATGGATCCCCGTAACCATAAGGTGTGAGGTAAAGTTGCTCTTGGCTGCAATCTATATTGTAGCCAAAATTGCAGCACCCACCGTAGCTGCCATCGTCGTAATCAAAATATTCGGAATCATCATCTTCTCCAGCGACGGAACTGCACTTGTCGCAGTCCTCAAAGCACTGGTTATTTGCTTCCGCAAACAGGCTCGAATCCGTTGAAAATGAGAAGCCTAAGACTAAAAAAATGGCGCAAAAGTATCGCATTTTTCCCACAGCGTTGAAATAAAATAAATATCATTCATAACAATGCACCTGATTCTTGGCAAAACTTTTGTTGATCTTTGGAAAAGTCCGTTCAAACGTACAACAGAAATACACAGAATGGATCTGACATAAAAACACCCCAGCTTGTAATGCTTTTAATACTACAGCTGTTGTTTTTATTGAATTATTATATAAAAAGGAGTAAAATGTGTGTATATATAATTTACGGAGACTACTACTATGGATCAAGCAGCAGCTCATTATATAAATGCCAATCTAGTTGTTCCCTATCCCGCCGATCAAGACGAGCCCGTAATTGTCCGAGACTTTCTAAATATGCCGTCGGAGAATCAGACACTCCTACTCGACACTTTCAAAATAATGAGTTCCGGCTTCGGCCTAGCAGGTTATGGTGATCTCAAACACACTTTTAAAGCCTTGCGACACGGGCTGAAAGCTTGTCAAAATATAAATGCTGGAGTGGTGCACCATCTAAGAAAAATAGCTTTAGACACAACCCCCGCAGAAGACGTCACAAAATCCTTAAACAAGGTCATTGGATACGTTGCTGACCCACTATGCTTTGTAAAGTCTATAGTATTTTTAACCCACAAGTCCTCTAGTCCTGCAGCAGATTTAATTAAGAGTCTCGATGGTAGTATAGATGCCCTAAGTGACGTGAAAAAGCCGTTATGTATGGGCCTGGAGTATACAGAAATTGAGAAGATTTATAAAGTCGCGATGGAAAATAAACTGGCGATAGCCAAGCATAGCACGTCGATACTGGGAATTGGACTTCAATTGGCTGGCTACCCAGGCCCTTCCCTCGCTTTTGATAGTATTAGCTACTTATGTGGTATCGCTGAGTTTATCCGCGCGAAAGGCGCCAAGAGATAGTTAATGTGAGGTAGCTATAAAGGCAATGCAAGCGTGATTAATGCGGCTATGGCTAGCACTAGCGCCAATGTGATGGCAGGCAGATGTTGCATTTGTTAGACTCCTTTTAGCTCTTTCCCCATAAAGCCCTAGAATTCATTTAATGTAAAAGAATTTTTAATATCCGGTTTAATAAAGACGAGGTGGACCTCTTTCCTGACTCCACCTCCTGTCCATGTAAATCCATTAAACGGGCGGAGGATTACGCTCAATAAACCCTCTCTGATGCCAATAAGGATAAGGTAGCACCTGTTGACTCACCGCGTCTAAACGGCCCACTTGCTCTTCAGTCAAGTTCCAGCCTACAGCACCCAAGTTGTCACGCAATTGCTCTTCGTTACGTGCACCAATGATGACATTGCAAACGGTAGGTCTCTGTAACAACCAGTTTAAGGAAACCTGTGGCACGCTCTTGCCCGTTTCGCGAGCTATCTCTTCCACAACGTCAATAACCCTGTATAGAAATTCGTTATCAACAGGAGGACCGTAATCAGCAGTTTCATGTAAGCGGCTCACCGCAGGTATAGGCTTATCACGTCCGATCTTACCAGTCAGACGCCCCCAACCAAGTGGACTCCACACCATTGTTCCGATCTTTTGGTCGATGGCTAGTGGCATAAGTTCCCATTCGTAATCGCGTCCAATTAACGAATAGTAGGCCTGGTGAATCACATAAGGATCCCAACCATAGCGCTCGCTAATGCTTAGGGATTTCATGAGGTGCCAACCTGAGAAGTTGGAGCAGCCAATATAACGAACTTTACCACTGGAAACGAGTGTGTCGAGGGCTTTTAACGTTTCTTCGATGGGCGTACCTGCGTCAAAACCATGCATTTGATAAAGATCAATATGGTCCACACCAAGGCGTTTCAAACTAGCGTTACAAGCTTCAATCAAATGGAATCTAGACGATCCAAGATTGTTCTGCCCTTCGCCAAAACGAAAGGTAGCTTTGGTAGCTAGTAGGAGCTTTTCACGACGTCCCTTAATGGCTTGTCCCAGTACCTCTTCAGAAACACCAGCAGAGTATATGTCTGCTGTGTCAAAAAGGTTCACGCCATGTTCCAGACTAATATCAATTAAGCGCGAAGCCTCTTTGACATCAGTGTCTCCCCACGCTTGAAAAAGCTTGCCCTTACCACCAAAGGTTCCTGTTCCAAAGCTTAGCGCAGATACTTTTAGGCCGCTTCTACCGAGGTTTCTGTAGTCCATAGTGCTCTCCGATTAATCTTTTTCGCCAAAAATAAAACGATCTAACGATAGGCATCCAGGACCCGCCAAGAACACCAACAAAGCCACGCAGAAATACACGCTAGCTAGCTCGTAGGAGCCGGCACCAGTACTCACGAAGGGATCTTTAAAAACTGTAACGTGCATGAAGACCGCTGTAGCCATGGTACACGCGATGAAAAAGCTTGCAATGGGTGTTAAAAGACCCAATATCAATAGAAAGCCACCTAAAAATTCTGATAAACCAGCGGCAACTTGAAAAACAGCTGGGACTGGAGATTCAGGGCCCATCCAACCCATTAGATTCTGAACCTTTCCATAGCCATGGAACATAAAAGCCAGTCCCACAACAACTCTAAGCAGTAATAATCCAGTGGACATGCTGCAAGGTAAGCGACGAGGTTTCAAAAACTGCATTATTTTTTCCCGGTTGACGTTCATAAATTTGTTGAAAACAGAGATTCATCATATGGTTAAAGAAATTTTAACGCAAAAGTTCCACTGCGCTGTGTTCCGCACTAACGGAAAAGTTCTTATCGTTCTACCTGTGGTATAGTGACAGCAAATAACGAGAGAGTGATCAATATGGACAGCCATCATGTAAAACAGATCTTGAAGGTTTTAATATACCTGGAAGATCACCTTGATGATCATATGACAGTAGAAAAGCTCGCAAAGGTTGCCTGCTATTCTCCTTTTCATTTTCACCGAGTTTTCCAGGCTGTCGTCGGTGAAACTGCGTATCAGTATGTGAAACGGTTAAGGCTAGAAAAGGCCGCAAGCAAGCTGCGGTATACCCGCAGGCCTATTACAGAAATTGCGTTAGACACCAGCTTTGACACCTCTTCGTCGTTCACAAAAGCATTTAAACAATGCATGGGCAGCTCACCCAGAAACTACCGCACACTATACCAAGAGGTCAATGCCATGACAAAAAAACTAAATGAACTGTCTATGATATCTCCCGATAAGATGGAAAAAACTCCACCCTTAGACCTACTGTTTATCAGAAGATTTGGCGACTATGTGATTTCGTCACAAAATGCTTGGGACGCAATGTTCACCTTCATCGCCGAAAAACACTTGGAGAAATCCAAGCTGCGCTACTTCAGTATTTCTCACGATGATCCTAACATCACTAGCGAAGATAGATTGCGTTTCGATGCATGCATCCAAGCACCGGCTGGAATAAAACCGCAGGGTGAAGTTGGACATCAGTCGTTAAAAGGAGGAAAATACGCCATTTTCATCCATCATGGCCCTCACAGCACTCTTTCAGAAACCTTTGATCGTATATTCATAAAATGGCTTCCCGACAGCAAGGATAGCTTCGACGAAACACGACCGATATTCTGTGAGCATTTTAACTTAGAGTATGTGGATAAAGACGACAGCAAGCTGACAACCAACATCTATATTCCCATAGCCTAGGAAATGATCTGGCTTGCTAGGCACCGAATGCTTAGCAAGCGCAAAATAATAAATATGAATTAGCTCTTAATACCGCCTTGATGCTTGTCGAATAGGATCGCACACGTTCATTCAGGGAGATTAGAAAATGAGCGCTATGCCGATTAAACACGAAAAAAGTTGGATACCAGATTCTATTGCAAACTGGCTCCCCGCATCACTAGACCCACGAAACGACCCCAAATGGTTTAGCGATGCCTCCTTTACTTCTAATACTACGCTCCGCGAAAAAACCTGCCGAATCGGCAATCAAGTCGTATTCGCCGGCAGCCTATTTGGAGCCTACACCTTAGCCACTGGCGGTACCGGACTGCCCCTTTACTTTGCTATGACAGCAATGGCCTTAGCCTGCCGCAAGTTTGGCTCGGCAACTATTGGCTACCTAGCCTATCCCATTGCGCTGGTATCGCTATCCCCAGGAAACTATCTTCAACGAGCCGGTCGATTACAAGCAGATGTCCTAACGAGTGCCGGCTTTAAGGTTCAGACAAAAAACATATACAAATCGGGCACGGGCTATAACGTCGCCCTTATCGCCAAGCCTGGAACGCTTCGCAACCAAGCTTGGAGTATTCATGCGCTAGGTAACGGAATGGCATTTGAAACCTCTATGGCCGATATTGCGCGAGAAAATCACAGTAGGGGTTTCAATACTCTTATCATAAATGGTCCTTCAGTAGGAGAAAGTGGCGGATGGCCCACTAGATATCAATTAGGAGCTGGTTACGAAGCTGGCTTGCAGTTCCTAGAACAGGGTGTAAAGGCTAATCGGATCTGTATGCAGGGCTTTTCTCTTGGTGGCGGTATGATGGCCGAAGGCATTTTACATCATGACTTTAAGTTCGGAATAGATAACGGCATACGTTATCAAGCAATCTTCAATAGTACATTTGCCAGCCTAAGAGATATTGCAGGAGCTTTAATTGGACGCGTCGTTACTCCTATTCTTTACGCAACAGGCACAGACCTTGATGTTATCGCTGCATGCAAACATCTTGATGACCTAAATATTCCTCAAATTGTTTTACAGCACACACATGATGATATTATCCCCGCAAAGGTAAGTTTGGCTAATAAAATTCAGGAAGTAGGTTTAGGTAGGATTGTTAATGTCATCAAGTCGGGCTCAGTGAGAAGAAATGCGCACAATAGCCCCTTCCCATGGCTAGTTAACTGGCGTGTAGCCCTGAACATGATGTGGTTTAAGCACGGCTGGCGCTAAAAACTGTTATGTTAATAAATTATAGTGTTGGATACACAAAAAATAGGATCGTGTGTTACGAATAAGAATAAGGGCGGCAGTGAAGCTACGCACTCCACGATCCTCGTCCATCCCCGCATCACTATCCTCAGCGAGCCTCTTGTTTGCCTAAGTTAACTACCAAGGAGACTCTATGCGACTTCTTTGCGTTACCAAGCTCTGGTCTGCCACGGTGGCTAGCACGCTAGCAGCAATGCTCATGATATCAGCTGCCCCCTCACCACAACTTACTCCTAATGAAGCAGAAGCTATTGCCGTAGAAGGCTATATCTATGGCTACCCTATGATTACCATGGACCTAACCAGGCAAGTAATGACCAACGTCGCAGAACCTACTGAGTTGAAAGCTCCAATGGGTCAATTTGCAAACATTCGAACTTACCCTAATGCGTCTTTTCGGGATGTTACGGCGCCCAATGCCGATACTTTATATTCCTCCGCCTGGATAGATGTAGGCAGAGAGCCGATAATCCTCCATGTCCCTAATGAGGATGGCCGTTACTACTTGATGCCTATGCTGAGTGCTTGGACGGATGTCTTTGCCGCACCAGGATCACGCACTACAGGGACTGAGGAGGGAAATTACGCCATCACAGGTCCTGGATGGAAAGGGACTTTACCAAATGGCGTTAAAGAACTTAAGTCACCCACAGACATTGTTTGGATCTTAGGTCGCACCTATAGCACCGGCACCCCCAAGGATTATGAGGCGGTACATAGGATACAAGATCAATATTCGTTAACTCCCCTGAGCTCCTTTGGTAAACTTTATAGACCTCCACCAGGTCTTGTGGATCCAAATGTAGACACCAGAACGCCAGTTCGCGAACAGGTTAACCAGCTAGGTACTGTAGCTTATTTTAAGCGCCTAGCGGAGCTTATGAAGAACAATCCAGCAGCAGCAGCAGCAGATGCTCCTCTGCTTGAAAAACTAGCTAAAATTGGCTTTGTGCCTGGTCAATCTTTCGAGCCAGATGCAAGCATTAGTGAGGCCTTGACAAACGTCCCTAAGCTAGCTCAAGAAAGAATCATGGGTGATCTTGAGAAGGGCACGAAAGATGTTAATGGATGGCGCTATCCAAGCGAAACAGGTATGTATGGCACGGACTACCTTAATCGCGCATTGGTATCGGCGGTGGGCTTGGGAGCGAATCTACCACAAGATGCTATCTATCCTTTAGCTACCAAGGATAGTCATGGCCGACCTCTTAATGGATCTTATGACTATGTCATACGGTTCAAAGATGAGGAAGCTCCTCCTGTTCAGGGATTTTGGTCGATCACCATGTATAATCCGGAGTACTTTTTTGTTGCTAACC
The DNA here is from genome assembly GCA_030679955.1 of Chlamydiales bacterium. GTDB lineage: Bacteria > Chlamydiota > Chlamydiia > Chlamydiales > JAJFMA01 > CAMFKD01. The sequence goes on along the minus strand of JAUXSF010000039.1, from coordinate 66,293 downwards.
CGTTAAATAGATACACGGTGAGCGTACGGAACAATTTGAAGGACAATAAAGACGGTTCGGTAGACCTCTACATACAAAATATCACACCAGGCCGTGACCGTGAATCAAATTGGTTGCCAGCACCAAAAGGGGACTTTGTTCTTATGCTCAGAATGTATTGGCCTAAGAAAGCTGTGCTCGATGGCTCCTGGAAACCACCAGCAATTGAACGGGTGAATTAACTCGTTCGTCGTCCCCACCGCGCTAGGTTTGGCGCGGGTGGGGTGTGGAATCAAACCTAGTTGAGGGTAAGCGCACGCTTTTGAAGGATGTCTGCGTCCGCCGCTTTATATTCGAGCTGAGTCAAATAACTTAGATTCACCTTGTGCACAGGATCGGATATAGGATTCGCGTCTGGAGAAAAGCCCAAGAATTGTAAAGTTCTAAGGTCAGCCTCGTTAGTGGGTCGAGCAAAAGTGAACAGACGCTGTAAGTCTGGTATGATCTTGAAAAGCGCGCTTAACAAGGCTCCATTCAGATAAGCATGTTCTATCGGTGCTACAAGATTAATCACCTTAAGACTACCAGTTGGCAATGCTGGAGTAATTGATGCCATCAAAAATCCTAGAAGTTGGCCAGAGCTCTCCTCTTTAGCCGCTATCATAAAATAGATGTCATCGAGAAGTGGCTTAATCACCTCAGCGCCAAATTTTGACAGATCCATCGTATAGAACTGCTTAATTGTGCCGGCAATCGTATTCTCTACCTGCGTCCAATCAACCCCTTCGGCGCCTTGCTCCAACAGTGGTGCACATGACCTTAGAAATAGTTCTTGAGAAGCGGCTTCCGGATGCGCCCGCAAAAATTGCGTTTCAATGGGCGCCAATAACTGACTAGCCAACTCGGCGGTTAAAGTCTTAAAGGTTGCTAACTGCGCAGACAGTATACCCGCCATGGACCATTCTAAGATAACGTCCGAGTTATCTAACCTAAAAACTCCATTGTCGTTAGATACATTCGCTTTTACGAAATGTAACCACTCAGATTGTGTTATAATTGATTCTTCTAGATGGCTCATGATACTTCTCTAAGATGAGTTGTGAAATGTCAAGATATTAACATTTTCCAGTCTTTAATGCTCCTCTAATCTTAATAGGCAGAAAGGATTCTTTCTATTTTCGCTTTACATCTTGAAACATTTGCCAAAACGGCTTATCGATTGAATAGAGAATCGACATGTGAGGTACTATGAAAATCGCCATTTTGATCTATGACGGTATGACAGCCCTAGATGCTGTAGGGCCTCATGAAGTACTTTGGCGTCTACCCGACACCGAAATCGTGCGGGTCGCTGTACGAGCAGGGGGTTATAGAACTAATTCGGGAATAATCCTAAACGCTGAATACTCGTTGAGCGATATCTCTCAAGCGGATGTCTTGGTTGTTCCGGGAGCAAAAAGCTGTCACCCACTGTATGATTGGCCCGAAGCCATAGAATGGGTACGGGCTATCCATGCAACGACTACTTGGACAACCTCTGTATGCACTGGAAGCTTAATTTTGGGAGAAGCGGGTATTTTGAAAGGGGTCAAAGCAACGACACATTGGGCTGTCCTTGACCATCTAAAAGAATATGGAGCTATTCCGACCCATGAGCGCGTGGTAGAAGATGGCAAGATAATGACCGGAGCGGGCGTTTCGGCAGGGATTGACATGGCGCTGACTCTCGCCGCAAAGATTGCTGGAGCGCAGGTAGCACAGTCGATTCAACTAACAATCGAATATGATCCCAAACCGCCTTTCGATGTCGGTTCCCCAGAGAAAGCGAATACTCCGCTTCGCCAGTTACTGCAAACTCAGATTGAGAGAACATTCACTCACGCAGCACCGTAATTCAGTAACTTAGTAAAAAAATTAGATTAAATCTAGTTGGTGCAAGATTTGAGCTGTGGCAAAAAGGTCGCGCTTGTTGGAGCAGTCTAGCTTGCCTTTGATATTCTCCAAGTAGTACTCCACTGTTCGAAAGGATAGCTTTAGCAAGGTTGCGGTTTCTTTAGCTGTTTTGCCCTTCAAAAGACACTGAAGACATTGACGTTCACGCAAAGTTAGGTTAGCCGCCTGCTGCAAATATTTTTCCATTCCCAGCTTTTTCAATGTGTCATAGTTGCTTTGTAAATCGACAAGCCTAGAGCAAACGCGGATCTCACCCAACTGTTCCAGCATGCCCAGTCTATCCCACGCCTGCCATACCTCGACTATTTTGCCTTGATGTAATCGATAGATCGAGTTACCTCCAATCACTACTGTTTTATCGCCAATCTTTTGTATGGCATGCATCCTCCAACAAATGACTACTTTGTCTTCGTTGGCAAACATTTCCAGGACCTCTAGCTTGCCTTTACTAAAAACCTCAGCTAGACGCAAATTAAATTCTTTGGCAGAAGCGAGGTCATGCTCAAGACATGACCCGCTTGCAGGTCCATGAAGACGAATCATCGGCTCATAGAAACGATCCCAACGCTTGATCTCTGCAGGATCAAGCATCCCTTCAAATAAATCGCGTATTAGACGTATGTTCGCTTCCTGAACTTTTTTACTCATTGTTTATGTCCCTATGACTTGGGGGTAACATGAACATCACCCAGCTGCTTTAGTATCTCTAGTTTGTCCCAACTGCTCCAAACTTCACAGATTTTTCCGTCGCGAAAACGATACATAAACAACATAGAGACATTGCAATACTTGTTGGTAGCCTCAACTCCCTCAAATTCACCAACATGCGTTGCATGAACGCGCATAAAGAGAACGATCTTATCTTCAAAAGCGAAGGCATCCAAGATCTCATAATTCTGAGCTAAAAGAGCCGCTACGCGATCCATATCATATTTTTTGACGACTGACACGTCAATTTCCTCACCCTGTGGAGCTCTGTTGCAGTGTATAATCACTTTGTCGCAAAAAAACTCTTCGTGGTGAGCGACAACCTGTTCATCTCCGTAGGCTAAAAGTCTCTGCACAAGCTTGATATTTTGATCTGTAGCCTCCAAAGAAGTTCCAGCTATACTAGCTTGAGCTTGTCCTAATGCCATTATGGAACTAAATAACATTGATTTTAGTGTCTTTTTCATTCTACTTCTCCTTGACTAGTTGGTTAATGAAAGGAGAATTCTAAAAGAAGAGGGTGATTTATCTTAACCGTAGCCAATACGGTAAAGGCGCAGAGGCGCCAAGAAGCAAAGAAAAAACACTTAAATACCTGAATTTTAGATAGATGTATGTGAAATCTTCTTGACACCTCTGCGCCTTTGCGCCTTTGCGCCTTTGCGTTGAATTCCCTCCCTGGCCTACTTCTTAACAATGTAAAAAGTTCTTTTTTACTAACGAATTGGGTATAGTGTTCTATAAGCAATATCGCTAATGCCAAGGTTTTTTATTTGAAAAAGCCCCCAAAACGCACATACAATTCTGAGACTAGAAACGCTCAGGCTTCTCTAACTAAAGGTCGCATTCTATCTGCGGCCAAAAAGCTCTTCCAAGAGGAAGGCTTTGAGCTGGTGACGGTTGAGAAGATCGCTCAAGTTGCTGAGGTTTCGGCAGCTACAATATACTCGCTCTTTCAGTCCAAGCGCGGTGTTTTGCACACGTTGATGGATGAAGCGCTTCCCACTGATCAACGCGAAGCATTGGTTAAAGAGGTTAATCCTGATAATTCGCCTGAAAACCGCCTAAAGATTGCCGCAAAGATCGCCCGACAAATATACGATGCGGAAAGGACACAAATGAATGTCTTCCGAGGAGCCGATGTATTGGCCCCCGAATTTAAAGATTTGGAGAACGAGCGGGAGCAGCGACGTTATCAACGCCAGGAAGAGACAATTAGGATGATGGTGGCAGAAAAGTCTCTGGCTAAGGGTATTAGTCCAACCAAGGCACGAGATATTCTTTGGGCATTCACCGGTCGCGATATGTATCGTATGTTTGTTATCGAAAAAGCCTGGGCGCCTGCCACTTACGAAAAATGGCTGGCAGAGCTTTTGATTAATACTCTGATCGAGCCTCGCCAATAAAAAAGCCATATGCTAGCAATAAGCTAGAACACCAGGAGGCTTTATGAGCAGAAAAGATGTGGATGAACCTACCCCTCTTGACTTTGATGAGGATGAGAAAAAAGGCCCGAGCGATCATTTAAAAAAACCTTTCATCACCCCTGCCGATGCTAGAGGTGACAACCAAGACGACCAGTACTACGAGGAGCAAGAGGCGATCAGCCCGGAAGAAGTTGAAGATCGGGAAGAAGATGATCTGTAAGATCAAGATAAGTAAGGAGTCCCTGCCGATACTTCATTCCAACAAGGACTCCGGGAAGGTGTGGTCTAACGACCACTATAGTATCGGCCTTGATAACGTCCGCCATATCCGGATCCGTAGCCGTATCCACTATCACAACAATCACAGCGACTACTGTAACATCCGCTATTATTGTAGTTGCCGCCTCCCCCCATTCCAAACATGCCCCAGTTACCAAAGGCCTGAGCATCAACTGGAGCCAAGAATACACCTAGTACTAACGCAGCTGCGACTAAAGGTTTGAAAAGTAACATAATACCTCCTCTAGACGTTATAAACTGCGAGTTTCCTCGCCTCATTCGTCATTGTACTAAACGGGTAGGTAGGGGTCAACCTAACATATTGAAGCATTCGTAAATCTTTGACACTCAATAACATGACTGATAGAGCCTGTGAGCTCTAATGATTGGACTTCTGCCCCGCAGAGAAATAGGCGCCCATTGTTCTAATGCTGCGAAGCAGCATTAGAACGCTGCTCCGCAAAGAACACCAGGCAGGTGACGAAAAAGATGGGCTACTACCAAACCAATGTTGAGGCGCTTTGATACTCTGTTACGCGTGTTTCGAAGAAATTCTTCTCTTTAGGTAAGTCCATGGTTTCACTCATCCACGCAAACGGATTGGATGACCCATACTGTTTAGGTAACCCGATTCGTTCCAATCGCCTATCTGCAACATACTGAACGTAATCGGTGAACAGAGCTGCATTTAAGCCAATTATCCCTTGTGGCAAGCAGTCATGCGCATAGGCAATTTCCAACTTCACGGCTTGTCGAATCATAGCGATCACACTCTGCTGAAAAGCTTCTGTCCATACCTCGGGATTTTCCGACTTGAGCCCATTTATCAGGTCTATGCCAAAGTTTAGGTGGATGGTCTCATCGCGTAGAATGTACTGAAACTGCTCAGCAATCCCAGGCATCAAGTTACGACGCTGAAAAGACAGAATCATAGCAAAGCCACTATAGAAGAAGATTCCCTCCATAACGATGTAATAGCTAATCAAGTTGCGCAGAAACTCCTGCTTGCCTTGAAGCGTTGTAGTGTTCACATTACCCTTTACCAATGCCTCGGTGAACTTCATCTCGAAGTCATCCTTAGCCTGAATCGCTGGGATCTCGTGATACATATTAAAGATCTCTCTTTCATCCAGCCCCAAGCTTTCTACGATATGCAGGAAGGTGTGGGTATGAATGGCTTCCTCAAAAGCTTGACGCAGAAGGTACTGACGACACTCAGCATTGGTCACGTGCTTAAAGATCGCTAGAACCAGATTATTGGCCACCAAGCTCTCTGCAGTGGCGAAAAAGCCGAGGTTTCGCTTTATCAAGAGCCTTTCGGCGTCAGTTAGCTTGGATGAACGCCATGTCTCGATATCTTTTTGCATAGGCACTTCGGAGGGCATCCAATGGTTTGCACATCCATTAATGTAATGTTCCCAGGCCCATTTGTACTTTAAAGGCATCAGTTGGTTGACATCCACCTCATGGCAGTTAATCAGGCGCTTTTGGTCTTTGTTGAATCGTTCTTGCTTCATTATTATTCCCCTATTGGCAGGATTCGCATGTTGGATCTTCTAAGGAGCAGCTAGAGCGACTTAGTTCGATGCTGCTGGAGGCGCTTTTGTTCTTCATCCACTTGGGTTGAATTCCGAAGCGGTTGATATCGAGGGTTGACTTTTCCACCTGGGTGGCCGCACGAGTTCTCAGGTAGTAAGTAGTCTTTAGGCCACATCGCCAAGCGAGTTGATACATCTCGTCCAGCTTCTTACCCGAAGGATCAGCAAGATAGAGATTGAGGGACTGCCCCATATCGATCCACTTCTGCCGTTTCGCCGCACAGCGTATTAGCCACTCGACACCGACTTCAAAAGCCGTTTTGTACTTCTCTCGAATATTCAAAGGAATCTGCTCTATCCCCTGAATGGAACCGTCTTCGTATTTGAACTCGTCAAGCATGCCACGATCCCAGAGACCCAAAGCTTTAAGCTCTTGAACAAGCAGAGAATTCACATAGATGAAGTCTCCCGACAGATTACTTTTGGAATATAAAACCGAGTAAAGCGGCTCGATGGACTGCGTAACACCAATAATCTGGCTGATGGTAGCTGTGGGGGCAATAGCCATTACTTGGCTGTTCCTCATGCCATACCGGCTAACATGCTCTCTGACAGGTGTCCAATCCATGATGCTGTCACGGTCAATCTCCAGAGGCAGTTCTCTCTCCCTCTCTAAAACAGATAATGTGTCGATAGGGAAAACCCCTTGACTCCATAAGGAACCTTGATAAGAAGAGTAAGCACCCCTCTCTTTAGCTAGATTGGCAGATGCTAAAATAGCGTAATAGCTAATGACCTCCATGGATCTATCTGAGAAGGCAACCGCCTCTTCTGATGCATAAGGGATATCCAGAAGATGAAGAACATCTTGAAAACCCATCATCCCTAATCCCACAGGGCGATGTCGCGAATTAGCCTTTTTAGCCTCCGGTGTGGGGTAGAAGTTGATGTCAATCACGTTGTCGAGCATCCTAATAGCAACTTCTGTGGTTTCTTTGAGTTTCTGCTCATCCAGCTTGCCATCTTTAATATGCGCTTTGAGGTTAATGGACCCTAGATTACAGACAGCGGTTTCTTGTTGGCTTGTGTTTAGAAGTATTTCCGTGCATAGGTTAGAGCTGTGCACGACTCCACAATGTTGCTGAGTGGATCGAATATTGGAAGGGTCCTTCCATGTGATCCAGGGATGCCCTGTTTCAAATAGCCTTGAAAGCATCTTACGCCATAGCTCCACCGCTGGCAGGCGTTTGAAGAGCTTAATCCCGCCATTTTGAACCTCTTTTTCATAGTAAGCATAGCGTTGTTCAAAGTTCCTGCCGAAAAGGCTATGCAGATCTGGCACATCTGAAGGGTTAAATAAAGTCCACTCACCACCCTCCTGAACACGCTTCATAAATAAATCAGGGATCCAACTAGCGGTGTTCATATCGTGAGCGCGGCGTCGTTCATCTCCGGTATTCTTGCGAAGGTCCAAGAAGTCCTCGAAATCTAGATGCCATACTTCAAGGTACGCACACATGGCTCCCCTGCGCTTGCCTCCCTGATTCACCGCCACTGCAGTATCATTGGCTATCTTTAGAAAGGGTATAACACCTTGTGACGTACCGTTAGTTCCTACAATCTGAGCGTTAGTAGCTCTTACATTAGTCCAATCATTACCCAATCCACCAGCCCATTTGGACAGCCTAGCGTCATCGGAGATCATTTTAAAGATAGAGTCTAAATCATCTTCTACAGTCAGCAGGTAACAACTAGATAGCTGTGGTCTACACGTTCCACTATTAAACAAGGTAGGAGTGCCTGGGATGTACCTAAAGGTCGATATCAGGTGGTAAAAAGCAATAGCCTTGTCTTCTTTATCGATCTCGTTTAGAGCGACTCCCATCGCCACACGCATCCAGAAGGCTTGCGGGGTCTCAATTCGTGTGTCCTTAATATGCAAAAAATAGCGGTCGTAGAGGGTTTGTAAACCCAGATAGTTGAAGGCAAGATCGCGCGAGGGATCTAACGCCTGAGCTAACTTCTCTAAATCAAAATCTGCCAGTTTAGGATCTATTCGGCCTGCATCTATGCCTGCGGCTATCTGCCTAATAAATGAGGACCTGACATATGTCTCTCTGTTTGAAAATGGAACAAGTTCGCCAAACACTTGGCTATCAAGCTTGGTAAGCAAAAGCCTCTCTGTCAGGTGATCATAGGCGGGTTCGATCTCGATGGCACTCCGAGAGGTAAGAATGGCGACATCCAAAATTTCTTCTGTTGTCATACCATTGAACAGTTGCCCTGCTATCTCATTCATCAAAAAATCTAAGTCGATTAAGAGCAGGTCTGTGGAGACATCTTCGAGTAAGCTTTTGAGTTGAGAACGATAGAAAGGAACAAGCTGCCCATCCTGAGACTTTACGTTGATGATCTCTAAGTCTCCCTCATGCCTCAGATCCCTAGCTTTGGCCCTGTTCTGCCTATAGAGAATATAGTCCTTCGCAACCGCGTAGTAGCCTTGACGCATCAATACCAGTTCGACGACATCCTGTATCCACTCCACATCAATTGGAAAACCTTTACGGATACCTTCAGCAATTTTTTCAAGGACCTCGTTAAAAACGCAGTCAACGGTATCTCTTTGGGAGGTCGTTAGAACGTGATCCTTCGGCAAGCCCCATTCCTTTGTGCAGAAGGCGGCCGATATCGCTAGAAACACTCTTTTTTCGTCGAAGTCGACGATCGATCCGTTTCTCTTTCGTATTTTAACGCATATCGCCTCGGTAAGCAGAGTCATGCCACTCTTCTCCTAATAAAAATTTGATAAAAAACCTAACAGGAGAAAGTGATATAAGCAGCGACCTTATAAACGACTTGCGCGCAAAAAAAAGATGCAAAAGTGATGTATAAAGAAAGCCCATTTCCTTCCCCTCGAAGGTTGTAGTCATATTAAATTCGTTAGCAGGTCTTCGGACTCGTAGACGTTGACATTCCTACTGTCTGCCGCTTCCCAATGCTATTTCAGCATCAGTGCTTGTTGGCAGAGTTCGTTTCTACATACCGCTGCGGGGGCAGTCCTGGATTCTAACCAGGTTCCCTTTTTAAGGCTCAGGCTATGGTAGCTTGGCCACTAACAATTCATGCAATGTATGAAAATTGACCTAATTTATCAAGAGGCATCTGTCGCCTCGCTTTTTTCACCGCAAAGAACATAGAGAAGGGAAATTTAACGCAAAGGCGCAGAGGCGCGAGGGCGCTAAGAAGAAATAATTTTGATTTCTTGTTAATACGTAAACTATCTTCTTCTCTCTTTTTCTTGTTCGCGGTTGTCTTTCCAGATTATGCCCCAGCCTAGTGATTCTAAGCGTTTTGTTTCTCTTTTTAAACACTCTAAAGAGCTCTCGAAAATATCACGCTTGATCTTGACTTCGATGTGATTATTGCCCCTATCAACAAATTCGATATCACCCTGGTAGCCACTGACAATAACCGTCCAAAAATGGGCAATGATTACCTTTGCAACGTCCTTTTCTCCACTCCATCTAATCATGTCATCTAGATGTTTTCCGTCTTCAATCGTAATATAGCGAACGACATGCGCTAGAAACTCCCACAATTCATCGTCCACAAAGGTTTCACCGACAATGCGATAACCTGCATATAAGTCGCTTACGTTATATTGTAGACCTGGCCAACGCTCAAGCGCCGCATCGGAAAGCCTTGGATACAGGTCGACTAGTACATTGGAATCATATTGTTGCGCATGCTCTTGAAAAAGGCGCAATATCGGCATGAGGTTGGTTGGAGTTATCACATATGCTAGCGTGCGACATATCTCTTTCCACAAGAAGCGACTGTGGCGTCGAACGAACTGCAACCTAGCTATAATCTCTTTAGGCCGCGAATCTCTCATGGATGTCAGCCAAGGAGTTTCGAGAATTCTCACAAGAGCCTTCGCTTCATCATCACTCCGTTTCGCATCTTCAAAATAGCAGGTATAAGAAATGGGGTCGCAGGAAACGTTGGGGGATAAAGGCTTATAGCACTCCGCAAACACTTTACGAACCTGTTCATTGACTGAAACCAATCCTTGTAGGCAGGCATAGGCCTCAAGATCATATTTACCGTCCAAAATTTTCTCTATCAAGTCTCTCACAAGAGGCTCTGGAGTGTTATTCATATAAACCAAATACAAAAGCATCCTCAAGGGATCTACACCTTTTGGAACTCCGCTGGGCAGCCCTTTTGCAAAGCGTGCTCCAAATTCGAGATTCTCTTTAAAGATGTCCTCAGAGTTTCTAAGGGTCTCTACCACTGCCGCGTCCCTCAACGACGAATCCTGAAGCATCAACAATTGGGTTTCACACTCGGAGAAATTAAGAACTAACAAACGCTCCAGCAAATCTGGGCATGTGGCAAAAAAATCCCGAACACGACGTTCTTCAATCGGTGCATTGATCTTAAAAGGCCCCCCAGCTTCAGCTAAGAGTAGTGAAAACTTTTGTCCGCATTCTCTAATAAAGTAATCACATCCTACTCGACGAGCCAACTCTCCAACTTCGATTAAACAGCGTATTTGGTTGGCGACCATACAGCTGGGCACCCTCAGACCCTTCTTACAGCCCAAAAGGTGCTCGACCATTAGAATAAATGCGTGCGGCGGACGGCCTTGTGGCCATCGAGCGATTTCTTCCTCCCAAATTTCACTTGGAGTCGAACCAAAGAGGAAGGGCAAAACACGTCGTTCTGGGTCATATTGTACAAAGCGATCAACTAAAGCGGCATTTATCCATGGAGGGTGTGGACGGTACTTTTGGTTGTATGGGTTCATAAAAAGTCGCAGAATGCACTCATCTATCACGTTCCACACAGTGTCGTCGATCAGAAAAGAAAGCTCCATGAACGTTTTGTGCCACAAATCGGGCTTACGGTTACAATGTGAACGCTGAAAAAACTCCTGAACATCGGCATAGTCTAGCGTTGCCGGTATCTTAAACACGTCACTCGGTAAATAGTTGGCAGCATTTGGCTTATAAAATGAGGAATGAGGAAAGGATAACATCGATTCACACGTTTTTTTTCGCTAACTTATATCCAATCGTCACAAACACAGCAAGACAGCGAGCTAAATCTCATTTTTTTGAGGTTATATTCCAACACAATTACATAAATAACTAGCTCTAAATGACTTATGAATCAGTTGTCTTATATAAAGCAAATAGCTTAAAATAAAGATAGCGAATGAGTAATGTCACAAAACTAATCTATATATCTCACTACAACAAATGCACGAATGGTAATTAAGCGAGCACACATTTGCGCGCTTGATAATAACTTGATAATAATTAGTGTGAGGCTGTGATATGAAATTTAAACTGTTGGTTTTAAGTACATTAATGTACGTCTCTTCTGCGGTTGCTGCTAACCCAGACGTTAACACCAACCCTTGGTTGTTGAATGTGTACTCTTTAGAGAACATAGGTAAAGCTAATGCTTTTTACGGAAGCGACTTCCAAGGGATAGCCGGAGCGGGCGGGGACACGTTCTTCTCCGGGTTTAGTCTTAATGCAAACAACGTGCCTTCCAACGCACCCTTCTCACTATTTACTGGCGGTAACGTCAACTTTAATAGTGGGTCGATTAACAACGGAGGTATTGAAGCTGGTGGAAACATATTCCTGAACAGCACAACTACTAACGGCAACATATCAGGTGGCGGAAACTTAAGTGGCGGAACCGGGCAAATCAACGGCAACGTCAACATTTCCGGAGTGAAAAATAACAGTCCTGGTTTGGTGATCAACGGGGCTTTGCACCAAAACCAAGCCTACTCTCCTGTGCTAAACCAAACCACAGCTACAGAGTACTTCAAAAGCGCGAGTCAATTTTGGGGAGGTCTAACACCCACAGCAACAACATCGAGCCAATTTGGTTTAATTACCGTGCAAGGTTTGACTTCTGGTCGTAACGTCGTCAATCTGTCATTGGCCGATATCAATAATAGCTACGGGATTGCTTTGAATGGCCCTGCCGATGCCTTTGTGATCTTTAACGTAGCGGACAACACTGTTCCCAATAGTGATTTCATGAAAGCACTGAGCTTTCAATTCAGCGGTGGAATGACCCTGGATGATATCATCTTCAACATGCTTAATGCCGATACCTTATCCCTACAAGGTGGCACTTATGCGAGCTTGTTGGCTCCTGGGACAAATATTAGCTTTAGCTCCGGTCTATTGACAGGTAACTTAACCGCCAAAAACTTGTATGGTTCTGGCCAAGTAAACGTAGGGGCCTATACAGGTTATGAGAAAGACCAAAAGAACTTTACACCAGTCCCAGAACCAACTACTTGGTTAATCCTGACCTCAATGTTGGTGCTAATTGGTATACTGTCCCATAGACGACAAAAGCTAAAACAAGTTTAGCGACGTAGGCTGCGCGACAAACTCACTGTTCGCGCAGCTATATTTGTAGTGTCTTAAAATAGATATCTAAGGGCTCCTTAGCACCGCCCATTAAGGGTAGGCTATGAGCTTCGGATTGCGTAACCCACTGATAAGTGCAATGTTCCGGCGACAAATAAATTTGCGATGGTTGAGTTACATTCACGGAAAACAAATGATAGATGTAGTCCATATCGGGTTTACGCATGTAAAGAGCTTTAAGCGACTTAAACAAGCTCACGTCTATGTCAAGACCTGTCTCTTCAAATAGCTCGCGCTTGGCACCCACGACTGGTGTTTCCCCAGCATCTAGTTTTCCTGCAGGCACTCCCCACTTTCCAGCTTCGCGTTTGTTGGGGGATAGTTTGAGGAATAGAACTTTGCCGTCCAAATGGACATACGTAGCCACGACCTCTAATGTAGCTGCAAAATCTAGTGGCGGCTTCTCAAATACTGTCGTGTCTGAATTCATAGTGATGCCCTAGCATAATAATGATCTAAACTGATCAACCTCTTGCTCCATCTCGACCTCATCGTAGGCCACAGGTCGGACTTGGCTAGAATTCTCGATCTTGAAGTACAAAACGGGCTTGTTCATTTTTTTTGCCATAATGATTTCGGCAAGGACACCATTTGAGACAGGTCCAAATACCCAAATCTCATCGGATCTCAATACCACCGAATTGTTGGCATCTCGAATTAGGTCCCTTTCAACGGTATCCATTAAGAAGTAGTCAAAGAGCATAAAGGGATTCAGAGGCACTTTTCCCTGCTCTAGAACATATCGCGAAATATGCGCCCGAAAGTAAAAGAGGTGCTTCGACATCGCTGTGTAAACCAGCTGTTTACTTCCTTCAAGAGCCAAAGCTTCGTGAGAAAAAGATGACATATTTTTTCCATTAAATCGACTTCAAGATTTTAGCCCCCAGCTTCCATTGCTCGCAATCAATTTTCTTTTGGGCAAAATCACCAAGCGGTTTAAGGTATAAAGCAAAAACAGAGGCGGATCATGACACTTTTTGAAACAATCAATGATGGCATCAAAGAAGCAATGCGCAGCCGAGACCAACTTCGTCTGGACACCTTGCGCATGCTGAAATCCAAAATATTATCGGTTGATGCTCGTGGCAACCTTCCCGATGCTGAAGTTTTAAAGCTGTTCAAAACTTATTACGGCAATCTCCAAGAGGCTGTGGAACAAGCACAAGCTGCTAACCGCACCGAAGCTGTAGAAAAGTTAAAAAATGAACTCATCATCATCCAAGAGTTCTTGCCCACCTCGCTCTCCGCCGAAGAAACGAAAAAAATCGTGGAACAAGCGGTCGCCGAATCCGGAGCTAAAACAAAAAAAGACCTCGGATTAGTGATGAAAGCCATCATGAAAATTAACAACACTGTGGATGGAAAGCTAGCCAAAGACTTGGCGAGCCAGTTGCTAACGGACTAGCACATCAAGTCACCGCTTTTAAGGGGAATTCAACGCAGAGGTGCTAAGACGCAAAAGAAAGACTCCTAGAGAAATAAATTCTCCGTTTTCTTTGCGTTGAATCCCCTTTTCTGACGCACCTCTAAGCACTCTCATGAGTCATTTTTGAGCTGTGTCTAACAGCTAACTCTCCCATTACGTATCCTGCAGCAGATAGAAGAATACTCACAATTTCTCGTGGGAACTCGGTGGGATACAATTGAAACACCACAAATGCTACAGCACCACCAATCATGGCTAAGGCAGCGGACATAAAATCCCCTCGCTTTCTCAACAAAGCCATAAATACCGGAACAAACAGGCAGCTGACCGAAAGCTCATAACTATGAATGAGTACATCGACGACATTGTCGAAAAAAAACGCAAAAAAGATGGCGCTAATGGAAATTAGGCCCGTAACGCCTTTCACCCAAAACATGGACTTTTTATCCTGCAGGAAAGCTAACTTGAAGTCACTCGACACATTAGAACTTATCGCATTGATAAGAGAGGTAGCGGTGGAAATGATTGCAGCAAGAACCGCGCAGCCAACCAACGCTGTAATCCAAGGATTTGTCGTTTTTGCAATAACAGCCATTAGCACACTGCCACCCTGAGGAACTTCAAGACCTGTAACATTTGCCAGAGATCCCATGAAAACGGGTACGACACAAATGATCATCGTAAAAATCCCAGCAAAAAAAGAAGCCTTAGAGACTATCGCTGGCGAAGCACCAGCAAAGCAACGCTGCCCCATATCTTGCTCGATTACCATAAAAAGAAGCGGCATTAATAACCAGCCACACAGCTTTGGGGAGACTGCCGCAAAGCTTTCCAACTGTGGCGCTTGAACAAGCGAAATCGAAGGGTCGCTACATAGTACATATCCAAAGCATAGAAGGAATACTCCCGAGAAAAAAGCTGCTTGAACCATATCGGTTGAGATAACAGCTTTTAAGCCTCCTTGAGCGGTGTAAAGAATCACTATTGCCCAAAACAATATGAATAAAGGGGAGCTGTCCATCCCCATGCTTACCAGAAACTTACCTGAGGCGATGATTTGAGCAACAAGAATCATGAACAATGAGATTACCGAAAGAACGGAAGCTACCTGCCTTAATACTACTGATCCGTAAACCACTTCAAAGATTTGTGCCACGGTAGAAACTTGAAAACCTGCCAACCTACGTCCAAGGCCGCTACCAAGCAAAATTAGTCCTAATGCCGATCCTAGTGGAAAAAGCAGAACAGGCCAACCAAAACGGTAGGCTTCATCCGCTGAACCAAGGATCACTCCCCCTCCTACTTGTGTAGCGAGGAACGTCATCATTAAAGGAAAAAGTCGTACGTTTTTCCCGGCAAGGAAGTAGTCCTCTTGCCCATCTACATGTTTAGCCGCACGTCGACCGACTAACCAGTAAAATGCCTGTAGAGCAAAGAGCATAAACACAAATAATGTGAAATCCATATCAAAAACCCTAAATACCACGCGCTAATGCGTAAATTTTAAATAAAACTGAAAAACTAAACGGGGAAAACTAATGAGCTAGATGCTCATGATGGTGGGAAGGATGCGAGGGAGAGGAGGACAAGTGGTTTAGATTACAGCCAGACCTAGCCGGATTCTCAGTTTGTTTAGTATCCACAGTCATTTCCCTTTTGAAATGCTTAGTAATATCAAGTAATTAGTGATATTAAATGAAAACTGATTTAGACTCAACAGATTTATTGCTAGAGTAGGTAGAGACGCCAAAACGTCTCTACTTCCCCGACAATCTCTAGGCCAATGCCTTTTTGACTTTTGAGCCAATGCCTAAAAGCCTCTCTTTTGGTTCATTGGAAAAAACAAAACGCACGTACTTAGCAGCATTCTCTCCCCAACCTGTCATTGGCGTTGTTGCAAGCTTAGCCTCTGTAAACAACTTTTCCACTAACTCTGGAGAGGTCATTCCATAGGCCGACGCATCAAGCAATAACGACCATCCTCCATGCGGAGGAATAACCACCAAACCTTCAAGTTCGGCCAATAGTGTATCGCGTCTTCCTTGCCAAACACCAAGAGCGGCCGGCAATCCATCATCTGCGGTATCTAACCCAGCTGCCACTCCAGCCATGGTGATCCCCGTTTGGCAAACAACATTCGAAATGCTAACCAACCCGATATCATCCATAATCACTTTAGGTCCCACAACCCAACCTACGCGCCAACCGATCATTCTGAGTTCTTTAGATGCCGCACCGACAGTTATCGTCCTTTCCCTCATCTGCGGGAAAGATGCGGGATGAATAAGTGGCCGATTATCATATAAGATACGTTCCATAGCAGCATCATAGAGTAACCATGCATCCGCTTTGAGGGTTACGCGACAGACAGCCTCCCATTCTGCGTGTGTCAATATATGCCCTGTCGGCATACCGGGACTAATTAAAACAATCTTCGTCTTAGATGAAGCAGCATTTTCTAAGGCAGCTATATCTAAGCTCCATCCATTTGAAGAGGGTATCAGAGGGACAAACTTTGTGACGCCTCCTGCCAAACGAATTCGATTGATGATCCCAGCATAAGTAGGATCAATAACAATCACCTCGTCGCCAGGCTCCACCATTGCTAAAAGGCAATTCAAGATTCCCGACATACCGCCCGCTGTAATGATGCATTCTGAACGCCAATCGTAGTCCATACCACTTACCCTAGAAACGCGCCGAGCAGCAGCTTGCCTTAACGCATCTTGTCCTAGAAATGGTAGATAGCTGTTATTCTCATCAACCCCTACTCCTGCCCGAGTTACCTCTAGTGCAATGGACGGTGGGGCAATGTCCGTATCCAGATTTTCGAGCCGTAATATTTCTGGATCATGGGCCGCATCTGCTGCATTTCCCATTCGGTCCACACCAATTCCTGGGACCTGTTTAAGTCTTGATACTCTTGTGTGTCGCGGCATAAGTCACTCCTTTATAAAACATCCATGTTATCGTCGATCTCCGATTTTTGTCAAATTGTAAAAGTTTGACAAAATGTAAAGTTTACGATAGACTCGAAGAAAACTTAAGGAGAAGCGTATGACAACCAGCGAGTTTGCGACGTTATGGAAGCAATATGAGCCACTGATTAAAGCTGTGGTGGAGGTTTTTCACCCCTTTGCAGAGGTGGCGGTTCACGACCTAATAAAGGGACAAGTGGTAGCTATCTATCATAATATTTCGCAGAGAAAAGTCGGTGATCCTTCTCCGCTTAAAGAGCTAAAAGTCAATATCGAGGATTTTCCCGAGTACTTTACTCCATACTATAAACAGAATTGGGATGGACGTCCCTTAAAGTGCACCTCAATAACGATGCGAAATAAAAAGGGGACGCCCATAGGGCTAATCTGCATCAACATCGACACCAGCTTCTTTCAGGATGGATGCCGACTGCTGCAGACCTTCTTGCAGGTCAAGGATGAAGCGGAAAATCCCATCGAGATATTCGGAAGTCCATGCGAAGAACAAGCGGAAGCAATCATTCAGCGGTTTTTGAATGAAAGAAACCTATCGTTGAGCCACCTAAAGCGAGATCAAAAACAAGAACTCGTGCAATGCCTGTATCAAAAGGGGATATTCAATTTCAAAAATGCCACGCCATTTATTGCTAATAAGTTGAATACCTCGCGAGCCACCATCTACAATTACATCAAGAGGCTTTAAAAAGAGATGGGCTTAACAGGTAACCTAATTCTGAAGCTAAATGGACCTTATGGACTCGATGGACCTTATGGATAGGAGACTCGAATTCCGTCGTGGTTAAAATGATGAGGCATCTCTTTTGTACATAAGGCCATACAAAGAATCAATAATTTATTGAAATACAAACAGTTATGACCTATCCTGTTAAATTTTCCTTCCTGATCCTATTCATCATCATGCCACCCTCATATGTGAGGCGATCAATTGAAAGTCATACTCGGGAATAGAAAAGCAACCGCGGCTAAAGGGAAATCCCCACTTTGCTTTGTCATGAATGAATGAAAGCGTCTCAATCAACGGAACAATGGGAGTCTCAATGGCTGGCAAAAACTGCACATCTTTCCGAAATGGTATGAAGTCATCGCTCATACGAAAGGGATAAGGTTCACCCTCCTTTATTCTCCCAATTGCCGTAAATGCTCGACAAGGCTCCTTTTCTCCAAAGCGCGTCGTCGGTGAATAGTAGATGATCCAGTCGTCTGCTTGCATTCGCTTTAGCGGCCCACCTTTTCCATGGCAAACCTGAGCGAATCCCCCTTCGACTCCACGCATCACATGTTCCTTGCTTGCTACCGCAATCCAATACCGCATTGTTCCATACCTCAAACTAACTTTTGCAGAATTTCCACACATTTTTTGCTGTCGCTCTTCAATGGAGCAAAAAACTCCCTATCCACACTTTCTACAAGGGGCAACGCTTTTTCAATAAGCTGAGCGCCTTGTTGGGTAATATGGGGAAGTTTGGAACGCTCATCACCTTCGCGTTGTTTGCGCTCGATATAGCCCTTGCGTTCGAGTGTGCGTAACACTTGCGACGTCATGGTTATATCGGTCTGACAATGACGAGCCAGCTCGATCTGAGTCACTTGGCTACCATCACGAGTCAACCAACCCACGCAAGCAAGTATCACAAATTGTGCGTGAGTGAGGCCAACAGTAGCCAAAGCTGTTTCTATCTGTCGTCGCCATCGCGTGCTCACTTGCCAAAGTAGAAACCCGGGGCTCTCCCCTGGTCCGTCAAACTCACTAACTGCTTTCCAAGCGACTTTTTTCATTAACTATTCTTTGTTTTACCTAATGCCTCGGCCTCTTTAACCATGACTTCCATTCCCTGGGTGAGATTCTTTTTCATGGTGGGACCAATAAAGCGAGCGTAGATAAAAGCAAATAGACCGGTCATTTCAATCTGATGTGTGACCTGTGTTTTGCCTTCGGATTCCGACAGAAAATGCGAGACGATCATGCGAGCCAAAAAAACCTTCGATTCTTCCACAAACATTTTCATGGGCTCTACACGAGTTAATACAGTGCGTACTACCGGACCGCCTTTTGGTTTTAAGGTTCCAGTGGTACCCTTCGCAAAAGGGCCGTCGATGGCGCTAAATTCGATGCCATCGTCCCATTTATTCCAGTTAGTGACATCTTGCCAAATGCCCCAAATATCTTCGGGTGTTGCGCTGGTTTCTACGGTATGTTTGACGATGAGCATATGAGTCCTGGTTGAATAATTTGCACGCTTATTATATGCATGCATACAATAAGCGTCAACACAGAATTTTGGAATTTACTATTTAAACCCGGTTGGCTACCTATCTCGCAGGCGCGGATCGTGCTTATAACCATTATGACTTTGAGGAAGAGCTTGCACAAGACGCAAAGATATCGTTAATTGCTCACCGAAAATGTAATTCTAAACGGCCTCACAGCGATCCTGTATCCTACCAACAACGTACATACCGCAAACGTGTTGAAACAGTCATCAGTCAGATCACAAGGCGCTTTTCCCGCAATATTGTGGCTCGATCTGCCCGAGGATTTGTATTACGTTTAGAGCTAATTATTAGCATATCCGTTAAGTCGGACAATTGAAGTTTTAACGTAGCGCCCTTACTGACTGGCTGCAGCAAGCAATCTACAATGCGCAACTCCTCGGCAATAGCTCGCTATTGCCTCGTCGTTGCCCCTTGCATCTTGCATGCTTCGCCGAGTCAATAAGGGCGGATAGGTAGCCAACCGGGTTTTAATTTTATACTTGTCGCACCGTCTTAAACAGCATTTAGATACTTCTGTATTAATGGCTGTATTTCAGTATCTTTGATAAGCGTCGACCATTTAATGATTTTTCCTTTTATTGAAGAACAGCGTATTTTCCACTCCTTGGCCAAAACCTTATCGATTTCATGTTGACCTGCACCAGGATTAGCATCCATAACACTCTTGAAAAAACTAATGCTTTTGAATGTGCTTTGGGATTCTAGAGCCTTTAAATCTGAATACTTTTGCAATAATACCTGCATCTCAGAATCTTTCTCTCTATTCGTTTTAAACCAATCCAACAATTTCAGCCTAACGGAGGGAATAACTACCTTCCAGAGCTTTGCTAGTTCGGTATGAATTTGATCCACTGACATATCGGGGTTTTCCAGCATAATGCGCCTGAAGTCTCTTGCCTGGCTCTCGCGCAATGTTAAATTATACCGATTAAACAAAGCCACCAGATCAGGATCTTCTGAATTAGCAATTGCTACGTTCCACAATGTGACTCTACTTCGGACATTTGAAGGGCTAATACCCCATCCATTCGCTAATATCTTATTTATTTCGCTCGTCTGCTCATATGGATTAGATTCCATGGTCTGTTTCCAAAGCTTAAACTCATCGCTTTCCAAAATTTCAGCATTTGAATCTTTAATTGGTCCAGTGAATGCATGGATTCGCCCCCTAGCAGGAGCAGCTGGCGCAGTTTCTTTCTTCGCAACTTCAAGTCGAGGTTTGCGAACCCGGATGGGGTTTATCTCTCGATACTTTTGCAAGAAAGCCTGCATCTCAGAATCTTCCTGATCTTCCGCGATCCATCCCATTACTTTGTGCCTGGCGGCCTTAGCACCTATTTTCCAGCACTCTGCCAATTTCTGATCAATTTTACTCCCTGACATTTCAGGGTTTTCCCGCATAATGCGTTTGAAGCTTTTCACACGTGCCTCACGTACTGTTGCGTACCTATCGAACAATTCTTTCAGATCAGCACTTGGATTAGAAATTTCTGCTTGCCACTTCTTGACCCTACCTCGGACCGCTGATTTTACGACGCCCCATTGTTCCGACAAAATCGTATTTATATCGCAAGCAATAGCCTCGGGATTAGATTCCATGACCCTTTTCCAAGCTTGAAATTCTTTGCTATTTAAAATTTTAGCATTTGGATCCACGGTTACCCTTTCTGGAGTCAATGCACGACGTTGCTTTTTTCTAGCACCACGTTTCACCTTCCGAATAGGGGGAGCTGGGGCCATTTTTGCCTCATTCCTGGCAGGAGAAGGATCGACATTAATCGGAAGCGGAGAATGACCCCCATCTTCCGGAACAAGATAGTTTGTAGTTTCTGTCTCAAGCTCCGCAAACTGAAATTCGTATCCGGCGGGAGGTAGAAAGACTTTAAAATCAAACCCCTCTGAATCGACCGGATCTAGCCACGCAGTTTCACTCCAATCGCCGTGAATATCTCCTAACTCTAAGCTTAGTGGGGGTTGCGCATTCGCTGAAATTCTCTCGACGGCAACAGATTGAGTGGGATTGCTAGATCCCGTCAGATCCATAGCGGTTAGATCATCGCACGTGACATTAATGGGATTAGGATTGGACATGTCCGGGAAACTTACCGGAAGGACTGAGAAAGAAACCACTGGAACCGGATCGCTTCCCTCATGACAGATGTCAATATAATCGACAGCGTTAAAATTGTTTTTAGTTGGATTTGTTTGCACTTTAAAACCTTATTAATATATTCGCTAATTTTAATTAAACCTTTGTTATATTACGGGTTAACATAATTTAACTCAATACATTCTCTCTTCTCTTTAGAACCCAATGAAGGAGAATATTTAGTAAGCGAAGCAGTCGCAGCCAAAGGACCATGGATTTAAAGGCGTTTGCTTATCCGGGACACCCAATAAGGAATCTAACGATTTCTTTTTGCCATGACACGAACAACGGTGATGCTTTGTAAGCGAATGATAGCCGCCATAATAGCGAACAGGAGCCCAATCAGGACTTACGGGCAGATCTCGACCTTCGTCCAATTCAGAGAACTCTTTGGCTCCATAGACAACTTTGCCGCCTAGAATGGTTAGCAGCGAGGTGGTATTTTTGATGTCTTCATCGGGAATGGTAAGGTAATCCTGCGACAAAACAGCAAGGTCGGCATACATGCCAACAGAAAGCGAGCCCTTCCTACCTTCTTCGCGAGAAAATTTGGCACTGCCAAGCGTGTAAAGGCGCAAAGCTTCTAGGCGTTCGAGTCTATTTTCGTCGCCATAGAGAAGCGTTCCGCCAACAGTATTGCCTGCGACCATCCAATAAAGAGAAATCCAAGGATTGTAACTTGCCACTCTTGTTGCATCTGTCCCTGCACCGATTGGAATACCAAGATCTAACATTTTGCGAATAGGTGGGCTTCTTCTAGCTTGCTCTTGTCCATATTTCTGGATGAAATATTCCCCCTGAAAGGCCATTCGGTGCTGAACAGCAATCCCACCATTAAGAGCCTTGATGCGTTCAAGATTGGCGTCTGTAACAGTTTCGGCATGGTCAAAAAACCAGCATAGGTCATTGAACGGTATCTCTTTGTTAATTTCCTCAAAGACGCTCAAAGCTCGGTTGATTGTTTCATTGTAGGTCGCATGCAACCGGAATGGCCAGCGATTCGCAACTAGAAAGCGGACGACTTTATTAAGGTCCCCTTCCATGTTTGATGGCATGTCTGGTCTTTGGTATAGAAAGTCCTCAAAATCTGCGGCGGAGAATGCGAGCATTTCTCCTGCACCGTTTTGGCGATACATGCCATCTCCCGAATAAGGAGTGACCATTTTGGACCATCGCTGAAAATCGGTTAGTTCGCTCCCTGGCTTTTGTGTGAACAGGTTGTAGGCAATACGAATGGTGAGCTGTTTGTTGTCATGCAGTTGCTCAATCACTTGATAGTCTTCAGGATAGTTTTGAAATCCCCCGCCCGCATCGATGCAACTGGTCAAGCCTAAGCGGTTAAGCTCTCGCATAAAATGGCGGGTAGAATTGATCTGATCGCTTTGGTTTAGCTTGGGTCCTTTGGACAAGGTAGAATAAAGAATCAAGGCATTAGGCTCGGCTATGAGCATGCCAGTTGGATTGCCATTTTTATCTCGCTCGATGCGTCCACCAACTGGATCAGGAGTTTCCTTAGTGTAACCAACAGCTCGCAAGGCGGCGGCATTGAGTAAGGCTCGATCATAGAGGTGAAGGATAAAGACAGGAGTCTCAGGAGCTATCGCATTGATCTCCTCCAATGTCGGCATTCGCTTTTCAACAAACTGGAATTCTGACCATCCGCCTATAACCCTAACCCATTGCGGTGGTGGGGTGCGGCGCACTTGCTCCTTTAACATCTCTAGAGCATAGGCAAGGGAGGGAACGCCGTCCCACCTTAGCTCCATGTTGTAATTTAGACCGCCCCTAATGAGATGCAAATGGGAGTCATTGAGACCTGGAATCACACGTCGTTGTTTAAGATCGATAGTGATGGTGTCGTTGGCGCTTAGCTTTTTAACCTCGTCATCGGAACCAATGACAGAGACCAAGCCATCCTTAATTCCAATCGCTGACACTTCTGGCTGCGATGCATCAAGGGTAGTGATCTTGCCATTGAATAGGATCATGTCAGGTTCAGAATTAGTCATCATGTCACGACCCAGCTTCAGAAGCGTGTTCCCCCAAAGCCCACTTTGAGAACCGTACTTGCATCCCATAGGGTGAGTCGGCCTTCAAGATATCCATGATCCCATTATATGTATCGCCACGAGCCCAATCTTGCTGAAGCTCAAACAGAAACTGTAGCGAAGTGATTGGAACAGCGCCGGCTTGAATCATGCGTTGTACGCTGCGTTCATGCGCTTCCATGGAGACATCACCGCAAGCATCGGTAGGAATGTAAACTTCAAAACCTGCCTTGAGTAAGTCTAAGGTGGGAAATAGAACGCATGCTTCGGTCCATAAGCCTGCCACCACAATCTTTTTGCGCCCTGTCGCTCTAATTGCGTTCTGAAAATCCTTATTTAGCCATGCATTAATCGATGTCCGATCAATGATCTCCTGATCAGGAAACTCCGATGTCAATTCAGGAGATAACTCTCCACTAAAACTGTCCTTAGCGACTGTTGATAAAATGGTGGGAATTTTGAACAGCTTGGCCGCTTTGGCCAAAATGGTGGCGTTATGTACGATCCCCATGCGGTCGTGACTCTGCACGCCAAAAAACATCGCAGGTTGATAGTCTATCAGAGTTAAAGCAGCGTTTTGAGGAGTTAAGAAATCAGTGTATCCACTCATATTCCCCCTATGTTCCTACTAGTATCTAAGCAAAGAATATGGCGTTGTCAATCCCTTGTCAAAATATTTTTCGCACTCTTATTAGGGTTGATTATTAACTTGAAATCACTTAATTAAATAAATAACTAGTGAGAGGGTGAATATGAGTAAATTGGTTACTGGCATACATCATATCACAGCGCTGGCATCAGACGCGCAGAGCAATTTTGATTTCTATGCGGGTATCTTGGGCCTTCGAATGGTGAAAAAGACCATTAACTTTGATGCTCCAGAAATCTACCACTTATATTACGGCAATGAGGCTGGTTCGCCGGGAACCATAATGACATTCTTTCCTTACCCAGGCATCCCACAAGGCCGGAAGGGTAAGGGACAACTCACCGTAACCTCCTTTTCGGTCCATGAAGGTGCGTTAGACTATTGGATTAAGCGGTTAGGCAAATTAGGTATTAAACATGAAGATCCACAGCAACGTTTTGAGGATGATCTATTTATCTACCTAGAAGACAACGATGGCTTGGGGCTTGAGCTAGTCTTTAACAAACGCGATAACAGGCAAGGGTTCACTAATGGCAACATCCCCTTAGAACACGCGATTAAAGGTTTTTACGGAATTACTCTGTCTGAAGAAGGCTACGAGAAAACGGCGGGTTTGCTCACTACCAAAATGGATCATGACCTAATCCTCGAAAAAGGCAATCGCTTTCGCTATTCAGCAAGTGGTAAGCCGGGCGACTTCGTGGACGTGCTTTGCAATCCAGAGGCATTTGTTGGGCAAGGAGGATCAGGAACCATTCATCACGTCGCCTTTGCCACAGCAAATGAGTCAACGCAGCTTCAAGCGCGAGAAAAACTTGCGAAAAGCGGCCTTAATGTAACACCTGTATTAGACAGAGAGTATTTTCATTCCATTTACTTTAGGGAACCCGGGGGTGTATTATTCGAAATCGCTACTGTTCCTCCAGGCTTTGTGGTTGATGAAGATCTCACTCACCTTGGTGAGAAACTTAAATTACCACCATGGCTGGAGCAACACCGAAAAATAATTGAGCAAGCGCTACCTCCGATACAGACAGATCTTCAAAGGTTTAACTAATGCACAGCCACACTAATATCCTAGAAAGAGGCCAGCCAATAGACAAGGCCTCTAAAGCTTTAATCATGCTTCATGGGCGTGGAAGCTCTGCATCTAATATTCTGGGTTTGGCGGATAGACTTGATGCCGAAGATTTTTATATCGTAGCCCCTCAGGCTACCAATAGTAGCTGGTATCCTTATAGCTTTATGGCAGAGGATTCAACAAACGAACCTTGGTTAACCTCAGCAGTTGAAACTATCAAAAAGCTCATCGATGAGACCTCACTCCGTATTCCAAAAAGCCAAATCTATGTTTTAGGATTCTCTCAAGGTGCCTGCTTAGCTTTAGAAATTTCATCTCGGTATGCCGAAAAGTACGGAGGCATTGTTGCATTTTCGGGCGGATTGATCGGAAAGTCCCTGAACGAAACAAAATATAAAGGCAACTTTCAAGGAACAAAAGTCTTTATCGGCAACAGCGACATAGACCCCCACATTCCACTGGAAAGGTCAAAACAATCCAAAGACGTCATGGAAAAGCTGGGTGCTTCTGCAACTCTAAAAGTCTATGAAGGAATGGCTCACACCGTTAATCAAGATGAAATCAATTGGGTAAACAGCAATCTGCTGCGCACACAGTAGCAAGAGAGTAAATGATCTCAATAGGAATTCACCAGCCATTTACCTTGCTAGCATTATTAAATATGCGCGGCGAATACCTTTTAAAAATCCCCTGTAAACGAAGATCAGGATTAATAGCTTCGTACATAAATGCTGTCACTTTTCTGCAGACCGTTAAGACCCCCACACGCCACTTATCAGCTAATATCTGATCAATCTCATGTCGGCTGGCATGGGGGTAAGATGTCATAACCCGTTCGAAAATGGCAAAATCTGCGCTATTTATGCTTTCGGGAGCTGAACCCTTCTTTATTCCAATCAAACCCGATTTTTGTGGCCTTAGATCACTCTCCCCTTTAGCCACCACATTTCCGCTCTCATCACTACCTAAGTTCATAGCGACGATGGGATGGAGGTCTTGAATAGGCCCCGATAGGACCATACCTAAGTGAGCATACAGAAAATCAATAGTACTACTATCTGGAACCCTCCCAAATACCGCGGGGGATAGCAACGAAAGAATGTCTTGTTTGGGAGCTACAGAGACTACACCTGTATCAAGAATTTGATAATGGGCAGTGTTCATGTTTTTATTAAATGTAGGGTCTGACTGCATCTTCATCCTTAGTTATAGGCTGCACATCTCAAGTTAACTATTAAAGCCCTCAAGAGGTTATAATATAACATGTTAAAATACAATAACTTAACGATAAACCTCGTCGCCGTATCCGCAGTTTGCTACTACCGAGCAATTTAAGGCGGCTTATCCCAACCAGAAAATTACTAACAGGTTAGTTTATAACAGGTTACGGAAAATTAGGGATTTAACAAGATAGGCAGGATCGCTGCGCGGCAGGATGGGCAGGATTTTAGAAAAAAACAGTAATAATCAGTTCTCATCCTGCTTATCCTGCCGCGCGGTGATCCCGCCTATCCTGTAAAATGTTCCTTTTTATCGAGAGATGGCGGCGTCAATTTTCAAAAATCTATGTAACGATTCCGCTTTTGTATGGTATAGCTTAGGCATCACCAAAACTTGATAGACAGTCAGGGAATTTGATGCTCGCCCAAAACAAGGATACCGTAGACTCCACCCTTGGCATAGAAGGCTGCATCGCCATTTTAGCGATCATTAGCATTGCTGTTCACTTAGTTCTTCGCTATTTCACTACCAATCTCGAAATATTTTCCCTCTATCCCCTTTACATCACTCTTGCGATAGGTGGAAGCATTCTTGTTTTCGATCTAATGCGCAAATTAATAGCTTTCGATTTTGGTTCCGATTTGCTGGCTGGGATATCCATTGTTACCTCCATACTGCTTGAGCAATATTTAGCAGGATCATTAGTTGTCTTAATGCTCTCTGGTGGAAAAACCATAGAAAATTATGCGATAAGAACCGCATCTAAAATGCTTCAAGCGCTCGCCAAACGCGCTCCCACAACAGCTCACCGTCAGAAAGGCAGCGCGATCGAAGACATCTCTGTCGAACAAATTGCAATTGGCGACACCATTCTAGTATTCCCTCATGAAATTTGTCCGGTAGATGGTCAGGTGATCGCGGGAAATGGTGAGATGAACGAATCCTACCTAACAGGCGAGCCGTTCTTCATGTCGAAAGCTCCTGGTTCTGAGGTTCTCTCGGGAGCAATCAACGGGGATGCTTCGTTAACAATTCAAGCAACCAAACTAGCTCAAGATTCCCGCTATGCGAAGATCATGCAGGTTATGTCCGATTCCGAGCAAAAACGTCCTAGAATGAGAAGACTTGCCGACCAACTGGGAGCTTGGTACACACCCATCGCCATCATTATTGCAATCTTAGCCTGGTCGATTAGTGGCGATGCCGTACGTTTCTTGGCCGTCCTCGTTATTGCGACACCTTGTCCTCTATTGATCGCAATTCCAGTAGCAATCATTGGATCAATCTCTTTGTGCGCACGAAGAGGTATATTGATCAAAGATCCTATCGTCCTAGAGCAAATAGATCAGTGTCGCACCATGATCTTTGATAAAACAGGCACATTAACTTATGGCAAACCAACTCTAACAACCCAGACGACCTACAACCAATATGATTCTAAACAGATTCTAAAACTCGTAGCCAGCATGGAAAGATATTCCAAGCACCCGCTAGCCATAGCCATATTGCAAAAGGCTGCAGAAGAGAAGATTCCTTTGATCGACGCAACGCAAATCAGCGAACCGAAAGGAGAGGGTCTACACGGGACTTTCGATGGACTCAGCGTCATCATTACCAGTCGAAAACATCTTGCTAAATTTGGCTTAGAAAAAGATATCGCCTTGTTGCCAGAGGGAATGGGGCTTGAATGTGTTATCCTTGTCGATAACAAGGTGGCAGCTCACTACCGTTTTAGGGATTCTCCGCGAGCTGATAGCAAGTCTTTCATACAACATCTACTCCCAAAACACGGTATCCAAAAATGCATGATAATATCCGGAGATCGCCAGGAAGAGGTTAACTACCTGGCCAACTCTGTAGGAATTACAGAAGTGTATGCAAGTAAAAGCCCTGAAGAAAAAGTTGATATAGTGGTGAAAGAAACCAAGCAGTCAAAAACAGCCTACCTCGGAGATGGCATAAATGATGCCCCAGCTCTAATGGCTGCCACGGTGGGAATTGCATTTGGACGTAACAGCGATATCACAGCGGAAGCGGCAGGAGCAGTCATTCTGGATAGTACTTTGGAAAAAGTAGATGAATTTTTACACATCAGCAAGAGGATGAAAACGATAGCCCTTCAAAGCGCCCTTGGTGGCATGACCCTTTCAGTTTTTGGAATGGTCATAGCCGCTTTTGGTTTTCTCCCCCCCGTCGCTGGAGCCATAAGTCAAGAGGTAATCGACGTGGTAGTGATTCTCAACTCTTTAAGAACTATCTGGGCACCACATCCTATTAGCGACATGGATTACAAGCGCTAGCAAGTCGCAACTGCTCATCAACAAAAAAGAATATTCTATGCTAGGGGTTCTAGCGCAAAAAACTTGTCTAACAAAGGCTGCATAACGCTATCGCGCTCGCAGAGCCTTGCTGACCATTCTTGCAGTCTTGGTTTTATTGACGCGAAGGGTACGTGCCACTGTGCCGCCAAGCGGTCATTAATGTGACGCCATGTAATATCAGGATTATTGATCATGATATTCTTGAACTCTTCCTGGCATTGCCTTTCCTCTGCATTACGCATAGATCTTGCGACCTTTAATGTAGTGCTCTCTACCTCAGTCCAGTATTTTTCACTTAAAAACTTCAACTTCTGATCTTGCGTTGGTCTGGACGACCAGCCTTTAATTAATTCTCTTACCACTAAATGGGATCTACCCCAAAGTTGCGACAGTGCACCATCAATTTGACTCACAGTAGCACCGGATTTAATCTCCATTTGGCGTTTGAAATCATCAATATATTGAGCACATAGATCTTCCTGAGATCGCAGATTCGCAACCACCCTTGAACTACCATTCGCTGGCAAAGGTATCCCCAGAATAGGGAGTGATGGTTCTTTGGCGGGTAAGCTCCCTTCATGCGTCAACGTATCATACGCGTCCATAAAAGCCTTTAGTTCAGAATCAGGATTCAGAATCTTTTTTGACCATCTGGCTATTTTATTTATTAATGTGCGAGGTTGAATGTTCCAGGTTTGAGTTAATATCGCATTAATTTCTTCCAGACTGGCGCCTTGATTCGTTTTCATTACACTTCTAAATACTTCAACCTGCTTTCTATCTGCACCATACCCCCTGGTTTTTGTAGTGGATGCCTGTGGTGAATCAATCTTAAAAACTTGTTGATTCCGTCGACCAGCCGCTGGCGGAGTGTCCTCCTCAGGCATGAGAAATAGAGTGTCGATATCGTCTAGGGGTGGAAGATCTAATCCAAGAAAAAAACCTTCTAATGTATCTGTATCAAAATCCAATAGCGGCTCTGCCGGTTGCGGATCCTCCCCTCTGATTACGTCGACAGCAATAGGGATGAATTGACTACTATCAGTTAAATCTACAGCTACCAGATTGTCATCCAGAAAGCTAAAGTTACTGGGAATAGGCATGTCCGGAAAGGCTACCGGCAACGCCTGTACCAGTGAAGGAGGAACAGCAACCGGATCGCTTGCTTTGGCTTCATTTATAGAATAGTCGATCTTCTTGGCATTGTTTTGGATGGAATCTGACTGCATCTTTAGCTCTTATTAATAATTTAGCATTTTTAATTAACCTTAGTAAGGTTATATGTGTTTAGAATTAAAATCAATGCAAAATCATTCGCGGCAGTTTGATTAACGCTAGTGAACAAAATACGAAGCTAGGTTTAAGACATTTCCCTTTGTTCTCTCGTGGTAAAAATATTGCAGCGAGGAATTTCTGCAGTTACCCCGCATAGACCGTAGGACGGCTATCTGGATGTGATTTGTCGCCATGTATCATTACAATCACCAATCAAGTTGTATGACATTTAGCGTAGTGCTCTCTACCTCTGTCCAGTATTTTTTCAATAAAAACTGCAACTTTTGATCTTCCGCTGAGATGGACGACAAACTTTTTATCAGTTCCCTTACCACAAAAAGGGATCTACCCCAAAGTTGCGACAATGCACCATCGATTTGACTAACCGTTACATTCGAATTACGCTCCATTTCGCGTTTGAATTCGTCAGCATATTGCGAATATTCCTGAGGTGGCAGTACCCAAGCAATTTTTGAATTATGATGCGCTGATGTTTTTTTGGCAGTTAAGCCCTCCCCCTGTTTTGACTGATTCACCCAATTACAATACGTGTTCATAAAAACCTGCAACTCAGCATCAGGATTACGAATCTTTTTTGACCATCCCTCTATTTTTAATATCAATGAGCTAGTTTGAATGTTCCACCGTTTTGTCAATTCCGCATTAACTTCCTCCATACCCGCGGGATTGGCTTTCATGATGCTTCTAAATACTTCAACGGCCTTTTTATCCGCCCCATACCGCTTGGGTTTTGAGGAGAATGTCTCTTGCGTAATAAGCCAAGTAACTTTTTCATTTCTCACGCCCGGATTAGTCGAACGTATAAAACGACCGTTTTCATCTCTTAAGCGTGTAGATTTGTTTACACCAGTTAAAGTAGGGGCCGGCCGCCTAACGGTCGCTGGCAAAGTCTTCTCCTCAGGCATAGCGACCACAATTTCGGGATCTAGAGGAATCTGCAAACCCAATAAAAAATCTTCTAATGTGTTTTTATCAATATCCCGTAGTGAATCTATCGGAGGCCGGTCTTCTCCTCTGATTAAATCAACAGCAGTCGAGGTAAATTGACCACTATCAGTTAGATCCATTGTTATCGGATAGTCATCTAAAAAACTAAAGTTAAGGGGAATGGGCATGTCCGGAAAGTCTACCGGCAATGCCGGTATGGAAGGAACAGGAGCTGGAGCACTTCTGTTGACTTCATTAACAGGATAATCGATTTTCCTCGCATTGTTTTGGGTGGGATCTGACTGCATTTTTTCATTCCTTTACTGAACAGATAGTATTTTTATATAAACCTCAGCAAGATTACATAAGCTTTATATTTAATTCAATGTATTAAATATTAGTGAAATAACATAAGTGATAAAAGAAACATTTTAACAATATACATAATCGCGGCGCGGAAGAGAAATAGAAATTCCACGCAAAGGCGCCAAGACGCAAAGAAAGCAAATTAACGGCTATCGCGTGTTAAACGTAAAGCGCCTAAGACGCAGAAAAAACGCCTTAATTCAGTTGCATGCTACGAAAATTTCCTTTAGTTTCTGTTCTGTACAAATTTAGCGAGAGCATTTTTCCCACTACGAGGTTTGTCATGCCCCCGGCTGCGCTCTATCATCCGGCACTCTTCTACCTTATCACGATTTTTATAGCGTTAAGCCTAACCCCTCTTGCTGCCTACTTCAGCAAAAGACAGCGAATGGAAAAGGTGCAGGTGTCGCTAATAATTATTGGATTGTGCGTACCGGCTATTACCGCCATTGCAATGATCTATGCATCACAGAACACCTTGCTCATACAGGACTTTTGGGATAGGTTGTTCCTTTTCAAAATCAGCCTCCTCTACCTGGGTATGATTCTGTTGTTACTACCTTCCACTGTTTTATTGGCTACTGGGATTTCATTGTTGTTTGGCTATTCCACAGAGCAGTTTTCCATCTCTGATGAATTTCTTGTCATGAAGCGAGGAATCATTATTGGCATTGCAATCCCCCTCTTACTAGCACCGGTTCTTGAAGAGCTTGGTTGGAGAGGTTATGGTGTGGACAGCCTTCGGGCTTATTACAATTTATTTACAACATCGATGTTGTTCGGGCTGCTTTGGTCTTTGTGGCATCTGCCTGCGTTTTTTACCAAAGGTAATTACCACAATCAACTTTGGCATCTTGGAACACCCTACGTTCTAAACTTTTTTGTAAGTATATTCGCTGTGTCGATCCTGATGAATTGGGTCTATTACAAGACAGGTCGCAGCATTCCAGCAGCTATTCTGTTCCATTCGGTACTTAATTTTTCATTCACCTTTTTCAAGACACAACCATTTACCAGGTGCATCGTAACAGCCCTTTTGTGTGTTGTTGTGATCATGATTATTGGTTGTGATCCAGCTTTCTTCTTTACCTAAAAAACTATCAACAAGTGTTTGTCCATCCTGCCTATCCCACACGCAGCAACCTAATTATGAGAATTGAATCGTAAGTTGCTGCAATTTAAAAAATTATGCATAATTGATTTATTTAAGAGTCTTCTGCAGCTGATCGCGAAGCGATTAGCTGCAGAAAGTCATCCAAACCATTTCAAAGAAGGAAATGTGTAATACAAATATTTGATTTCAAAGCTATTACGCGTATTTTGTCAGAATTAGGTTGATGCGTATGCCTGCCTATCCTGCCGCGCAACGATCATATCCTGTAAAAATGTTCTTTTTTTTCGGTAGATAATTTTAAGAGTTTCATTTTTTAAAAGCTCCTTTTTTTCCTTTTGCTAAATAGACTTTCGGATCCATTTCGCCAATTTTTGCAAGCAGCTTCCCAATGAGACCTGTCCACCCCGTTTGGTGACTCGCACCCAAGCCGGAGCCCGTATCGCCATTAAAGTATTCGTAAAAAAGAAGATGGTCTTTCCAATAAGGATCGTTCTGAAATTTTTCGTTAGGCCCATACACAGGACGAATCCCTTCTTCATTCCTCAAAAAAACTCGAGATAGTCTTGTCACAATTTCATGACTGACTTCAAACAGGTTCATCATATTCCCAGATCCGGTCGGACACTCTATTCGGAAATTATCGCCATAATAAAGGTAATAATTAAGTAGAGCGCGTATGATCATTAAATTGGTCGGCAACCAGATAGGTCCTCGCCAGTTGGAGTTACCACCAAACATGCCGGAGTCGGACTCTCCAGGAATGTAATCTACCCTGTATTCTTTGTCCCCTACGTAAAACACATAGGGATTTTCTAAATGAAATTTAGAAAGAGCTCTGATTCCAAACGGGCTGAAAAATTCATCCTCGTCGAGCATTTTGGTTAATATTTTTCGCAATCTTTCTTCGTTAACTAACGCTAAAATACCTCTCTCATTGCATCCATAATGTCCCTCTCCTGTTTGGTGAACACTCTGAAGGATTTCTGGACGCTTCTGAATACGCATACTGAAGTGGTCTAAAACATTTTTAATGCTGTTGCGTTGCCATGGTTCTATGATTGTAGTGGCGCATATGGGCAACAATCCAACCATCGAACGTACTTTGAGTCGGGTTGATGTGCCATCAGGAAACTGTAGAAGATCGTAATAAAACCCATCTTCCTCGTCCCACATTCCCTCCTCCCCAACTTTATTCATTGCGGAAGCAATCCATAGGAAGTGTTCACCGAATTTTAAGGCCATATCCTCATAAATGGAGTCTTCTGATATCAACTCGATACTAAGCTCAAGCATGCTTTGACAAAACAGCGCCATCCAGGCAGTTCCATCTGCTTGTTCCAAGTAACCACCAGTTGGTAAAGGAGAACTTCTATCAAATACCCCGATGTTGTCTAAACCTAAAAACCCGCCTTCAAAAATATTTTTACCAAACTGATCTTTGCGATTGACCCACCAATTAAAGTTAAGCAACAACTTAATGAACGAACGCTTAAGAAAATCAAAGTCCATTTTTCCTGTTTCGCCAAGCTCCGTCCTTGAAAGGAACATAACTGCCCAAGCATGCACAGGAGGGTTAACGTCGCTAAAATTCCACTCATAAGCAGGAATCTGGCCGCTTGGATGAAGATATATTTCCTTAAGCACCAACTGAAGCTGCTCTTTTGCAAAGTCAAGATCAACAGTGGTTAGTGCAACGGCATGAAATGCTAGATCCCAGGCTGCATACCAAGGATACTCCCATTTGTCAGGCATGGAAATGATATGATCATTAACCATGTGAAACCATTCCTTATTTCGCGAAGCATGGCTATTGGCGCGAAAGGGATCTGCATGACGTTCTATCAGCCAGTTATCCACATCAAATAAGTAGTACTGTTTGCTCCACAGCATTCCTGCCATTGATTGGCGAATGATGCGAGCTCTGTCTTCATCTGCATTTACAGGGACAATTGCTTGGTAAAATTCATCAGCCTCTCGCTGCCTAGCTGCAAAAATGGAATCGAACGATTCGCCTAAAGGGTCGATCTCTTCTGACGGAGGCTTATTAGATAGTTTTAGCCGAACCACCGAGGTCTGCCCGCCTTCAACCGACAAATGATAGTGTGGCGAAACTTTAGTCCCTATCATGTTAGGATTTACAGCATCAACACAACCCTCAATCACATAATGGTTGATGCCATCTTTTACGTAAGGCCCAACGTTTGGAGTAGCAAATATTCGTTCATTATTCGTTTCGTTATCCGTAAAAAGCAGAGGAGCTTCTTCACAGTACAAAAAGTAGTCCTGCATTTTTTCAGAATGGGCGGAAATAACAGTGCACTTGTGATTACACTGAAGTTGCTTAAGAATGGGCTTGGCAGATTCTTTTCCCCATGACCACGTATTTCGAAATAACAGAGTAGGAAGTATATCGATTGTCGCCAACTGAGAGCTTCTATTGCATAATGATATTTTAACGAGAATGCTTTCTGGAGATTCCTTAGCAAACTCTATGAAGATATCAAAGTAATGGTCGTTCTCGAAAATTCCTGTATCAACAAGCTCATATTCTGGTTGGTTGCGTGAACGGTCTTTATTGGTTTCCACTAAATCGTTATATGGGAATGTGTTATGTGGATATTTGTATAGGTACTTCATGTACGAATGCGTAGGCGTACTATCTAAATAGTAGTAATACTCCTTAACATCTTCGCCATGATTCCCCTCGCTATTCGTCAATCCAAAAAGACGCTCTTTGAGGATCGGGTCCTTACCGTTCCAAAACGCCATGCTGAAACATAGGATTTGTTTGGAATCGGATATCCCAGCTATACCATCCTCCCCCCAGCGATAGGCTCTGGAGCGTGCCTGATCATGCGTAAAATAGTTCCAGGCATCGCCATCGTCACTATAATCTTCGCGAACCGTCCCCCATTGCCTTTCACTTAAGTATGGCCCCCAATTTTTCCAGGGGACGCTTTTCTCTTTCGTTTCGATGAGCCGTGATTTCTCTGCGTTATGTTGCATATTTTCCCGCACATAGTTTTTCTTAATCAGAGAAATACCGCGTAACTCAATGCCAATCAATAAAATTTGTATGGACCTTATGGACCGAAATTAAAAATAATTATACTGTTCGCATTTCCATCGTCCATAATCCAAAGAGGTTGTCCATGATACCAACATTAGCAATCTACTTAGTCCTTGGTTACATGCCGCATCAGGAACTCCCTTGGGCCCTTCAAACTAATATCCAGCAAGTCGATCTAATTGACGCTGACCGATATTTCGAAGATGTTCTCGCCTCAGAGTACACGCGTATTAGCTGCCCTAACGACGGCAGCTGTTTCTATCATGCCATTGCGCAAAGCTTGAGCTGCGAGATGATAAGCGTTAGACAAACACTGCGTGCTTTCTTGGAAGATAACCACCATAGCTTAGAGCACTTAAACGACGATGTGCTGAGCGAATTGTTTCTAGAAAGTGAATTCGAAGCGTTGCTTGATTCGGTGGGCAACACTGCAACGAGTCAAGATGGGCGGGGTGGCCTACCACATGCCAAACTAGCTGCATGGGCATATAAAGTTCCCGTAGTTATCTTTAGTCATCTATTTCCAGAAGCCCCTATCGTTTTTGATACCGACATGGAAGGCTCGCTGCTACGAGGAAACCCGGTAGTGCTGATATATAACGGCACCAGTCATTGGGATAGACTAGTCCCCCATACTGACCTCATTTAGACACGTTGTTGCCGATTTGAAACTTCGCATTTCTCAAGGACAAACACTATTTTGCCTTGTATAAGTGATGAATTTGCGTTAAACTGTCATTATACCAGGGAAAGATCAAGGCAAAACTGTCCTTGTGACAAGGAAACTATCTCTCATGAACGAACGATTAATTCTTCCTATTTTAATAGGTGAGTTGCATGAAAAACTAACTCTTATTAAAGATCTTGTTCCTAGAGATGCACAATTTCCCGATGCTCCCAATAAGATTAAAGTTGCCATCGGAATGCGGCGAGCAGGAAAAACGTACTTTCTCTATCAACAGATCTTAAAGCTAATCAATGAAGGCATTGATAAAGCAGCTGTCCTATACATAAATTTTGAAGACGACCGACTTCTACCATTAGATGAACAGAGATTGGCCGCTCTAGTAGACTCCTTTTACGCACTTTATCCTGAAAATCACGATAGAAAATGTTACCTGTTTTTTGATGAAATTCAAAACGTCAGCAATTGGCCCATCGTGATTAGGCGCTTACAGGACACCAAAAACGCTGAAATTTTCTTAACTGGATCTTCAGCCAAATTACTCAGCAAAGAAATAGCAACAAGCTTAAGAGGGCGCTCCTTACCTATTGAAATATGGCCATACAGTTTTAGCGAGTTCATCAGGGCAAAGAAAATTGCTATTGACCGCAGCTTATATGATCAAAAAACTCAAGACAATCTGAAGCAAACCTTTCATCAATATTTGTCCGAAGGCGGATTTCCTGAGATAATTCCATTTGACCCCGACATTAAACAAAAAACTTTACAGGAGTATCTTGAAGTAGCCATCTATAGAGACATCATCGAACGACACAATATCAAAAATCCCGCTTTGATCAAGTATATGATTTTGTCCATGATTCACAACGTGGGTAAGCCATTCACAGTGAACAAGTTTTACAATGAGGCTAAATCTCGCGGATACCAAATAGGGAAAGATATCCTCTATGAATACACTGATCATATTGAAGATGCTTACTTAGCTTTTTCCGTGTCGATGTACGATAAATCAATACGAAAAACACAGACAAATCCTAAAAAATTATATGCTATTGATTCGGGAATGGCCAGAGCCTTAACTTTCGATTATGAAAGTGATCTCGGAAGGCTTTTTGAAAATATCGTTTATCTTGATCTCAGGAGACGCGGTTACAAAATTAATTACTATCTCTCATCGCAGCGACATGAAATTGACTTTTTAGCACAAACAGCTCGCGGACAAAAAAAATTTTTTCAAGTAACCTGGGACATGCAAGATCTCAATACGGTTGAAAGAGAACAGAGAGCGCTTCAAGAAGGAATGAGGGAGTTAAAAATTGATGGTGAAATCATCACCTTAGATTCTTATCTACGCAATGGAATCAGCATGTAATCCCTCCACCTACCGCTCAAAAAGGATACGCATTGGACCCCGATATAGATCTAATTAGTAGACATGGAGCCTACGGAGTCGTATTGAAAGACTCAAAGATCCTCCTTACTCTGAAAAAATCAGGACCCTACAAAGGACTTTGGGGATTGCCTGGTGGTGCTATAGAATTTGGGGAGTCACCCGAAGAAGCGCTTAAACGCGAATTATTGGAAGAGACTGCCCTTGCTGCTGATAGTCTAGAGTTACTGAGCACCGCAACCAGCCTTGGCGAATATGATAAGGACGGCAAGCGCTATCGATTCCATCACATAGGCATCATCTATAAAGTGTCAAACTTGACGCTAATGCCGGACATAGTGCCAGAAGAAGAAGGACGTTGGGTTGCACTTGAGGAGCTCAAGGAAGAGGAACTAACACCGTTTGCAAAGCATATACTAAGCCATGAATAGGGAATTTAACGCAAAAGCGCAGAGACGCTAAGGCGCAAAGAAGGTGCAGACATATCTCTCTACAATTCAGATCTTTAAATATGCCTTCTTTGCTTCTTAGCGCCTCTGCGCCTTTGCGTTAAACTCCGTTCCCTTTTGAATATTCAACTGCCGTATCCTACCGCTCTTTGTTGAAGCTCCAACGATAGCTTTCTGGTCGCTTCTTTTCTCGCGACAGTTTTCAGTTGGGTCCAATGATCCTTAAGAAATAGGAGCACTCGATCAGGATTATGCTCACCCAGATCACGCAGCCACCATCCGATCGCTTTTTGAATAAACCACTCATCATCAGTTGCGTAGGAAGAAGCCCAACCAAGCATACGCTCCGGATCCTTTCCAGGCTTTGCAAAAGGTAGCGTGTAGACTAAAGCAGCGCGTCGCATCCAAAAATTGGGATGTTTAGTCCAGCCTTCAAGGTCGTCCAGAAGCTCTGTATTAGCAAGAATGCACTTCCACGCTGCATGACAAAGACCATCCTCTAAAGCCCAGCCATCAACCGTTTTCAGGAAGCTCTTGATCGTATTCCACAGGAACAATGAAGGTTTGACCCTCGGCAAGCATAGTATTTTGGACGCACACATCATGGGATCGAAAAGATCCGTCTTCCAAAGAGCTTCTGCTGTTGAGATAAGTTCCGCTTCTGTCCTGTCTTTCGAACATAGCCTCACAAGCTTTTCGCATTGGGGCATAGAGACTCCCCAATGTTCTCGCACTGACTTATGGTATCTTTGATCAGCGATGGCTTTTTCAGGATCTTCTAAACTCTTAAGTTCTCGTAGCAACTCAGCTTTCATTTTTCAGCATCTCCCTTGCGGTAGAGATCTGTAAGCGATGCTTGCGCTTGAGGAAAGACAATCAGCTCGGAAATATTCACATGCGGTGGTCGGGTCGCACAATAGACGACAGCATCCGCGATATCCTCCGCTGCTAGAGGATGAAACCCTTGATAGAATTTCTTGGCCTTTTCCTTGTCATTCCAACGGACCTCGCTAAACTCTGTCTCGACGGCTCCAGGATCTACCTCACTGACTCGAATAGCGGATCCAATGAGATCTATACGTATGGATTGAGTGAGCGCTTTCACGGCATGCTTTGTTGCACAATACACATTCCCG
This sequence comes from Chlamydiales bacterium, assembly GCA_030679955.1. Lineage (GTDB taxonomy): Bacteria > Chlamydiota > Chlamydiia > Chlamydiales > JAJFMA01 > CAMFKD01. The sequence continues at coordinate 27,338 of JAUXSF010000039.1, read as the reverse complement.
GAAGCATAGCACCCGTGGCCAGCCACCGAGCCAATGTTAATGATGTGCCCTCGATTTCTTGTAATCATAGATGGCAATGCGGCTTTGGTTACGTAGAGCAACCCTTTGATATTGGTGTCGATCATAGTTTCCCAATTGTCAATCTTGCCATCTTGGATCTTATCTGAACCTAAAGCAAGACCCGCATTATTGACTAAAACATCCACCGCAATTTTGTCCGCTTCCAGTTGTCTAAACACCGACTCAACTTGTTCCTGGTTGCGAACGTCTAGAGCAATGGAAGTACATTGAACGCCATATTGAGATGAAAGCTCATCTGTCAAAGCTTTTAGACGATCTTCTCGTCTTGCCGTGATAACTAAATTGGCCCCAAGCATGGCAAACTGCTCAGCACAGGCTTTACCGATACCGCTCGATGCCCCTGTAATAAAAACTGTCTGGCCTTTCATTTGATCTTTTTTCATCGTTTACCTTTGATCTATCCGCTCTAAAGTCGAGGAGTGTGTCAAAACAGTATCACCAAATCAACAACATTCGATTGGAACCGTAGGCCAGAACAAGTAATCCCCTGCAAAATGGTTATCAGAATTATTTAAAATATTTTTTATCTGCAAGGTTACAGGATATCGAATTACACTAAATTAATTGATTTCTTATAGCATTATAAATATAATTCACCATGTTTTAATTTTAAAAAATGAACACAAAGCCTTAATAAAAACATCACCAAAATGATTGTTTTTCGTCACTTAACATTATGGTTTAAACAGATAAAGGAATAATAGGTGAACATTAGTTATCGAATTAATGAAAGAGGCACTTTAGATCGAATCTACCCCTCATCATCTCAGTCTCCTAAGGGTTCCCCGGCAAGACAGATTTTTGATAGCACTGTTCAAACAACAGAACCGTCGTCAAAAGATGATTTCTCCGTTACCCATTACCAGGACCAAAACATTATTGATTTTGTCAATCAGATGGAGCTCCCTCCTTTTGAGTTTCTACAAGGTAGCCCGAAAGTTAAACAAATTGCGCAGAAACCTGATGCCCCACCTAAATCAATCCCTATTCCTCATCCCCTTTCTCCAATAGGAAAGAAAAAGGAAACTAAAACGAGTAGTCCAGTTCTTGATCCTCTGTCTGCCCCTCTCAGCAATACGGTCGCTAGAAAAGCGGATTTCAAACAGTTAATGGCCCTTAATAGGGGCGAGGAAATCCACGCATTGTTGACAACTCGTTGGGGTGTAGCTATGCGAGAAGTCCGTGCTATTTTAAAAACTTGGTCTTCCACACAAGATCCAGAGCTGCGAAGAGCCTTAACTGAGTATGAAGACCTAGATAAGCCCAGGAGTGTGATGAACAGGAATAGGCTAGCCCATTTTGCGCTTGTTCTTAAGGACCACACCTTGTCTCGTCCACAAATTCTTGATGCACTAGTCACACAAAACAATATCAAAAGAAGAACGGTGCATAGGCTGATGGTAAATTGGAAAGCTCAGGCAGAGTGGAAACCTCACGTAAATACACTGCTAAAGAACTATAAATCAAGATCTAAGAGATAACGCACCTGACAGCAACCTTGGAGTCTCATAAGGAAATTCAAGGATTCAATAGCTGAAACTCGATTTCAGAGTTTTATATAAGTCTCTTTTAGCCCTCAGAAATACTCTAGAGGGCAAAATAACAGACATAAAACAAGTAAAAACTGGGGTATAAGACCTCTAACCGTGAAGTCATGAATTTTTCCGAATTTGGGTCGCGGCCGGGACACCAAATTCAGTATTTCGCGAATTATTGCAGATCACGCATGGACCTTTCGTGATTTTTTTAGAAATAACAATCATTTCTATAATCCAGCACTCTAATGCAAAAAAGCGTCGTTGTCATAAACATCAAAAAAGCCATCTAAAATGGCATCTAGACGTGATTTTTCCGGAAAATCTTACACAAAATCGCACCATCAAATAGAAAAGATCGCGAGCAGATTTTAGGGTTCATTGGAAGCTCCCAATCAACTAAATTTATTTTTCTGCATCTATTAACTAGAATTTATTTTTATTTTTCGTATATGGTAAAGCTCATGAAAAAACCCCGTTCCTAAAGGAGAATTTCCATGCTGAAAAGTATTCTTAAGAGCACAATTGCGGTGCTATGTGTTTTCGCGAGTCAAGCAAACGCTCAAGACTTTTGCTGTTGCGACTCAGGTTTCAACGGATTTTACATCGGTGGCAACATCGGCGTAAGCAGCCACACTAGTCACAGAAACGATTATAACGCATTTCTAACCGACAACTCTGGTTGGTCAGCTGTTAACACTGGCTTCATTGGTGGCGTTCAAGCTGGTTATGACTGGAGCAATGGCGGCAGCGTTTTTGGTATCCTAGCTGATTGGGATGCAACAACTCACCGTCATACTCACCACGAAGTAGCAGACAATGCTATTAGAAATCGTCTAAGCTGGATCTCAACGATCCGTGCACGCGCTGGCGTTACTGTTAGCGACGCTTTGATTTATATCACTGGTGGTGCTGCTGTTGCTCACCTCAGAACAACTTGGAACGATGATCCAACAAGCTTTACTCACACTGAATCCCGTTGGGGTTGGGTAGGCGGTTTCGGTACTGAATACAAGTACTGCGACAGCTGGAACATCGGCGCTGAGATGCTGTACATGAACTTTGCTAACTCAAACAGATCGTTCGACGGATTTACTTTTGGTCACAGCGATTCAAGCGTACAAGGCCGTCTGTTCGTAAACTGGTCATTCTCAGACCTTTTTGCTTCTTACTAGCCAATAGAAGACGAAAAGTCAGCAATGACTCTTCGTCTTTTATTCAGTATTCTAGAAAACAGCCTATCAGTTTGATAGGCTGTTTTTTTTTGCCCAAAACCATAGAAAAGAGATTTGGTTTCAGCGCGGGAGCGCTGAAACCTTTAGGGGTTTTTATGCCGTTCTTTCAGAACTCAGCTGCTTTTTTGCACCTACCCAGGCCTCTCGGATAGTTCTAATTCCATAATGGATGGCACAATTAACTAAGGGACGTCATATCAATCCCTCGGGCCTCTCGGACAATTTAAGCCCAAAGGGTTTGGCTCTGAGGCCCGAAGGGTCGACATGATACAGCCTAGGCTGAAGGACGAGCGCAGCGAGGACGAGAGGCTTAGGTAGAGCCAAAAAATGCATCCGAGTTCTAAAAGAACGGCATCAAAACAGCCTTATGGGCGGCTCCCGCGCTGAGAATAAACTTCCTGCCTCTGCCTGTCTCTTATGTGGGATTCAGGTCGGGCAGCTTCTCTTTTCTCGGCCTGTGAATAACTGCGACAGGTGGCGATACCGATTTTTGGGGTTCATCAACCGGCACCTTCTTTGTCGGCTTTTGAGAAAAATCTTTGGTCAGGCTGACGATTTTTCTGTGCAACGTGAATCCCCAGAGCAGCGCAGCCATTAGAAAAAATGTCAGAATCCCAATAAGACCATAAAGTAATAAGGGAGGGCTAACTGCAACACCTGTAGTAGTATTGGAAACAGATGTGCTTTCCTCCGGAACAGAATTGACAGCTTCTAAGGCCGGTAATATTTGAACTGTGCGCTCAGGAAGGGTAGAGATCCTTTTCTCTTTTTTGGCACTATCCCACCAGCTAATGGAAATTTCAGGCAACACCCATGTTCCCTCTTGTTGAGGTATGAGAGTATAATGCTCCTTACGCGTACTGTGGATAATGCCTTGAACTATTTTTTCCTGCTCTTCGGGCTTATCAGCATAGATCTTAAACTCTGAATTATGGCTCTGCAAGTCCTCTAGGCGGGGAAGTTGGCTCGCTTTCAGTCCCTCGGCTTTAATCAGGAAACCACGTGAAAAAGGCTCTCCGACACGCAGCGTCTGTCCGCTTGTCCACTGCTCTTCCAGCTTAAGTGCTTTTGCTGGCAGCCAAGGGGATACCTCTGAAACAGGAGCCTGCACATCGAGTTGTACCTCTTCAGTATTTACATTAAAGGGTTTTAGGCGATCGAAGCCTGGTATGAGACCAAAGGGATCGAAACCATCGTTATAATAGCTAGATTGCCCTGTAGTTCGTCTTTGCGGTACTGCTCCTTGAATAGCCATCGAGGGAATCGTTAAAGACCCTGTTTTTAGAGGAGTAACGAGAAAGTTAAACTCCACAACATTAAATAAGACCCCTCCGATTACCTTCTCCTCTAATTTCGGCTCCTCTAACAGGTCCACGATGGCGTCTTGCATTTGCAATTTTTGCGTTTTGACGTTACTCAGCGGCATTTTCGAGGCAAGAAAGGCAGTGTAAATGAAGGGCTCGTTTTTATAGGGAGCGGCATTGCTCGCCTTAGTGACAACTTTCACGCCGACATCATCCGCCCTCGACGGCGTAGAGGAGCCTTTCACCACGTTTAATGTGACTGGTTCCGTAGAAAGAACCCCATCTGCTGTCTCAACACTAATGGGAGGGATGTCGAGCAGTCCTTCTACTTTTGGCGTCAAAGAAAGCTTCCAGATGATGTTTGAGGAGCTCTTGCCATTAACAATTGTTGTACTGGTCGAATGGTGCTTTGAGTGAACTGAAAAGTGCTTTTTTAAGACGGAGATATCCGGCGACTCTTTGGGATAAGTGTCTTTTAGTGTGAGGCTTAGAGAAAAACTCTCGCTCAAATACACCTGTTTGTTAACTACGCTGGCAGTAAACTCGCCAGCAGCAAAAGAAACAGCAGGAGTTAAACCTAGAAAAAATGCTGATACGACGAAGGTAAGGAAGGTTTTTTTCACCATGGGTCAACTTCCTCTTTGGTTCCATTTTTCTTAGATTCAAGGTAGAACTTATTCTTTAGGAATGACTTAGGATCACTTTTTATCTGATTTAGCCAAAGATCTGCATCCAGATCGTCCTCAGAACGAGGTGTCGGCTTTTCTTTTTCCTGCGCGGGAGGCGGCGGCGCCTGTTCTTCAGGCTGTTGTGCTTGCTCTTCATCCTGCGGCGGCTCTTTTTCCTCTGGTGGTTCCTCAGACGGTTCATCCGAATCAGGCTTTTCTTGCTTTTCAGGATTTTCGGCGTCTTTAGGCTGCTCTTGCGGTTGATCCTCTGGGGAGTCATCGTCCTTCTGCTCTTGTTCTTCGAGCATTTTTTTGATCACTTCTAGGTTTTCTTTAGCTTCCTTATGATCGGGCCATTTCTCGAGAACATCTTCGTAAGCAACAACAGCCTCCTTCAGCTTATTCTGTAAAGCTAGAGCATTGCCTAAATTATAACCTGCGCTGGAGGCTACTTCTGGACGTGTTGATTGCCGAAACATCTTTTCAGCTGCTGCATATTCGCCCTGACGGTAGTAGGCGACTCCTTTTCGATAAGGATCTTGGAAGGCATCAGCAGCATCAAGGTAGTCACCATCCTCAAAAGCCTGACCAGCCTGCTGTTCTGGATTATAAAAATAGTTGCTCAGAGAGGCGTGAGAATCGGTTGTTGTGACGGAAAATAATAGAAGAGCAAAAATATAACCTCTACGATACCACCAAAGGAAGAATGGAAGAACTGGCAGAATAAATAGGTAGAAATGTTCCTCCCAAAAACGTTGGGTTTTAGGAGCCCCCTGCACATCACTGCGTTTTTCTAGATCTTTAATAATGAGGGATATCTGCCCAGAATGATCGGCGTCAAAGTAACGCCCATGACCAATCTTGCTAATTTCACGAAATTTCTCTTTTTCTAGCTTGGATATGATCGGAGAGCCATTTTTTTTGACTACAGCGCCCTGACGATCTTTCAGAGGGGCTCCCTCTAAGGTACCCACGCCGATTGTGTGTAGCACTATACCTTTGGCAGCTAGCCTTCCAGCAGTATTAATAGCACTAGCATCTTCAAAACCACCATCACTGATCACAACGACAGCCTTGTTACTTCCTGGCTCGTTTTCTAACATTCTATCTGCCATTTCAAGAGCTGGTGCCAGCTTGCTTCCTTGAACGTAGACCAGATCTGTATCCAACGAAGGGAGAAGATGCCGTATCGTTTCTTTATCTTCAGTCATAGGCACGATCATATGTGGATCAGCAGCAAAGGCGACTAAACCAATTTTAATACCCTTGGACATATTGAGAAGGTCTTCCACCTTTTGCTTGGCGCGTCCCAAACGTGAGGGAGAGATGTCTTTGGCATTCATCGACTCAGAAAGATCGAGAAGAAGAGTAAGGCTCTGATCGCGAGAAAAAGTGGATACTTCGCGAAAGTCCCAACGAGGCCCCGCCAAGGCGAGCACTAGACAACTCCACACCAATGACCAAAAGAGTAAGGGAGGCCATAGCCTTTTCTTCTGCGATTCACCTCCTATAAGAAGATAGGGAATCAGATGCTTATCAATGAACTTCTCGAGCTGATGGAGGGGTTGTTGTCCTTGGTAATAGAGGAAAAAGAGGCCCCATACCAAAGGAATGACAAGCAACATCAATAGCCAAAGGGAATGAGCAAAATGCAGCTGACTAAGATCCATAGAGAGCTCTCCTATGTAACAGCTGAGACATTGTAAGGGCCAGCAAGACGACCAAAGAAAGGCCTAAGGGATACTGATAGAGTGGATCACGAATCAAATATAGAGTTTCGTTGGCTTCACTCTTCTCCAGCTGATCAATTTTGGAATAAATGGCAGAGAGCGCTTTCTGATTGGTTGCTGAAAAATATTGTCCTCCAGTTTCCTTGGCAATCTCTTCCAACAATTCCTCATTTATCGCTACTTCGCCCATGACATAACCACCCATCTGGCTAGGAAATGGCACCAAACCCTTTTTGCCTATGCCAATGGTGTAAATGCGTATGCCATATTGCTTAGCTAGCTTGACGGCTTCTAGAGGAGGAATACTGCTTGCGTTATCCTCACCGTCAGTTAATAGGATGAGCACGCGGGAACCTTGTGGCCTTTCGCGCAATGTGCGCACCGCCAGCCCGATGGCATCACCAATGGCCGTGGCATTACCTGCCATGCCTGTAACAGAATCGTTGAGCATGCTGCTGACCGAAGCTGTATCCAACGTGAGAGGCACATGCAAATAAGCGTTTTGTCCAAAAAGAATGAGGCCTAAACGATCTCCTTGCCGCCCTCTAATGAACTTGCCAACGACCTCTTTAGTAACATCTAGACGGCTTATCGCTTTGTCTGCTGTCGAAAAATCCAGCCCTTGCATTGATACAGAGATGTCGACGGCTAACATAAGATCGTAACCGTTATTTTTAACCTGTCGATATTGATCCGCATTTTCTGGTTGCATCAGAGCGACAATGAGCAATCCCCAAGACAATAAGAGCCCGCCAAAAAAGATAGGATCACTTCTCTTCGTAGTAAGCTGGCTGGCTGGAAAGACCTTTAAACGATGTGCAGCAGGAAAGAGAATCTCTGCGGCCTCATCGCGTTTTTCCTTCGCCAAAACAGGTAGCAGCCAGCGAAGAAGCAAAGGCAAGGGAAGAAGAAGAGCAAACCAAGGAGAATGAAAATGAAACATGTTAACACACCCAATTTCTAGCGGCTTGTATCAACTCTTTGACCTGCTGAACAGGCAAGTCAGTGCGCACAGGGGCATAGGGAATTTGAATCAGTAGCTTTCCCTTGTCGGTCCAATCAAATTGCTGCGGATCATGCTCTCTAAGCCATTTTAGCCAGGCATCACCGACCAACCCAGCGCATTCGTTACGGGGGAAACGACGCATGACAATACGGCGCAAATACTCGGACAGAAATGTCATAGCCTCCCAAGAAGTATCAGGCGATAGATTTTGCTCCAAACTATCAAGCCTCATAAAAGTATCTCTTTTCCAGCTTCTTAAGTAAGCTAAATGGCGTCTAAGCATCCAGGCGCCACTGGCGAGCATGAGCACCGCACAGGCAATAACGATCCACCAACCAATGGCTAGAGGCCAAGGACTAATGGCATCTATCCCCTCTATGTCATGTAACTGTTGCATTAAAGAAGGCATCTCTTCCTCTTTGCTATGTTTTTAAGGCCCAAAAGAAGATCGCGACGAATATCCGACTCTGTAGAAAGCGATACCAACGGAATCCTATAGCTCTCGGTTAACGTGTTCAACACACCGCGATTTGCTTCCCACTGAGCGGCATAGGTTTTCCGCCCTTTTATGCTGTCGGTGTTGATATAGACCTTCTCTGCTTGCTGCCCACAAAAGCCGATGACGCCTGCTGGAACAAGGGATTGATCAGCTGCATCATTGATGGAAACAAAAACAACGTCGCAGCTTTTACTAAGGCGGCTTAAGCCAGATTCTTTGGAGAAATCGGGGGAAAGATCCATGAAGTCACTAATCACATAGATGAGTGACCCAGGATGCGCAACCCTGCCAATATGCTGCAGGGCCGTTTCTATCGGGACGCTATGCTGCTCTTCAGGACGCTCTGAAAGCGCTTTAAGCATCATTGAGAGACCCTGACGAGTGCGCTTGGAGGCCAAATAGTGTAATCCTCCGGACACATCTCCAAAAAAGCAGGCACTTATGCGATCTTGGTGCGCGAGAGCTCGCCAGCCTAACAGCGAGGCACACCGAGCTGCTTGGATCGATTTGAACGTATTTCGTGTTCCAAAGCGCATGGCAGAGTTCATATCCACGCAGATGATGGTATGCCGCTCCTTTTCTTCTTTAAAGAGCTTTAAGTGCGGGGATCCTGTGCGTGCTGTCACCCGCCAGTCAATATTGCGGATATCGTCGCCGGGAACATATTCACGCACGGCATCAAAGTCTAAGCCCTGTCCGCGAAAAGGAGAATGGTGATTGCCCGGCGATGTCGCGCTGACTTTACGGCGGGTAAGTTGCATCTTGTCCAGTTTGCATTCTTTATAGGAAATCAGGTCGTTAAAATCGGGATAAAGCATGCAGACACCTCGTATTTTTAAGGAATGGCTACAACATCCAAAAGCTTGCGGATGATCTCGTTGCGCGATATGCCATTGGCTTCCGATTCAAAAGAGGGATAGATACGGTGTCTTAAAACCGGAAAAGCCACTTCGTGAATATGCGTGGGAGTGACATATTCATCCCCTCTTAGCCACACAAGCGCTTTGGCACAGCGGATGAGAGCGATGGTCGCCCTTGGAGAAACGCCGTGCACAAGCCATTTGGCGAGGTCACGATCATACTTTCCAGGCGTGCGTGTAGCCGAGGCTAGCGACACAACATACTCTTTTAGATTTTCGGCGATATAAACATGCGATACAGCTTGACGAGCAGCCAAAACCTCTTCAACCGATGTGAGTGGTAAAGGTGCTTCTTTAGTGTGCTGTTGACGTTTCTCGTCGAGCTCAACAATTGCCAATTCTTCCTGATGGTTGGGATAACCGACCTCAAGATGCATCATGAACCGATCGACCTGCGCTTCGGGCAAGTTATAGGTGCCTTCTTGTTCGATAGGGTTCTGTGTAGCTATGACCATATACAGTTCAGGCAGCGGATAGCTTTGATGCCCTACTGTCACCTGCTTTTCTTCCATGGCCTCGAGCAGTGCCGATTGCACTTTTGCAGGCGCACGGTTGATCTCGTCCGCTAGCAGAATATTGTTAAAAAGCGGACCTTTGCGGAAAACGAAGTCGCTTTTCTCGTGAATATAAATTTCGGTTCCAATGAGGTCGGAAGGAAGTAGGTCTGGGGTAAACTGAATGCGGTGAAATGCTCCTTCAATGCCATCCGCAATGGCTTTGGCGGAACGTGTTTTAGCTAAACCTGGCATGCCTTCAAGAAGAACATGTCCGTCCGTAAGCAGGCAAACCAGCATCTGCTCAATGATCTGATGTTGGCCTATGATCTTGCTTTGGATAGATTCTAAAAGGTTTGACAATGGATGATGTGTTTGAACAAAGCTCATAGCTCACCTCAAGTGTAAAAACGTGCTGTTGCTGCAATGAAAGCGACACTATAGCATGCTGCTAAAATTTGATAACTGAAAATTTTGAAAAATGCACTCATTCACACTAATGAAACTATTTACCAGCTAGCTTCCAAAGGACCTTAAGGCTATAATTGGTCATCCGTCTGAGAACCAACATATTTAGAGGATAGGTAGCACGATGAATACTTTGACCAGCCAGCAATATTGGAACGAGGTGGGTTCCAAAAAGGTATTTGAAGACCCTTTGTACTTCGATAAACTTTCGCCTTTTCTAACCCCTGCATCAACGCTTATCGAGTATGGATGCGGTTATGGTCGCCTTATGCAACTTGTAAAAGAGCAAGGCTATCAGGATGTGACAGGTTTTGACTTTGCTCAGAACATGATTGAGCGCGGAAAGCAGACATTCCCCCACCTTAACATGCGCCTGCTAGACGAACCCGGGATCATCCCAAAGCCGGACGAATCAGCCGATGCTGTCATCATGCTGACTGTTCTGTGTTGCATGGCTGATTTGGCTGAACAGAGTAAGGTTATTGGAGACATCTGGAGGGTACTGAAGAAAGGTGGGATTCTCTATCTTTCCGACTTCCTCATTTGCGACGATGAGAAGTACCGCGACAAGTACGCCGAAGGACTTCGAACGTTTGGTCAATGGGGCGTATACACAACCTCCGAGAAGCTTGTCGTTCGGCATATGACCTCGCAAAGTGTCTTTGAGCTCTTAAAGGATTTCGATGTTCAATGGTTCGAGCAATATGATTTTAAGACCATGAATCACAATCCAGCGCGTACCTTTCATTGCATCGCGCGAAAAAGATAGGAAGGATCGCTGCGCGGCAGGATAGGTAGCCATATGCATCAGCCTAATTATGGATAATACGCCTTAAAGCTGATTGAAACGTACTCTGCAGCTAATGCTGCGAAGCAGCATTTCTTATCTTAGCCCCTAGCCATACCCAAAGAATGAGGGTTGGCTAGGGGTGAAATAGCAATATCATCGCGCTGCGAAGCATCGCGTCTAGTTGGAAACCATCTTATTGCACGATAATACGTTACCCAAGACGCGGTGCTCCGCAACGCGAACGGTTTTTTGATCTTACCCCTAGCCACCCCTCATTCTTCGGGCGTGGCTAGGGGCTAAGATAAGAATTGCTGCTTCGCAGCATTAGCCGGGAGTACACTTCAACCAATGTGATATGCATAATTGGTTGAATCCGCGCAGCGATCCTGCCTATCCTGTAAAAAGGTTCCCTTAATCCTTGAAGATGAAAAAAGCCGCCAGGACAATAAAGACGAACCCAATAATCTGATTTATTCTGACTGGTTCGTTTAGATAAAAATACGAAAAGAAGCAAAAAACCACTAACGTTATGACTTCCTGAATGGTTTTTAGCTGTACGACCGAAAATTCATAGCTTCCAATTCTGTTGGCAGGAACCTGAAAGCAATATTCAAAAAATGCAATCCCCCAGCTAATCAAAATAGCATAAATCAATGGGGTTTCACGAAATTTCAAATGACCATACCAAGCAAAGGTCATAAAAACGTTCGATAGTGTTAGCAAAATGATGGTTGTCATGGATGCTTTTATAACACTAGCTCTGTTTAACGCAAAGCTAGCGCGAAAGATATCTTTGAGCGATCTAGAAGATTTATAGACTTTAGGGATAGTGTCAATGTCCAAACAGCTTGAACAATCTATTTTGACGATCTTGGCGACCTTAGAAATCTATCTACTTTGGACTCCCAACTAATATCGCTCGGAAAAAAATAGGTATAGTGATATCAAAATCTTTTAACCTGATGCAGCGTGGAAGAAAATGTCCAAATATTCCGTCAAAAAACACCTTGCAACGATCTTAAGCGTTGTCCTCTGCTCCACGAGTTTTTCCTTAATGGCAGACAGAGTCTATTTCGGTGCTTTTGGCGGAGCAATCGCCTCTGATTCAACACGGATAACTCAAACCGGCACCGTATTCTTTCCTGACATTGACGGTGGTCCAATGGATGTAAATGCTCAAGGGGACTCTAACAGTACCGCATCAGCGTTTGGCGGCGTTCAATTCGGATATGAATGGACACAATACCCCTTCATTACAGGCTTCTCAGACTGGATCGTGACTCCTACCCTAGAGATAGAAGGCTATTGGTATAATCATACCAAAAAAGGACACCTGATTAATCCTACCGATAGGATCCCAGAACACGACTTCGCAAGTTCTTTCCCTATGGATGTAGCCGTGGATCTTCTAAATGGCGTGCTAACTATGCGCAGCGCGTTTGGGAGAGTTGCCCCCTATATTGCCGGAGGGATTGGTGCAGCACGCTTGAGAATTAGAAACGCTGTTTCATTGCAAACCTCGCCGCCAGAACCAGACATCAATCATTTCAATTCGAAACCAAAGAATGCAACCTGGGCTTTCGCAGCTCAAATCAAGGCTGGTCTCAATTATTACGTTTATGATCGAGTACATCTTTTTGCGGAATATCGCTGCTTATACATCGATTCTAGCGCGTACAAGCTAGGGCCTACAGACTATCCAGATCACGCGGCCACATCCTCCTGGAAGATCCACATGAAAAATATTTACTACAACGCCTTTGCGTTAGGCGTTCAGTTCGATCTCTAATTCCAACTTTATTTATGAATCAAACCGCTTTTGACGCTTTGAACTACTTACAGAGCTCTCTGAGGTAACCGTTGATGTGGTACTCGTAGTACTTTGTTCAGACTCATCAATCTCTTTCTCGATTAAACGCTGATAAAGCTCTTCGATCTCTTCAATATTGTTAGAACGTCTCCAACCGTCTGGCTGGCTTCTATCTCTCGTGTATAACCCGGAAAAGCCGCCACTGAGTTCAAGATACACAAGAGTTGGAAATTGGCCGATAATCTCGGGCAAATTTATAGACCGACAATTCTTGATGCGAAGCAGACGCACGTTAGGGAGCTCCAACAATGCGTGAGAGACAACAGTGACACGCCATGCTAACGCTGTCCCTACTGGAAGGCCTATATCCCATTGTACAACATTAGGAAAGTAGCGTTCGACCCTCTCTGAATGCAAAGGAAAGCCCGACTGGCAGGTAACACTCATGCTTCGTAAATTTTCGTTCCGGAAAGTTCGAGCTGATGCGCTCGCATCTTCCTGTACGGTAAAGCTTACGCTTGGCAAATCACAGCGGTAATGGCGCACCCTAGAAGATGCGGGAGGAAATAACCAATCCAGACACTTTTGACCCTGTCTTATTTTAGCTACTATGCCGGGACAACTTACAGACACTGACCGCGGACCTTCGCTACCCAAATCCTCCCACAATTGGGTCATGAAACTGATAAATGGTACGAAAGCATCCAATCTCGAATGATCTTTTTTAATCACTAAGGTATCTATACGATTTAACAAACCAATGGCTGACGTATCATTATGCGTTCGTTTCCGCGCCAAAGATATAGCTCCCGGAACCTGCCTAAATCTAAAAGGCTGGTTTGCACTCAACTTCATGTTTTCGTAGGTTAAGGTTGTTTGATAGTCGTTGCTTTCAGGAATTTCGCTGAAGAGCTCTACAATTTTTCTTAATTCTTGTTCTGTACTCACCTTCAATGACATCGAAGAACCGCTGATTTGTATGGATAAAGCGTTAATGCCATTATCGCCCCAAAGCAACGGGAGCATGTTTTTAACAAGGGCGAAACCAGGAGGCGGATTGCTACCACTCGTCTCTTTTTTATCTATCTGTAGCCAACAACCGCTGCTTTCCAATGTTATATTCACATCGTTGTGCGAAACAAGGCGTTCCAAAACGCTCCAACCTTGGGGTGTCATTTTTGTATCTGAACCAAAATAAATATTTACTTGGCCAGAGGGAATCGGAAAATCTTCAATTGCTGTCACAGCTTGCTCGAAATTGGTCATGTAGACCTTGGGCAATATAGAAAGCAAAAAAGAACAAAGATCCGGTTCTTCACTCCACTTTGAGATCGTTTCCTTTGATCCGCTGCGAAGGTAAAAAACTCCTCTAGTTCTGGCTTGATCAATCGCTTCTTTGAGAGTAGCTTGATACTTTCTTGGAAGCCATGTTTGTGCAGTTTCTAAACTGGAAAATAGAGCTGAAATCGTTTCGAAATTATACTTGTTGTCAGGCCTTACCATTAACCAATCTACCACTTGAAGCAAATGATACATTTCCCATTGACTAAGTTGGGTTAGAAACTGCGATAGCTCCAAGCCATCCATTAGGTTTAGACATCCTGAATTTATAAAGAGGACAAGGTGCTCAACCACTCGTTGAGGAAGGTGTTGTACATTGACAATCTTCGATTCCCCCTCTTTCCATTGACTGGCATTTTCAAAATAGTGATACAAATGACGAGAATGAAGAATGGCAGCTAAGTAGCTTAAGTTTACTGTAGTAGAATCCGCGCATTGCAAAGAGTAGGAATGCTCCAAATCAGCAAAATCCGTCATTCTATACATGATACTCTGAAGAAGACGAAGGGAGATCGTAGCGCGATCTGAAGAATTCTTTTTTCGATAATCCGCAATGTCAGATGCAATTGTTTCAAAGCATCTAACCCTCTTTGGAAGCGTCAACTGCTCGCCTATAGAGAGATAAAACTTGGCAACTGCTTTTTGATCTTCTGTCGCGGTGCCACTGGCTAATGTCCATTGAGCAAATTTGATTATCGCAAGAATAATTAGTTTGTTATTAGTTTTGCCTGTAGTAAAATGATCTCTTTGAACTAAATCTGAAAATGCACTTTCAGCTGTATCCATCTTCAGAAGCCCCAGATTAAGGCAGAATAGAAGTTCCTGAGCCACACGCGCATCAAACGTTGGGTATTGCTCAAAGATGGTAAGCATTCGCGTACACATCTGTTCTTTAGCTTCGCACTTTACAATCGGCAATGCATAAACTTTTTTGGCATCAAATTTTATTTTATTCAATGTAGGCAAATCTGTTGGAAACTCTCTAGGAATATCCTTTAAGAACTGAATTATTGGCATTTGTGAAAACCGAATAATTGGCATTTGGTTTGTTTCCAACTTCCACGATTGGACAGAATTTATCCTCGAGGTGCTCGATGAAAGATTGATCATCAGAGCCACAGCCGCAACGGAATGAGCACTATCGATTAATTCCTGTGTGGTAAACTTAATCATCCCTCCTGGCATAGCAAACTCATAACATCCCTGAGCATACATATCGGGTCGTTGCTTGAGCCAAAGTTGGACCTTCTTAGCACTCGAGTCATCGATGATACCTGGGAAGGGAAGCTTCAAATCTAGTATGGTGGGCATTCTTTGATATTTCAAAAGATGATAAATAATAACCAGATGCCTCCAGGGCATGCTAAGACATCGTCCAGAACTAGAAATGATTTGATACATTTTGGTAATGGCGACATTTTCGAACGTCATCTCACCAGGAGCGATGCGAATTGTACGGTTCATAAGGAGGTCAGAAAACGCCGACATTTGTTGCGCTTCATTACTTTCCTTAAATGCCCCTAACTTTAAGTTTAGAAGGTTAATACACCTAGAAAAAGAAAGAATTTCCATAGACTTCCTTAAATTTAATACATTTTAATAAATGGTACTCACATCAATATTACATGTCAATAAAAACGATAAATAATAAACTGCATTTGCGATTTCCGTTCTCAGCGCGGAAGCGCTGAGCATAAAGGGGAGATCAAGGAGCTAAAAGCTAGCGCAAAACTTTGGAGATATCTTGACTATACGTCTAAAGATGTTATATCTAGATCCACTCGGGGCAAGACACTACCAGGAATAGTTCTCTAATGGGCAACATTGATGAAGCATTTGGCTTCTTCGAAACAAACTTCTATGACTACAATGATCCCTCTGTGCCAATTGATGACCCCGTAGCATCAAAGCACCTTGAGGCCATTATCTCAGAAGGCACAAAGTTGGATGTTGCGCAGTTTAAACAACTGCCATTAGGAATTAGAATCCACGTTCTAGCCAAAATAAACTCCACTGACATTGGCCATTACCTAGATGCCCAAATAGCTAACTATATTGTAGTAGCAAAGCCCAATGCGTCTCTTGTACAAGCCTCTGTAGGTTACCTTTCTAGCTGGGATGAAGATAGCAGCAGTCTAAAATTAGAAGGAATGGCGCTAAATGGTCAGGAAAATGCGGAGTTATTAATCGATCTACTCCCCGACGCTGTAAAATACCAAATGAAGTCCCTTGACCTAACCAAGTGCGTATCTATTGTCAATTTAGAGAAAATTCTATCCTCGATTAAGGCACCCACCCTACTGAAAATCAACGAACTTTATTTGCTCAAGAGCCTCAAAGGAATAGAAAACCTCGCTGACTGTTTAGAGGAATTACAAGCCAAGGACTTATTCGTTCTAAAATCCGTGGAGAGCCTAAGCGCATGCAGCAAGCTAAAAAAAATTGATCTAAACAACGCCAAAATACTAGATGATATCCGCCCACTGCAAACTTTGGATCTCGAAGAGCTATCCATCGGCGGCTGCTACCAGCTAAAGTTTTTAGGTGAGATCATGCCTAAATTCAGCCATCTAAAACGCCTAAACATCTCAAACAATCCGTTTTTCAACGATCTGAGTATTCTCCTGGAATGTCGAGATCTGGAATACTTGGACATCTCCCATACTGCTGTAGAGGATGTTAAGCCACTGCATGCGTTGAAAAAGCTAAAAAGCGAAAATATCAAGGTAAGGGGCTGCAAGCTAAAGACGCTCTAAGCGCCTGCATAAGACCTATTTGTAGATCCCGTTGCCGATAAAAGAGTTCCAAGAAGATCCATGCTTTTCGCGATATTGACATCTACCTTAGGTGTCCACCCTTGATCGATGAATAGATTTTCACAATCCTTATTCAATTGAATGACCTGCGAGTTGAAGTGGTAGGCAGCGGCTTCGGTATCAAGCTTAAGACTTTTACAGGTTATTTCCAGAGCGCGATCATGAAGTGGAATCAGATCTTGATGGTCAGGACTTTCGATGCTGAATCCTGCCCTGCCCTGTAAGATTTTGCGAATCTCAGGGTCTTTGGGGAGTATATGCTTTTCTACGGTAGAGGTTTTCTCGTTTTTAACCAGCACTTCCTCAGTGTTTCTATCATCCAAAATTCCCAGCGAGACCATTTCCCGCACCATAAGATTTACCTTTTCGAATTTCTCGAAAGGCTTACCATCTTCTCTACCACCGGGTTCAAAAAGGTCTACCACCTTCCTAACTTTTGCCTTCACCATCACGGAATCGTCCGACGAGCCTGACAAATGCTCTGATAGGAGCTGTTCTGTGGCTTCCTTGCCCAAGCTGTCACGGCGCATACATTTCAATAAATTGTCAGATGTTTCCATTAATTTTTCAGCTCTATGCTTCAGGGCTACGCATCCAGGAGGAATCGTAGAACCACTAGACTTCAGAATGCTCATTTTGTCGTCTAAGGCTCGAAAGTTATTCGTTGTTGTTCTGGCCGCATACTTTGCCTGCTTTGAATTGCCCAAAGCATTCATGGCAATGGAGTCTCGCTGAGTTTGCGAAGTCGCACCATCTAGCCCTCGCATAGCATCATTAAAGGTATGAATGCGTTGTGGCGATTCCTCATCCGCAGCAATATGCAGGGTTTCAGCATCCGGCTTTTCAAAGCCTTTTGGCACCAAAGTAGTTCGCAGCTGATTTTTATAAAGTTGGTCTGAAATTTCCCCGCCACCTTTAGCCAGCAAAAATGCTGTGACGCCTGACTGATTTTTGTCACTTTCCGCCAACTGTGAGACAGCCTTCTTCTGAGCTCCCGCATGCATTTGACCGCCCTCTTGCAGAAGTGTGATCTTACCTTCCGCCTGAGAGTTCGTTCCCTCGTCCTGCAAGATATTCATGATGGAGAAAACTTCATTTCTCTGGTTGTGCAACTTGTCCAATTGGTCTAGTTGTTGCGCTTCAGGAAAACGCTGATTTTGTTTAACCAGCCCCTCAATTTTTTGATCCAGGCTCTTCACCAATTCGCCAACACTAGTTCGGATATTAGGAATTACATTTTCACGCGCTGCCTTGTAAGCTTCAGGATTGTCGTGCCGAATATGACTTGCCTTCTCTTGGATATCTGTATCGCTCATGTGTTGTACTTCAGTCTCAGAAAAGCCGTTTTGCAACAAAATTTCGGAATTCACTTTCGACTCCAGGTGGTCCATCATGGCCTCTACCTGCGAAAAGATAATCGTCATCCCCTCTTTATGAACTGGATCTTTGATTCCGCTTAGATAGTCGTCCTTAGCTTTTTGGTACTCTTCCGGGTGAGCACCTAAGGAAACATGGTACTGAAGGGCGACATTGGCCTTTTCACAGGCGATATATCTCGCATGTGCCTCAGGACTTTTGCTTAACGCACCACTAGTATTATACTTCGCGGG
This sequence comes from Chlamydiales bacterium, assembly GCA_030679955.1. Taxonomy (GTDB): domain Bacteria; phylum Chlamydiota; class Chlamydiia; order Chlamydiales; family JAJFMA01; genus CAMFKD01. The sequence goes on along the minus strand of JAUXSF010000039.1, from coordinate 9,031 downwards.
GTGAGGAATGTACGCTTCCGTGTCAAACTGGGGACCTGAATGCCCGCCCAAAATAGCGGTATGCACCTCGTTTCTTGCCGAAGCATAGATGTTAGCGTCCACAGGGGTAAGCCCTTTGCCGATAATTGCCGTATCTACATCGGAATTATAGGCCACAGTGCCACAGGCTCCGAAAAAGGCATTCGGACACCCAGCTTCCTTGCCAATAGCCACCGCAACTTCGTCAATGGCAGCATTCATCACAGTTCGGTATTCTTCTAAGGAGATTTCTTCGTCTCCGTGAGGCTTTGTCATGTCCAAACCACGCTCGCTGCAATGGCTCTTCCATGGCTTCGTTTCTATAGCTTTGGAGGTATTAGGGTACTTGGCTTTCAACGCTTCAAGCTGCTGAAACTTCTCTTTCACGGCTGGACTTTGCAAAGCTACTTGCATAAAGGCTTTAGACCGATCTTGAATATTCGCATGTTTGCTGCACAAAACCGTTTTTAGCTCACCTTTTAGCTGCTCCGGTTCCTTCGTAAGCGGCTTAGGTTGAACACTCCCTGTAGTCTCCCTTCCTCTAACTTCCGCGGGCGCGGCTTTATCTATCGTTGCTGGGTTGAAAAAGGAAAGGGGTAGGCTTCCCCCCTCTGAACCAACTGAAACGCTCATACGACGCCTCACAACAAACATTATTTAAACTAATTATAACACATTTTTAAACTAATCAGTATATTATATATTGTTTGTTTTTATAAGACTTACTATTGCAAAATATTGTGAATACATGCGGAAAGCACGAAAAAATGAAAACTTGGGATTTCACAGGCATTCAACCTAACTCTGAAAAAATACGCGTAACAGCTACTGGTTTAGCTGACTTTCTGCAGCTAATCGCGAAGCGATTGAAGCATGTAGCCACAGGCGTCTGCCTGTGGAATACGCAGAATTAGAAACAAAGCCGCGAAGGCGGCGACAGCATATGTATCTCTGTCGCCGCTAATGCTGCGAAGCACCGCGTTTTAGGTAACGTATTATCGTGCAATAAGATGGTTTCCAATATGGCTAGGGGCTAAGATAAGAATTGCTGCTTCGCAGCATTAGCTGCAGAGTACGTTTCGGGGTTGATACGTAAGGGATAAGCCTCTTGCACTCATAAAGATCAATTCTCATTTTTTTATATGTGAAAAAACGATGTAAAACTATAATTCGCGCCTCTGGTGATAATTTCAACCCTACGAGGCGCAATGCAACGACCCATTTTGAATATGTTATTGGCACTGCTCTGCTTTACAACTGTCAATGGGGAAATTATAGAATGTCAGCGCTTAAAGGAGATCTTGCCTTACGTTGAAGAAGACACGCTGGTCGTCTTTAACATAAATAACGTTCTCACTGTTGCGTATCAGGATGCCGGCTCAACACCTTGGGCTGAAGAGCATATTGCCAGGCTGAGCAAAGAGAAGAATATATCCAAACCGCATGCCACAAATCTTTTCATCCCTCTTTGGCATCACATCTTGGTGAATACCGACGTCGAACTTTTCGATCCCGATGCAGAGGCTATGGTCAATTATTTGCAAGAGAACGGCGTTAAAGTTCTGGCACTAACCAACCGCTACACGGAGATGGCATACTCAACTCATCGCAACATGAGGTCTGTGGGAATTGACTTTGCGCGAACCGCACCTTTTCCAGAGGATTGCTGGATCAAAGAGGCAACTAGCCCTTCTAAATACATCGAAGGAATTATCTTTAATGGCTTGCTTAACTTTAAAGGCGACACGCTAGCCACTTTTCTAAAGCAAATCGACTACAGACCTAAAAAATTAATTTACATCGAAGATAAGCTGAAACACCTTTCTCAAGTTCAAAAATGTATTCAAGACATGGGAATCCCCTTCCTTGGCATTCACTTTGGAGCGTTAGCCCTGCAACGCGAGTCTTATCAACCAGAACTAGCAGCGCTTCAAGTCAGATTCTTCGAGGACATTCTCGACGATCAGTCAGCCAAAAACATCTGCTACACTGATCGCGAAATGACGCTGAGTGAAGTACATTTATCGGGAGAAAACTCGGGCAATTTCCCCGTTATTTCATCGCTTGAAAGTTTGGCTCCAAATGTAACAGCCAACGCGCTTTACCTTATCGAGCTGGATCATGTGCTATGGAAAACTGGCGGCTCTATTGGATCACGACACTTTTACCAACACTATTTGGATAAACAGCTAGAGCTTGGCTTTTCGGCCAGCTTAGCGAAAAAGAACACAGACCGATTAGTCGAAAAAATACACCGCCGCGCTCAAGCGACTCTTGTAGAAAATACGTCGCCCGCATTTTTGCAAACTCTTACCGATAAAAACTGTTGGTCACTTGGTCTTTCATATAGACCTCAAAGCTTGCTGACTCGTACCAATTCTCAAACCGATGATCTGAACCTAAAATTTAACTCTCCGTTCAAAGAGCCGGAGCAATTAGGAAATTCACACATCATTTTTGAGTCGGATTTCAATACGCTCGAACAAAAACTATCTGGGTTGACCAATCTACCCAGTAAGCTTGTTGGTGTATGTGCGTTTGCTTCTGACCTCCATAAACTGAAAGAAATAGCAAACAAACTGAACATACCTTTTGAAGGTTACCTATTTGCTTCTGACCAAATGGTCACACTCAACAATGAAATTCTGTCCTTACAAATTGAGTGCTTAGACCGTTTGCTAACCAACACAGAGGCTACTCTTATTCTTAAGAACCGGCCATAGAGCTTACAGAATAGGCAGGATTTTAGAAAAAAATTAGAAATGACCTTCTATGGAATGTAAAAAACTAAAAATCAGTAACATCTATATTGATCGCGGCCTGGGCATTAGTTTGATCAATGTTCCTAGTTGCCCCTCAAAAAACATGTCGCCATTATAAAATGGCTGAATCATCGTTCCTTGAGTCATGGCGGGTAGCAATGGTGAACGAGCTAGCTCTTCGCCCGTCGCAGCATTTCTCCAAACAGCACGGTCGGTCAAATTATTGCCTGGGATTTCTGGTCCGGGAATATCTGTCCCAACTAAGACACGGCTGTTTTGAGGACCAATCAACGCTGTAAATTCGGTGGTTGTTTGATCTACTTTCCAAACGGTCTCTAACCCACCTGATCCGATGGTGATTGCTGCTATCTTTCCCGGAAGAGCATCCGCTGCGTAGATTAGATTGTTTTCAGGATCTGCAGAAACGGACATAGGAGCCCAACTAATTGCTTGTGTGCCACCTGGCGCGGCAGTAGAAAATGCTGCTTCGACCAATGGAGGAATAGGGTCACCTAAGAATGGCTGAAGGGTATAGACAATTGATGCATCGGCCTGATTGATGGCTATGACACTCAAAGCAGTAGCAGATGGAAGCGTATTAGTTTGCGCCACCACCCAATCGTTGATCACCACAAAAGATGTACAAAGCGTCTGACCAGTTAAAGTAATTGTGCCAGGGGTCCATGTGTTATCTTTGGTAAAAATACCGTTATTGACTTCGTAGCGTATGGCGGTGGTAGGTTCCAGAAGGTAAACATAATCTTTTCCCTGAAAAGTGCCTATGGTAGGTCGTGCTCCTACTGGAAGCTCAAGGGTGATCGTATCAATCGTCTGCATGGTTTGTGGATTGATCGATACCAAAATAGATGATGGTACGTCGGAAGGATCTGGACAGTCTAATAACGCATCCGGCCCCTGAACTGTGCACCCCGCCTGACGATAAACGGACTTCATGACAATAGTTCCATCCGGCGTGGCGTTGAAGCCATTAAATGAAGTGTTCTCTGGCAAACCAAGTCCCGTGGGCAGAACCAAAGTATCAAGGACTGCTCCTGTTGCCGGGTCGATTTTTGCAAGCCGATAGCCATAACTCACATAAATATACCCATCCGACAATATGCCCATCGAGCCAGGATAGTCCCACTCTCCGTTTGCGCTGGTATCAATTAATTGCCTATACCAAATGGGTATAAGAGTATTGGGATCCACCTTGGCGACAAAGGCGCCGATGGAGCCAACCACATCACCATAACCGCCACCGTAAATAAACACCTGATCAGGATCGATTGAGGACATGTTATAACCCGACGGATAGACAAGCGGGGAAGAACTTAATGTCCAAACATCGTTATCACCGGTGTAGGAGCCTCCAAAGGTTGCCTCTGGAAACACATGAGAGCGACCCGAATCGTAATGCTCAAAGGCTTGTAATGAAGGATACCAAGGCAGATTAGGCGCAATAATAGTAAGATCCACAGGAGAAGTATCGCTTACAGAAAAGAGATAAAAACCGTTTGTATATGGCGTTAGACCAGCAATACGATAGGCCGGATCACCCAACTTTATTCCGGCGAAAGAGTAGGTATGGTTGGGAATAGTACTCCTGATGTTTAGGTTAGAGCCATTAACAGCGAAATTCTGAACCGACAACGGACCCCTTCCATCGAGAGCTAACTCAATATTCATTGGAGTTGATGCCCCAGTAGCAACAACATCAAAAAGCAACCCCGCATAGCAATCTCCAACGGCACAGACGGAAGCTAAAAACAAAAAAGCTCTGAGGCTAGAGAGGCACCGAGATAAAGAGCGCGTTTGCATAACCAATTCCAGTATGAAGATTGTTTCGTAATTGACTATTCGTTTTCTGCAGCTCACCGCGACCCAAGTAGAAAAAACGATAATCGATCTCAATGGCGTGGTCCCCAAAAAAATCATTAATTCGCCAACCTATGCCTACCATGGCGCTGAAAACGACAACACTTTTGCCTGTAAAGATATCTTGGTCAGGAAGAGTAACTCCATCAAGCGAACTCTCTCTGAAATTTTTGGTTTTTACGATATTTGGACCAATACCTACGTTTAGAGTAATGTCATCACTCGCGGTAACAGGGAACAGAGCTTTAGCTGCAAAAAAGATCGGATAATATGTGGTTGAATAGCGGTAAGACAGGTTGGTAAAGAGGTCCTCTTGCGTGACCTTGCCTTTTACTTTTGTGGGCGAAAAGTAGAATGCATTAACTCCATAGAGTATTTGTGCCTGGGGCACATCGAATCCATAAACGTAGTACCCAATTCCCAGCAGGACATTTTCGTCAGAACTGTTCGCGTTAAAATCATCGCCAATCAAACCGTCTATATCGACATGTTCTGATTGCTTCTGTGATGTCGTAAATGCACCAATCTGTAGAACAGGACCACCAAAATCAACGGCTAGCAAGGTGTCGGGAAGCATGCTTACCACCATGCTCAGGACTAATATGATGGCTTTACGCAAATATCTTGATTCCATAACACCAACTTGATTTATTGGAAGCTCGTCAATTTTAAATTTTCTAATATGTTAAACCAATCTTGTCCACAAATTTATGCACGACCACTTAGGACAATTAAATTATTGATTTTTTGATCTGCTTTCGACATAGAGCATGAAACACTCGATGAAAAAGGAAAGGACTCTCATGAAAAAGTTGCAGGGCAAAGTCGCTGTTATCACTGGTGGAACCTCCGGAATGGCTCTGGCCACAGCCCAACTTTTTGTAGAGGAAGGAGCCTATGTTTTTATCACAGGTCGGCGACAGGAACAACTAGATAAAGCCGTGAAAATTATCGGAAAGAGCGTTACTGGTGTTAAAGGCGACGCTAGCAATTTGGATGATCTCGATCGGCTCTTTGAAATTGTTAGAAAAGAAAAGGGAAAAATTGACGTCCTCTTTGCTAGCGCAGGCAAAGGAGAACCAGGAGATGTCACAGAAGCGACTGTAGAGCAGTTCGATTCAACTTTTGATCTAAATGTTCGAGGAACTTTTTTCACTGTCCAGAAGGCTTTAGCACTTTTCAATGATGGAGGCTCGATCATCCTTAACGGTTCGATTGCATCGATAAAAGGATTCCCTGCTTTCAGTATTTACAGTGCTAGCAAAGCAGCCGTGCGCTCTTTTGCTCGGACTTGGACCGTTGATCTAAAGAAACGTGGGATACGTGTCAATGTACTGAGTCCTGGTACTATCGATACGCCAATCCTCGATCCTTTGGGTCAAGAGGCCAAAGATTATTTTACTTCATTGATCCCTCGCGGAACAATGGGCAAACCCGAAGAAATTGCTACTGTAGCGCTTTTTCTAGCATCAAGTGATTCTAGCTTTGTTTCTGGTATTGAACTTTACGTCGACGGTGGAACGTCTCAAATTTGATACCATTGCCATACCCGCTTGCATGCTGCGAAGCAGCAATTCTTCTCTTAGCCCCTAGCCATGCCCGAAGAATGAGGGGCGGCTAGGGGCAAAAATTGACGCTATGTTCTAACGATAGGACTCCTTAAAAATTTTAAATATAGCTGTTGAATTCTGAAAATCCTCTGTCCCTGTTCCTACCAACAAATCATTGGCATAATTAAGCACAAGCCAAGCTCTATAATATATTTCACACCCAGCTATGCTACATGCATCTTGTGTGGTATCGCTAATATACTGAGCTGCAGCATAACCCTGATCTACCAACAAATCAAGTCCAGTACAAGCTCCATTATATAGTGCATTCGCCGCATTGTTACATGTATCTTGCGCGGTGTATCTAACATAACGAACTGCATCGTAACTCGTCTCTATCAACATGTCCTTTGCAAAATCAAGTCTTACAGAGGCCACAGTAGCTCCATTAAATACTGTTTTTGTGGCTGCTTCATAGGCTGCTTGTGTGGCATCACTAACATACTGAGCTGCAACATAACCTTGCCAACACATGTAAACGGTTGCTAGACCAGCTGCAACGCTTACACCCCGTCCAAAAACTTTGAAAATATTATCTTCTGAAGTTGTCCAGTCTTTGTCTAAGCCGCTCCAAGACCATTGCACATAGCCAGCAATTTTTCCCATGTTTTCAGATATTGTCATGATTAAATCCTTTGTTTATTTTTAATAGGTAGTTTTATGTTCCTGCAAAACAGTAACAATATTTAAAAATAAACGCAATTATAATTAACTAAATAAAGAAATACAGGCTATAAGAATAGATAAATTCGGATTTAAACCAGTTTTTACTGAGACTCTGACAAAGAAAACGTTTTACGTAAGAGGCAGCCTAGCGCCCTCTATCCTTAGCTGCATAGGTATAAATTCGCATAGACCCCACTTAATGCAATTAGCTCATCGTGGCTTCCTTGCTCTTCAATCCCATTATCGGTTAGCACTAAAATTCTTTGTGCATTCCTTATAGTGGAAAGACGGTGAGCAATGACAATGGTAGTACGATTCTCTGCTAACTTTTCCAGAGCCTTCTGTACGGCCTTCTCGCTGTCATTATCTAGAGAACTGGTTGCTTCGTCAAAAATGATTATCGGGGGATTTTTCAGGAAAACGCGCGCGACGCTCAATCGTTGTTTCTGGCCACCCGAAAGCTTTACACCGCGCTGTCCAATATCTGTCGCATACCCATTGGGCAATGACATAATGAATTCATGAGCATGTGCTTTTTTAGCGGCCAAAATGATCTCGTCCTCGGTCGCATTAAGGTTACCATAACGAATGTTGTCCAGAACGGTCCCCGCAAATAAATAGACGTCTTGCTGAACCAGACCTATCTGCTTCCTTAATGATTGAAGTGTGAACTTGCTGATATTCTCACCATCGATGAGTATTTCTCCTGCACTAACCTCATAAAATCGGGGTATCAGAGAACACAAGGTCGTCTTCCCAGCTCCTGAAGGCCCCACTAAGGCAATGTACTCACCCATCTTGATGTTCAGAAAAACGTCCTTTAGTACATGATCATAGCCTTCCCTATACTTGAAACTCACGTTTTTGAATTCTATATTTCCTTGAACGTGAGTAAGTTCTGTGGCCTCAGCAGCGTCTTTGATATCGGGTTCTATTTCAAGAACTTCCATGAATCGATTAAACCCCGTAATCCCCTCTTGGTAAAGGCGGTTAAAGTTACCGAGCCTTTGAATAGGTTCGATCAAAATGACGATGTATAGCAAAAATGTCAGCAGGTCAGCCAAGTCCAACGAACCATTCACGATCGAAATGGCACCAAAGATCACTACGGTAACAGTCATAAGCTGCGTGAAGGTAATTAAACCGTTATAAAAGTAGGCCTCATTTTTATAGCCATCTTGTCTGCTTTCTACAAAACGGTCGTTTTCATGGTAAAATTTCTTACTTTCAATCTCTTCATTGGTAAAGGACTTTACGACTCGGATACCTGCCAGAGTATCTTCAATCTGAGCGTTGATGTCTCCGATTCTATCCCTGCTATTTCTGAGGGCACGCTGCATTTTCCTGCTAAAGTAGAACCCATACAAACCCATAATCGGCAAGAAAAGGAAGGCGACAAGGGCTAATTTTGTATTAATAGTCATCAAGATGATGAACGCACCAACAAAATTTAAAAGGGAGATAACGATATCCTCGGGCCCATGATGGTATAACTCCGCTAGATCAAAGGTATCGTTTGAAATGCGTGTCATTAACTGACCAGTGCGATGCTCGTCATAAAATTTGAAAGACAGTTTTTGGTAATGGGCAAACAGCTCATTGCGCATATCCCTTTCCATGAAGGTGCCCATCATATGGCCTTTGTAGTCAACAAATGCATGGCAGATCGCGTGCACCGCTACCAAAGCAAACATGACACCGCCCACGGTGTAAACTTGGGTAAGAGCATCGGGCGAATCTACAACTAAATTCTTAATGATAAATCTAATACATAATGGGATCGCTAGTAGTGTTGCTGAGACAATGACCGCACATGCCATATCCGCGCAAAAAAGCCCTAAATACGGCTTGTAGTAAGACAAGAACTTTTTGGTCCGTGAATTCACAGGCTTCCCTTTAGCAAATATGCGTCCCATCCCAATCACCATAGCATGAGTAAGGAACATTTTTACAGGATAAGCAGGCATACGCATCAGGCTAACTAAGGCAAAAGAGGATCTAAAAAGCTGGCAATAAGTATTTTAAAGAAGTGAGAATCCTTGTAGAGTATTTTTGAACAAAAAAAACATTCAGAACAAGGATCTCGTCAGTGACTGTAAC
>JAUXSF010000035.1 GCA_030679955.1 Chlamydiales bacterium | reverse complement strand
TTTATAGCCTCAGTAGCTACTTCCATCTTAAATTCGGGTGATCGTTTTTGATTTCCTTGCGCCATATAATCCTCATTTCAAGGTGCAATTGTATCAAAAACGCGCAAAGTGCGCTGTCCAACTTTTGGGGTCCATTATATTCCTTCCTCGCGCCTCTGCGTCTTTGCGTTAAAAATCTTCTCTAATCACCCAGAGCGATGCGACCGAAGGCCGTGACAGCAAAGCATGGTTTCCCATTATGCTGGCCAATCGTCACCATTCCCACTTCAAATAAGCGTTTGAAGATAAGCTCTTTTATGAAAATTTTGTCGTCAGCGCTATAAGCAGGGATGGCATAGCTCCACCTTCTACCTTTTTGGCGCAGGGAAATGGCTTCTCCATCACCTAATGGTTCACTCATACCACGTAGAAAATCATCAAAGTTAACCCAGCCCATGTTTGCAACACGTTTTAGGCTCTTTTCTGTTTCCCGCAGATTTTTCTCGGTGAACATATTAGGTTTAATAGTTGGATAATCCTCTAGCCTAATAGGAGCGCGATATACAGCCATCGCTTGATCTTGAGGCTGCTTCCTCAGCCACTCTTTGGCCGCAACAGCAAAGGAAAGTCTTTTATCTTTCACTTCAGCTAAACCAAGGTGCAAAGCACGATTAACAAGGCTTGATGCGTAGCTGTTCGCATCGCCAGCAGGCAGCGCCGGTAACCAAGAGGTTAAGGCTTTTGGCGGCAAGGAAAGGCCTGTCCCATTTACTTCTACTGGCAGGGGCTGCTGCTCTAAAATGCGAACCAAAGCCACTAAATCTTGCACAAAGGCAAAGTCTGCATTGCGGTGAAAGCGATCAACTTCACCCTCTGGAATAGATGTCGGTACTGTGTCGCGACGAAAACGCAAAAATTCGCGCCATTCGTGCATCGGTGTCACCACCTCTTTCCACATGTCATCCACTTTCGTATATGTCAGGTAGCAAACGAAATTGAACTCCAACAACAACATGTACTCTTCAAACTGCTCGCGCGTTAAGGCATACTTGTCGCGGAGTGTCTTCGAACGTACTTTAAAGTCCTCAGCAGAATAGACTTCTTCCATAATAGCTAAGGGAATAGGATCGTCAAAACTTATGTCGAGAAGATGCCTACGATACACTTTCGGCGTCTGTAAATGCTTTTCGATGATCGATACGAAAATGTCGTCCGTCGTCTTTGGAATAGAATACCAGTTAGGCAATACTTGTATCGGAATACGCTTTAGTCCACGCAGAATGTACTCCAGGTCTGGAGCAAAATCCTCTTCAAATTTCTCAATCTGATACTCGTAATATTTGCGCAATTCTTTGTCGACGCGCACGGTACGGCCATCATGCTGCAGAAGTTTGGCAGTAACCAACTTGTCTAAAGATTCCACGATCTTTGTCAACGGAGCTTCTAAAGTTTCGACAATATCCGAAATAGGAAAAGTAAGAGAGCTGTTCAGAACCTCACTCAACACGTCAACGTCAAAAACGCTGAGCTGTGCGAGCATAAGGCGGTTCTCAATATCACGACGATAAGAGTAGTCAGCGAGGACTACCTTATTCTTCCGACCTGGTGTGACGAGCATTTACGACCTCCATGTTTTGTTAGATGTCGCTAAAAGCTTATGTTAAATCCACACCAGTTTACGGCGTTCACGGTTTAAGTGCAATACATAAACAAATAATAAAAAAAGACCTATGTATTATTATTATAATTTTATTTTAGCATTGGTTAACAAAGAGCGCTTAACGAGGCTCATACAGTTTTCTGAGGAGCCTTTTCGCGTACACGTGTTAGAGCAGCTTCATACATTGATAATGTAGAAGCGTGGACAAATTCCCTATCCGCTTCTAAACCTTCTAGTTGTTCAGTGGTTAGGTTGTCCCACAGAGAATCTCGCTCTACAAACGGCCTCACCGATTCCGGAGCTGAGGTCAAAAGAGCATAGCCTAAGAAAGCATCCAATAAATTATCTTGTGTCAGGGTGGAGAGGTTAGCCCCCACCTTATCGTACAATCCGCCTACTTCAAGCTGATGCAGAATATAAACAGCACGCATGTTACCACCACGCCAGTCAGCTAATGATTGCTGTCCCATGCAAAGCAGCGATTCACAAATGCCAGATATATACTTTTCCGGCGCAATTTGCTCCGCTGAAGATGCCAAAAGCTCCATCTGGATAGTCTGAAGTAGCGAAGTAGTATTTGGCGCTATCGCTAACTTCGACTCTTCTCCCTCTTTGAGGAATCTATCGCTTAAAACAGGTATCGCCCGATCTAAAGCTTGTGATTTCCAGAAACTCACCGGCAATTCGGGCGGTATTTCGAGACTAAGACCTAACGTCTCTCGACAGTAAGGTCCCCATAATGCGTTATCTCCAGAAACATCGTACCAGAAGCGGCAGACCGTGCTAATCGCTCTGATACTTGTAAACTTGTCTTCGATGGCATGACGAAATACCTGAACGAGTAGTTCAACTGGAAGGTCATCGATGGTTTTTATTTCCGGAATCGCTAAAACCTGACTTGAACATAAACCGTCGACTTCCACGTAACCCTCTCAACTTAAGTCACAATCATAACACTTAAATAATAAATTGTCAAATAAACAAATCGGTTTCAACCTGCCGCATCATAGTATACCCCGATAAAGTCGACAAACTTCTGTGGAATCCAACTGAACTCATATTCCTCTGGAAAGTCCAAATTCTCTAGCTTAGGCAGCTTTAAATATCGGCTTAGCTTGGCCGTACACCCGGGTTTAAACTGCACATCTACAAGATTTTCAAGATTCAAGTCTTTAGTAAGACGATGCGTATATCCACACCCTATTTTTAGGGTTTGAAGTTGACGAAGATCAAGACCTGCCATGGAATGGGTGTAGCATGAACCCATATCGAACTCCCTCAAGTTGCCTAACGTTGCAGGAAGCTCCCGGTTATAGGAATAACCTAGCTTTAATCGCACAAGATTAGATAAATCCACTCCTGCAGGAAACGGATAATTATAGTAGAAGCCCATCACCAAAGTTTTGAGACGCGATAATAGTGCGGTAGGAATAGGGCCTTTATAATTATGGGGAAGGTGCAGCTCTTCCAATAAAGGACAGGAGTCTGCAAGCACTGTCAATAAGTACTCAGCCTCTTGTGGCTCTATGGGCTTACAAATTTGAAAGTTCAGGTTTTTAACGTAAGGCAAGATGTAATCTTGAAGCTCTGGTCTGTCAAAGATTACTGCAAATGGAATCTCGTTGGCATTAATTTGATCGACTAGAAATCCCGCTTCAAGCGCCCCCGCAAATTGAGGCTCAATCGTCGCTACTGCCGAAATAAGGTTTCTAGCATCCTTGGGATCCAAGTAATGTTTGGTCAAATGCTCGGTCATTTCAATTGGATAGCTGGGAGCTACTAAGCGATCCATAAGCTTTATCACAAAATCCCGCTTATCCGAATTAGCCAAGATAACCTTATTTCTTAGAGTATGATGGCACAAGCGTTTTAACTTTTTTAACTCATTTAACTCACTAAAAGTCATACTTTTGGAAGTCTTATAGGAAAATAAAGTTCTATTTTGCCACAGAGTCTTTCCAATTATTTTTAGATCCTCATCCGATAAGGGAAAGTAATTCACACTATACTGATGAAGTAGATGAGAAATTGGACCTATGGTCGAACTACTAGACGAACCTGAATCACACTCTAGATTTTGCGATAAACTCTGCAGATGCCGAATTCTATTTTGTACACCATCCAACCTACGTTTGTAATCTATACAGCGTTCAAACAGTGCCTGGCATTTTCTGTCTCCGTCCTGTCTTCCCGCTATGCTGTCCTTCATACATCGGTCCAGCCTAACTGTTAGAGCTCTGGTAGAATGGTTTTTCCCAAGCCCCTGGAGCCAGTTGCACTTTATGGCGTACTCACACTGTTGAATATGACTCTCTATCGAGGCGAGCCTATGCTTAACATGACTTATTTCCATTTAACACCAAGCAATAATAAATAGTTTATTTGATATTTATTCTATTTTCTGGTCAGTTAACACAAACTTTTTCATCTTCCAAATCCGGGACCACGAGAAGTTTAATATAGTCCGGAATAGAAGGTTGTTGCCTTATTGGTATTAGACGCACCCTCTCCAGATTCGGACACAGATCGGCAAAGGCCTGAATGGAATATTTATATTGATCAAAGGAAAGTATCGTAACATTGCTAAAGTTAATACATTTGATTCTTGGTAATATCTGCGTTTGATACTCGGGATTTTTAAAAAGCACGGAAAATGAGAGTTTATCCATATTAATCAAGGTGGCTGCAAGTGCCCCAGCGAACTCAGGTTCAATAGGTGCTAACGCTAAACAGATGTTCTTAGCATTCTTTGAAGATAAATAGTTTTTAGCCAAGACATCTATCAGATGCATAGGAAAACTCGGGGTCATCAAACGGTCCATTAGCTGTGATACAAAATCTCTCTTGTGAGATCGAGCTGATGCCACTTTTTTCCTTAAAACGGAGCAACACAAGCCTTGTAATTTTCGTAGCTTATCTTTTTCACCAATCGTCATATTTTTTACAATTTGGTAGGAAAATAGAATCCTATTTTGCCACAGAGTTCTCCCTATTTTTTTTATATCGCCTTCGTTTAAAGAAGCACCGTAGCCTGCAAACACTTGGAATTGATGGTAAATTTGATCGATTAGATCATTAAAATCCGGAAGCGACGAATCTTCTAAAGCAGGCGCTCGTTCCTGCATGACACAAAGCTTGTCGGATAGATCTTGTAATCGTTGTTTATGTCGAATGCATACAGCATTAAAGCTCTTGTATTGCCAGGTCCACTCATTCCATGCGACCTTAATATCCTTTATGCAGCGGTCTAATCTGACTCTTAACGTTTTAGTCGAATGATTTTTGCAGAGTTCCTCCAGTCTATTACCGTTAACCGCTTCTTCACAGTTTTGAAGGCGCTTCTCGATCGATACGAGCCTACGACCAATTTGCGTTCTAAGAACTATATCCTTTAGTCTATTTTGGCCATCGGTGCACAACATCTTTGGGTAGGTTACCTCCCCCCACCAGTCAGCCTGAGACCTCACTGCCTTGACTGCTTGATCCAATTTCATCATTAAAACTTCGGGAGAATGGTCTTTACTAAGACTGTCGTATTGATTTCTTCTAACGGCCTCGTCTAATTCTTCAATGTCGTTAAGAATAATCCCTATATCACGTTTAACAGCGTCCATTAGATAATCCACAGTAAAATAACTAAAACTTTAATTATGCATAATAATTTAATTTAGTAAACTAATTAGTTGCGAAACAATGTATTTAATAAAAAACAGCGCCTGCAATAGACAATTTAAACATGACAGGTCGATATGAACGTAATTTCTTTTCCATTTCCGCCCATAAGAAATACAGGGTAATTGCAGAAATTACCATTACCTGGTCGAAGCGAAAGGCAATGTTATCAGCTTAAAGTAATCACTATATGTTGTTCTCAGCGCGGGAGCGCTGAGGCTCCTATTAGCCCCGCGTAAGGCGCCCTTAAGGGGCATCACAAATCGGGTATTATGTGACAGCAAGTCGCCGCTCTGCGGCCGTCCGAAGGCCAGACGTACATCTAAATTAGTCTCGCCGCGGAGCGGCGAGACTAATGAAAGTTCAGAACCAATCCCTAAACTACTACCTGGAACTGATCCGGTAATCGTCTGGCATTTCCAGGCGCATTAATTGGAACAGTAAACTGCCTTAACGCGCTGATATGTGCTTGGGGACTCATATCATCCATCGATGCTACAGTATATATGGCTTCGGAAGTGACCTGAATCTCTCCATCGACCACCGCCATATGAATATTTACAGGCGTTTTGGGTGTTTGCAGCGTCAAATCACGATCTCTGAGCCCGCCCTGTTGGTCTAATCGCTTCATCGTACTGGCTTCAAATGATTGAGTACAGCCAGATATGGCAGCATGAATAGCTTTATACACAACGTTAGAATCAGCCTGTAGTGCCTGTAAACCCTGCGGTGTTTTTTTTATCTCACCCAGAAGGTGGTAAAAAATAACAGCCAATCGTTGTTTGTCTTCCGTTGCTGGATCTTCCTGTGGCGCCGGAATATTGACAAAGTTCTTTAAGCTGACTTGAATGTCTCTATCATCCTGATGGAGGAAGGGACAGTAGATCTCAGCATCAAATCCAGCTGGTATGTAGAGTTCTTTATTGGCCCTTTCGTATTCATAAAAGCTTAGCGGGTCATCATTTACTTCAATGCCATTAACCACTTTACGCGGGAATACAGCCTCCAGATTTCCAGACTCCTTGGCGGCTTTGCTTACTATTTTGTTCAAAATCACTCCTAAAGATGGATCTCGACGACACACTTCCGGCTGCCCAACGTTGTACAAGTCTTTTAGGCCTTCTGCGTTAACATGCATAAGGATATTCAATGCCTGAAGTAGTCTCTCTCGACGAGAATGAATAATAGCCTGCTTTTTCACAATAAGCGCTGGAGCGTGTGTGACTGTCATATGTTCTTGCTTAAAGTCCAGATCATTAGTCATATCATTTAACAAACCGGCTATGTAGAAGAGCAACGAACTGCACTTACCGCCACGGTCGATCGCATCCTTACAACTCAGGTTGTAGGTATCTGCACCTGAAATCTCAAGCAAGCGAAGTGTCATTAGTGAGTAGGCTATTTCAATGAACGCCTGACGCTCGGCTAAGCTCAATTTATCACGGCCGCCAAAAACTTCACGATGCACGTCATGCAAAGCATCTGTTAGTATTTTGCGGTTTTCTCCGTGCATTAGATTTTTAGAGAAATGGAACCCACTCTTAGGATCTACGAACATCTGATCCTCAAAGGCCGCAAGGAACTGGTGTGCAACATCCATGTCCTTATATTGCTCGGACTGCTTATAAAACCTAGAATCCTGAGCAAAGGTCGCGATGAAGAATGTCTCTGGATATTCGACAGCAAGCTTTTCTAGCGCATTACAACGACCGCTTTCGTCCCCGATATATTTGGGATTTCTATTTTGAAGGTTAATGTAAAGGTGCTTCTTACCCTCTAGTTTCAAAGCATCTAAGAAAGCTTTAAATTCTGGAACAACAGAAGCTGAGTACCAGTATCCCTCCCAAGTTGGCGTGCCGAAGCGCAGATTAGTACGCTCCTTGCCAGCATAATCAAAGGAGTAGTTAGCATAGGGCGTGTTGGTTTCGCGGTGCGGATCGAAGTTGACGTTAATCGTCCCTTTCAACTTACCGAAATTTACTGCCAAGCGATTTGCGGCGAATTCTGGCGATAGATTATCTATAGCATGAAACTGCTGCTCAAAAGGGAGATTCGCCGCATCCGATGGCGAGCGGTATCTCATAGCTTTAGTTACCAAGTTTTCACAATACTCATACATGCGGTTGCCTTGAAAACGCGCTTTAACCACATCATGAATCGGATTATAGTTTTTCTGTGGATTATACTTTTGGGAGGTCAGGAAGCCACGTACTCCATCTAAAAACCAGCGATAGTAAGAACGGACATCTCCGCCTTTAGGCACTTGTGTTCGCTCAAGCAGCTCTGCGACGTCTCCGTTCTGTTCTAGAGCCTTCCTAGCAGTCTCCATTGCCTTAAGATATTTCTCTTGTTTGACCTCATTGTCATTATAGTCCAAGTACCCGATAGCAGCTTCTTGTTTAGCTTCTGGCAAAGCCACTGGAGATGCTGGTTGGGGCTCTACGGCGACAGGTCGCTCTTCAATCTCCGGTAGAGCAGCGACAATGCCTTCCCATGGGCTGAGGGACATTTCCACATTTTCAGTCCCCTTTTCATCAATCGTTGTGACAATCGTCCATGTAGAAAAATAGGGTTGATTAAAGCGCTCTCCGTCTTCGCCAACAGTCTGCAATTGACGCCTTAGGGAATGCGTAATTTTAATCTCTTTTTTATTGGCGACAACATCTACGTCGACCCGTCCAACCTGTACCGAATCTAATTTAGAACCTAATCGTTCCTTAGAAAGTTCATTGACTTTTGCTAAGCCCCCGGTACGCCACAGACCGTTAAGAATAGCGTTAATATAGTATTCGCGGACAAATTTAAACTTACCACGGGACAAAGTAGCGTCGATCATCTTCGCGCATTGTTCTCGTGTGGAGGCAGGATTTTCATCGACCAAAATATTTTGATCATTAACTGTGACGTCATAGTATTCCATCACATCTTCGGGCAGTGCTCGAGTATTAAGCGCTAGTTCCGCGCCGTCATGGGCTATAAATGACCATTCGGATTTTTTTACGCCCTCCTGGCTCATCGTGCCGACAAGTTTGTTGCCGCTGTAGTTCACAAGGGTTAGCCACGATTCGTTGCGCCCAATATTCTGCGCAATGGCCTGAGCGTTTTCGTCAGAGAGCTGATGCTCCGCCTGTTGTACGTTTGAAGGGATGAATAAGCTTTGCGTAGGATCAAATGCTGGCATGGTGAAAGCCTCGGAACCTTCCTCTATCCCATACTCCACGTCATCAGGAACCTCATTCAGGCTCTCCATACTTTCGCCGAAGGCTAATAAACTGGAATATTTTCTTTCGCTTAAAAAGCATGTGTAGCCATCGAATGCTATATCCTTTATCAAGCTGTCTAGACGAAGGTCTGCAGGCTGAATCAAATAATTCCCGTGTTTTCGTACCAAAACGAATTGCCCAAAAGTGTCAATAAAAGTGTTGTATGTTGCGCGTAGCGCTGCTTCATCGGTACCATCTTGATAGAACGCTGCTTCATCGTCATGATATTGGCTAAAGCTTCTTGGGTGTCTTTGGAAGCTCTTTTCCAGGCCGATTTCGTTAAAACCATAAAGTTGTTCAATCTGATCAGGCGATAGGTTTTTTTTGTGGCTAGATACATTTCTCAGCGCAGCTGGTCGGTAGGATCGACGATACGACAAGTAGAAAGCGGGAATAGCATCCAGTAATTGAGGATATCGATCACCAATCCCTTTAGATATCAGATAAAGGTCACCATTATTCTCTCGATCCAGCACAACGAGCGCGACTTCAAACTCCTCTATCATTCTTGCCAAATCATATTTGACCTGAGCAGATGATCGATCATTACGTGTTGGATTCTGTGGCGCCGTAAGGTTCTCTAGCCTTTGTATAAGATCCTCAGTCCTGGTGCCTACATACTTATCCCTGATGCTAGCCAGCACGTGAGAAAATGAACCCGAATATGAACCGAAATCGAATGAAGCATGACCATCTACAGGCTCTATTCTGGAATCATCAACACTTGAGGGCATACCAAAATTTGAGCCCCAACTATCATTGGGCATACTTAAATCGAAATCGCTATGTATTATCCCTGAATCGTTGGCTTGCTCATCCGCATGAACAGGCTCGATGCCCATGCTAGCAACAGGCTGGCTGGAATCATCAGCAGGGTTCAATGCTATGGCGTCATCCCCTACTTGCTGCCGACGTGCACGAATTTGCTCTAGAACCGGCCTAAAATCTACACGGAAATCTTCTTCGACGACCTCTAGATCTGGTTCCCCAAAAAGGTTTCCTATATTCTCAGCAACATCCCACACATCTTCCTGGTCTGCAAAAAGGCGTTCAAGCCTTCCGCCAAAAACCCACTCTTCGGCTGGTACGGGTTGCTGTGGTTGTGGTGGTGGCTCAGGGACAACCTGTAGTGGAATCAAAGCTGGAGCTGAGTTTGCTCGCCGAAGAGGAGGTGGAGCAAACTGCGGCAGTTCTGGATCTACAGCAACTGGTGGTGGCGCTGGTTGTTGTGGCGCGGGTTCTTGATCTATAATCGGTACATTGTGAATGGGATTATGCCGTGGACGCGAATTGTAGGCGGTGACCGCCGAGCCTATTAAAAGAGTGGCCAAACCCCAACCAAGAGCTTCTAGCAAACCACCAGAACCGGTAGGAGTCGGCACATTTACCACCGCTGCTTTGCCCATCGCCGCATATCCAATCAGGGCCGTCGCGCTTGCTAAACCACCCGTCAATCCACTTAACTTAACGGCGCTAGGATTCGCTTTACACCAATTTCCTGCATTCGTCCAAGCTTTGTCATACCACTGTTTCTGTTTCTTTTGTCCTTTGGGCTGCCTCAGCTGTAGCAAATCGCACTGTTTAACCACCAATTGTGGCGAGAAAACGGCAAAAGGTATCGTTATTGTAACGACAACCGACGCTACGATCGACCGAAGAGCTTGAACGACACGCCAGGTCTGAACCTGTACTGGGTCGCAATCAGGGAAAAACCTCTGCATGCCTACTAACGAAGCGGCCTGTTTAGGAAGGATAATAACTGTCGCACATAAAGCCCTAGTATATAGTTTTCCAGCATCGGACGCGGCAGCAAAAGAAATAGCTAAGCAATTTTTTAATGTCTTAAAATGACCTTGCCCATCCTGTTTTTCCAGCTGATCAATGTAGTAAGGTGTATGTATGTTCTGACCGTGTATCATCTAAGCTCCCTTTAGTATAGAAATAATACTATCTCTAATTTTGGTTAAGATCAGATAAAAAACACCGAACATTGAGAACGGGCTTATCAAGTATTCATTACAAATATTTGTACTTCAACAGGTTACGCATATCTCATAGGTTGGAGTGTCTTCTGCACCTAATGCTGCGAAGCAGCAATTCTTATCTTAGCCCATTGCCATACCCGACGCAGGAGGGTTGGCTGTGGGTAGGATCAAAAAACGTTCCCGTTGCGGAACACCGCGTCTTAATAACGTATTATTCTGCAATAAGATGGCTTCCGCTAGAGACGCGTAGACGCGATGCTCCGCAGCGCGATGATATTGATATTTCCACCCCTAGCCAACCCTCATTCTTCGGGTATGGCTAGGGGCTAAGATAAGAATTGCTGCTTCGCAGCATTAGCTCAAAATCTTGTTCAAACCTCTATAGAGAACGTCCTATTATGCAAACATATGGGGTCTTTTCATACTTAGGTTGATGGGTATGCCTGCCTATCCTCTAAAAATGTTCTTACTTCTGAAAATAAAAAAATCACCGCCGGGCATACCCAACGGTGATTCACGACTTTTGAATGCTAACTTAGATAAACTAAGCCTTTGCTTTCTGAGTATCGATGTAGCGAATAACGTCGCCGATAGTCTTTAGCTTTTCAGCTTCGTCTTCGGAGATTTCGCAGCCAAAACGCTCTTCGAATGTCATAATCAATTCGGTGAGGTCGAGGGAATCAGCATTGAGGTCTTCGACGAACGACTTATCGACGGTCACTTCGGCTTTGTCTACGCCGAGCTGCTCCGCTACGATGTCGAGTACTTCTAGTTCTGTGGACATTTCTTCCTTCCTTAGTTTGTGAGATCAATATAAAAGTTTCTTGCTGTTACATCACCATTCCGCCATCGATTACTAGCACCTGTCCAGTGACATAGTCACCTAGACCACTAGCTAGAAAGAGGGCTCCATTAGCAATTTCCTCTGGCTGACCAGCGCGACCCAATGGGATCATTTGGATCTGCGCATCTTTCCAGTTGTCAGGCATTTTAGAGGTCATATCGGTAGTGATGAACCCTGGAGCAATACAGTTTACAGCAATGTTACGTGGTCCTAACTCCTTCGCTAATGACTTCGTAAAACCAACAATAGCAGCTTTCGAAGCAGCATAATTCCCTTGACCCGCATTTCCTGTCAAGCCAACGACGGAGGTAACATTAATAATTTTTCCTTTACGAGCTTTCATCATGCCACGCACTACAGCTTTGGATGTGTTAAAGCAAGACTTGGCATTAACGTCGAGAACATGGTCCCAATCTTCTTCAGACATCTTCATTAGCAGCTGATCGCGAGTGATACCTGCGTTATTGACGAGGATATCTACTCCGCCATGTTTAGCGCTGATCTGATCAAAGACCGCCTTCACTTGTTCTGTGTTGGATACATCAGCTGGCCAAAATTCTATTGTGGCACCAGGAACAGCGGCAAGTAGCTCTTCAACAGCCTGTTGACCTCTGTCGGGCGTTTTGGCAATAATATTAACCTTAGCACCATGTTGCGCAAATTTCAGTGCTATAGCTTTGCCTATGCCTGCGCTACCGCCAGTGACGATGGCTACTCGCTCTTTAAGTAATTGATCCATTTTTCCTCTTACCTTACTTTCTTAACTTAGGTGGTCAGCACGACAAGCTGTTCTTCCAGGAGCCGCAAATCTTCCACTTTATCAATAGATATTGTTGGCGCCGAAACACCGATACGTTTATTCATCCCGGCTAGGGTTTTACCACAGCCTATTTCAATATAGACTTCGACACCCTCACGCTGCATGGCACGAATGCCCTGTTCCCAGCGCACAGAACAAACAACCTGTTTAACGAGGTTATTTTTGATCTGAGCCAAATCACTAACAAAATCGCCAGGAACATTCATGACTAGCTGTGCAACCCCTTTTTGAATAGGAGCGGAGTCGATATGCGGCGCAAGTCTGTCTGCCGCTGATTGCATTAAGCCGCTATGAAATGCCCCATGAACCTGCAGCGGCAGAATGCGCTTAGCGCCACGCTGTTTAATGAGTTCTCCGCCGACTTCGACACCTTTTTGCGTGCCGGAAATAACTGTTTGGCCTGGACAATTGAAGTTAGCAACCCACAAATCATTTGGAAGATTTGCTGCTTGGACGGCGGCCTCTACTTCATCAGCAGAAAGGCCTATCACCGCAGCCATTACCCCAAGACGTTCCTCGCAGGCTTCGTTCATGTATTGCCCGCGATACTGCACAATTGGCAAACAAGCTTCAAAAGGCAGATAACCAGCGCAGGTTAGGGCTGTATATTCACCCAAACTTAATCCAGCACATACGGAAGGCTGTAGTATAGGAAAAAGGTCCTGCAAGGTGCGAAGAATAGCCATGCTGTTTACGTAAATAGCTGTTTGGCTATTGCGCGTTTCTGTTAAGGCATCTTCCGGACCTTCAAAAGCTATCTTGGATAGCTTACGAGCTAAGAGATCATCAGCTTCTTCAAAAGTCTGCCTAGCTACAGAATACTGAGAGGCAAAGTCTTTGCCCATGCCGCAATATTGAGCTCCCTGACCTGGAAAAATAAACGCAATCTTCTTTTGAGTTGCCATGATTACTCCTCCACCTTACTCAATACTGATGCACCCCACGTTAATCCACCGCCAAAAGCCACCAACAAGATGTGCTCGCCCGTAGCTGGGGGATGTGCCACTAATAGCTCGTCAAGGGCTATACCAACACCAGAGGCAGAGGTATTGCCATACTTATGAATCGTTTTGAAGACTCGCTCAGGTGGTATGTCAAAGCTCTTGGAAAAAGCATCCATAATACGCACGTTGGCCTGATGTGGAACCAACCAGCTAACTTCTGTAGCGCCAATCCCAGCCTTTTCCAGACAGGTTTCCGCAGCAGAAGACATGCGACGAACAGCGTGCTTAAATACTTCCTTGCCGGACATCTGGAAATAATGTTTACGGTTAGCCACTGATTCCGCCGATGCTGACATCTTAGTGCCACCAGCAGGAATGATCAATAGCTCCGCTAGTTCACCATCGGCTCCAAGGGAAATAGTATCGATATACAGCCCTTCGCCCTCCGCTGAAATGATAGCAGCAGCGGCACCGTCACCAAATAATACGCAGGTATTGCGATCGGTATAGTCGATAATTGCGGACATCTTCTCAGATGCTACCAAAAGCACATTGCGGTACATGCCCGATTCAATGTATGCCTTGGCCATCGACAAACCATAGATGTAGCCCGTGCAAGCAGCCTGAATGTCAGCCGCTGCAGCGCCTTTAGCGCCTAATAGCCTCTGAACAAAGGATGCTGTACTGGGAATAGGATGATCTGGGCTCATCGTTGCAACGAGGATTAAATCGATGTCAGCAACCGTCCTGCCCGCATTTTCCAATGCGCGCAAAGCAGCAGCAGCACCCATATCAGATGTGTGCTCATCCTCCGCAGCGATACGACGCTCTTTCATACCCGTACGAGTAACGATCCACTCGTCTGAAGTGTCGACCAATCGCTCTAAGTCGTGATTGGTTAGGACCTTCTGGGGCAGATAAGAACCCGTCCCGACTATCCGTGCCTTTAATTTAGACGTCACTCTATTTCCTTGCTCTGGGCTAATAAACAAGAAGCGACAATTTACAATGAACGACGAGTGTAGCACACAACCCAATAAATAAGAAGCCAGAAGATTTCCTGGACGAAGTGGAAAGGTATACGCATCAACCTAGAAATAATTATGTAAAGTAAGGAATTCAACGCAAAGGCGCGGAGACGCTAAGACGCAAAGAGGAAATAAAACATAAAGACCTGAAAAACAAGAAGATAATCTTTGTCCTTCTTTGCGCCTTAGCGTCTCCGCGTCTTTGCGTTGAATCCCCTTGTTGAATTTAGACCCAAGTTTTGGTAGACTGACGCCATGCATTATCCAGCCCATCTTCAGAAGCTCATTGAAGTGCTTAAGCAACTTCCCGGTGTCGGCGCCAAAAGTGCCGAACGTTTCGCTTTTCAAATGCTCTCTTGGTCGGAATCGCAGCTATCCGAAATGGGGCGAACGATTGGCCAGGTACGACACAATATTAAAAGTTGTGAGGTTTGTGGCTGCTTAACCGAAGCGACTCATTGTGTTTTTTGCACCTCATCCAATCGCTCTCCGCACTTAATCTGTATCATTGCCTCCCCTCGCGATGCTTTTGCTATCGATAGAACCAACGAATATCGCGGTCACTACCATGTATTAGGAGGACTACTTTCTCCACTAGATGGACAGGGGCCCGAAGCACTAGAGCTAGAAAAGCTCGTTCATCGTATTGAACAACAGCAAGTCACAGAGGTTGTCATCGCCCTAGATGCTACCCTAGAAGGCGACGCAACCGCCCTCTTTCTGAAACAAATCCTCCAGCCTTTCCAAATCGAAGTCTCCCGCCTAGCCTTTGGCCTGCCAATGGGAAGCTCCCTCGATTACGTCGATGGTGATACCCTGGGACGCGCCTTCTCCGGTCGACGCCAGTTTTAACCTTATTTTTATTGACATTTAAATAATAAATCATTACCGTCCTGGTATTAGCATTAGTCATATCAAAAAATGAAGGTATTTTTTTGGCACCAGATAGGACCAACTCTGAAATCAACTCAACTCGATTTTTCTACATCGTGTTAGTGTTTTCCCTATCCGTCATTTTGCTCTCCATTTTATAGTTTTTCCCTTTCTTGCTTTTTTTTCCATGCAGGCCTATCATGAGCAACCATTTATCTGCCTGGGAACATTATGGCCAAACTACATTCGTTTTTTTTCACATTATTATTGGTCCTTCTGCCCTTTAGCCTAGTTGCTGAGCAGCTTGAGAACAAGGTTGTGGAGCGCATCGACGTTATATTCGTCGACGAACCCACAGACACCGAATACAACTCGAAGTATGTGCTGACAAAAATACGCACTCGTGCGAGCGACATATTTTCACAGTCCGACTTTGACAGCGACTTGAAGGACCTTGCTAGCGACTACGACCACGTAGAACCATCCATCGAAGTGATCGATACGAACATCTATATCACTCTTACGATATGGCCAAAGCCCCTTGTTCGCTCGATTTGTTGGCAAGGCAATTGTAAAATAGCTACTAAATGCCTTCGAGATGAGTTGGGCGTCCGTTCCGGCTGCTTATTCGATCGCGTAGACTTCAACCGATCTTTCCAGAAAGTCAAAGCCTACTACATCAAGCAGGGCTTTTTTGAGGCTGATGTCGAGTACAGCGTCGTCAAAGATCCAGAATGCAATGAAGTAGACATCACCATCTGCATCAATGAAGGACGCTCCGGGAAGATTAAGAAGATAGCTCTTTGTGGTTTTACACGATGTGAGGAAGAAGCGATCTTCGACATGATGTACACCAAAGAATATAATTGGTTCATGAGCTGGTTTTCCCCTGACGGCGTCTATAATGAAGAAGCCATTCAGGTTGACCAGTTCCGCATCTTAAATTACTTGCATGACTTGGGCTATGCCGATGCTGAGGTTGATATTGATGTATGCGAAGCCGATCAATCAGAGCGCATTATCATCAATATCCGCGCTAACAAGGGCGATCTTTACCGCATCGAGTCTATTTCATTCGAAGGTAACTGTATCTTTGAAGATGATGCTATCCAAAGTATGTTCTGTGTTACCGAAGGTGGTGTTTACTCCCCTGACATGATACGCCAAACTGTACGCCGTATCACCGACCTTTACGGGCGTTACGGCTATGTCGACGCAGTAGTTGATTATGAAGCAAGAATCATGGAAGGCGATTGCGGATACAGCCTAAACTTTGTGATTGAAGAAGGTGAACAGTTCCGCGTCGGCCTCATCAAGGTTTACGGAAACCACTGCACCGATAGCCGCGTCATCTTGCATGAAAGTTTGATGATTCCTGGCGAAGTCTTTAACATCGACAGGTTGAAGAAATCTGAAGAGCGCCTGATTAACGTCGGATACTTTAAGTGTGTCAACGTATACATCGCCGGGGTGAATGACCAACTAGGCTGTGATTGCAACTATCGCGACGTACATATTGAAGTCGAAGAACAAGGCACCGGTAACTTCGGAGCTTTCGCTGGATATAGCACCACAGAGCAGCTGTTCTGCGGTATTAATATCACAGAGAAAAACTTTGACCATCGCGGTCTGACTCGCTGGTGGAAAGATGGCCTATGCACCCTTCGTGGCGGTGGTGAATTCGTTTACTTGACCACCAATATAGGTCAAAAAGCGCGTTCCTATAGCATGTCATGGACACAGCCATACTTTAATGACACGCCGTGGAGCGTCGGTGTCGACATCGAGAAGTCATGGGTGGGATATGTCTCCAATGACTACGAAATCGATGCTATTGGCGGCTCACTACACGCCTCCTACCCATTGGACCAATTCACACGTTTTGGTTGGCACTATCGTATCCGCAATACTACTGTTAATGTGGATAATGGCTCGAGAAACAATGAAACTCTGGTTGATGAAGCACGAAATAGTGGCCTAATTTCCGCAACCGGAGTATCCTTGAACTATGATTCGACCGATAGTCCAAGTTGTCCTACTAATGGCTTCCGATCACGTTTGGAGCTAGAATATGCTGGACTTGGAGGCGAAAGCCAATTTTGGGGACTTGCGTATTTGAACACGTTCTATATGCCAGTATGTAAAAAAGGTGTTTTGAAGTTTAGAGCTGACTGCCGCTTCATCATGCCTGCGGGACACACAAGCAAGGATGAAATCCCCATCGACGAACGTCTGTTCTTGGGTGGTGATAACCAAGTCCGTGGTTACCGTCCATACGCCATCGGCCCTAAGTTCCCTGGCTCCAACGACCCTCGTGGTGGTATCTCGCTGACTCTTTTCTCAGCAGAGTACAACCACAAGTTCTGGGATAGGCTAGACGGCTTCCTCTTTGTTGACGGCGGTGAATTGTCCCGTGCGAGGCTCTTCTTCGGCGATATCAACTGGTCAGCCGGTTATGGAGCAAGGTTAAAAGTATTTGAAAATGGTCCCCCTCTCTGTGTGGGGATGGGCTATCCTTTAAATGCCAAGTCCAAGAGCGATGAAAAACGCTTCTTCTGGACCATTGGCGGAAGATTCTAAATAGAGTAGGAGGAACACTCATGAATTCGAAAACGTTAAAATGGGCAGCAGCCATAGGCATCGTAAAGTGGACTATTGCTGGCGTTCTTTTGCTAGTTAGTTCTCATGGTCTCGAAGCTACCTCAACATCAAGCAGCGAAAGCCCAAGCAAGATTGGCTTCGTAAACTTCCGCCGCAGTGTTGAAGAATCCAAGCTAGGCAAGCAACAGCAGTCTTCTTTTGAAGGCCTCCAGAGCCAGATGGAAACATCGCTCATGGAGATGCAAAAGTCACTCAACGAAATCACAACAAAGCTTAGCGACGAAGATTACCTCGACGGCCTCTCTCCAGATGCTGAAAACGAGCTAAAGCATAAGTATCGCGCTCTAAGCCAAGAGCTGCAACGTACACAAGGTCAATATGTTCAAACCTTGCAGGATGCCAACCTAAAGATTATCCAACAAATCTCCTCTGAAGTTGCTGAAGCTGCTAAAGAAGTAGCTAAGGTTAAGGGTCTAGATCTCGTAGTTAACGAAGAAGCTACCTTCTTCCACAAACCATCTCTTGACTTAACAAGCGAAGTCATTGCATTTATGGATGCCAAGTTCGAAAAAGAACTAAAGGCAAACCCAACACGCAATGCACCGCAGCCATTGCCAAAAACAGGCGAACAAAAGCCTGCTAATAGCAACGTCAAAGCAAAATAGTGGAGATTGAAATGGAAGGCCGATCATTTAGCTTAGCAGAACTCGCAGAAGAAACAGGTTGCCAACTCGTTGGTAATGCAGAGCACCTTGTTAGTGGCGTCTCTGAACTCGACTGCGCAAGCCCACATGAGGCAGCCTATGTGGCGGAAAGTCGCTTCTTAGAAGTGCTAGGACGCACCCAAGCGGGTGTCGTTTTTATCACGCCTAAGTTGACAAGACCACCCGGCCTCAACTACCTCCTAAGCGATAATCCTGCTGCTGCCTTCCAGAAATTTTCTAAAATCATCGCCGAGATGCGTCGAAAGCCCTTGGGATTCCAAGGCATTCACCCCTCGGCGGTGATTCACCCCACCGCGAAACTTGGCCAAAGCGTACAAGTTGGCCCACATGCCGTTATTGAACGCGATGTTGTCATCGGCGACAACACCACTATCGGAGCCCTCGTTTACATCGGCCCTGAAGTACACATCGGACAAGACACGCACGTACACCCTAACGCTACGATCCACGAAAGAACTCATATAGGTAACAGAGTTCTCATCTGCTCCGGCTGTGTCTTAGGTAGTGTCGGTTTTGGCTTCCGACCTGATGAAAAGGGACATCACCAACGCTACGAACACCTCGGCAATGTCGACATCGGCGATGACGTCGAAATCGGCGCCAATACAACTATTGACCGCGCTCGACTGAAAAGCACACGCATCAGCCGTGGCACGAAGATCGACAACCAAGTCCAGATCGCCCACAACTGCAAAGTTGGGCAAAACAACATTATCGTTTCCCAAGTCGGTATGGCTGGTTCCGTTGAAACCGGAGACTATGTCATCCTAGCTGGTCGCGTATGCATAAATGACCATGTGACCATTTGCACCAAGGCTGTCATTGCAGCATGCACGGCAGTGCTACGCAATATCACATCTCCTGGAACATATATCGGATTCCCAGCGATACCTATCCGTCGTCATCACAGACTGCTCGTCTGTTGGCATAACCTGGATAAGCTTTTTGCAGAGGTTCAGAAGCTGCGTAAGCACCTGAACATGGAAGGCGACCCCATGGCCAAGATGAAAATCGAAAGCTACTAGCCTTCGTCAAAACATGACATAAAAGGCCTTTTTTACCACAGAGACACAGAGACACAGAGAGGGAACAGAGGGGAAAGGCATTTTGCAGAGGCAAAATGTCTTAAATCTCGCTTCGCATTTTTTCGCCTCTGTGCTGCTAGCAGCGAACAGGTTGAGACTTTAGAGACTTAAGGTATTTTGCCTCAGCAAAATGCCTTTTCCCCTCTGTTCCCTCTCTGTGTCTGTGTGGTAAAAAAACCTAAAAACAGACACGGTGCCGCAGATTCTCGAGAGTGTCCTGCATTTTTTGTGCTGAACGTTTTTGTTCACCGGATGCGAAGTCAAAGCCTTCAGCGATTAGCCAGCCGATACTTGTCACCACCGCCACACCCGCAGCGACAGTCATCGTAGAGGTTGCCCCTGTAATAGCACCGGAGATTCCGAACAGTGCTGCTACAAATAAACCGATGCGCACCGCAAGGCTATATTCTGCGTGACGTTTGATCTTGTTGAAAATTTCTTCTTCTAAAGACAGGATCTTCTTAATCGCAATCATATCCGAATTGCTGCTGTCAAACTGGCTAAAGGCCATTAGTCTAACAGTACGTTCTTGACGAACACGACCTTCCTCAGTCGCTGCCTCTGAACGTTGAACCCAGTGCTTTCCTATAAAATATGACGATGCCAAACCAACAATAAATGAGATAACACCAGATATCAGGCGTAGTTCACGATCCTGTCCTACACGACCACCCAAGCAGATAACTGCGGCACGTGCAAAGTCCCAAAAGAGCTCTTCATACTTACGCACCATCAGATGGTCTGTTGCAAATTTGCCTGATGGCCCAACATCTTCAATCTGTCCTAAAGAACGCAAGCTAACAGCTTCAGCAGTACGCAACATCTCGCTTACGTTTCTGCTTAGCGAACGCTTACCAGGCCAAAAAAATGAGAACATCGTACGGTAGATAGAGTGACTACCTATCGGACCGGAGCTGGTCATCGGACTTTTCCCTAAGATGCTTTAAAGGAAAAGCTTACAATAGAGACGCATTAAAAAAAAGGAGTAACGTATCAAGGACTCGGATAAGAGCTCGCGGGTACACCAAAAAACCAACTAGCGTTCAAAACGTAATCGAGGTATCGCCTCATTACGCTGGCTTCTCGACGTATCTGAAACGAGGTTGAATCAAAACCTGTCTTCAGTAGCATAACACAAGCGCTACCGAACATACCTACAGAACCTATTGCCACAAGGTTTGGCAAACTTAGCATAGCGCCTGTAAAGCTAATGACAGCGGTAACCACCAAAGTAATGCGAAGAACTAGCGTCATTTCAGCACTTGTTTTGATAATCGAAAAAATACGCCGCTCATGCATGAGCATTTCAGCGGTCGCTTTGGCTACCAATGAACGCTTTTGGTGCTGTCTATATTGAGATAGATCTGCCAGTTCATTATCGACGCGTGCTAATTCACCGACTGCAAAACGGCGCCACGAAAGGTCGCTGCCGGTCAAAGGAGCCGAAATGTTACCCAACATAAAGGAGGCCACCCCGACGATCCATCGCGTGCCAAAACCAAGAGCGTCATCCCCTCCCGATGCTTCCGCACCATAAACAAACAGCATCTTATGCGCTTTAAACTTGTCCTTTCGCATATCAATTTCTGGACGCTGAAGAAAGAGCCTTCTTTCAGGTTCGCTTTTAGGACCTAAAATATTAACGGCAACGCTGCGAGCGCCGTTGATGGATTCAACGACTTCATCCTTAAAGGGTATCTGCCACCAACGAGGCAACAAAGTCCACATGGAAGAGCCAGGGGAAATATTCATAAGACTAAGCCGGGAGCAGCAAGGAGGCTGGGTTCTCTATGTACTGCGCTAATGTTTGTAGGAATTTTGCTGCCTCAACACCATCCACAACGCGATGGTCTGCGGATAATACCACTGTTAGTACCTTGCCAGCCACTACTTGGCCATGGCGCACTACAGGAGAATCCTTTACTGATCCGACAGCTAGTATAGCAGCCTGGGGTGGGTTTATCACAGCAATAAAGTCATCAACACCGTACATTCCAAGATTGGAAATTGTGAAGGAGCCACCTTTATACTCTTCCGGTTGCAGCTTGCCTGCTTTGGCACGTGTGGCGAGGCTGCGTACCTCTGTCGACAATTCTCCGAGATTTTTGTAATCAGCATGACGGATGATCGGTGTGATTAATCCTCCATCAATCGTAACTGCAACGCAAATATCAATCGTTTTAAAGTGTGCTATTGTTCCGTTAGGGGTATTGTAGGCGCTGTTTACAATCGGATGCTTACGCAAGGCTAAGGCGCACGCGCGGATAACGAAGTCGTTGTAAGTTAACTTTACCCCAGTTCCAATTAGCTGCTCGCGGATAGCCACCAAAGCCTCTACATGTAGCTCTCGTCGTACATAAAAGTGAGGAATAAAGGTTTTTGCTTCTTGCAGACGTTGACCTATCACCCGGCGCATGGGGGATAGTTTCTCTTCCTCATAGGTTCCTGGAGCGATCTCTGGAACCTTTCCTGGGCCAAACGAGATATCGGCAGCTGGCTGCGCTTTCTCCAAATCATCCGCGACAATACGTCCTCCAGGCCCGGACCCCTGAACAGTGGACAAATCTAACCCTTTTTCTCTCGCAACCTTCTTAGCCAATGGCGATGCCGCTACCCTGCCCTCTATGGCAGCGCGTGGAGCTGAAAATTGGTAGTTCTGCAAAGGTGCTTCAGGGGCGAAAGTTGGTTGAGCCAAGCCTGTAGATGCTGCCTGAGCTGCCTTTGGCGCTACAGTAGTAACGGAAGATTCGGCAGGTTTTTCTTGGGGAGTTGCTTTAGGAGGCTCTTGCGCTACCTGAAAGCCTTCGATGCTTTCATTTTCAGCCGCTGTAAAGATCGCTACAGGCTGGTTGACAATAGCTTCTTCGCCGTCTTTTACCAATATCTTACGCAAAAAACCATCGTCTAGCGCTTCATGTTCTACTGTCGCTTTGTCGGTGGCGACTTCGAAAATCACCTCGCCCGCCTTAACGCGTTCGCCTTCTTTCTTGAGCCATTTGACGATAACGCCTGATTCCATAGTAGGAGAGAGTTTTGGTAAATTCACAGTGAAAGGCATAACGAGATCTCAGATTAAATGTTTAGTACTTTAAGTACTGCTTGAATCACTCTAGGAGGATTGGGCAATGTTGCGGCCTCTAACACCTTGCTGTAGGGCATGGGTGTTTCGTGTTGACAGACACGCTCTATCGGCGCATCAAGGTAATCAAAACAATGCTCCATGACCTGAAAGGCGGTTTCCGCAGCAATGCCAGCAAAGAGGTGTCCTTCTTCAACCAACACACAGTGATGTGTTTTGCGTACAGACTGCGCTACTGTAACGATATCCAAAGGCTTGATGGTGCGAAGGTCTATCACCTCAATGCTAATTCCCTTGGCAGCCAACTCTTTAGCAGCATCCATGCAAAACTTGACCGTGCGGCCATGAGCTACAACTGTAACATGGGTTCCTGGACGCAGAATGGCCGCTTGGCCGATCGGAACTAAGTACTCCTCTGTCGGAATCTCCATCTTGTCGCCATACGACAGCTCCGACTCTAAGAAAAGCACGGGGTTATTGTTGCGAATAGAGCTTTTGAGTAGTCCTTTGGCATCATAAGCATTAGATGGAGCTACAATAATAAAGCCGGGAAGATTGCCATAAAGTGCCTCTACGCAATGCGAATGCTGACTCGACACCTGTGCTGCAGACCCATTAGGACCCCTAAAGACAATTGGAACGGAAAATCGACCGCCCGACATGTAATACATCTTCGAGGCATTAGAGATCAGCTGATCCGCCGCAACGAAGGAGAAGTTAAAACTCATAAATTCGATAACCGGCCTAAGCCCTGTCATAGCCGCGCCAATACCCAAGCCTACAAAACCGTTCTCCGCTATCGGAGTGTCGATAACGCGCTTGGGTCCCCACTTCTCTAACATTCCTTTGCTGACTTTGTAGGCGCCATTGTACTCAGCTACTTCCTCGCCCATGATGAAGACACGGTCATCCCGCTGCATCTCTTCATCCAAAGCTTGGCGTAAAGCCTCGCGCAATTCGATAACTTGCGTCCCCATTAGCTCTCTCTCGTAAGGTTATGGTGCATAAACACCCTCTTCCAAGGTAATAGGATTGGGCCAGGGGCTCTCTTCCGCGAACTGCATCGATGCAACGACCAGGTCTCGTTGCTTTTGGTCCAATGCGTGGAAGGCCGATTCGTCGATTATATTTTGCTCATAGAGAACGTGAGTGAGCTTTTCTATCGGGTCACCCTGCATCGCTAGCTGTAGTTTCTCTTTTGTGCGGTATAACCCCGGATCAGATATGGAGTGCCCCCTAAAACGCTCTGCAATCGCCTCGATAAGAACAGGTCGCTCGGTGGCGACAACTTCGTCATAAACGTGCTTAAAACCGGCATAGCAACCTAAAAAGTCGGTGCCATCAAAGGTATAGGCTTTCATCTTATAACCAGGAGCCTTCTCCTCGGCAATCCTTTCGACCGCCAAGGCGCGATTAACCGCCGTCCCCATGCCCCAAAGGTTGTTCTCAATGACAAAAATGCAGGGAAGATCCCACAAAGAGGCTAAATTGAGCGCTTCATGAAAGGCGCCCTGAGCGACTGCACCATCTCCCATAAAGCAGACAGCGACTTCTCCCTTTTTCCCCAGATACTTCGAGGTAAAGGCTGCCCCAACGGCTATGGGAACTTGTCCGCCAACAATACCAAAGCCACCTAAAAGACGGTCGGTAAAGAAGTGCATCGACCCGCCACGCCCTTTGGCATTGCCGGTCTCCCGCCCATACAACTCAGCCATTAACTCATTGGGAGTCGCCCCTAACAGCAGGGCTAGCGCATGACAACGGTACGAAGTGATCCACCAATTCTCCAGCCCCATAGCCATAACAGCGGCCGTTTGAATAGCCTCTTGCCCCATGTACGAATGGAAGAAACCACCGATTTTGCCCTGCTGATATGCGGATTCAGCGCGGCGCTCAAAATTACGGATCAAAAGCATCTGCTCCAAAGCCGTGTGCAAGCGGCCAGCACCTAACTGATCAATCACTTGCCGCTCATCGCTCTGAAAAAATTGATATCCCGATCGCCTATCCGACGCCGCCATCCTCGATCCCGATTAAAGTCTTATGGGCGCAGTTTAGCAAAGACAATGATTATTTTGCAGATCTACGTTAAGATATGTCGGCGCCTTGAAAAGTAACGTCTATTCCAATTTTTCTAAAAAATCCTGCCTATCCTGCGCTCAGCGATCCTACCTATCCTGTTAAGTCCCCATTTTTTCTATAACCAGTTGTTAACGAATGCATTAAATGAAACATTATAAAATTTATTTGTAATTGTCATGCTTGTGTTATAATAGTAAATATATAATTAAATTATTTACTAGAGAGGATTAAATGGACTATTTACGCCCTCTTTCTGATGTAAATCAAAAGTTCATAGGAAGAAAACGTGGCAGGGAAGAAGAAGCACAACCGAAGGCCTCACCCACCCTAGTTAAAGTTAAATACCTGAAAGAGCTCCTGGGTGCCGAGAACGTCAGCCGTCACTCCGATGGAAATTCCTTGGCGGTCTCTGCATCAATAGGAAAGGGGGGCAAAAAGGGACTCTATTTCGTAAACAAGAGTGCTCTTGCGTACATAGGTTTTGACCAGACACGTCTACATCGGCTAGGGGATAATTTGGAAATCGCCCTTGAACAACTCTACTCTAGTAGAAAAAAGTATGCCGCTGAAATTCATTACCTTGCCCAAGAGGGCAATATTACCCTGCTGCAAGTTAATCGACAAATCCTCGATCATCCCAATACCTTCTATGACTCGTTTCTAGATTATGTTAAAGGCAAGCATCCAGAAGTAGAAACCTTGCGCAATCAGGGCATTCCTTTAGAAGAGATATCTAAAGCAGTCGTTACCAACAGCCTTTCGGAGCTTTCTAACCGATTTTCCAGCGATGAAGAAAGAACCGCACCAGAAGGGACAATATCTTTAGAGGAAGAGGAAGTCAGCGATGAACTCATGCCCTTGTCCCCAGAATTACAAGAACATTCCTCCGTTGATCATCAAAAATTAGCATCCACGATTCTGGGACGGTTTGAAATTAACGGAAGAACAGCCACAATTAAAGTGCTCGGCCGCGAACTTACCATGCATACCGCACAGATTGATCACCTCGTCAGAATCATACTAAGGGAAAATGGCGCCGCCCCAAAACAAATACGCTCTTCTGACATCAACACAAACCCAGTTCATTTGATTACTTATATCAATGCCCAGAACGAACGCCAAGTAGCCCTTTGGAACGGAACCGCAATTCCTCCCAAAGAAGCACCGGAGTATCTTGGTGCAGGAGCATTTGGAGTAGCTCAGAGAATCTATCAACTGACAACAGGTGAACATGCCGTATTAAAAGCGGGCAAATTCCCAGACGCTCCGGAAGGATCAGCGAAAGACGTTGCATCAGAAGGCTTTGCCCTGAAGTCAATACACTCTAGTGAAATAGATACTTCTACTGTCCAGGCTGAACCCGACGTAGTCATTAAGCGTTCAGATGATTTAGTTGACGCTGTTAATAACCCGATTGTTGGATACATCGGACCTGAGTATGACGGCAGTGTTAGCAGCCTAATGAGTAGTCCGGACCGACCAACAGGCAAGCAACTATTACAATCGATGGAAGATGTCTTGAAAGCAGTTGTTGCCCTTAGAAAACAAGGCCTTTCACATGGGGATATTAAAGGGGATAACGTATTTTATAATAAGCACCCAGATGGCTCGTATCAATTCTTCTTGGCTGATTGTGGCGATTCCAAAAACGATTCTCACTGGCAGGAATCAGGTAGAACCAGCGCCTTCACTGGTCAGTACTATGCTCTGTCCGATTTTCGTGCCAGAGGCGCAAGTCTAAAAACAACGGATGGTGCAAGCCGATGGATCGAAGAGCGAGACGTATTTGCTACTGGTGTAATGTTTTGCTTATGGCTTTCTGGTTCAACTCCTTATCCCATGAAAGAAGTGGTTATTGCTCGACACAAGGATAGAACCCAACCTGATATGAAATCAAAACTTAACGACACCTCTTTAAGCATAAAATCTGCTGTATTGACCACTCTAGAAGCAAAGTATGGAACACAGGTAACTTCACTAATACAGAAGATGCTAGAACCCAATTTTGCCAACCGAATATCTGCCGAAGAAGCGCTTCAATCCTTAAGAAATGTTCTAGAAAGCCTTGAAGATGCAGAGGTTCCCGAGGACAGCGAAGCGCAGAATTTAGAAAGCAGCGGAACAGCAGTGCTAAGTGCAATGAACGAGCAAAAGAACACTGAAGAAGTGGAGCCCGCTAAACCTAGGCTCGACACTGTGCTTTTGTACCAGACAGATGAAGAGCTGAAGAAAACTGTAGCCAATACCTTGCATGTATCTAAGATGATTGAAGGAACACTACACGTCGATGAAGAATCCTCCCAAGAAGTATCCATCGATGATCGACCACCACATCTGAGGACCATTGTGTTGGACCCCATTAGTGATGATGAAAACTCCGAAATGGTCGAAGGAACGATACACCTCGATGAAGAAGGGTCTTCCCAAGAAGAAATCTCCATCGATGATCGGCCACCACATCTAAGAACCATTGTACTAGACCCGATTGAAGACGACGAAAACGCAGCTTGATTGTAATTACTTATATATTGACTTTAATTTAAAAATATCTATAATCAGTTAATGGATATTTTTAATCTATAACTAATAATTAAATTGTTTCAAAATCCTGAAAATCACCAAGCCATGGTCATTTGCATGCGCGGCTAAATAATACATTTTATGCTGCCACACGGTTTACAAATTAGTGACCTTTGGTTATTTTGACATTTCCACTTAACCCTTAAAGGAAAGGTTCGATGACGAGCAATACAAAAACTACCTGCTGCAGTACTGGAACACACTCCAATACCAACAAATTTATGGCCCTTGCAGTAGTGCTCGGCATCTGTACCGGTTTGTGTAGCTACTCACCTCTTCTTTCCTTCGCTTCCTTGGTATCCGAGCTATTTATCAACTTATTAAAGTTGGTAAGCTTGCCGATCATCTTTTTATCCATTGTCGCTACCGCGTCGGGGATGAAAAGCCTGGATGAAATTAAGATCATGGGCACGAAGGTATTGAAGTACACCCTGCTGACTACAGTAATTGCTGCGAGTCTGGCTTTGGTGATCTTTTTGGTGATTGATCCTGTTAGCGCCTACACGCATACCACAGGGATAGTAGTAGAAGCGGCCACTGACCAGGCTAGCTATGGCAGCTACCTCATCCAAATGATCCCATCAAACATTGTGCAACCATTCCTGAATAACAATGTGGTAGGCGTTCTGTTCATCGCCATGGCCTTAAGCCTAGCAATTCTAACGCTACCCACAGAAAACCGTGCAACATTGCATGGCTTCTTCGCCGCCTTATATGCTGCGATTATGAAAATTACCACCTTCGTCGTCAGTCTAATGCCGGTGGCAATTTGGGCGTTTATCACACTATTCTTTCGCGATCTACGCGATGGCATGGAATTTAAGAGCTTAGCCTTTTACCTACTCTGTGTCGTGCTAGCCAACGTGATTCAGGCGCTGGTTGTCTTGCCCATATTGTTGCGTAGCAAGGGCATTTCGCCAGTGAAAACCTTTAAAGCGGTGTTCCCAGCTCTGTCAGTAGCGTTTTTCGCTAAGTCGTCAGCTGGAGCGCTGCCAATGGCCATTAAGTGCGTTCAGGAGCGTGGTGGTGTAAAACCAAAGGTTGCTAACTTTAGCCTTCCTCTGTGCACAACCATCAACATGAACGGCTGCGCAGCATTCATCCTGACAACGGTCTTATTCGTATCCATGATCAATGGCGTACAATATACCATGGCTGAAATGTGCGTGTGGGTCCTAATTGCCACAGTGGCCGCGTTAGGTAACGCTGGTATCCCTATGGGATGTTACTTCGTCTCCACAGCCTTTTTGGTGGCGATGGACGTGCCTCTGAATATTCTGGGTGTGATTCTGCCGTTCTACTCGTTTATAGATATGCTAGAGAGTGCTATCAACGTGTGGTCCGATTGCTGCGTCACAACAATGGTGAATAGCGAAGTTAGCGAAACAGTGCCAGAAGGCACCGAAGTAACAGCTTTGTTAGCCACAGGCGCTGGCAAGTAAGGAAAGAACTTTAACGCAAAGGCGCAGAGCCGCAAAGAAACTCGCCTTCTTTGCGCCTCTGCGCCTTTGCGTTAAGATCCCCTATCCTCGCTCGCCGAAAATGGCGGTGCCGATGCGAATGATGGTAGCGCCCTCTTCAATCGCAATTTGGTAATCCTGCGACATGCCCATTGATAGATGCGGCAAATGCACTTCGAATTCTCTTTCCACCAACGACTTGAACTCGCGGAGCTTTCTAAAGCAATGCCGCACCACATTTTGGTCATCTACAAAAGGCGCCATTGTCATCAAACCTTCAACACTAAGCCCTTCTAGACTTATCACTTGAGCCATGTCTTTCAACCACTCACTTTCGCTTAGGCCTTGCTTGGACTCCTCACCACTAGTGTTGACTTGCAGTAGCACAGAAGTCACCAGACCTGCACGAACACTGGCAGCAGATAACGCTTCGGCTAGCTCAGGCGTATCTATGGAATGCACCAAAGCGAATTTGCCAAGGATCTTATTGATTTTGTTCTTTTGTAATGTACCGATCAGATGCCACCGAATATCTGTTGGAGCGACGTCGATTTTTGACAGCGCCTCTAGTACACGATTTTCACCAAAATCGCAGCATCCAGCTCCATGCACTTCTTGAATTACAGAGAACGGATGGTTCTTAGATACAGCTAGAAGTGTGATATCTGCTGGATTGCGTCCACATTTACTGGCAGCTAACGATACGGTTTCTTTGACTTGATGATAGTGATGCATTTAATGCTAACCTTCCCAGGGCAAACCTTGCAGCCTACCAACCTTCTGCAGAGCTTTAGGCTTACTCATAAGCTCATGAAAAACGACCATCTGAATAGGATCTTTCAACTGAGCAAAAATGTCCTGTGAGCGAGTCGCTTGTGACGCCTCTTCAAGCGAGTAGGGATCGACCACACCCTCTTCCGGCTGTAGGGACTTACTGACAACTGTCGTCCTAAAACGGTTTTGGCGTGCTTCGATAGCATTGTTGAGGCGTCGGTTCTCAATACGCGAAGCCTGCCTACGTGTATCCAAAGGAGCACGGAACTTATAGTCACGTACCGTTCGCTTTGTCTCTGGAGCTTTCCAAGCCTTAGCCGCCGATTGCTGGCCCTGCGCCTTTGGCTGCTGCTTGATCTGTTGCTGTTGCTTTTTTTGTCTGTGGGAGCTCTGACCGGTTTTATGCTCCGCCTCCAATAATTCCTCTGGAATTGGCAAATCCAGAGACTTCAATAGCTCGTGGTACCTCTGCTGCTCTTGCTCGCGTTCGCTTGCGTAGGCTTCAGGATTACTTTGGCGGCGGCGCTCCTCTATCCCTCGTTTAACCGAGAGCCAGATGAGTGCCGCCATGGAGATAACAAAACCGATAAATTCAATAAAGCTCATAGCCTACTTATGTTGTACCAGTTTCGCCTTTTGAGCCTTCCTCGCCTCTGGACAATGAATTGCGCATATCGGTATCCGACTGAATATTCTGAATACGCATGTAGTCCATAATACCTAGGTTGCCATCTTCAAATGCCTTGGCGATAGCTTTTGGAATCAGTGCGCGGGCATCGACTAACTTAGCTTCCATTTCCTTAACTTTAGCTTTGTTCTCCTGCTCGACAGCCACAGCCATCGCACGGCGTTCTTCGGCCTTCGCTTGTGCTACACGCTTTTGTGATTCCGCTTTGTCTGCTTCCAGGCGGGCACCGATGTTCTCGCCCACATTAATGTCTGCGATGTCAATGGATAGGATTTCAAAGGCAGTAGAAGCATCCAATCCCTTTTCTAACACAAGCTTAGAGATACGCTGTGGGGATTCTAGAACGTCTAAGTGAGTGTCAGAGCTACCAATAGCGCTAACAATACCCTCGCCAACACGAGCGATGATCGTTTCTTCCGTAGCACCACCAACTAACTGCGCAATATTCGTGCGCACCGTCACGCGGGCGCGACAGAGTAGCTGCACACCGTTCTTAGACACTGCTGCGATAAACTCATTTGGATTTGGTCCGGGGCAATCAATAACTTTAGGATAGACCGATGTCTGTACCGCTTCCTTAAGGTCACGACCCGCCAAGTCAATAGCGGTCGCTTGTCGCCAATCAACCGGAATGTTTGCCTTATCCGCAGCGATCATTGCTTCGACAACGTTCTGAACGCGGCCACCAGCTAAAAAGTGCGTCTCAAGATCCGAGACAGAGATGCCCTTAAGGCCCGCTTTGTAGGAAACGATACGCGCATTGACGATGATTTTTGGTGGAATCTTACGCAGACTCATCCCAATGATGTTAAACAAGGAAATCGGTGTACCAGACACAAATGCCTGAAACCAAAGAGCGATAAACTTGCCGATAATGCTTAGCATCACCAAGCCGACAATCGCCAGCACGACAATAAAGACATAAACCTCTGGCCCAACCTCGGCCGCAACAAAGAACCCACTCATGATTTCGCTTCCTTTTTCACAGATTTAACAATCAAATTTGCGCCCCTACCACCAATCACTTCTATGCGAGTCCCTTTAGTGATATAGCCAGACTCGGCCATGGCTTGGTATTCAATACCCTCTACATATATATGTCCAGAAGGCTTTAGATCCGACGCTGCAACGCCTTCCTTGCCGATCGTGCCCTTGGCAAATTCGGAGGCCATATAGCCCTCTTGATCGCTCTCAAGATAAATGGTCCCTTCCTTCGATGTCTTTCGAATACGCTGAAGGGTAAAATGGATCAGATAGGCGATCGATAATCCCACCAATAGGATAAACCCTAGCACAGCAGCTACGGAGTTAGCTTCTTGAGCGAAAGTGACGATACTGGCCAGGAGCATGATAGCTCCTATCGTTCCCAAAACCGCTCCAGGAAGGTAAAACTCGACAAAGATTAATAGCAAACCAACAACCAGCAAAATCCAAGGCATTATGACATGTCCTCCTCTTCCGTTGAGACAACAACAATCTTGCTGCCATCCAACTTTAAGACGCGGATCTCCGTGCCCCTCTCGATAAAACCTCCACTGCTGACAGCATCGTAAAGTGTGTCATTAATAGTAATCTTACCAGAAGGACGCAATGTAGCCGCAACGACACCTCTAGCACCTGTCTGAGGCAGTTTTTTGGGGTCTGGTCCAGCGATATAACCTGTCTGATCGCCCTTTGACACCAAACGATTCATATTGGCGAATCGAGGCATCACGTAACGCCCAAGCAATGCGGCTATAACCAATGCTAGAATCAGAGCTCCGCATAAATATACCAATCGTTCGGCAAAGATCTCTCCGGCCGAATTGAGCGTATTCGTGTCGTAATCAAAACTGATATCGCTTAACGCCGGCAGCACTAAAGAGAATAGTCCGCCGACAACCAAAGCGATGCCGATAAAGCCAGCCACGCCAAAGGTCGGCAATACAAAGACCTCTACAGCCACCAGAATCAAACCCGCAATGACAATGATAGCCTCTAGCCAACTAGCAGCCTCGAGGGCAAAGCTAGACAGCAAGATTAACAATAAGCAACACAAAGCGATGCCGCCAGGAAGGCCAAAGCCAGGATGGCTCATCTCTATATAGAAACCCAGAAACATGCCCATAAAGAGCAGCGAGGAAACCATGGGATGTGTCAGTAAGGTGAAAAAGCTTATACGCCAATCCGGTGTGAAAGCATCTATCGTGTCATTGGAGAACTTGTCGAAAAATGGCTGATGAAAAATCGCCACTTTGTTAGCAGGCCATTTGCTTTCCCATAATTCTTCGTCGGTAATTGGAGGTGTCGCCGTTGGAGGTATCAACATATCGGCCACGCCAAATTTCATTAACTCTTCTGCATTTAATGTAAGCAGCTTACCCTTGGAACTAATCATCACATCTGGATCATCGCCACCCTTGCGAATCTGATCCTCATTATCCAAGCGCATGACTTTGCCGTGACGCTGCACCAGAATGATATCCTTGTCTACCATTGCTTCGGCAATCAAAGGGTTACGACCAAAAAATTGCGCGCGATTAGCAAAATCTGCACGCAATGCAGAATTAACCTTTTCAGACGCGGGTGCAGTCCCTTCGTTGGTTTGGAGGATCGGCTCGGCAGCTCCCATAGCAGCATCTTTGGCAATCACAATAAAGCGACAGGAATAGGCTAGCATAGCGCCCGCTGAAATGGCCCAGTTATTAATATATGCCACAACAGGGATGCCATATTGCGTATCCATCTCCTTCAACGCATCAGATATCAACTGCGAGCTATATACCACTCCACCTGGGGTATTCAGCTCCAAAATAATAAAGGTTGGCTTGGTCTTTTTGTAGTGATCCAAAGCGCTTTTAACATAGAGCCATGTGCCTTGCGTAATGCCAGAGGTGCGGTCGTCGATTAGGATACGCCCTATGGTCTGCGGAACGTCGGGAACAAACTTGATATGTTCAGCTAAACGCGTCATCAAAGGACTGGGGCCAGCCGCCTGCTCCTCAGCCTTTTCCTTAATTGCATACACATCAAAGAGCTCGGCCTCTGTCATAAAGCGCTGCACAATGTCCAGCTGATCAAGCTGGTCATGGCTTAAGACCAAGGTTTCGCCCTTTTGAGAGATCACCACAGCTTCTGCGGGAAGATCCGTCACAACCTTCCAGTTGCCGCCATCCTTAACAACAAAAACCGATGTGTCAACCATCGCTCGCGCTAACATGCGTAACATTTCAGCTTTGGGATTGCTGGGATTGATCAAACTAACAACTTGGTTGCGCAAAACATTTAAAGCGACCGAAGATTCCGATTGCTGTGGAATCGCCCCCCAAGAGATGTAAGGGGTGGTTATTATCTCATCCGCCAAGAATGGCAGGATCGCAGCAGGACCCAATACCTGAGTCGAAAGGTACGCTACAACAGGCCGGCTATTTTGCCGCTTGCGCTCGTAGAGATTCTGAGCAAATTTCAAAACCTCTACCAAGTCTCCTGAAGTGGAATTGATATCCAGAACTAATGGCTCTGTAGCTGGCGCCTGATCAATCTTACCCTGAATCAAAGCCAGCTGGTCTGCCCCCACATAGCCTTGGATGCGAATCAATGTAGCCGCAGGTGCATCGCATGCCCCAAAGGCGAAAACGCAAACAAAAAGCCAATATATCAGGCGCATAGACCCCTTAAAAAGTGTGTTCAATAAACTCCAGAATCACGTCCCGAGTATAATTTAGATGTTCATCGCTGTGTACTGTGCTAATAAACGAAGCTTCATAATGCGCAGGAGCCACCAAAATACCGTGCTCAAATAGAAAGCTAAAGAACTTCTTAAATAACGCATCGTCGCATTTTTGTGCTTCTTCCATGCTACTAATTGACGTCGCACCAAAGAAAAAGGTGAACATTGAACCCACACGCTGCACACAGGCTGGTGCATTTTTGGCCTTAAAGCATTCCTGGATAGGATCTAGCAAATTCGCTGCCTTCTGCTCTAATAGCTCAAAGACCCCAGGTTGCTCTAACAAGTTAAGAGTCTGAATACCAGCCTCCATCGACAGAGGATTGCCGGAGAAAGTACCCGCTTGATAAACGGCACCGCTAGGAGCCAACACCTGCATGATCTTCTTAGCACCGCCAAATGCAGCCGCTTGAGTTCCGCCGGACATAACCTTAGCAAAGCAGGTTAGGTCAGGGCTTATACCATAAAGAGCCTGTGCGCCACCTAAACCAACGCGGAAGCCGGAGATCACTTCATCGAATATCAGTAGCGAGCCATTTTTCTCTGTTTCTTCGCGCAACATTGTTAGGAACTCTTTACTACCTGGAACAGTTCCCATGTTCCCAGCGATAGGTTCCACGATAACCGCAGCAATTTTGTCACGATATTCAGGACTGCGCAGAACCTCTCTGGCGGTCTCAATATCGTTGTAAGGCAGGCAAAGTGTCCACTTAACGCTATCCGCCGGAACACCCGCTGAGCTAGCGCAGGGGGTGTTTCCAACCATTGCCGAACCACCGCGCACCAGTAGAAAGTCCGCATGACCATGGTAATTGCCAGTGAACTTTACAACATAATCACGCCCTGTATATCCACGGGCTACACGTAAAGCCGTCATCGTTGCTTCGGTGCCACTAGCGACAAAGCGTACTTGCTCGACGGACGGCACATTTTGCGTTATTTTACGGGCAAGCTCTTCCTCTAGTGCACAGCATAGGCCATAGCTCGTGCCATCGACGATTCGTTTCTGTAGCGCCTCTACAATAGTTGGGTGCGCATGACCA
Organism: Chlamydiales bacterium; assembly: GCA_030679955.1. Taxonomy (GTDB): domain Bacteria; phylum Chlamydiota; class Chlamydiia; order Chlamydiales; family JAJFMA01; genus CAMFKD01. The sequence goes on along the minus strand of JAUXSF010000035.1, from coordinate 63,048 downwards.
TTAATCAACGCTCCCCAAGACATGTGGTAATCGATAAAGGCATTGCCATCGACATCATAGATCATGTCTGCATGACCACGGCTTACTACCATTGGCTCCTCAGTCACATACTTAAAGGCTCGCGTCGGAGATCCCACGCCGCTCGGAATTACCTCGCATAAGCGTTTATATAGGTCAGCGGATTTTGGTCTGTTTTGTGTCTCTACCAAAGTTATTGTCATTCGTGGATCTCCTTGCTGATTAACTGCGTGCAGTTTAGTCGTCAAAGCCAATCTTGACAAGAGACAAGAGACCTTAGGGACGAAAGGGACCTTAGGGACTTTGGGAAAAAGGACCTAAAAGATTTTCATCCTTCGTCCCTATTGTCTCTTTCGTCCCTAAGGTCTCTTGTCCCTTCAGCGAAAATGAAGGTTGGTAAATTTCCGCGACGCGTGTTACAACAGTAAGGCATAACAGGTCGCTCATGCTTTTTTCTGATGCCTATCATACACGCCTTATGCTAGCCATCGCCATGTGGTGTTTAACGGCACCGCTTTGCGCGGATGTTCCTTATTATGTAGATTTTACAGGCGAACTTAACAGAGAAACTCTCACCGTTTTACGCGCTCAATCACAGTTGGTCGCTCTAGAGGAGTGCCTACCCGCTTCCCTGACATCTCTCAAACGCCGCGCTTTAGCCGACCTTCCTAATCTCATTCAGGCTTTGCATAGTCAGGGATTCTACAATGCCGATATCGACCTAGACGTCGACGAAGAGTCCTCCCCTGTAACTGTTCTGGTACATGTAGTCACTGGGCCTGTTTTTCGTCTCGCTTCTTTTGAAATTCTGCCACGCACTGCACTTGTCGAACCTGTCGGACCTGACATTGATCGAGATAAGGGCAAGCTCTTTTTGGAACATGACTTTCTAGGCGATGACAAGCCATTTTCATGGGAAGTAGAGGACGAAAAAATTGATTGGGTCGAGCCAGAAAAGCAAGAAGAAGAAAATGAACCTAATGAAGATGAGCAATGCCTAGACATCTCCCTCGAAAAACTTGGCGTCGAAGTTGGTGGACCAGCTCTCCCAGCAAAAATCTTGGAAGCAGAAGACCTCTTACTTCAATGCCTCAATAACCAAGGGTATCCCCTCGCTCAAGTCGCCAAGCGCATTGTCTTTGCCGATCAGGCTGCATATACCGTCAGTGTGAAATTGTACGTTGACACTGGCCCCTTGGCCTATTTGGATGAGCCAAGCATCTCAGGATTTCGTCGCGTTCGCGAGTGCTACATAGCACAGAAAGTCACGTGGGACCGTGGTGATATCTATACGCCAGAAAAGATAGCCTGCACCTTTGATGCCTTGGAGCGCAGCGGTCTCTTTCGCTGTATCAACATCGAACTTGCTAATGAAGTCGACGAATGCGGTATGCTACCTGTCGACATCAACGTCACAGAATGCAAACAACGCAGTATCGGCGCCGGTGTTAACTACTCCACCGAATGGGGCGCTGGTGTCGTGGGAGAGTGGCAACACCGCAATATGCGTGGTCTGGGAGAAGTTTTAACTTTCAAAACAGAGCTGCTGCGCAAGTTTCAAACAGGTATGATCACGTACCGCATACCTGATTTATGTTGCCCAGGCCTCGACTGGTTAAACAGCGTTGAGGGCGAACGCGAAATCACCGATAGCTTCCACGAAACTTCCTGGACCGTTAGCTCGCGCGTTTACAAACGCCTAACACCTTGCTTACAAGCTTGGGCGGGTTTGGCGTTAAAGTACACATTTGCCACCCATTCCGATAACAATCGCCATTTCACGTTGCTGAAAGGCCCTATGCAGGTTAGGTACAGCACTGCAGATAACCTGTTGGATCCTTCGCGCGGCTTTAGCCTTAACCTACGCTTTACACCAACCAGTCGACTGTTTTATCCACCACTCAATTATTACACCACTCGTTTTGACGGCGCCGTATATGTTCCCATCCAACCAGATGACTGTTGGATTCTCGCCGGAAGGCTTAGCTTAGGAACTATTTTAGGTGCCTCCAGGATTGATATTCCACCCGCAGAGCGTTTCTATGCCGGCTCGCCCAACCTCTTGCGGGGCTATCGCTACCTCACTGTATGTCCTCTCGATGATGAACATCGCCCTGAAGGTGGACGCTCTCTTATGGTGATCTCCATGGAGGCACGCCGCCGCGTCAATGAAGATTGGGGTATCGTCGGTTTCTTCGACCTCGGGAATGTATACTCCACGACCGGACCACAGTTTCGCACGAAACAACTCAGATCAGTTGGCGTGGGTGCCCGTTACTACACTCCCGTTGGACCTTTGCGGCTCGACATCGCCTTCCCTTTAGATCGTAGAATCCCCATCGATTCCGCCGTACAAATCTATTTTAGCATCGGCCAAACTTATTAAAATTAGCCCCAATGATGTGGATTTGAAAGACAGGCAGGGTTGCGGCGCGGCAAGATACGCAAGATTAGTAAGTGATAATTAAAAATTAGTTTTGTAGACCTAACCCCCTCAAAACATTACTTGGAATGCTTAGGCATAGTATTAAGAGATTTTTCTATGGTTATCTTTTGAAAGCCTTCTGCCTCGGCCCTGCCATTTTCAGAGGTCTTAACTGTATCTTTACATTAAAATTGTATGATGATCGCATCAAAATCGTGTTAACTTTGAGAGGAGTACAAAATGACAGTAAGCAATAACGTAGGCTTAGACAATTCATGGACCGCAGAGCTAGTCCGCAGTATTGATAAGCGTGGTACAGAAGGTGGATTTGGTAACTATATAATGGCAGTGGGCGAAAACGCTCTCGTTATAGTTGCTTCTTTAGTTGATACAGTTAAGCATGCAGTTTTCATGGCTCCTTACAGCCTATTGACTGGCAACATTGGCACATCCTTTTGGCATGGTACACGTGCGGTAACTCACGTTCTTCAAGCTCCATTAGCTTTGCCAGGTCTTCTAGTTCCTAAAATTACAGTCGCTACAGCTAACATGTTGCAAATCACAGCAAAATGGGAAGAGCAAGTTGTTACAGCTAACTGGAAAGAAAAAGCCATCACATTTGCTAAAGAAGGCCTTGAGAAAGTTCGCAACATTCCTCATGCTTTTCTAGCTGCGAAAATTGCTGGTGGTGCTGCTGTTGCTGGTGCTGCTGGTACAGCTGCTCATAAACTCGGCTACCTAGAGCCAGTTTACAACCTGCTCGGATACGGTGAAGTTCCACCACCACCTGTTAACCCTGGATTCATCACATGGTTGCTGTCCTTCGATCCTACAGGCATTCTTCCAAATTATGCGGCTCCTGTTGCACAATCAGGCGCTGAAATCGTGGCTGAAGGCGCTGGATTCAACGTGGGCTCTGGTCTTGCACTTACAGCAGCAGCAGCTGGTCTTTGGGTTGCTAAGGGTAGATTAAACTGGAATTTGGGTTTGATAGCAGACTGTAAAAAAACAACGAGAAGGCTACGAGATCAAAACCAAGATTATGATGCCCAGAACAACCCTTATGTATATAATACCCGCACTAAGACGTTCCCCGAAGCAATAAAAGCCACTTTCAGCCGTATTGCTATTCCTGCTGTAGCTGTCGCAGCTACTTTAGGTGCAAGACATATGGGTTATATCAGCGATCTGACAACTGTTGGTGTTGCTGGTTTAGCCGCAGCACGAGTAGCTCATGTAGCATAAGCTTTCTTGTTTCAAGAAAAAGCCTAGCCACATTGTGGCTAGGCTTTTTTTTGCCCGCAAATATCCTACAAAAACCTTGCTGCGCAGCGATCCTGCTTATCCTGTTATGTCCATATAAAGCCTTTTTCCTTATACTCGCGACTTGTAATGAAAGGATCCCCATTGGCTCGAAAGCTCATACGCTACTTCCTTAGAACCCTAGCAGCCCTAGTATTGGCTTTGGCATTACTAGCAGCCATTGGCTATGGCCTGTTGAACATCGGGCCAGTCAATGAGGTTATCCTCAAGTATGCTAAAAGGCAGATCGAGCAAAACTCCGGTTGGCGCTTCAACGCAAAAAAGATGGACAGATTATCGCCATTTTCGTTGCGCTTACGCCAAGTAGAAATGACACGTCCAGGTTCCGCCACCATTACTGCTGACCGTATTTCGCTGACGTTTGCTCCACACCAGCTGATGCTCGGACAGATTGTATTTCCATCCATCACCATGCGTGATGTACAGGTGTTAGACAACACTGATGAAGCGCCTGCAGCATCGCCCATTCCTGCTACCTCGATGCCCATGTTGCCTTTTGGCATGCGTATCGAACGGTTTGAAGTGTCAAACTTAAACGTTCCGGATCAATCTGACTTATCTCTGAACATCGTTGGGGAACTGCAAGCCAGTACTCTCTACCAAACAGGTGTTATAGACCTTGTGGTGGAAGATAGCAGTTTGCAAAGTGACCCCACATATATACTCCTGACAGCTTACCAAGACTCCAACGCTTTACACATCGACACACGAGCTGCTGAGGATGCCAATGGAATCCTGCATCACCTTTTGAATGCCCTCGAGGGCTATTCTGTGGAATTCACAGCATATTCCACCACTACTTTAGGCAAGTCTCTGTTTGACCTATCCATTGATGAACTCGTGCATTCATGCCACTCAAATGGTCAGTTCACCTTACTTGTTGCAGATTCCGAGACCGATGACATTCGCCCTACAGGAATACTCGGCGACACGGCACGCATTGCTGGGTGTTATGACTGGCAACCCGACAAAGCTCTAGCCTTTTCAGACATGCTGATCGAAAGCAAAAGAGAGAACACATCACTTCGATTAGCAGGCGATGTAAGTTTAACCTCCGCATTGGATTTAACTAACGCTCGCTTTTATGTAGAGGTCGATGACATTGCAGCTACTCGCAACTTATGCCCTCACCCTCTTGGTGGCTCTGTAGAGGGTTCTGGAACAGTAACAGGCTCCTGGAGCAATCCCAAGATCGACATCGACATCAAAACAATCGGTTTCAGCGTCGACGGCAAGCCTTTCGGCGACGTACGCCTGCAAGGCGAGGGTAGCTGCTCCGGTGATAATGTGCATGGCTCTCTAGCCCTGTGCTGCGACATTGGACCTGTGGTCACTAATTCCACCTTTGATATCGAGTGGGACTTTGGTCCAAAGCTAGCGGTTCATGACATCCATTGGCAATCCCCTACCGCTGCTTTAAGAGGCAACCTCGATATCTCTCTGGAAACCTTTCAGGCAGAAGGAAGGCTGGAAGGAGAAACTGGCGACTTGGCTTGGTTTATCCCAAAGGAGTTCGGCGAGGTTCATGGCACCGGTTGGGTTAGCATGGACTTCTCTTCGCAACCAGAAGCCGGCGAGCAAATTGTTGACGTACTCACTGAAATGACACGCCTCGATTTTGCTAATCTTTATAGCGAACGCATGGAGCTCACTGCGCATCTAGAAGACCTCTTTAGCAACCCCTCGGGGAGTGTTAAAATTACCGCTAAGGATACGCGTGTCGACAAAGCTCGAGTTAAAGACATCATGCTAGAAACGCATATCCCCCCAAACAATGCACCTTGGCGCTATCGTTTGATGGCGAATGGCAAATGGGATGGAAAGTTCTTAGTCAAAGCCACCGGCACCGCTAATCCGTATGACTCGACGATCACCGTCGACGATTTTATTGGTCGCTTACATGACCATACATTGCTACTAGCCAAACCTTTATCCGTTTCTTGGACAGACGATAGCACAACTATTAATGATCTATCCCTAAAAGTTGGCCAGGGGTCCCTTGCAGGCAGTGGAACGTTGTCGCGTAATACCGATCTATCTTTGCAAGCGAACAAAATCCCGCTAGACCTCGTACACCTTCTACTGCCACAAAGTCCGGTGGAAGGCACAGTATCTGGTGACTTACATCTGATGGGAACGGTCGATAATCCTGAAGGCACCCTAAGCCTTTCTCTTGATGATATTCTGGTCGCTAAAGAAGGGTTGCTTAACATCCCCCCTTTGCATGCACAAGCCAAAGGACAATTGAAAGATAAGATCCTTGATATCGATGGCTCTATTATAGGCATTGGTGACCAACCCGTGGCCGTTACGGCGCGACTACCTATGCAGGTAACCCTCTCGCCACTAGAAGTCACTACCATCCCTGACCGTTCACTAACTGCACACATCACGGCATCGGGAGAGGTCACGCCGCTCCTCCACCTACTCTTTGCCGATATCAATGTCACGGGTGAAGCCCATGTAGCTCTTGATATCAGTGGAACCTACGCAGCTCCTTTGGTAGATGGCACACTAGATTTGAGCGATTGCACATTTGAAGACTTGAGCACTGGAAGCGTCTTCAAAAACATACAAGCGCACTTTGTAGGGCGTGGCAACCAAATAGCTTTAACCAGCCTAACAGCTGAGGATGGCTATCAAGGCGTTGCTACTGGCTCCGGAGTCATCAACCTCGATTTAGCAAACAAGTGCCCGTTTAACATCGCCTTCTACATTGACCGCGCTTTGTTACTTCGTCGCGACTATGTTCAAGGTGTAGCATCTGGAGAACTTTACCTCACAGGAACGTTTGAGGATATCCTCCTAAGCGGAAACCTCTCCGCCAACACCATGACTATTACGCTGCCTAAAGAAATGCCAACACCCGCAGCGTCATTGGACATCACCTTTTTGAATACGCCAGCAAAGACCACTGCAGCGCTACCTGAAGCCAGAAATGAACGTCCTATGCGGTTCGAGGTTAATATTGATATTCCTGGCAGGGCCTTTATGCGAAGCGACGATCTAAGGTCGGAATGGCTTGGCAATGTTACCGTGTCTGGCACCTCGATGGCACCTCAGTTTAACGGACAGCTGCGCGTAGCTAGCGGCGACTACCGACTAAATGGCAGGTCCTTCGTGCTTGATAAAGGCACCATTACATTTGGTGGCGACCTGGATAAGAAAACAACACTATACGTTGTGGCACGTCAAGATATCGACCAATACACCATCGAAGCTGTTCTGAAGGGTCCCCTGCGCGACCCGATGCTAACCTTGAGATCAAATCCGCACATGTCACAACGTGAAATTCTTTCGTGGATTATCTTTAACCGTGGTCTAAACGATATTACGCCATTCGAGAATGATATGGCTGGACAAGCGGTTGTAGACCTTTCCACCGGTAAGAGCTCCACACCCGATATGATGGCCAGACTGCGCCGCTTCGGCATTGATAGACTAGATGTCACCGGCGCGAGTGATCCCGACAACCGCGATCTGGTTGTTAACATCGGTAAATATCTCTCGCGCGATTGCTTTATCTCGCTCAATCGCGGCTTAACATCCGACTCTAATAGCGTTAGCCTAGAGGCTAACCTCATCAAGTACGTAAAATTCCAGGCAGAAGTCGATGACGAAGCCACAGGTGGCGTACGTCTCATGTGGAAACACGATTACTAGTCTATTTTAACGCAAAGGCGCGAAGGCGCTAAGAAAGATTAGTCTTCTTTGCGTCTTTGTGTCTTGGCGTCTTTGCGTTAAAATTCTTCTCCATCTACAATGCCGAAATTTAAAGGATTTTAATGACGCACGTTATCGTAGGACTTTTGGCCGGTTTGGGAGCTTATGCCTCGCTCATTGGCGAAGTCGTATGGGTGTCTCTGCGTCGTCCACCAGCGTTTTATTTGATCCGTAACCAAATGTACACTCTTGGTGTCACCTCACTTCCTGTTGTGGCTATTACCGGAATGGCAACAGGCATGGTCTTAGCCGCTCAGGCTATGTTTCAGCTATCCGACTTTGGCGTACGTGGTGCTACAGGCCTAATGGTAACCAAAGCTATGTTGGTGGAAATGGGCCCTGTTATGGCTGCCTTTATGGTTACAGGGCGTGTTGGTGCCTCTATGTGCGCTGAGCTCGGCACTATGGCAGTCACTGAACAAATCGATGCCCTGCGCTCTATGGCTGTAAACCCTATCCGCTACCTCGTTGCTCCGCGCTTTGTCGCTGGATTGACCATGATGCCAATCCTCACACTCTTTAGCTGCGTCATGGGTATCTATGGCGGCTATGTTGTCGCTGTATACTACTACAAATTACCCTCTGCAGACTATTTAGAGCCTGTACGCGAACATATACACAACTTCGACCTGCTTATTGGAACGGTTAAAGCGTTTGTTTTTGGCATCGCCATCACCACCATATCGTGCTACAAAGGTATCACAACACGTGGCGGAGCAGCCGGCGTGGGTCGCTCTACAACTAAAAGCGTGGTTATCTGTTATTGCGTCATCCTCATCTTTAACTTCTTGCTGACCGTTAGCCTTAATGCCTCCTACGACTACCTACATGAGATTTCGGGGGGATGGATATGAGCATGATCAAAGTTAAAGACCTGTGGAAAGCCTACGGCAAGCAACAAGTGCTAAAAGGCCTTAGCCTCGATGTCGAACGTGGCCAAACCATGGTCATCTTAGGACGTTCAGGTGCCGGCAAGAGTGTCACCCTTCGCTGCATTATGGGCCTTGAACAGCCTGAGAAGGGTGAGATAGAAGTCGATGGACTCCACCTTAGCAAAATGACGCAACGAGAACGCTTTAAAAAAGTGAAGCACGTTGCCATGTTATTTCAGGGAGCTGCATTATTTGACTCTCTTTCCGTCGGTGAAAATACAGCATTCTTCCTAACACAACACGAAGACCTGGTCGAACAGCGTTGGCTAAAGCCCGATGAAATAAAGGACCGCGTCCATGACGCACTAAAACTAGTCGGCTTAGAAGACACAGAACATAAAATGGTCTCAGATCTATCGGGGGGCATGCGTCGACGTGTCGCCCTAGCAAGGCTGATCGTCTATCGTCCGACCGTTATTCTCTATGACGAACCAACCGCTGGTCTTGATCCCGTTACTGCTATGTCGATTAATGAGCTCATACGCAATACACAAGAAGAGCTAAAGGCCACCAGTATTGTCGTGACGCACGACCTTCGCTCAGCATTAGAAGTGGGTGACCGCATCGCTTACCACCATGAAGGTCAGATCATCCAGGTTGCCGACAAGGATGAATTCTTCAACACCGATGACTCACGCGTACAAGCCTTTTTAAATAATACCTTACTGCCCGATCAACTTTCGCATAGGAGAAAGAATGTCCGACCAGATTAAGAATGCATTGATCGGCTTATTTGTGATCTCAGCGTTGGCAATATTAGGCTTCACCCTAATGTTCCTGCATCCACAGACCAGCGATGAAGGTCAGTTGATGAAGGTTCGCTTCTCCAATATCGATAAAATTACTGTCGGCACACGCGTTACCTTTGCGGGCAAGCCTGTCGGACAAGTCATCAAGATTATGGAAGTCGAAGCGCCACGCGCTGAAAAGTACTTCGGCGACTACGTCTACCCTTACGAACTGCTCTTGGCTGTCGACAGCAGTGTGCATGTTTATAATAGTGACGAGGTAGCCCTCAGAACCAGCGGCCTTTTAGGCGAACGCTCTGTCGCAATCACGCCACGAAAACCCAAGAAAGGTATCCGCCTGCGTCGTGTAGGCCCTAATGACATCCTTTACGCCACAGAAGTTGGCTCGCTCGAAGAGACTTTCGCCGAATTTAACAACTTTGCTGAACGCGCAGAAGAAACCTTCGATGCCCTCATGGATATGCTAGAGGATGTTAAGCAACATAACGTTTGGGAATATATCGGCAAAACAGCGGAAAATCTGAGCGATATTACCACTGCTTTAAATTCGCCCGACGACTGGTCGGACATGCTAACTAACTTCCGCGCTTTCTCCGACAAAGCCAACACTCTGGTCGATCGTGTATCGGATACATGGGATAATGTCGACGAAACCTTCCAAAATGCTGCGACCGCAACATCTAACTTCGCCGTCTCCTCAGCGGATGTGAAAATCCTAACCACCAAAACAGCCTCTGGTGAAGGAACTTTAGGTAGGCTATTCGTTAGAGACGACATCTATCTGAATGCTAATGCCTTAATGAGTAAGGTTCAAACAATTGCCGATGATGTTAACCATTATGGTATCCTCTTCCACAATGATCCCAGCTGGCAACGCCTTAGAGCTCGTCGTATGAACCTACTTATGAAGCTGCGCTGCCCTCAAGAGTTCCGCAACTTCTTTGAGGATGAAATCGACAATATTTCAACCTCACTAAGCCGTGTATCTATTGTAATGGATGAAACCTCTAGCCTGTGCTGCCCTGAGGACTTTCTCTCTGACTGCGACTATGTAAGGTTGTTCGCGGATCTCCTTAGACGTATTGAGAGTTTGGGAGAAAACATTAAAATGTATAATGAGCAATTAGTAGACCTCCACGAAAACTCCTGTTGCCACTAGGAATATGTTATGGCCTCTGCGCCTTATTCGAATATCGAGAAAGGAACCCTGCTTCTAGCCACGCCAGAGATAGATTCGGGCATCTTCTTTCGCGCCGTCGTGGTCGTATGCGAACACAATCCCAGCGGCACCTTCGGCCTTATTATCAATAAGCCGCTCGATGTTGAACTACCTGAAGAGGTCATCAACGTCAACCAACTAGCCAACCCACGTGTCGGTCTGCGCGCCGGTGGCCCTGTGCAAACTAACCAGATGATGCTCCTACATAACTATGAGGATGCCACTCAGCAGATGCTACAACTCTGCGATGGAGTCTTCCTCGGCGGCGATTTGCAGTTCTTGCAAGAAGTCGTCACCGATGCCGAAGGTCCCGAAGTCCTACTATGCTTTGGCTATGCCGGATGGGGCGCAGGACAACTCGAGCGCGAGTTTCTCGATGGTTCATGGCTGCTTCAACAAGCTAAGCCTGATGCCATCTTCACTAATGACCCTGACCACCTCTGGCAAGGCCTTCTGCGCCGCATGGGCGGTAGGTATGCCTCGCTGTCACTTATCCCTGATGACCTCACCCTCAACTGATGACAACGTTAAAGGACCTAAAGGACGTAAACGACCTAAAAAGGCTTCTTGTTCTTTTTGGTCCTTTTCGTCCTTTAGGTCCTTTAGTCCACCCTGCAAGGGCTTTTCATTGACAGATATTTTAGCCTTCGATAGAATAGACATAACTGGACGCTATTGTCCATATAACAAGGAGCCTAAATATCATGTACACCATGTGCTGCAAACCAAGCATAAGCACTAGCCCATCTCGTTCTACTCTCCTCCTCCGCAAGCCACTTCTACGGCTTACTCAGCGGTAAACTTACCCTTTTGTTTTTTACAGTTTTATGTGAATCGATTGTTTCAATGACATTGTGTCACTGTTTCAGTTCGATCAATTATTTATTTTATTTTTGAAAAGGAGTTCTCAATTATGTATCCCTATCCCCCAAATCAAGCACCGTCGTGCCCCAAAGTAATCAGCTCTATTTTTAACCTCTCCCTCCTCCTCCGCGCGCCGCTTCTACGGCTTACTCAGCGGTAACCATCCCCTTTTGTTTTTACAGTTTTAACCCCTTGATTGACCTAGACATCTAGAAACAGTTCTGATCTGGCACTAACCTGCCGTCTATTTGAACCTTTTTTAGTATCTCTAGATCATTCGATTATATGAATTTATTTTATTTTTTATTGAATTTTTTAGAGGAATTATTTATCATGGAACAAACACAATTTAAAACAGCACCTTTGTGGAATATCGTACCAACAGCAGGATCGGTGGTACGTGCAAAAGATATGCCCGCAACGGCGAAGAATATCCAAATCATTATGAATATTGCATTAGAAGCATGCGAAGCTATTGAACAGCGCCAGATGACAGGGTTCGACGCCTTGGTTATGGAGTGCTGCTGTCAAATTCGTGCCGAGATGTTCGCTTATTTCGCAAACTCTGTGGATATCGCTTTAGAAGTACAATACACTAAAAGCGTGATTGCTGAGGCGAAGGAAAAAATAGCTCATGTCAAAAGCCCTAGTAAGCCTTGTGCTTTCACAGACGTAATGCAAGAGCAACAGATCAGCCTGGATATTCCAGAAAAAATCCATGCATTGGTTGCGGCATACATTTTGACGATGACCAAGATTACACCGCCTCCTCATAAATATGAGGCAGGCGATATCACTGATCTGAAAGCGTTGGTAAAGAGCGGTTTCTCTAAGAACTTCGCTAACAACGTTAACAAAACGGCTAGGAAAATTCTGTCAGAGTACTCCGTGAACTTTGTGCAGGAATGTGCGGCGAAGCTACCTCCGACAGAGAAGATCAAAATGTTGCAGGATCATGTCTCCACACCCGTTGTGGATGACTCTGGCGTGCAGTCATTGTCGTGCTTTGCGCTGTCTGATGTCATGTACCGTTCCGCGTTACAGAACAATATACCAGCCGTATTGATTGTTGATAGGCACATCACCGGCCATCCTGAACCCATGGACCGTGTGAAATTATTCTACAAGCCGACACCAGAAGGATACCAACTTGCCAGTGCAGAGGAGTTTACCCCAGGTACCGCTGCTTGGGTTATGGAGGCGTATAATTTCAGTGAAGAACCACCTGAACCATCAAAATTTCAAGTGAAATTGAAAGACGCCTACTACGCCATGATGGCACAGCACGCTCAGTATGCGGTGCAGTATAAAAATGCGGAGACCCCAGACGACCCGCGTTTAGAAAAGTACCAGGCTATCGCACAAAATGAGGGCTACTGTAGAGAGAATCCCTCAAAATGTGTCATGGTACATATTTTCTGTGATACCATCGAAAACTATGCAGGAGCTGGCGCATAAAGTAATTCAAGGGATGAAGGGCTATACTCTTCATCCCATCAATAGAAGGAAAGTGAAATGAGTACGACGCAAAACTGGAAAGAGCTATCAAGCATCTATGTAGGATGTACTGTGTGCCTTCCAGTTATCATTATCGGCCAAGAGCTCTGCCTGCATTATGGTATGCTGGCAGCCGTTGCCTCTATTTTTTTGGGCAACGCTGTCCTCTTCTGCCTAGGCTGGGTGGCCACACTAATTGGCGCCAAGGAGCGTCGTAGCACGCCTGAACAGGCTCAGAAAATCTTCGGCACGGTCGGAGGTCGCCTCTTCGCGGCAACCATGATTTGCTCGATGATCGTTTGGTTTGCAATTCAGCTTAATGTGATGTGCGACAGTGCGCAAGAGGCACTTGGAGTCCCCGCTATCGTGCTAAATATCCTCTTTGGCCTAGCGATCACTCTTTGTGCGCGTAAAGGTATTGGTGCGCTTAGCCGCATGGCTGCCATGTGTGCTCCCCTTCTTGCTGTCACCATTATCTGGGCTCTGGTTCAAGCTCCGATCCCTTCGATGCCCACTGTCACCGAATGGCCTGGATTGCGAGGTGTCTCGTTAGTTATGGCCACAGCTATCGCCATGGTTATCGATATCCCCACCTACTTCAGGTATGCACGCACCACTATGGACGGCATCATCACTAATGCGCTGGTATTTCTTGTAGCATTGCCGCTTGTCGAAGGCATAGGCGTATACCTTAGCGCTGGCATGACTGAAGGAACAATTCTGCAGGCGCTACAAGGTTCCGGCGGTACCATTTGGTGCATTTGGATCGCCTTATTCCTTCTGATTGCTGGATGGGCCTCTAACAACACTAACTTGTTCTCTGCCGTTATTTCAGCCGAGGTATTGGCACCAACCATCAGCCATGACAAGCGCACCCTGGCCTTGGGAGCCTTTGGCACACTGCTGGCATGCTTAAATGTTGGTCAACACGTAGAGCAAGTGGTCACTGTTTTGGGTATCGGTGTAAGCAGTATGGGCGGCGCTATGATTGCTGCCTACTTGCTAAACAGCACCGCCACGATGCGCAATTTGTTCAGCTGGTCTCTTGGCTATGGAGTCGGTTTGTTAGCCTTCTTCCAAATCATCACCCTGTCTGACATCGCGCTGCTCGATGCATTTGTATGCTCGGGGCTGACCGTCGCGGCACTGCAAATAGTCTGTAAGAAAGACTTAGAATTAGCGAATGAGATATAATCCAATGGCCACACAGTTAATAAAATAGGTTTATCTGATCATGAAGTACACTATAGGAATGGATATCGGCGGCACCAATACAGATGCCGTGCTACTAGATCCGAACAACAAAATTATCGCCAGCGTTAAGTCTCCGACTACCAGAGATATCTCCAGCGGAGTGGGCAACGCACTTAAGAAGTTGCTAGAAATGGCAAATGCCCAAGCAGACAGCGTTCGAGCCATCTACCTTGGAACCACTCACGCTACAAACGCTATTTTGCAGGGTCGCGACCTCTTTAAAGTGGGTCTAATCCGGATTGCTGGTCACCACCCCGATAGCCTGCCCCCCTGCTACACATGGCCACAAGAACTAAAAGAAACTGTGTTCGTCGGCTCCGTGACCGTTGGTGGTGGCTATGAATGCCACTCTGCGCCAATCACTCCCTTTGATAGAGCAGAGGTACGTGCAGCGGTAGAGAAACTTTTGGCCCTCGGTGCTGAAAGTCTTGCGATCATCGGTGTGTTTTCACCATTGAAGTATGATCAGGAACTTGAAGCTGCCCAGATTGCCCTTGAAGTAGATGATATTCCTTTATCCCTTTCTCACCACGTTGGTGGAATTGGCTTTATTGAGCGCGAGAACACAGCATTACTCAACGCTGCTTTGAAAAAAGTGATGGCCAAAGGCTTCCGCGATATCGAAACAACGCTGTCAAACCTTCAGCTTAACTGCCCATTGTACATCACTCAAAACAACGGTTGCATCATCAGCTTAGAAGAAGCGATCGATATCCCAGTCCTAACTATTAGCGCCGGACCCACCAACTCCTTCATCGGCGCTAGCCGATTAACAGGTATTCAAGATGCCGTTATCGTCGATATCGGGGGTACCTCCACAGATGTCGGCTTGGTTAAGAAAGGCTTCCCAAAACGTAGCTTAAATACATCCAATATCGGTGGCATTCGCCTGAACTTCCCCATGCCAGATGTGCTGTCCATAGCACTAGGTGGCGGAAGCTACGTCGAAGTTCACCAAAATAATCGCTTCCAGATAGGCCCTCAGAGCGCTGGTATGAACGTCCTCACCGAAGCATTTTGCTTCGGCGGTGATAGACTGACCTTTACAGATGTTGCTGTCGCAGGCGGACATGCTCAAATTAACGGCGCCAATGCCCAGCAAGTGAAGATCGATACGCAACAAGCACAAAGCATTCTAAAACATGCCTTTGAACGTATCGAGAATGAGGTAATCCTCATGGAGGCGGGTCAACGCGACGTTCCTGTTCTCTTAGTAGGCGGAGGTGCTGCCTTAATGCCTAAAGAGATGCTAAGCAACCGTTACATGGTCCCAGAGTACGCTGGCGTAGCAAATGCCTTCGGAGCTGCCTTAGCAGAGATCTCGGGCACCGTAGACACTGTTGTAAGTCTAACAAACAGAGAGGCGGTGCTGCAACGCCTGCAAGAAGAAGCTATCGATGCAGCAGTGGAAAAAGGTGCTCGCCGTGACACTACAAGGGTTATTGACTTGCAGATCATCCCCTACCACTATATGCCAGACCACTTGGCGCGTATCACAGTAGTGGCTGCCGGACGCCAAAACTAGTTTAAGATTTTTTAACGCAAAGGCGCCAACTTGGCGCCTTTGGTTAAAGTTCTATAAAAGTTGACCTATAAGGCATTGTAGGGTATAATTGGGCTATATCAGGAGTTTTGTTAAAATGTTCGCACGAACAACTTTACATCCTTCCCATCTTCATGCATGGCATTGGGCACAGTCCCATCATCATTGCCAGTAACTACATATATCCATTTTTTTACAGTTTTTACGCCCCCAGCAACGACAAGTTTTTGTACATAGGAGTTACAAAAAGAAAATGTTCATACCAATTGTCATCACGTTTTCAGACCTTTTTGTGTCTGCGCTCGCGTCTGATGATACGCTAATAAGCGATCCTCAGAAGCTACCCACTACCCTAAAATTTTCTACCTCTTTCCTTCCTTCCCTCCTCTGGGTCCAGCCCCATCATCGCTGGCATCAATAATATACCCGTTTTTTTTCACACAGTTTTATTTTGAGTAGTTACTAGCTCAACTAGTTTCTGAACTCATATTTAGATTTAATTTTGTTTTTAAAAAATTATTATAGGACTTTACTATCATGGAAATTTTAGAATATTCAAGAAATTGTTATGTAGATGATTTCATGCAAGCAGCAGAGCAAGCTCAGGGAGCCAAACAGTTTAAGGAAATACCCAAATCTTACGGTATTGTTCTGGATATCGTGAGAGAGGCTTTTGAAAACTTTGAGCAAGGAAACCTTTACAACTTTGATCCATTAGTTGGAGACTGTTGTTGCCAAATTCGCTCTCTTATGATGGCAGAGGCCTTTAATGATGCTGCTGCAATAGCGGACATCATGGATGCCAAAGCACGTGTTGATGCGGCCAAAGGCCAGCTAGAACAAATGGTGATACCAACTAGAGGAAATGTCTCGTTAGTTTCATTTCTGACAGAAGCAAACCGAGTACAGATTAGTGAGAGAGCACAAATCATAGCGCTCTCCTACCTGTTAACAATCGTCAAACAGGCTGCTGTAAAAGTAGAGCTGCCTGACGTGATTAACTTAACACCTTTAATGCAAAAAGGTCTCAGCAAGGGCACAGCAGAAAAGATCGTCAAAAAAGCTCAGCGTGTATTATCTGAATTATCAGTAAAATATGTTCAGGAAAAAGCATTAAGGCTTCCGGATGAATTGCAAGCGATGGTAACTACCCCCTATGTGAAAACCGATAAATCGGGTGTTCAGTGTCAGCCCTTTTACTACCTTACAGAAGTGGTGCTGCGCAGCGCTCGTGAGCGTGGCGTCCCCATTGTTCTCGAAGTACAAAGAGGTGAAGGCAAGGTTGAAATACCTTACATGTCAAATGGCGAAGGATATTATATTAGCAACCAAACTCCGGCCGACATGGCTTGCATGAAGGTCTTCGGTGTGGCGTCCGAGCAATCAGACGAAACATTGGATGATTTTAGAGCACGATTAGGTACGATAGATGTTTTAGATATCGTTCGAGCCGGAGCAGCGAATCACCCTCAATATTCCGCGCAGATTAAAGATGCGCCGGAGCTACCTAACGATCTGGAGATGCAAAGGTATATTGATTTAGCAGATCGTATGGGCTGCACAAGGGATAACGCACGTACCTGCTTGATAAGCCACATTTATCCCATCATCACAAAACTTAATGAAACAGCCAAAGATGGATGTTAAGAGATGAGACAACTTACAATAGATGATCTAGAAGCGCTTGCCTTAGGCAGTGCAATCCTTGGCTCCGGCGGCGGTGGTGACCCAACAAATGAAGTCATCATGGCGCGCTATGCCATCGAACAGTTCGGTCCCGTCACACTTATCAGTATCGACGACTTGCAATCCGAGGATCTGGTGCTTCCCATAGGACTTATGGGGGCACCTTTGGTATCCACGGAAAAGCTACCTAATAGCCAAGAGCTATTGCAGCTAGTTCTCACAGCTGAGAGGGTCTTTGGGCGCAAGCCCACAGCCCTCATGGCTGGGGAAATCGGTGGCGCCAATGCCTTCTGCCCGCTATTAATCGCGGGCAGTCTTGGCCTTCCTGTTCTCGATGCAGATCTTATTGGAAGAGCGTTCCCACAATTGCAGATGAGTTCGGCCGAACTTATGGGTATTTCCTGCTGTCCCGCAATCCTATCCGATTGCTGTGGCAATACAATAACCATCGATGCAACTAACGCTTTGGAAATGGAACGCCTCGCACGCCATGTGACAGTGGCAATGGGCTCTAGCTGTGCCGTAGCGCTTTATTCTATGAGCGGAAAGGAAGCAAGGGTCGCAACAGTTCCTGGAACAGTTTCGCAAGCCATCAGCATCGGACGCACTATCATAAAGGCCAGAACTACTTCAAGTGATCCAGTCAGAGCGCTTCTGGAAACCACAGCCGGGTCATTATTGGCCCAAGGCACTATCACCGATGTGAATCAGTCTGTAAAGGCGGGATTCTTGGAAGGCACAGTTAAACTTGATGACGTGGAGCTCATTTATCAAAACGAATATCTACTGGCTCGTCGGGGTAGTGAGACGCTTGGCTGCACACCCGATATCCTCATGCTAATGGAAACGGACAGTGGCACCCCAATCACCAGCGAATCGCTTAGGTATGGCCTTAGAGTTTCTTTAGTGCGTTTGCCCTCACCGAAAATATGGACTACTCCAGAGGGATTAGCACTTGTAGGACCCAAAGCCTTTGGATTCACTTAATTTAATCTTGACGCTGAGATACTATATTACTGCATCAGGGGCCAGAAGAGAGTAAGGGAGAGGAAAATGTATACTTGTACACATGACTATACGCTTGGAAAATTCAGACTATTTATTGACTTGCCGTACCGTGACGCCTTCAGGAACCTGTCAAGAGCATGTGGGTTCCTTACCCAAAATGAAGCTGGTTTACATGTAGCGCAGCGAAGCTTGGCTGGTGGCAAATTGCTAGCTCCCACCATCGACTGGACAACGCGAACCCTTTCTGCTTTGGTTGGAGTTGCTTTACTGATTCCCGTGGTGAATATCGTTGTTGACATTGCGCTGAGAGTCCTCTTTTATTTCGATCACAGCCAGCATTCACTTGACCTACGCACTGTTACAGACTCTAAGGTCATCGACCGCCGTATCCACAAGGCTGCCAGCCAAGCTAGCTATCAGCAGTGGTGGGATTGGCCAGGCATAGCCTTTGGACATGCTATAGATAAGGCAGTGCTTAAGTTTCAAGGCTACACAGACTCCTACAATATCGGTGGCAAAAGTGTCGGTGTAGCAGAGCTACAAGGCCGACGTCCCTCCATGGAGGATCATCACCTAGCGACGGAGTTTTCTTTTCACTCTCACAATAAGAGAGTGGTAGCCTCAGCCTTTGGTATTTTCGACGGCCATGGCGGCAGTGGTGCCTCTCACTTTGTATCTCGCAATATGCGCAGCTATCTTTCATATAACTTATCAAAGTACTGCAAACAGGGTGTCAGCGATGCGGGGGTATACCAAGCCTTGCGCCAAACCTTCCTAGAGCTTGATCGCGCTTATGGCGGCGAAGCTGGTACTACTGCAACACTCGCGGTTGTTATCGATGGCGACCTTTGGATAGCTAACGCCGGCGACTCCAGAGCCGTCTTAAAGAATGGCGACTCAAACCTCCCTTTGATTGGCTATTCAGTTCAGCAGCTAAGCAAAGACCTAAACCCCGATGACTCTGCCTGCAAGAAAGGTATCAAGAGACGGGGTGGGGTGGTAACAGATGTTCATGGCGTGGCGCGCATTAATAGCACCCTAGCCGTTGCTAGAGCCATCGGGGATACAGGAGTATTAGGAAGTGGTGGCAAAACATGTGTATCACCCTTGCCCAAGGTAACCAAGGTTCCCAAAAATAAAATCCAGCCAGGTAGTGAGCTAATCATCGCTTGTGATGGACTATGGGATGTTGCCTCTTCAAAACAAGCTGCAAATGCTGTTAAGAAAGCCAAAGACCAGGGACTAAAGTCGGCGGACATCGCCGCTAAGATCGCCCAAGCCGCCTACGATGCGGGCTCCACCGATAACATTTCTGTTATGGTTGTTTCACTTTAAAGTTAATGGACATAGGGACCTTAGGGACGAAAGAGACCTTAGGGACCTGAAGGATTAATATTTACTTAGGTCCTTTGTCCACCTCGTCTACTACCCCTCAAGGCAAAAAAAACCTCGGCAAAGGCCGAGGTTTGATACAGAGGCGATAAATCGCCAATCTGTAGAATCTAACGCTTCGAGAACTGGAAGCGCTTACGGGCACCTTTCTGGCCGTACTTCTTACGCTCTCTCTTACGAGAGTCACGTGTTAAGAAGCCAACAACTTTAAGGTCCTGACGTCTTTCTTGGTTCTCCAACACTAAAGCGCGAGCTAAACCAAGACGGATTGCAATAACCTGTCCTTCGATGCCGCCGCCTTTAACGCGGATGATCATATCGTAGTTTTCAGCCTTAGCCACTTTATCCAATGGGGATAGAACTGTCTGACGTTGGAAGTCTAGTGGTAGATATTCATCAAAAGCACGGCCATTGATGTTAATCTTACCAGCACCTGGACGTAGGCGAACTGACGCAACAGCGGTCTTACGACGACCTGTTCCAATAAACTCTTCGATTTCTTTCTTCATCTTACACACTCACCTTTATTGGTTGTTGCGCAGCCAAATCGTGTTCAGCACCAGCAAATAGACGCAAGCGCTTAAGTTGTGCTCTTCCCTGCTTAGTTGCAGGAATCATACCGTCAACCGCGCGTCGCAGCATCTCGGTAGGTTTGCGAGCCTTCATTGTGCGGAAGGTAACTTCACGCATACCGCCAATGTGACCCGTATAACTACGGTAAATCTTTTGAGCTTCTTTATTGCCCGTTACCGCAATTTCACCCGCGTTGATAACGATGACGCCATCGCCACTGTCAACATGAGGTGTGTAATCTGGACGGTGTTTACCACGTAAAATTTTTGCAATCTCCGATGCGAGGCGTCCGAGAGTTTTGCCCTTGGCGTCGATGACTAGCCACTGGCGCTCTACTTCTTCTACCTTGAGCATCGGGGTGTTCTGCCGTAAATGCATGTTCAGTCCCTTTCGACTTAGAGATAAATTAACCAAATATGAAGCCGATATCATAGCGACTTTTCCACATTTTGCCAACACCTTTTTACAGCAAAAAGCAAAACTTCCTCCCTTAAACCCAGATTGCTACCAAAACTTGCGGTACACGTCTGTTATTTTGGTTAAGCTGCGTAGTCTTGGTTTGAAGGCAAGGGTTCATCCCTTGGCGAAAACCAAGACCTAGCAAATGGACTAAAATAACAGAAAGAGCCGGACGGAAAATGGATTTCTCATAAAAATATTTTGTTTCATCCTCGCCTACAGTGCTTCATTTTTGTGGCAAGGTTCACTCATCTAGAACTTTACGAAGCGCACCATCTATGGCTCCACGCCTCTCAGCAAGGGACGACCCTCGCTTTCGTGGCGTAAAACCATATCTGGTGTACTTCACAAAGTTCTAGATGAGGTTTTGGTAGCAATCTGGGTCTTAGGCTTGCAAAATGACCAAAGGAAAGCTACAATGCCCGTCACTTTACACTTAAAAAACGAATTATGCACATGGCCGACCTTAAAAAATTTTATATACGCACCTACGGGTGTCAAATGAATGAAAATGACTCAGAGGTCATGGCCGGCATGTTAGAGCGTAGAGGCCTACAACGCACCGTTGATGAATACGACGCGGACCTCCTCATATTTAATACTTGCTCTATCCGAGACCTGGCGGAGCGAAAAGCCATGGGTAAACTGGGTCTTTTAGAGAACACAAAGAAACGCGATGCGATCATCGGCGTGACCGGCTGCATGGCCAATGCAAAAAAAGATTCGTTGTTTCTAAAACTTCCTCATATCAACTTTGTTTTAGGAACTAACAACATCCACCAACTCGATGCGGTCTTGGATGATGTTCTTTCCTCTGGTAAACCAACCATTCGTACCGATGAGCGCTTTTCACACGAACTTGACTACGTAGGCGCCAGCCGTGAGGACACCATCAAGGCTCATGTACCCATTATCCGCGGCTGCGACAAATTTTGTACTTACTGCGTTGTCCCCTATACACGTGGTCCAGAGGTATCGCGCTCGCCTGACGAAATCGTGGAAGAGTGTCGTCGCCTGATCGACCAAGGTTACAAAGAGTTCACCCTTTTAGGTCAAAACGTCAATAGCTTTGGCAAAGACCAGCCTGAATGGAATTGCCTCTTCCACGATTTGCTGTACCGATTAGATGCCCTTCCAGGTATGGGACGCATTCGTTTTATGACTAGCCACCCTGTGGATATCACTCGCGAGCTCATGCAAGCCATTGGATCCCTGAAAAGCTTGTGCGACTTCGTTCACTTCCCGCTTCAAGCCGGTTCAAACCGTATTTTGAAGAAGATGCACCGCATCTATACTGTCGAACAATACCTTGAAAAGGTACAGATGCTTCGCGAGCTAGTTCCTAACGCTGCTTTAGGAACAGATATCATTGTCGGCTTCCCAACAGAGAGCGATGAAGATTTCGAGGAAACCTATCAGCGTATGAAGGAAATACGCTTCTCTATGGCCTTCATATTCACATATAGCCCGCGTAAAGGAACCCCTGCAATGCGTTGGCGCGATGATGTGCCTGAAGAGGTAAAACAGGAGCGTCACAAAAGGCTCTTGGCCCTGCAGGAAGAGATCTATGCTGAGGAGCGCCAAGCTTTCTTAGGTACAGAAGTCGAAGTATTGGTCGAAAAGATCACTAGACACGATGAGAAGTTCGTCAAGGGCCGCACATCGTGCTGGAAGCACGTCGTATTCCCTGGCGGACCGGAGCTTATCGGCTCGTTCCAAAAAGTTAAGCTACATAGCTACACCAAACAGACAATGATTGGCGATCTCGTAAGTTAGTACAGAATTTAACGCAAAGACGCATAGGCGCGACGAAAATTCTATCTTTGCGACTTTGCGTTAAAATTCTACAGCAAGCTTATGAAGTCTTGTTCGGAGAGGACATTTACGCCGAGCTCGCGAGCTTTATCGAGCTTAGAACCGGCCTCTTCACCAGCAACAACATAATCGGTTTTTTTGCTGACGCTACCCGCGACCTTAGCTCCGCGTTCTTTGATAAGCTTGGCAGCATCAGTACGCGTATACTGACTCAAAGAACCCGTTAAAACAAAGGTTTTTCCTTGAAACTGATGGTCTTCAAAACCAGCGACGGTAACTGCCTGCGGCTTCACACCTGCTTCTAGAAGCTTCCAAACCTCTTGCGACTGCTCTGGATCGGCAAAGAAGTCCACCACTGCTTGAGCGACCTTTTCTCCGATGCCATCAATCGCCATTAACTGGTCCATGGTCATTTTTGAGAGTGTTTCGACATCGCCAGCCTTGTTAGCTAACAGTTCAGCTGTTCCGGCACCAATATGGCGAATGCCAATAGCTAATATAAAGCGGCTGAGCTCTACGTGCCGAGACTTTTCGAGGCTTTTCAGCAGGTTATCCACCGACTTATCTTTGAAGCCTTGCAACTGAAACAGCTGCTCGGCTGTTAGATGGTAGAGATCGGAGGGAGTTATAACAAACCCTTTTACAACCAGCTGTGAAACAATCTTCTCGCCTAAATTCTCGATATCCATGGCGTCTTTGCTGGCAAAGAAAGCAATGCGTCGCTGCACTTGCTCGGAGCAGTTGCGGTTAGTGCATCGGACAGCTACTTCTTCCTCAACCTGCTCTACAGCTGCACCACAGAAGGGGCAGCTCGTTGGCATCTGCCAGGCTTTGGTCCCCTCTGGCCTTTGCGTCAGATCCACCGACACGACTTTTGGGATCACGTCGCCACCTTTCTCGATAATGACGCTATCTCCAATACGTATATCTTTACGGCTCACCTCTTCGGCATTGTGCAGTGTTGCACGTGCGATAGTGCTACCAGCCAGAAAAACAGGTTCAAGCTCGGCTACAGGGGTCAAGACGCCAGTCCGCCCTACTTGGATAGTGATGTCATGAATACGTGTGAGCGCTTGTTCAGCGGCAAATTTATAGGCTACAGCCCAGCGGTAATCCTTCCCCGTCTGCCCTAGACGCTTTTGTTCCTTTATGCTGTCCACTTTTACGACAATACCATCGATATCAAAAGGCAGCTGACGTCGTGCTTCCGACACCTTATTGGCAAATGCCCAAATTTCATCGATATTTTCACACCGAGCCACCTGCGGAAGCGTGGGAAGGCCCAGGTCTCGCAAGAGATCGTGTGCTTGATACTGGCTGGTGGGGCTTTGAGGATGTATCTCTGCAATAGCGTAGAAATAGATATCCAACGGGCGTTTTGCTGCCTCTCGTGGATCTAGTAGCTTCAATGATCCGGCGGAGGCATTGCGTGGATTAGCCCAGAGCACCTGTCCAGTCGCTTCCTTTTGCTTGTTCAATGCTTCAAAATCTTGACGTCGCATAAAGACTTCGCCACGAACTTCTAATACGTCGGGTATGTTATCTCCCATTAAACGAAGCGGAAGTGTCTTGATCGTGCGTAGATTGCTGGTTACGTCATCGCCACTCTTGCCGTCGCCGCGGGTCACTCCATGCACTAGCAGGCCTTTTTCGTACCTAACGCTGATGGCAATACCATCCATCTTGATCTCTACAGAGTATACAAGATCCTGCCTTTGGATAAGCTTATGCATGCGTGTGATAAAGTCTTCTAGCTCGTCCCGGGAATAGGTATTGGCCAGAGAAAGCATAGGAATAGTGTGCTCGATGGTCTTAAAACCCTCGGTCAGCACCTCACCTACTCGTTGAGTGGGTGAGTCGGGAGTTATCCACTCGGGATGCTCCTTTTCAACACTCTTAAGGCGGTCATAGAGGGTATCAAACTGCTGATCACTAATCTGTGGAGCATGTAAGACGTTATAAAGCTTATTGTGATGCCATACTTCTTTGCATAGCTCAAGGTAATCGTGATGAGTAACCATAAGGGCGTTTAACAGAACTCCACTTCAAAAATCATTGTTGCCAGCGGGGCAACCTGCACCTTGATGCCTGTGGGCTTACCATCGGTTTTGGCTATGCCGATAGTGGTGTTTTCTTTGCCGGAGCCACCATATTTGGCGGCATCCGTGTTAAAGACTTCGCTGGCTTTTCGTACGTTTTTAAGGTGTACAATATACTCCGGAATATACTGCGGTGTAAAGTTGTGAACGCATAGAACCAATGATTTTTCTCCTTTTCGCAGATAGGCGACCACCGAGTTATCTCGGTCGTGAAGGCCAACCCACTCGAATCCGGTGTGATCGAAGTCTTTCTCCCACAAGGCTGGATGCTCTAGATAGAAGTGGTTGAGGTCGCGAACCATGCTATGCAAGCCATCATGCACCGGGAAGGTTAGCAACATCCATTCCACTTCACCTTTGCATTGCCATTCGTTCCACTGGCCTACTTCACCACCCATAAAGAGTAGTTTCTTGCCGGGCTGACATGTCATGTAGCTAAGCAGTAAGCGCAGATTAGCAAACTTTTGCCAGTAGTCGCCGGGCATCTTGGATAGGAGGCTACCTTTGCCATGAACGACTTCATCATGAGAAAGAACTAAAACAAATTTCTCGGTGAAAGCGTACAGGAGTCCAAAAGTTAGATCATTGTGGTGGTGGTGTCGATAGATAGGATCCTTGTGGAAATACCGCAAGGTATCATTCATCCAACCCATGTTCCATTTAAGGTCAAAACCAAGGCCACCGCTGGAAACAGGATGCGATACCCCAGTAAAGGCTGTTGATTCTTCTGCAATGGTGACCGCTCCGGGAAAGCGCTCGTGGATAATGGAGTTAGTGTGTTTAAGAAACTCGATGGCTTCAAGGTTCTCTTTTCCGCCATATTGGTTGGGTATCCACTCCCCTGCTTCACGACCGTAATCGAGGTATAACATAGATGCCACAGCATCGACGCGTAGAGCATCAATGTGCATAACATCGATCCAGAACAATGCATTAGCGAGTAGGAAGTTGGTGACCTCTTTACGACCAAAGTTAAAAATGCCTGTTTCCCAGTGCGGATGCAGCCCTTGCCTTGGATCGGCATGTTCATAAAGGGATGATCCATCAAAGCGTGCCAGGGAAAATTCATCGCGTGGAAAATGCCCTGGAACCCAGTCGAGGATAACACCAATTTGATTCTTATGCAGATGATTCACAAAGTATTGAAAATCCTCTGGAGTTCCAAAACGGCTAGTTACGGCATAGAAACCTGTTACCTGATAGCCCCACGATTCATCTAACGGGTGCTCGGCGATAGGCATTAACTCGATATGAGTGTAGCCCATGTCTTTGGCGTAGTCAGCCAGCTGATGTGCCACCTCACGGTAGTTCACAAAGCCGCCATCTTTCTTCTTCCACGATCCTAAATGCACTTCATAGATGTTCATGGGTTTGGGTCGATCTTTAGTAGCCGAACGCTGCTTGACCCAATCCGTATCTTCCCACTTAAACGCCTCAACATCCGCAATAACCGACGCGGTTGAAGGCCTGAGCTCGCTTGATAAGGCCATAGGATCAGATTTTAAGAGTCGATCGCCCGCTTGTGTGCGTATCTCAAATTTGTATCTAACACCAGCGGTTAAGCCTGGGACAAACAACTCCCACACACCGCACTCGCCCAATGTCCGCATGGGATTAACGCGACCATCCCAGTTATTGAAATCTCCAACAAGCGAAACGCTCTTGGCATTAGGTGCCCAAACAGCAAATTTCACGCCTGAAATATTCTGATGCTTGTAAAGGCGTGCTCCCAGTACGCGGTATAGTTCGTAATGTGTGCCGTGATTGAATAAGTATTGGTCGACCTCGCCAAAGGTAGGCAAGAAGGCATAAGGATCATGCGCCTTTAGGCCACTCGAATGATATACCCGATAATCAACATAGGTAATGCCAGAGGGCAAACGATATTCAAACAACCCAGCTTCATGAACGCGGGTGGCTTTGACATCCTGTCCTTTCACTTCCAAAAATACTTCTGAAGCCCCAGGACGCCAAACGCGGATAGTCTGGCCGTTGTCATGTAACCCCAGAAGCCTATGAGGATCATACTGATGGCCCTCTATTAGACCCGTCAAGCTATGATAAACGGTAGAACTAAGGCTTACTGGTTTGGTTTCTGTCGCCATTTGATCACCCTCTTTTGCTTTGCCCAGAGTTGCAGAGGAGGTGTTAAGAATCAAAGGAATTTTTACATAAATGCTGGCTAAACCGGCAGTGCAAGTTATCCGGGATATTGAAGATAAAGACAAAACTCTGCTTAATACCGTTCCAAAAAAATCATCGAGTGATGGCTAATGAGTACTTTTAAGTGCGTAGCGCTAACAAAATACCTTCTTTTTAGTATTCTGCCCATCTGTGGCTATTCTATTGAGCACACAATTGTCTTTGAAAATCAGTCTATATGCTTGTCCAAGTTTAAGTTGGACCCAAGAGAAACAACAGGCTTTCACCGAGATGAATACCCCCACATTGTCATTGCTATCCAGGGTGGTACCATTAAGCGTTTCGAACCTGACGGCACAAGTTCAGAGATCCCGCTTCCCACAGGCGAAGCTGTTTTCCGCCCCATCGATCCCTATTTAGAGGGTCATAACAGCGTCAACCTTTCTGATGATGTACTTGAGGCATATATCATACAGATTAAGAATAGTTCATTATAACAAGCTACAATTAAAAATAATTGATTTTAATTAACAATAATGATTAAATGATTTAATTATTATTAATTCGAATCAGTTGTATAATTATGAATTCATTAGCGTTATCAAGTGAGAAGCCCCAACTCCGCGCAGGCAACAACGATCCACGCCTTTTAGAGACCAAGAAACTCGGGCGCCTATGGAAAGTTATCCTAGATCTTGAGCAGAAGTATCCCCACCTAAAAGGTATCGTCCAGCGCCTAGTCCCCATGAACAGCAACAGCGCGGAGATGCGAAGTTCTCCACTTGCTGCCACCTGCAGCGACGGCGTGAACACAGTTTATCTCTGGCGAGAAATATTGGAGCAATTTGACTCTTCTGAAGAAGAGATCAAAGACATCGAACAAAGGTTCTTAGAGTTTACAGAAAAATGCATGAACGGGCCACCACGTGGAGCTTCATTAAGCGAATCACTATCATTGGCTGAAAGAGTAGCGCTCGTAAAACATTGTTCAAAAGATTTAGAAATTTTTTCACGTCAATTTGACGGCCTTTCATTACAGCAGATTTATAATCAGTTAAGTCAGGTCGATCCCAAGGACCTTGTCAAATTTGCATTGGCAGGTGGTTTTGATTTCCCTAACGAATTGTCCACTTTAAAGGGCGTACTTCTACACGAGATAGAGCACTTACGTCTGAAGCACAGCCATGACAAGACAGATCATGAAAAGATTGAATCATTAATTAGGCGCGCTATTGAAAGAGGAGAGAACCAAATCGTTGGCGCGATTGAGCAAAAGTTGGAGGTCTACAACCGGTTTTCATATAAGCCTATTGCAGGTTATGCCCTTATGGGCTACGGGACGCTCGGGTTGTTATTTTCTCCATTTCTATGGGCGTCTACCACCGCTGTAGCTATAGGCATTCCAATGATAATTGAGGCATCGAAAGAGTTAGGTGAATTTAGCAAGACGCAGTCTGAAATTGACAGGTTTGTCTGCGCGGGTAAAGAAAGAGAAGCTGATTTAGCGACAGCGACATCTGGGGATAGAGACACCATTCTAAGCACACGGGCCTTTTTTCTTTCGTATTTAGCCAGCTCGGCGGCAGCGTTGAAATTGAGTTTATTTCAAGAAGATTTGCCTCCTAGCCTAGAATATAAACTTTTTAAATCTAAATGGAAGTCCCACTTTAGCGAGCACTATGATCCCCTAGAAAGACTGGCAAGTTTTGACAATGCTGTGAAAATGGACAGTCTAGTATCAAAGGAAGCCCCTTCAGTGCTTTTGACTGAAGAAGAGGAAGATCCACGCCTAACGCAGGTAAAACAACAAGGCAAACTGTGGAAAATCATTATTGCTATAGAAGACAGCTATCCGAGCCTTAAAGGCTTGGTCTCGCAAATCGAAATAGAAACACCAAAGGAACTTGTTCCTGTAGCAAGATCAACCTCAGATGCAAAAAATGTGGGAAGCCTTTCTGTTCGAGAGGATCTTTTGGAAATACTTCCATTCTTAACAGGGCGAGATATTCAACCGCTTAATCCACAAGAACAGCTTAGCGTAAGAAATAAATTTGATGAATTGAGAGAGCACGCGCTCAAATGCCTGGCCGAGGGCTCCATGCCGTTCTCCTCCTTGTCCACGCGCGAAAAGATCGCTTTTCAGCGCTGCTTAGCTGACGAGGTTCATACTATTGTTTCGCAGTTTGACGGGCTCCCCTTGAATAAGATCTTCGAACTACTTGCCAGCAAGGATTTACCGGAACTCTTTACGCTTTACGCTTTTCACCTATTTGACCTTCCATCCAGCTTACCAGCTCTTCAAGGAGAGCTCATTCATCAAATGGAATCTCTAAGGCTCAAGCTTAATGTCGGTCGTAGCCAAAAACAACAAATAGAATCCCTTATGGCATGTCACGTAGAACGAGGAAATGAAAAACAAGTCGGCAAGATACGAAGCCTGGAAAAGCGGATACAAAGTAACAAAATTACCAGTTCTTTGGGAGCTACTATTGCAGCAGCAGGTGCGGCATTGGCGCTGTTTACTTCTCAACACTTATTGGTATCTTTAGCGGAAGCGGCCTTGGGGCTGGGCCTAATAGTCAATGGTCGCAGGTCACAGGTATCAAAGGATCTATGCAAGTATGTAAATAAGCATGGCAAAAGACAAGCTGACTTGGCTGTAGTTAAATGCGATAACCCGCAAATCGTTCAAGGCTTTCGACATGAACTATTAACCAAGCTTGTGTTAGAGGCAGCTTTCCGTATTTATCCGTTTAGGGCACTGTTCCCAAATATATCCCCAGAAAGCCATCTAGAGCGTTTTATCATGAATTGGCAAACTGATTTTCCCGATCAAGACAAGCCCGAAAAGAGACTCGCGGCTTTTGATAAGGCAATCGAATCTCTGTCTTAGTCGTGCAAAACCCAGTCGCGAAGGCGGCGGCAGCATGTAGCCGCCTTCACGGCTAGATCTTGCCTCACAGGGACCTTACGAACAGAGAGTCCGTCCACATCGTCCACTAAGTCCACTCCCCAGATTTATTTATGGAAGTGGTCAAAAAGGTACTCTTTACCCGCTTGCAGAGAGACTGTAGCGCCGTTTTGGACGGTTCTTCCTGCGTCTTTGCTTCCTTGGCGAAAACGGTAATCCTTCAATGCGTTTTGGAAGTTAAAGGTTGCCTGGCAGGACTCATGGCACGTTAAACGCATTCGACGTATCAGCTTCTTGCTCCACTCTATGTCTAAAACACCAAAAGAACAAGCCATATTCAAAAAGCGTCCGCGATGCAATTCAGATGGCAAGGCAGGCAAAACACTTATCGCATGGCCATCTTGAGTAAGGAACAGCTGACGTATGAGCTTAGCTCCGGCATGCAGCAAGGCTAGAGGATCTTCACCCTCAACAGGTACTGGCAGATCAAACCCTTGATGATCGGTATCAGTTAATCGTGGGCACAATAGGCCATCGAACCCTACTCGGAGTAGGTTTTCGAATGGAAACTCCGTGGAAAGAAGAGCTGTTGTGCCACTATTTTTCACCGTCCCGTTGAAGGGAGTAAGCCTGCCCAGTCTAAACCAAAATGGCAAAAGTTCTGCAAGATCAAGGCGCGCAACTGCTTTGTCCCAATCCTGTGCTTTATCAATACCCAATGAAAGTCGTTCTAGATCCGCAGGAACAAAACATTGGCCAGCATTTCCGGTATCGCCGAACACAACGCTTTGCTTAGCTTGTAATGCTACAGCCGAACTCGCGATACCCTCTTGCCACATCTGCCATCCAGCAGCTTTGATTGTCAGATGCGAACCGGGAACTTTCTCAGCGGTTAGCAGCACTTGATTGTTGTCAGTTGTGGCTAAGCAGTAGCGAAAGAAGCCATTGGCAGCATGCCCCCAAACTTTGATGTAACCACGCTCTAGGTCTTGCTGTACGGTAAAATCGACTACCGGACCTTCAATCTCTAGATCCACACAGCCATGGTTAGCAAACTCAATGCGAGATGGAAATAGTCGCACAATCTGTCCACTACCGGGAACGAGCATTGATGTTCCAGGACGATGGGAAAATGGCTGAAGTTTTTGAGCTATTGTAATACGCATGTAAACTATCCGGTGCAGCATTGCTGCTGGCCCACAACCTTGCCGATCAGGCCGTCGGGACTATTTTCGACCAATTCGACTTCTACTATTTCATTAGGAATCAGGTTGGCGGAAGGCAGCCAAACCATCAGGAAATTCTCTGTGTGACCACAAATTTGCCCAGGATGGTTGGCATCTGTTTGTTCAGTAAGTACGGACATGCGACGACCAACAAAACGTTCACGCAAGACAAACGCCTGCTGTTCTGCCACGCGAATGAGCTGTTGCTTGCGTTCGCGCATCAATTCAGCTGGCACCTGATTGGGCATTAAGGCGGCACGTGTGCGTGGTCGTGGGCTAAAGGGAAACATGTGAACCTTAGCGAAACAGACTTCTTGCAAGACTGTAAGAGTATCATGAAAGTCTGCCTCAGTCTCGCCTGGAAAGCCCACAATAACATCTGTCGTCATGGTAAAATCAGGGCTGGCTACCTTTAAGCGCTCCACAGTATCTAAGAAAATCTGTCGTGTATATTTGCGGTTCATGCGCTTCAAGATGACATTTGAGCCCGATTGCAAAACGATATGAAAGGAATGACATGTGTTTTTGCCATTCAATACCGCGTCAATTAGGTTATCGTCAACTTCGTCGGGATCAATGGATGAAATGCGTAGACGTTCTAAGCCTGGAATGGCATCTACAGCCCTGACAAGATCAGCAAGGCGATCTGGATGATCCGTCTTAGCACCGTCAAAATCACCGATATTGATGCCTGTAAGGACAACTTCTTTGAACCCATTCGCAATAAGGGCTTCCACCTCGCGAAGGACATCGTCCATAGAGCGCGAACGCGAACGCCCACGCACATAAGGGATAATGCAGTAAGTGCAGAAAGAGTTGCAGCCATCTTGCACCTTAACGAATGATCGCGTGTGTCCATCAAAGTTTTTGATGGAGAATTCGGGCAGCAACTCCATCTCAGGGAAAACGATATCCAACAAGCGTTCTTTGTCTTTGTTCAAGACGACGTCCGTAACTCCTTCAATGGACTGGATAGCTTCTTTCTGAGTTTCGGCCGAACAACCGGTGACAACAAGACGTGTGTTGGGGTTTTGGCGGGCAAGTTTTCGGATTTCATGTCTGCTATCCTTGTCGGCCCCAGCGGTAACAGTGCAGGTGTTGACTACGCAAATTTCAGCAGCATCATCGTTCTCGGCAGCAACATAGCCCATAGCCTCTAGCTGATCGCGGTAAGCTTGCGCTTCGTACTGGTTCGTACGGCATCCTAAAGAGACAATTCGAAATTTCTTACTTTGCTGTTGCGTCATGAAAACCTATTCTAAAATATTGCCATTGATGACCTTACAAGTCAAGAGAGGGAGGATTTAACGCAAAGACGCAGAGACGCAAAGGAGCCAATTAGCATATTCTCTTAGCGCCTCTGCGCCTTTGCGTTAAAATCTTCTACGCAACTTTTTTTGATTCTTTCTTTTCGACTCCAACGACGCTAAAGCTATTCCTACCAACGACGATATGTTCATGGACGGGAATAAACATCATCTTACCGGCTTTGACAAGCAAGTCGGTCAGGAAGATATCTTCCTCAGAAGGCGTAGAATCTCCACTAGGATGGTTGTGAACGAGCACGACACCAGCGGCTTTATGGCGAATGGCTGGGTAAAATACTTCTCGAGGGTGTACGAGTGTTCTGCAGAGCGTACCAACTGACACTACTTCCTGCGCTATCAACTGATTTTTTACATCCAGAAGAATGATCATGAAAATTTCGCGCTGCTCGTACTCTAGTTTATCGCGAACAAGCTCGTAGGCCTGTTTAGCAGAACATATAGTGGGTCTTTCTTCCGCTGGCGAATTAGTTAAGCGCTTACCTAATGTGATTGCAGATAGCAGTTGGATAGCCTTAGCGGGCCCCATGCCTTTGATCTGCCGTAGTTCTTCAATAGTTGCTCTGGACAATGCATCAAGGCTACCAAAATGTGATAGTATCTCGTTAGCTAGCTGTAGAACGGATTTACCTTTCATACCACTGCCAAGAATGATGGCTATTAATTCTGAAACCGAGATAGAGCCAGGTCCATGCTCTAACATACGTTCACGCGGTCTATCGCTCTGTGGCAAGCTTTTGAGGGGGAAATCCATGACATTTACTCTTGAGTATTATCTCGATATTTTTGCAACCGATCGGCCCATTCGGAAGTCAATTCTACCTTGAGTAACACATCATTGTCAGCATAATCTTTTTCTAAAACGTGGCCCACGCGCATAACCTCTGTCACAACGGAATACTCCGACTGCGGGATGCGTAGATTGACGACTTTGCGTTGTCTTTGCAGCTCTTCGACGATCAATTCTTCTAGATCTTCAAAGCCACGCTTTTCAATTGCAGAAACCTGAACTGTTCGCGGGTATAGAGTGCGAATACGCGCTGCCATGCCACTGGAGCCCGGAACATCCACCTTATTGATGATTGTAATCATCGGTTTTTTGCCAGCACCAAGTTCCTTTAAAACTTGAACCGTCGTGTCTGCTTGCTCAGCAGCAGCGTGATTGCTGGCATCAACCACGTGAAGCAAAATATCCGCATAAACAGACTCTTCCAAAGTACTACGAAAAGCCGCGACCAAATGGTGTGGTAACTTACGGATAAAACCTACGGTGTCGATGAGAAGTACTTCTTGGTGGTTGGCCATCACAAACTTACGCGTGGTGGTATCTAGAGTAGCAAAAAGCTTGTCCTCTACAAACACCCCGGCTTCAGTCAAAGCGTTCATCAGAGTAGACTTACCAGCGTTTGTGTAGCCCACTAACGCGCAGATAGGGATACTCGAGCGCATTCTGGCTGCCCGCACGGTTTCGCGGTGTGCATTAACCTCTTTTAGGTCATCTTGCAGCTTATCGATGCGCTTCTTGATAATTCTGCGGTCAATTTCGATCTGCTTCTCGCCTTCCCCTTTCAAGTAGGCACCCGCACCGCCGCCACCGCCGACACCGCCCGCGCCACCTGTACCTGTCTGACGTCCTAAGTGCGTCCACAAGCGTTTTAGGCGTGGTAGTTGATACTTAATACGCGCTAGTTCAACTTGGAGACGCGCCTCTTTCGAATGTGCACGTTGTGCAAAAACCTCTAGAATGACTTCTGTGCGGTCCATGACTGGCAAGTTGAAGAACTTTTCTAGGTTGCGTTGCTGCCCTGGGGTTATTTCATCGTCAAAGATGATCAGGTCCGCCTCGGCCTCGATGCCTTTCTGTTTCACCTCTTCCAACTTGCCGGAGGTAAGGAGTGTTGCCGCAACAAATTTGCGCAAGGGACAAACCACCTTAGCAACCGTGGGGATGCCGTAGGTTTCGACAAGTAGCTCCAGTTCTTCAATGTGGTCAATGGCCACTTCCTTAGCAACGGTATGCTTAGGTGCTGTAACAAGCAGAGCACGTGTGCCTGGCTTCTTGTTTCCTGATTCATCACGTTGCTGTTCGATTGGATCACGCATAATTAAACTCGATTTTCAAACCATCATATGCCAGATGTATATGCGGTGGCAAGTAGGCTGCTGTTTTTTCGTGGTCTAGGTCATGACCGATGTGAGAAATCCATGCTTGCTGCGCGCCAACGCGCTCGGCAAATGCGATAGCTTCATCAATACTAAAGTGCAAGGGCGATGGCGTAAAACGAATAGCAGTAACAATCAATGTTTTCACGCCCACAAGCTCTTGAAAGATGGTATCGGAATAATTTCTGATATCAGAAACATAAGCCAAATCGCCAAAGCGAAAGCCATTGACGCGCATGCCTGCTTGCTCATAGGAGATGTAGCCAACCTTAAGATCAGCAAAATCCATCTGCCCTTGGTCATTAGCCAGCAAATGGAGGTCAAATTGCGGCAACAAGCCTGCTACCCTCACATCCCCACCAAAAATATAGCTAAAGCGTGCTGCAAGGTCGCGGTAAGTGTCTTGTGATAATAATAGTGGGATGGGCTTCTGCCGGTACTTGTAGAATAGGCGTAAGTCATCGATTCCTGCTATATGGTCGTTATGGGCATGAGTGATCAACACACCATCCAGCATCTTCATATGATAATTCAGCGCCTGCGTGCGCAGGTCTGGTCCCGCGTCGATAAGGTAATTGCGTCCCTGAATCGTCAGTAGGACAGAAGGACGCAAACGCTTATTCATCGAGTTATCAGAGCTGCAAACAGCACATTGACATCCAATGATAGGCACTCCCATGGAGCCGCCTGTTCCCAAAAATAGTAAGCTACTATTCGCTTTCATGATCGATTAACAAAGAGCTCGTGAACTTGTTGGTAAATATTGGAGTGCACAAAATATGCCCACTGATCTTTCAAGTCGGTCCCACGAAGCTCCACACGATAGATATCGGAATTGGGAACAAAAAAGACTTCTTGAATAGCCTTGATGGGGCTGGTTCCTGGATCTGGCTTCACCCAAATAGATAGATGAGAAAGTTTTGGATCTCTAAATGACTGTATGAGAGTTTCATTGGGCGGAATGCTCCAGTCCTTTTCGATCAAAGCCCAAAATTTCTGATACTGTTCGTTCGATAAAGCGACGGTTAGCCATTTTGCCTGCTCTTTGTCGAAGTAGGTGTAGTCAACCTTATCGAATTGGTAACGCTGAACCTTAGTGGTACCCTCAATGGTTTCGCTGAAGGATCCAGAAGCCAAAACAGCTGGTGAGATGATGGCATGCTGTGACCAGTAACGCCCTGTGGGGCTATAGATATAAACCATCAAAGCAACGATGGCACATGCGACTCCAACACCGGAACCCAGTACGATGAGAAAATTGCGTATGTCGGTTACTCGAGGTGCTTGGCTTAGCATAGTCCTGCCTGTTCTACAATTGAAGTCCCGATGCTAACTCAACAGAAGATAATTGAGAAGAAGACTAAGTAGGAATTTTAACGCAATGCGAAGACGCTAAGGAGATCTTTTCATTGTTCCCCTTTGCGTCTCCGCCTTTGCGCTTAGATCCTATTCCTATAACGAGCTCAGCTGATCGATGAAGGCTTTACCTACAGGGAACGATTCTTTACCAGCAAAGATGGAAAGTATCTTGTTAGCTAGCACTTTACCGAGCTCAACGCCTTCTTGGTCAAAGCTATTGATATCCCAAATAAACCCTTCAAAAACTACTTTGTGTTCAATGTAGGCAAATAATGCTCCAAGAGCAAATGGTGTGAGCTTCTTGCCAAGCAGAATATGGCTCGGACGGTTGCCTGGGAAAACTTTGTTAGGATTTTCATGCTGACGTCCAACTGCCAAAGCTAAAGCTTGTGCGAACAGGTTCGACAAAAGCTTTTCCTGTGAAGTAGTGCCCTGAACTTCTAGATCTTGGCCATAGGCACTTTCTTTAAAACCTACGAGCTCCAAAGGCACGGGATCGGTGCCTTGATGTATCAGCTGATAAAAGGAATGCTGTGCACTTGTACCGGGCTCTCCCCATACTATTGGACCGGTATCGAAATCGACGGCAACACCGCGGTGATCGATGCGTTTGCCGTTGGATTCCATCACCACTTGTTGGATGTGTGCTGGAAAGCGGAATAGTTGTTCGCTATACGGAACAAAAGCCAGTGTTGGGTATCCCAGGAAGTTATGGTTCCAAATGCTTAGCAAAGCTCCGAGGAGCGGCAAGTTGGTGTTTAAGTCATTCTTGCAGGCTGCCTTGTCCATGGCGTTAGCGCCCTTTAAGAGGTCCCACAGCACATCGTAGCCATAGGCAAAGGCAAGAGTTAGCGCTCCACCCATCGAGGTCGCTGAGAAGCGTCCACCGACGTAATCCCACATATGAAAGGCTTCGATATAATGCTCGGTGGTATCCATCGGGCTGCCTTTGGCCGTTACGCTGACAAAGTGTTTGTCAGGGTCTAGACCTGCTGCCACATAGTGCTTACGAAGCATGGCTTCGTTTGAAACGGTCTCTAAAGTCGTTCCCGACTTAGACACAACGACAACGAGTGCTTTAGAAAGATCAATGTCGCGCAACACTTGTGACACGGCATCGGGGTCGATATTGCTGATGAAATGGACATTTCTTCCTGGACGACGCAGATGCTGCAGAGAGAGATAAAGGGCCTTTGGGCCTAAATCTGAGCCACCAATAGCTACTGCAATTAGATCGGTATAGCGTTTTTCGGCATCAATTTTATCTAGGAAACGCTTTAGCTTAGCATGCTCTTGCTTGGCTAGCTCGGCAGCCTCCTTAGCTTTGGGCTGTGTGTGAGGGTTTTCGAAGAAGTCACGCATGGCAGTGTGAAGGACGGCGCGGTTATCGCTGGGAAAGCCTTCGATATAGTTAACGACTTCACCGTTCTGCATGTCGTTCATTTTCTTAACGGCTTGAGCTTCATCGGCCATAGACTTCAAAGCGCTCATCACATCTGGTGTAACACGCTCTGTGCCATAGAGAAAGCGGTAGCCGCATGACTCGGCAATCATACTATTAATACGCTCAGGAGTGATCACCCCTTCTTTGGTCATATCGAGAGGGTGTTCGGCTAAGTCTGCTAGCTTTTGGTATGCTGCATATTGTGGAAAGCGTGTTTCGGCGGTTTCCGAGGTCTTTGGGGCGGCCATGTTCTGTCTCCTACTTATTTTAGCCACATGATCGGTGATAGCGGTTAATTTTGACTATGAAAAAGCGTTCAAAGGATTTTCTCGTTCGGCAAACCCAGCGATTCTCCTACGATAATGACTGTTCCTCCAGCGGCGCAAAAACCTAGCAACTTACGTCTTGCCAATGGCCCGACGGCTTCTGAGATCACAATCAGCTCGTCCAATCCATCCCATTCGGCGGTCAGCGCACTTTCGATAACAATACGAACTGGCCGTTGGCCTAACCAATTTAGTGCTTTTTCAAGGTAGGCATCGGTAGTAGTGGTATGATCGTCTAACCCTGGCAAGCATAACCCTATGCTTAGGTGCTCTGAGTTGACCTGAGTGATCTTTTGACGTCCGACAAAACCAAAAGGTGAAGTAGCTTCATCCCAACTTAATCCTAAAGTTGGCAAGGAGGCACCTTTGATGGCGATAGCAAAGCGATTCCATGCTTCGCGATGCAGGGTTTGCAATAACTGTCGCGGTGGCATAGCGCTTGCATCGACTAACATCATCGGCTGCAAGTAACCAGGAAGTCCGCTAACTAATCGCTTCAGGTATAACGAGCAGCAGTCACGGCAAAAGAGTCGTTTCAGATGTGGGGTTTCTTGCTCATCGTTATCTTCAAGCCATTGCTTAAAGGCCTCGCGACGTTCCATGTCCCATGCGAAGCCCAGGCTAAAATCTGCCAAGCCACGATACACAACAAGGCCAAGGGTGATGTCGGCAAATTCAGACCAAATGGTCTGACAAAAGTGCTGAAGGGAAAGCATCAAGGTTTTAACTTGAACAGGGTCGGAAAAAGGCATAGTCATGCGCGAAAAAAGGCCAAGGTCGATATCCCATAATACCAACAAACCATCCGCACGATGTTTGCGCGCTTGTTCAATAGCGGCTTTCCAATTGAGATCAGAGCGCATACCACCATCGATGGGGATACGCACAGCATCAAAACCTTCTGGCACGGCTTCGCCCTTGCCTGCATCGAAAACCTTCGGGGCAAAAAAGTCGCCACTACGTTGAAAATATGGGTAATCAAAACCTATGGATCTCACAGGCTCGATGGGGTCGTCTTCACTCACAATTAATTGCTCCAAAAGAATTAAACGCAAAGACGCAGAGGCGCGAAGAAGCAAATAGAAATTGGCGTCTTAGCGCCTCTGCGTCTTTGCGTTTAATTCCCCTTTCTATCCTGTTAAGTCTATAAAATAATGCCCAGTCTCACGATAGTTCAAATGATCTAACAGTTGATGAACGAGGTTGGCGGAGGTACATGCTTGAAAGACCCACCAGCCAAGAACGCGCTCTTGAGGCTTGCCTTGGGGCTGTAGCAAGTTGTGCAGCAAGTGTAGGCTATGATGGTGAAGCCCCATGTCGACCAGCTTTGCTATAATTGCCTTTTCCTTCACTTGATGTACAAAATGTGACAAGGAATGGTGGACATTTGGTAACACCTGAGTTCCAAAAAGGCTGCTCACGGAGGTCGAGCACGCCTTCTCTAATTGTCCACCAAGCTGATCGATGTTAGGCATCACCTCATTCCAACCGGTTGGAATCTCATCCCAAGGCTGCAATTGTAACGAGTCCAAAATCTGTCGTGCTTGTGGCGTAATCAGAGTGGCGGAGATGCGTGGAATGATCCATGGCATATGTGCGCCATGTGCTACATGATAATCAAACAGTTGAGCGTGATATTGCAGCTCTGTGGGCCCTGCTACATAGGCAATAGTCGGTAACAGCAGGTTCTGCATAACCGGACGTGCTGCAGCTGAAGGGCTAAAGCGGTCGCTGTTTTCACTCAATTCCTTCAGAAGTTCATCACGGCTTATCGAGCGTGAGCCTATACGGTACGCACCTTGCTCAAAATGGATACGACGTCGGTAACCGTTAGAATCTTTATAGAATAGGTTAGGACCATTAGTGATTGCCAAGACCCCTTTGCCACCCGTCTGTACCAATCGTTGTGTAGTAGCAGTTAGGGTTGCAGTCATCGCTTCGCAATCAGTGATTTCCTTGGCAAAGAACTCTTTCGCAAAAGGTCGCAAAACACGAGGTTCCAAAAAGACCATCCCGGTACCCGCAAAGGCGTGTACCAGTAGGCGCATCATAGCTCTGGAGTAATTGTCATCCTGCAGCTCTTGTGCTGGCAATGAATTAGACAATGGGCTTAAGGCTTGCCAGTAAGCGCGGATAACCTCTTTATGCTGAGGCAAAAGTGGCAGATCCTCGACAGCCGCCCCACTTTGTGGCCAATGCAGTACGTACCTAACGAGGTTGCCATAGGGATTGAGTTGGTAGGCATGATCAATTTCGTTGATATCATGATCCTCTGTAGCCGCCCAGAAAATAGGAATGGCTCCAGTTTCACGCGCTAACAATAGACACGAAAGAGCTTTGAGAAAGGTATAGATGGGCCCACCCATAAATCCCAACTGCTGCCCCGTCAGAACGCAAACGCTATCTGGCTCAGCTAGGCGTCGAGCATTAGCTAAAGCTAAGTCATCGTTACCAAGGTCAGCGTTGTAGCGATGCAGAACATCCGCCAGCTCCTGACGAGGGAAGTTTCGAGATTCCAACTGCTTTCGAGAGCGCTCAACACCGTCTGAAGCATCAGGAGGTATAGACAGGAACTCAGACAAGAGTGCGTATTCGTTCGAGAAGGGCACATCCATTAAGGAGATCTTCATCGTTTGCACTACCCTTTCTTCAGATATCGATGATAGCGAATCTGCTTACCTTGTGCACGCCACAATGCATCGAAGTAGGAATCTCCGTAGCCGGGCCAATCGTTGATATAATGAGGTTCGGGATAGGCGCTCTCAAACCCTTCTGCCTTAAGGAACTGTTTAATCAAGAAGTTAGAATAGCCAGGATCGTCTGTCGCTACGGTTATGGTACCGTCAAGGCGCAGAATGCGACGCAATTCCTGAAGAAATTCCCCTTGCAGTAATCGATTTTTGGTATGCCGCGTTTTGGGCCATGGGTCAGGGAAATTAACATAGACCTCATCTACAGAAGCAGTTGGCATGTAAAGCTGAGTGGTCTTTAAAGCTTCACCGCAGGCAACCATTAGATTTGGCAGGCTGTTGTTCTGTATTTTGGACCATACTTTGCGCACACGCTCGAACTTAATCTCGACACCCAACCAATTCCGCTGGGGGTGAAGCTTTGCTTTGTCTTCGATCCAATGGCCATTGCCACAGCAGTATTCTACAATAACAGGGTTGCTGTTACCAAAAAACTGTTCGCTGTGCCAGCCGGAAAACGAAAATGCTTCATAATCAGGGCAATGCTCAGGAACGTACCACACACGGTCACATACGGTGACGTGTCTAGTATTCCATGTAAAAGGAGATTTTAAATCCTTGGGGCGCATTAGCTAAATTCTTGATTTTCTTCATTAAATTGGAAGAGAAGTATAACCTATTACCTCATGGAGGACAAGCAATGATTGGTAGAAAT
This sequence comes from Chlamydiales bacterium, assembly GCA_030679955.1. Lineage (GTDB taxonomy): Bacteria > Chlamydiota > Chlamydiia > Chlamydiales > JAJFMA01 > CAMFKD01. The sequence goes on along the minus strand of JAUXSF010000035.1, from coordinate 22,168 downwards.
GACCCTTGTTGGTGTGGCAGCGGGACTAAATGGAAAAAATGCCACTATCCGCAGGAAACGCCCCAGACAGCTCCCTCTTTAGCTGAGGAATATTCAAAAAAGTACAGAATATTCTTAAAAACCCCTGAGCAAATAGCAGGCATTCGACATGCCTGTGAAGTCACGTCTCGTATCCTCGATGCTACCTGTGCTATGGCCAAGGAAGGGGTGACGACGCTTGAAATAAATGATTTTGCGCACAAGCTCTGCCTTGAAGCGAATGCCAAGCCGGCAGCGCTTAACTACGGCCAGCCTCCGTTTCCCAAAAGCATCTGTACATCTTTGAATGAAGTGATCTGTCACGGGATCCCGGACAACACTCCCCTGCAAGATGGCGATATTATCAATATCGATATTGCCTGCATTGTTGGGGGTTACTTCGGCGACTGCAGCCGCATGGTTTGCATTGGGAAAGTCAGCCCAGAAAAGCAGCGTGTTGTGGATGTTTCCTATGAATGCTTAATGCGCTCTATTGCTATTTTGAAGCCGGGCATCCCCGTCTCGGCAGTTGGAGAGGCAATAGAGAGTTATGCCGAAAAGCACTCTTGTTCGGTGGTGCATCAATTTGTAGGCCATGGCGTCGGCTGCGCTTTCCACGAGGCACCGCAGGTCCCACATCATCGCAACAATACCAATATTCTCTTAGCTCCAGGGATGACCTTCACCATCGAGCCAATGATCAACGCTGGTGTGGCGGAAGGAATCCTCGATAAAAAGGATCAATGGACCATGCGCACCAAAGATGGCAAACCAAGCGCCCAGTGGGAGCATACTATTCTCATTACAGAAACAGGGCATGAGGTTCTCACTTCTTGGAAAAAACAGTGACTATAATAGACTAACCTATTATAAATATCTCATAGCAATAGACAATGAGATTATTATGCTTTCTGAAATATCTATTTTTAATGGAAAAAATAGCTGGGATATTAACGTTTACATAAAAAAAGTTAATAAGACACTCCAAACGAAATGTTTAGAGTCCGCATATGATACGACAACTCCAAAAAAAATATCATTTAGTGACTATAACATAACTAAAACTGAGATAAAAGAATTTAAGGGCTGCGCCTTAGAGCTTACAGGATATTTTGAAAAAGCTCTAATAATAAACCAAGAGGGTCGCGTAGTTGGAGGTCTCTTATCATCTTCAAATACCACAAAGCTCGCTGTTATAGGTTCTCAAGCTGAGGTAAAAGAGTTCTTTGTTAAAGTTGATGAGTTGAGAAATTCAACGCAGAGGCGCTAACATACCTTTACGCATAAGTTTTTTGACAAAAATAAATCCAGCCGCGAATGCGGCTAAAGCATGTAGCCCCAAGCGTGAGCTTGGGGTATGCGATATATTGAAATCTAGCCGTGAACACGGCGACAGAATCACAAATCATCTCTGTCGCAGTTCACACGGCTCATTAACATTGTTATTTCCACCCCACGCTGACGCGTCGGGCTACATGCTTTAGCCGCATTCGCGCTGGGATTTTTACAAAGATTTTGTCAAAAAAACTTATGCGTAAAGATATGTTAGCGTCTCTGCGTTTAAACTCCTCTCCCTACACCCGAATCCACAAGGGCAGTGAGTCCTCAAAGGGAGAACGCGTAAGTGGAAAGACATCCCTCGAACGCAAATCTCCAATGAAGATATCACCGTACTTTTGCGGTCCAAAGTGTCGGCAAGTAGGATCGTCGTTATGTAAGCCCAAACGGTTTGAAGAAAATGCGACATAATTACCATCGGGTGATAGACATGGATGTGTATCTGCCCAGCCACTAGTTACAACTCTTATCTTCTCATTGTTTAGATCGAAGATCCTAACCTGGTAGGTTTTACCCGCATCAGCAGACGACGAATAAGCAAGCTTCGTTCCATCATATGAGAACGATGGCATAACATCTCTTTGAGACCTATCATCCGTCAATTGGGTAAAGTTCTGTCCATCAATGCCGATAGAATAAAGAGCCTTTTCTGTAGCGGTACCGCGGCTGAATACCACTCGGTCACCAGTACGGTTGATAGAGGGCCACACGTTGTTAGAAGCACCCACAGGACTTAAAGCTCGGGCTTCTTTTTGATCTTCAAAAACGGTTATAACTGAATCGCTTGCTCCAAAAGGTATACCGACTGATGAAACCAAAACGCCATTGTCGCTGCTAGAAAGGCCAAAAACCATCTGTCCTTTGGGCGGTTGGAAGACTAACTCCAATTCGCCATGGGGATAGCCGTATTTTACGATACGCTGCATCTCTTGGATAACTGCCATAGACCCTTTGTTAGTGGCATAGGCAGCGAAGTAGCCATCGATTCCTTGTAGGTAGATACCATGCTTTTCTCCCTGATCCCACACCTGACCTAGATAGCTTGTATCGGGAGAAACAGGGGTAGTCCCATAAGCTACTATGGAGCCATTGTCAAGGTATCGGGGTCCCCATACATTGCTCATATCTTCAACAACCGTATCATCATTGAGTCGTCGTTCAATACTCCAGCTACTCTTTCCACCATCTTTGCCTAAAGTTTCACGAACATAGGCAATGTTACCTTCAGGGGTGTTTGTAGGTTGAAAAGCCACATGATCTGAGACATCCGCTTCTCCATCGGCCGTATGAAATTTCATGCGCATGCCACTGTCGCCGTTCTGGTAATAGTACGTGCCTTCGTTATTCCAGCAAGGCGTGCCCTGCCAATGGGAAGATCGCGGCTCAACTAAAAGACGAGCTGGATTTACGCTACCTATTGTCATACGAAACAACTGACCCGCACGATAAGTTGGTGAGGGAGAGGCGCCCTCAAAAGCACCACGATTGTCACGATCGCTGCAGAAAACGATCTCTTGTCCGTCAGGGGAAATATCAAAGCTGTATTCGTTGTTGTCACCGGAGGTAATTTGCTCTGACTGATCGATGTCAACACCCTCTGCAGTGAAAAGAACGCGATAGATATGACTTGCTCCGTCTTTATCACAAGTGAAGTAAAGATATTGGCCATCCGGGCTAAAGTGGGGATAATCTTCGAAACTGTCACCGTTTGTTAGTTTAAGAGGAGTACCTGCTTCTTCCAAGGTTTGAATGTATAGGGAAGAAACGCCACCGCTATGCCTTGAAAAAACCACGGACTTTCCGTCGGGAGTAGGCATTGGGTGTCGGTCTGAAGTAAAACGATCGTGTCCAGTAAGCTGGCGAACATCCGCATCGACAGGCTTAAAATAAATACCGTATTTACCCTCACGGATAGAGGAATAGATTATTTTTGAGCCTTCCATTGAAAAAGATGCAGGCGGGCTCATCGAGGTAGAAGGAAAATATATGTTATTCAGTTCCATTAGATATCCTCACGATATTAATTTAATATTACGTCATTTTATAATAAGCCAGCATAACATGAAACATCTTAGTATCAAATCCGTATTACTTACCCTATAAATTTTTATTCAATATTTAACATTTTGAACTTCAACCAGATATCTGCTACGATAGCGAATATCATCTAATTTTTTACAAATTTTCAGCATTATCAAGAAGGAGATTCAATTTTAGGTCCTTTTCGTCCATCTCACTTAAAGACGATTTTGACTACCGAAAAGTCATCTGGAAAGAGATCTGTTGCACTGACGTTTTTGGCGAAAGCCAATACCCTTGCAATATCGTCGCTATCTGAGGGCAACGGTTTTATCATCACCTCTACTAAATCGTCGAGTTGAAGGATCATTCCGTCTTCGCCAGCAAGTTCGTACACACCATCGCTAAACACAAAAAGCTTGTTATATGGACCAACGGAAACTTCATCGGCAATAAATTGCGTATTGGGCATCCCCCCTACCACCAGACCTGGGGTCTTTAGCAGAACTGTTTTTGCTGTATCAGCGGTATCTCCGGTAAGCAATACGGCTGGGGGGTGGCCTCCGCTGGCATAATTTAGGCGCCGCGTTCTCTTATTGTATACTCCATACCACATGGTGAAAAACATATTGCGATGTTGTTCCATTTGGAAGGCTTCGTTAAGAGCCTCCAAAACCTGACTTGGATCATGAAAGTCCGTATTGACGAGCGCTTGTGTTCGCAAAATGTTGGCTACGGAAATTGACAGTAAAGCTGCGCCAACTCCATGACCACACACATCTAGCAAGTAGATAGCGAAGTGATCGGCATCGAGCCAATGGTAGCCAAAGCAGTCACCCCCTAGCAATGCTGAGGGAATAAACTTCCAATCAGCGGATAGCACGTTATCAGTTATTGGTTCGGGCAGCAAGGAGCGTACATATTCGGCAGCATCAGCTAGCTCCCTCTTGAGAACTGTCTGGCTGGCCTCCAAGCGTGCAAAAGCCTCGTTACGTTCTAACAAGCGTATATAGCTTTGAGAGTGATAGCGAATACGCGCTAGTAACTCTACCTTATCGGGTAGCTTGACCATATAGTCATTTGCACCAAGGGCAAAAGCTTGTGCTTTGATTTTAGGCTCTTCTTGGGCAGAGAGCACAATCATAGGGACATCGCGCGTCTTGGGATTTGCGCGGAAGTAGCGAACCAATAGCAAACCGTCGATTTCAGGCATCACTAAGTCCTGTAGAATGACTGTCGGCTGTATCTCTTCAGCCATTTGAATGGCTTTAGAGGGATCCTGACAAAAGAAGAAGTTAACATCTGGCGCATCCGCCAGCATATTGCGCACCCCTTCGATCACTAAGCGTTGATCGTCTACAAGAAGGACTTTGATTTTCGGCGCTTGGCGCGTGGTGTCCAACGCTTGCGAGAGGTTAGCTTCGGTAATCATCGATTCCTCGCTGTTTTGGTCGAATATGGGTTGATCATGCGAACGAGTTCGGGCGCGATTGCTTCCAGCGGCAAAACGGTGCCTACAGCACCCATTTCTGCAGCAGCTTTGGGCATCCCATAGACCACGCAGCTTTCTTTATCCTGGGCGATAGTTTGCCAGCCAACATCTTTAAGGCTTTTTAGGCCTTGAGCGCCATCTTTACCCATGCCTGTCAGCAGTACACCTACTCCAGGCTGTGGCCAATGGCGGGCCACGCTGTCGAACAACACATCGACAGACGGACGATACGGACAGGTTTTAGGGTGCATGGTGTAGTGAATCTGAAGGTTTCGAGTTAAAACCATATGCTCGGAAGTTCCTGCCACCAAGACGACTCCAGCCCTTGGTACGGCACCCTCACGCGCAATACGTACTGGTAAAGGACATTGTTCCCCTAACCAATTGACCAAATTTTCAACAAATGGGCTGTCGACGTGCTGTACAATAGCCACTGCGGCGGGAAAATCCTCTGGCAACTGACTCAAAATAGTGCTAAGTGCCAAGGGACCACCCGTAGAAGCTCCGAATACGATTAATGGTGGCACACCCTCTTCCTTTTGTACGGGTTTGGCCACCGTCGTTGCTACCTCCTCTACATTGGCCTCCTTGCCAATTAGTCGATGCATCATGCGTATTTTTTGTAGGAGCTTTTGGGCTCCTTCACTGTCGATATTGTTACCCAACACCGGCATAGCTGTAACATCGAGTGCGCCATGCCCCATAGCTTCGAAAACATGACTGATATTACCCGAGACGCTGGCCGTAACAATAAGAATGGCGCATGGGCTGTTTGCCATGATCTCTTTGGTTGCTTGAGCTCCACCCATTCCTGGCATGATAAGGTCCATCAGGATTAGATCTGGCGGATCCGATTTAGCCTTCTGCACTGCCTCATGACCATCATAGGCCAACCAGGCAACCTCATATCCAGGCACGGATAGGATGAGTCGCTTCAGCACCTCTGCTGCCATGACGATGTCATTTACTATAGCTACTCTAACCACTTATTTCTCCTGGGCGGGGTCGCCAATAAGGTCTCGCACGGCTTCTAAAAAGCGATCATCATGAAAGCTACTTTTAGCCAAATAGTAATTGGCACCAGCTTCCATGCCAAGCATCCTATCGTCACTTCTTTCTTTATAAGAGACGATCATGACTGGCAACGTGCGCAGTCGTGGATCGTTCTTAATGGACTTAACTAGTTCGATCCCGTTCATGCGTGGCATATCGACGTCGGTCACTACCAGATCATAGTCTCCGATACGAACGGTATTCCACCCATCCACGCCATTTACCGCGACATCGACCTCGTATCCATGATTTTCCAAAATACGGCATTCAACCTCGCGGACAGTAATCGAGTCATCAACTACCAGAACTCGTTTGCGCCGCTTATTTTGTTGTTCTAATGGTGCGGAACCCAAATTTCCGAGCCCACCAGTTGATAGCAATTTATCTACGGATCGCACCATATCTTCGACATCGATTACTAAGATAGGACTGCCGTCCTCCATAAAGGCACCACAAGCCACATCACCCACCTTACCAATACGTGGATCTAGCTCCTGGACGACTAGTTCCTTTTCTCCTAAAAGCCTGTCCACGACAACGCCATAGGAGTTAATGCCGTCGGTAAGGACTACGATGGATAGCTCGGGGATAATCTTACGGCCTTCCGGCAACTCCAGGATGCTATAGCCGGGAATTAATCCGATGTTCTGGCCATTAAAATTGTAATATTCGCGGTTTTCCACCATCTGTATGCGGCTACGGTCCAAGACCATTGCCCGCTCAACACGTGCTAGCGGGAAGGCATAGGGCTCGCCACCGATAACAACAAGCAAGGCACGTAAAACAGATAACGTTAAAGGCAACTGCAAGCTAAACGTGGCGCCTTGACCTTTTTTTCCTCCCACACGAACCTGACCGCTGACCTCATGCACCATATTCTGTACAACGTTTAGGCCAACACCACGTCCGGAAATTTCTGTAATCTCTTTTGACGTCGTAAACCCTGGCAAGAACAGGAAGTCTAGCAGCTCTGATTCGGTTAGGTTGTGTGCCATATCCGAATCAACCAGTTTCGATATCTTAACCTTATTCCTAATCTCTGGCAGATCAACGCCTCGACCATCATCCGAGACAGTGATACTTAAGACACCAGCTCGGTGGCGCGCTTCGAGACGTATATGTCCCTCTGGCGGCTTACCGGCAGCTATGCGTTCATCCGGCATTTCAATGCCATGGTCGATAGCATTTCGAAGTAGATGGTTTAGCGGAGCCTTTAGCTTGTCCAAGATATCTCGGTCAATCGTAGTGGAACGTCCGATGATCTCTAGCGACACTTTTTTTCCAAGCTGTTTTGCAAGATCACGAACCATGCGAGGAAATGCCTCTACCCCATCTCCAAATGGACACATGCGGCTAGTAATAACCTGACGATATAAGCGGTCAGAGAGCGTCGCATGGCGACGTATAAAAAGCTCAAGATCCTCTAAGTGCTTAGCTAAATTTTCTCGGCACTGGTGTGTTTTATGCTGAAGGTCAAGGAGATACTGATCCCCCTCTTCGCCCAAAACCTTTTCGTTCACAGTGGCACGTAGCACGTCAACGATACCTGATAGCTCATATTGACTTTTCTTCAAGTGCATTAAGGCATCAGAAAAAGGGTGAAGCCATCTTGATTCTACCAGGAGTTCTCCAGCTAATCCCATTAAACGTGTTAGGTAATCCGCTGTTACACGCACTACGCGATCTTTGCGGGACACCCTAGTGGCCTGGCGCGCTTCATTCAGGCGCCTTTGAGAGCCAGTTTGTGTCGGCAATCGCAACCCAGGAGCCAGATCACCTAAAGTATTGCCCGTAACTGGCTCAGGATCAGCCTTTACAGTTAGTGGCGTAGGCAGTGGCTCCGTAGCAATGGCAACTCGCTCGGGTGCTGGCGAATCGTTCGCTAACTTTTCAGTGCCCCCACGTAACGCCTCAAGTTGATCAATAATTTCATGAATAGCCACACTGCGTGAAGCTAGGGTCGAATCAAATTCCGTTGGCCCAGCTTTAACCAAGGTAGAAAAGACATCAATGCCAGAAAACATAACATCAATGGTATGAGAATCAATCTGAATAGTATGGTTAGCCACCGATGTAAAGGCATCCTCCAGGGCATGCGCTAAGTGGATAAGATCGGTCAAGCCCAATACCCTGGCCGCGCCCTTAATAGAATGTGCTGCACGCATTAAGGACTCAATTGCTTCCGAATCATGCGAGTTGGCTTCGAGAGCTAACAGTCCATCAGATAGAATTCCAGTCTGTGTTTCCAATTCGACAAAAAAGAGGGATACAATCTGCTGATCGCTTGCAGGCTCATCTGTTTTTGGTTGATGCTGTGCGGCGATTACTCGGGGAGTGGATTCCTTTTCTTTTCCTATAACCCGCGGAAGTGTCGGGGGTAGTTTATCTGGAATACTTGCGCTGGCCTTCTTTACGACCATATGCGCGTCAAGGACACTCTGTAGATCTTCAACTTTCCATTTTTGAGATTCAGCGATATTGTCATCATCACCCTCAAGCACCTTCTTAAATGCTTCAATTGCTTGCGCCAAAGCTTCATTCTGTGGTGTTGACAGCGTCTCTTGGGCTCGCTGGGCGCCGCGGAGCATATCCTCCATGCCACCGGCTAGTTCTGCTAATGGTTGTACCTGTAAAAGTTTTGCAGCGCCTTTAATCGATCGGGCAGATTCCGCCATGCGCTCTAACAGATCAAGTTTTGCCGGTGCCTGTTGAAGCTCAAACATCCAGTTCTGCAACATCTTAATATGATTAGCCAATTCGCTACGAAATAAGGCGGACATTGTAGCATCGGAGGAATTGTCTTGCTGAGTCATATTAGAAACTTCCTCAGGCTAAAGAAGAGCAATTCATCATCCAAATAGCCCACGCTATGATCGTTCCAGTAAAAGACCCCTTTCAGATAATTGGCAGTAGATTTAGCTACGTTCACAGGAACGTTTTTTAACTGACGCATGTCGGTGTGATGAATGCCGCAAACTTCAGAAACACCAAAGGCCCAGATATCGGTATCCTTCTCAAACACCATCATGGAATGCTTGGCAGTAGATTCAGCAATATCAGAGTCCCTACCTACCTCGAGCAGATTAACCATAGAGACAAAGGGGCGAAGCTGACCGTTAATATTCACCAAACCCTGGATGATTTTGCCTCTCTGGTGGGGAATACGGTGCACAGGCTTAAGATCGGTGACCTGACCCACAACAACAGCAGGAACTGCTAAGAACTCGTGTCCCAGCCTAAAAATAACCGTTGCACAGATGTGTGAAGCTGGCGCCTCCTCCTTAATTTTACCTACAAAGGCTTCCCACTCTACCAAGTAGTCCGTCGGGGCACGACGGCGAAGCAATCTATCCGCTGAGGATTCACTCAGCGGCGTAGGAGCACTTCCTGGAAGAATTGAAAAGCCTTTATCATCCATTATCAGGATTTCTCCGTCTCGTTAGAGGAAGCAGCTATCTCGGATTGCTGTTTGCGGGCACGCCGCCAGAAAAGTTGTGATCTCGCCTTATCCCCTTTGCGATCGGCGATCAATGCCAGATTCACCAATGCTTCATAATGAGTAGGAATCAGGTACACAGCCTTCTCAAAATAGTATGCCGCCTTATCATCATCATTTGAAGCCACATGCAACGCTCCAAGCAAGAAGTAAATTTGAGCATGCGGTTCATAGCGTTTTAGATAGAGCTGGCAAGCGTCCATGGAACCTTTCAGATGCCCTTCGTTTGCCAACTCGATAGCTCGATTAAGCAGCTCAATTTGTGGGTCCAGCGCCGCAACAACAGGCGCCTCAACTGCTTTTCTCTGGTACATTGAAGTAGAAGAGGTCGACTTCTTACCCAAAACCTTAGGGGTTGCCTTGCCTCGAGGACGCCTGTAGAAAGAGCAGGCATTACGTGGCCCTACAGGTACAAATCCGGATAGCCGAGCTACTTCGCTCTCAGCAGGACCGAGGACTATGACGCCACTCTCTTCCAGAAGTTTCTCGCACGTGTCCAAGACCTGTAACTGAACAGTGGGGCTAAAGTAGATCAAAAGATTACGGCAGAAGATGACGTCGTACTTTCTGCGATTGAAGGTAAACTGTGGGCTAATGACATTCTCAAGCGAAAACTTCACGCGACTGCGTATCTTGTCATTAACCGACCAACGCTCTCCTTGACGCTCAAAATTGGACTTATGCATTAGCGTTGCTTTGTTCCGAAAGGAATTCGAGCCGTAGATCCCGGTCTTGGCAAGCTCTAAAGCTGCTTTGCTAATATCCACACCTTCGATGGAAAATCGATGTAAAGGGATGCCTGCATCAGCCAGAACCATGGCAATGCTATAAGCCTCTTCGCCCGTGGCACAAGCCAGGCTTAGGATCCTCCAAGGAATTTTGCGACCGAGATCTTCCTGACTTTTAACTAGAGCGACCATGAAATCAAGCGCAGGTCGTTCCCTAAAAAACCACGTTTCGGGTACGACAATAAGCTCCACAAGCATCTGAAATTCAGCAGCATTAGTGGTAACTTTACGCAGGTAATCACCACCCTTGCTGATTTCAGTAGCTTCCATACGCTTACGTATGGCGCGCGCCCACATGCTATTGCCTACCGCTTGCGGTTTAATACCTGCACGTAGTTCAACAAAAGTGGCAATTTCTGGAATAATCTTCTCGATATCCATGGTACTACCTATGTCACACTAAATACTTTTTGCACTGCGTCGAACAACGGATCGATTAGAAGGTGGTAAATAAGCCCCTGGGGATCATGAACGACGCCACCAATAAAGTTGCCTTCACGCAGGCAAAAGCCGGAATTAACAAAATCGTTAGGATCTCTGTCAATCGTATCTGTCACTCGTTCAGCAAGGAGACCCAGCGTCTGGTCGGGCCGTCCTTCCTGTTGACGTCTAAGTAGAATAACGCGAGTGCTTAGATAAGGCACGCTAGGACGTCCCGTGCACAGCTGAGTAAAATCCACTACGGGAATAGGAACTCCACTGTAGTTCAAGACACCACTGACATATTCTTGAACCTGAACAATTTTTCTAAGGGGTACTTGTGGGATGATTTCAACGATCTGATCGCATAAGCAGGCGTAACGTTCTTCCCCTACAAAAAAGAGCAGCATTAACATCACGCACCTCTATGCCAAATCTACCCTAAAGCCTGAAACCTCTTTCTGAAGATCCATGGAGGCCTGCATGAGCTCTCCAACAGTGCTAGCATTTTCCCGCAAAGTTCCCGAGGCATCATCGACAGCCTCGCTAAGCTGCACCATGGAATCGCTAATTTGCCTTGCACCATCCGCCTGTGCTTGAACTGCACCATGGACTGATTCGAAGCAAGGTAGCAATGTCTGAACGTGCTCGATAATTTGTGCCAGCTGACTACCGATAGTACGCACGTCGCGAACGTCGTGCCGCACCTCGTCAGTAAACTTATCCATTTCCATAACGCCTGAAGACACCGCAGATTTCATTTCCTTAACCATCTGTTCGATATCCAAAGTAGCCAAGGCTACTTGGTCGGCCAAACGGCGAATTTCACGCGCTACAACGGCAAAACCCAGGCCATACTCACCGGCCTTCTCCGCTTCGATTGAGGCGTTTAGCGAAAGCAAGTTCGTCTGGTCGGCAAATTTGTTAATAGTCGTCACAACCGTGGTAATATTAGCAGCCTTCTCGCTGATAACAGCCAAGCGCTTAGAGATTTGTCTTGAGGCTTCTTCCATCTGAGACATGGTAGTCTCTAAACGTCCTAATTCACTTTGTCCCGACGTTGCCAACTCAGCTGTTTTTGTAGCTGTGTCCGATACGTCTGTCATCAACTTAACCAGCTCTTGCGAGGTAGCAGAGATCTCGTTGGCCGTAGCTCCCACTTCTGTTGTGAAGTTGCTAAAATCGTTAATGCGTCGAGCCATATCCTTAGAGCACTCGGTAATCTCTGGCATCGCTGTAGCTACCGCCAGGCCGGAGATCTTTAAGCGTCTTATAGTACCCAGCAGCGAGTCGAGGAAGTAGTTAAATCGTTGTGACACCCAGCGGGTCTCGTCGTTGCCAGAGATCATGATACGCTTGGTAAGGTCAGCATGCTCAGAATGGATCTTCTCGATCTGATCAACAAGTTGGTTGACAGCGCGTGAAACCTTCAGAACAGATGCCATAGCTAAGAGTATAGCGGCTAAGACACCCAACGTTGCAGCTATAGCGAGCCCTTTTCGAGTCGCTAAAGCTTCATCTTGTCCAACCTGACGGTCGTTATCCAACTGATCCATCCAGCGATTCATCAATTGTGAGCAGCGTCGATTTAACGCATCTAAACGCGGATAAAAGTCGTTCAAAATATACTGTTGAACACGCTCAGGCTCGTTGTTATGGATAATCCCCTTTAGGGTAAGCCAAGCGACATTCACCGCATCCATAGCATTTTCGTATTCATTATTCAGCAAATGCCGGCCGCCGATATCTTTTGCTTTCTCAGCTTCAGCGTAGGCTTTCCAATGAATTTCTGCTGCCGCAGTCGCTTCGTCAACCACTGCAACAACATCGGATGGTTCGACAGTCTTAGTCAACAACCTGTGAATAGTGGTTCGCACCACACCATCATAGATATCCTGGATCGTTTGCAGTTTGCTCATCGAACGGAACAAGTCACTGTAAAAGTGATCTAGCGTTGCCTGCGTTTGGTAGGCACTGCGCAATCCCAATCCAGCCACAAGCACCAAAAAGCTTGTAACGACAAAGATGGAGAACAGAAATTGAAAGCGTATGGACTGGTTCTTAAACATACCGCCTATCCCATAGTGATATGATTTATCCCATACATACAGAAAACCCTAAATAGACAGAAGGAATTTAAGATATGGAGTGCGGCGACTTGTCGCCGCACTCCATATTTAGCGTAAAGATCCTACGCGAGGCGTAGAGGAGAAATCTCGGCAGAGCTATCAGACTCAACTCCCTCTGAACCATCGAGGTAGTCTTGCGCGCCGTGGAGAAGGTAAGATGCTAAGGCCGTATCGCCTTCATAAGACATCTGAACTTGCATCTCGCCACCAGCCGAGGCTTCCTTACAAGTTATGAGGATATAGCAGGCGTGCTGCTTAGCTAAAGTCTTACGCATCTTTTCGTGCACATCGCCTTTCATCGCTATCTCCCTAAATTGTGGAAAAACGTGACGTTATCCATAGGCAGATTTAAGATAAAGGAAAAATATACATCTTTAAAGAAGTACAAAAAAAGAATTGTCAGTCAGGGAAATTGTGGAATACAGTGAGCGATATGAACACGCTAAACCAGTACCTACCCTATCTGAACTACGTCGAGGAGCAACACGAGCGCATGGTCTCGCTGGTGCAGCAGTGGGCTCATATCAATTCTGGCTCCTATAACGAACCCGGCATTTCGCAGATGCGAAAAGCCCTTACAAGTGCTTTTGGGCCTTATGGTGACAGCATCACTGAAATCGCAATGCAGCCAAGAACAACATTAGATTCTGCTGGTAATGTTCAACAAAGTTCAACGCCGAATGGCCTTTCTATCCGTAAGCGACCTCATGCACCCATTCAGGTATTTCTTAATGGTCACATGGATACCGTATATGGCCCTGAGAGTCCCTTTCAAACATGCCGCTTCCTAGAGGGTAATAAACTCAATGGTCCTGGCGTTGCCGATTTAAAAGGCGGCCTGGTTATTTTGCTGATTGCCCTAGAAGCTTTTGAAAAAAGCCCCTTCGCGGCAAATGTTGGTTGGGAAGTGTTCTTCAATCCTGACGAAGAAATTGGTTCTGTAGGATCAACGTCGTATTTGGAAAAACAGGCTCCACAATATGATGTGGGATTTATCTTTGAACCTCAGTTTGCCGATGGAGCCTTCGTTCATGAACGCAAGGGGTCAGCTAATTTCGCGCTAGTTTCAAGGGGACGCAGCGCGCACGCTGGCCGTCACTTTCACCAAGGAATCAATGCTATTGCAGCATTGCTAGATCCATTACAAAAACTACATGCCATTAACACCCCAGGGGCCCAGACGACACTAAACATTGGCATGCTGCATGGTGGAACGGCACAGAACATCGTTCCCGACCTAGCCATAGCCAGCTTAGACTTGAGAGCTTCCAGTGAACAAGAAATGGATGTGGTGCGAGAACAAATCATCGATATTGTAGAACAAGCCAAAGCAAGCGGAGCGCAACTAGAACTGCATCAATTTACCCACCGAGCGCCAAAACCCTTCGATGCGACTGCCAAAGCACTATTTGCTCAAGTAGAAAAAAGTGCCAATCTACTAGGCATCCCTATGCTCCTTAGACAGTCTGGCGGTGTGTGCGACGGCAATACACTGGCCGCCATGGGACTACCCGTTATAGACTCTCTAGGAGCGACCGGAGGCCATATTCACACGATGGATGAATACATAGAACTCGATAAACTTATTCCAAGAGCACATCACATTGCCCTTATGCTCATGCAAATAGGATCAGGCGAATTTGCATTACCAACCAAGGATTGATGGCATGTCTTCATTAGCAGCCGATAACCTTTTTCAGGATCCTCGTGTTAAACAAGCTAAACAGCTATTACTCGATGCTTTGGATGATGCAAAAAAGACGCTGAAATCAGTACGAGCACCAGATCCAGCACGCGTTCAGTCCTATAGTGATGTGTTGGATAGGCTGGGGGATATCCGGGCAGGTAAAACCTTCTATCCCTATCTTGGCAGCGGTATTGGTAATGGCTGCCTTGTGGAACTTTTAGACGGCAGCGTGAAATACGATTTTATCACAGGTATAGGCGTCCATTACTTCGGACATAATCACCCGCAAATTGTTGAGGCTTGTATCGACGCCGCCCTGAGCAATACTGTGATGCAAGGGCATCTGCAGCAAAATAAAGACAGCATGGACCTCGGCGATGACCTAAAGCGCCTATCAGGTATGGACCATTGCTTCTTAACTAGCAGCGGCGCCATGGCCAACGAGAACGCGCTAAAACTCGCATTTCAGCGCCATCAGCCCGCCACACGAGTCCTGGCCTTTAACCACTGCTTTGCCGGCCGTACATGCACGTTGTCGCAAATCACCGATAAACCGCAATTCCGCCAGGGTTTACCTTTAAACCTCGCCGTCGATTACGTCCCCTTCTTTGATGCGGCAAACCCGGAAGAGAGCACTGCCAATTCAATCCGTATATTAAAGGACTACCTGGCTCGCTATCCAGGTGCTCATGCTATAATGATTTTTGAATTTGTCCAAGGTGAAGGAGGTTTCTATTCAGCTCCCCCAAGCTTTTTCAGACAGCTGATGGAAATATGCAAAAAGCATCACGTGGCTGTTTTTGCCGATGAGGTACAGACATTTGGGAGATTACCACAACTCTTTGGCTATCAGTATTTTGGAGTTTCCGACCTCATAGACATCGCTACAATCGGCAAACTGTCGCTCGTTTGCGCTACGCTATTCTCCAAAGACTACCGACCCAAACCTGGCTTGCTCAGTCAAACGTATACCTCTAGCACTTCTGCGATACGCGCATCCAGGGTTGTTTTGAAGCAACTGGTTGAGGATAACTACCTTGGAGAAACTGGAAAAATAGCAACTCTCGGTAACTACTTTAGATCCAAGCTCGAAGAATTATCCAAGCGCAAACCTAATCTGATAAAAGGTCCTTTTGGCCTGGGAGCAATGGTAGCCTTTACACCTTTTGATGGCGGGGCGGACAATGTGGCACGTTTTGTGCATCAGTTGTTCCAAACCGGCGTCATAAGCTTTGTGGCTGGAAGTGACCCCACGCGTGTACGATTTTTGGTACCCATGGGCGCTATCTCCAAACACGACATCGACGCCGTTATGCAGATCATAGAAGTGACTCTAACGGAGCAAGCATGACAATGATGGTCATACGTCCCATCAGAGAAAGCGACCAAGAGGCCTTCGAGAAATTCGCTATGGCTGCAGGGACTGGTGTGACCAGCCTTCCCAAGAACTCCACCTTGCTTCGAAAAAAAATAATTCGCTCTATCGCCTCATTCGCATCTCAGGAACCACCCGGTGAAGGCTTATACATCTTTGTTCTTCAAGATGTGGAAACTGGGGAGCTGGGAGGCACCGCCGCTGTAGATGCCAAAACGCTTGGTTCGGAAGATGGTTACTTCTTCCGCGTCGAAGAGCTGGTACATCCGAAATCTAAGCTACCCATGCCCAAACATATTCGCATCCTCCAGCCGATACAAAGGAGAACCTTTGCGTCTGAAGTAGGAGGGCTATACCTTCTTCCAAAATTCCGTCAAGGGGGCCTAGGAAAGCTGTTATCGCTCAGCCGTTTCCTTTTTATTGCGGGCTTTGCCGAACGCTTTCATACCACGATTATCTCCGAGATGCGCGGCCGGATAGAGAAAAATAACACCAGTCCGTTTTGGGATGCCGTGGGCAAGAACTTCCTAAATCTACCCTTCCCACGCATGCTGGCTGAAATAGCGATGGATCATTCCATCATACCTAAGATCATGCCACAATTTCCCATCTACATCTCGCTGCTGCCATTAGCAGCGCAACGAGCCATTGGCAAAACGCACAAAAATACGAAGGCAGCGTTAAAAATGTTGCTGTCAGAAGGTTTTTTACCGACTACAGAAGTAGATATTTTTGATGGTGGACCCAAACTATCTGCACAGACATCGCAAATACGCTCCATCGCCAACAGCAAAACTGGGGTGATTCGAACCATCAGCATTCAACCACCGGATGGTGCAAGAGCAATCATCAGCAACGAGAATATCGATTACAGAGCGACTTTTGGAACCTTGAAGGAACACGAAGAGGATGGAACTGTTTCCATTCATCATGACTTAGCATCCATCTTAGATGTGCGTCAGGGGGATACAATACGTTATGTGGTGAAAGGATGAATACGAAAATGACAGATGAGGATACCGCATCGCCGCTAAGCATTCATAGATCGTCGTATATCGAAGGGCGCTGGCGCCCCGGCTCAGGCTATCCTCTAATCTCCACCAATCCAGCAACGGGAGAGGAAATCTGGAAGGGCTCTAGCGCATCGCCAAAAGAGGTCGACCTGGCCGCTACAGCAGCCCGCGCGGCGGCTCCCGATTGGGCGGGTTTGGGTATCGAAAAACGCATTCAAATTCTTCAAGAGTTTGCCAAGCAACTGCAAATACACAAACAAGAATTGGCAAATGCTATCTCCATGGAAACTGGCAAGCCTCTATGGGAATCGGAAACCGAAGTGTTGAGCATGGCTGGCAAAGTGCCCATCTCCATAGAAGCAGAAAAAAAACGCTGCGGGGAAATACGTGAAGAAAGCAAAGGCACGCACCTAATCACTCGGCATAAGCCTCATGGAGTTATTGCAGTCTTTGGACCATTTAACTTTCCCGGGCATCTGCCCAACGGTCACATCGTTCCAGCTTTGCTAGCAGGAAACACTGTGGTCTTTAAACCCAGTGAGCTCACTCCACTAGTTGCTGAGCGCACGATGGAGCTGTGGATACGGGCAGGGCTCCCCTCTGGCGTTTTAAACCTGGTGCAAGGAGGCCGCGACACCGGACAGGCCCTTGCTGCACATCCGCAAATTGATGGCATCTATTTCACAGGTAGCGCCAAAACAGGTGAATCTCTCTCAAAGCAATTCGGCGCTCAACCAGAAAAAATACTCGCTCTGGAAATGGGGGGTAATAACCCTCTGATTGTCACGCAAGTCAACGATCTCAAAGCTGCTGCTTACATCGCCATAGCATCTGCTTTCCTCACGTCCGGCCAACGCTGTACGTGTGCTAGAAGGCTTATCGTTCCTTCAGGTGCATCTGGAGATGCCTTTCTACAAGTGCTAGTTGAGATGGTCGACAAAATTCAGGTCGGTAAATACGACTCGCGACCCCAACCCTTCATGGGACCAGTAATCAGCGGAGCCGTCGCCAAACAGCTATTGAGTGCTCAAGAGCTACTTCTGCGCGATGGCGGCACAAGCTTGGTGGCCATGACGCCGATGGATTTGGGTGAGGCATTTCTGCGCCCGGGCGTGATCGATGTCACACAAGTCGGAGGAAGATCCGATGAAGAGCTATTTGGCCCGTTGCTACAAGTAATCAGGGTCAGCGGCTTTCAAGACGCACTTAACGTCGCCAACCAAACACGCTATGGGCTATCAGCAGGGCTACTTTCTGACAATCGCGAGGAATTTGATGAATTCTACCGCGTGATAAGAGCCGGCATTGTCAATTGGAACCTTCCCACCACTGGAGCCAGCAGCAGCATGCCATTCGGTGGCGTAGGCATAAGCGGCAACCATCGCCCTAGCGCCTATTATGCGGCAGACTACTGCGCTTATCCAGTTGCTTCTATGGAAAAAGCAAAAATCACTCTTCCCGATTCTATCTTCCCTGGAATTTCCTTATGACTTCCGAGCTGAATTTCGATGGCATAGTGGGCCCTACACATAACTATAGCGGCCTTGCTTTTGGCAATACTGCGTCGATGAAACATAGCAATCTAGCCTCTAACCCGCGCGAAGCAGCCCTTCAAGGCTTGGCCAAAATGCAGCTACTCATGCAAATGGGGATCCCTCAGGCCGTCCTTCCTCCGCAGGAAAGACCCAATATTCCCATGCTAAAGAGAATAGGCTTCACCGGTAGCGATGCCGATATTCTCGCCAGCGCTCAATGGCAAGCGCCACAGCTACTGTCGGCCTGTAGCTCCGCGGCTTCTATGTGGACAGCTAATGCTGCGACTGTGTCGCCCTCGGCTGATAGCGCTGATGGACTGCTACATATCACTCCAGCAAACTTGTGCAGCCATTTTCACAGGTCTATGGAGCATAAAACTACCAAGCGTGTGCTAGATAGAATCTTCCACGATACCAGTTGCTTCGTGGTTCACGATGCGCTCCCAAGCGGAGACCAATTTGCCGACGAAGGAGCCGCTAATCACACGAGATTGGTACCAAACCATGGTTCGGCAGGAGTCCAGCTATTCGTCTATGGCCGCAGCATGCAGGATTCCTTTAGACCCACAAAGTTCCCTGCTAGGCAAACCTTAGAAGCAGCGCAAGCTTTGGCTCGGCTCCATGGCGTCAAAAATGCGGTCTTTGCTCAACAAAATCCGGAAGCTATCGATGCCGGTGTGTTCCATAATGATGTCATTTCTGTCGGCAACGAAAATGTCTTTTTCTATCATCAGAAAGCCTTTATTGATACACCCAAAACCATTAACGAACTTCGGGAAAAGGCTGGCTTTCCGGTCAAATTTATTGAAGTGCATCAAAGTGCGCTATCATTGGAAGAAGCCGTCAGAACTTATCTATTTAACTCCCAACTGATTACTCTCCCAAATGGCACAATGGCTCTGATAGCCCCTAAAGAGGCTGAAACATCGCCTTCTGTCCAAAAGGTGATGTCGCAAATCCTGGAATCAGATTCGCCTATAAAAAAAGTGATCTACGTGGACTTGCGTCAAAGCATGCAGAACGGCGGCGGCCCGGCATGCCTACGAATGCGTGTCGCATTAACTGATGACCAAATGAAAGCATTACATCAACCTATTCTCCTCACCACAATCCTTTATGAGAAACTTGTCACTTGGGTAAATGCACATTATCGCGACAAGCTGCTGCCAGCAGATCTATCTGATCCGCAGCTACTGCATGAAACTCGTAATGCTTTGAGCGATCTCACCAATATCCTCGAACTTGGGTCTATTTACGACTTCCAATTTTAAATAAATCCATGCTGTGTCATAAGTAGGTCTATGGATAAATGTCACGGCGGATGCCCTTCACACGTAGATCATGACCGCAATGTCGTAGACATAGATCTAATGACGCCCCTAACCATTCGTGGTTTGGAGTTGCGCAATCGCATAGTCCTCTCCCCTATGTGCCAATATTTTTCAACAGATGGCATGGCTGATGATTGGCATCTCGTCCATCTCGGTAGCAGAGCCGTCGGTGGTGCCAGTGTTATCTTTACCGAAGCTACTGCAGTTACCCCCCAAGGACGTATCGCGCCAGGCGATTTAGGCATCTGGGACGACAAACATATCGCGCCGTTGGCGCGCATTACCCAATTTATCAAGCGTATGGGAGCCATTCCAGCCATTCAACTCGCGCATGCCGGCCGCAAAGGCAGCTGTCAAGCACCTTGGGAAGGCGGCGCAGCATTGTCGTTACCACAAGGTGGATGGCAAGTTATAGGCCCAAGCGCTATCCCATTTTCGGAAGATAGCCCAATGCCCATTGAGCTCGACTTGCAAGGGATTAGACAATTTATCCGTGATTACTGCGATGCCACAAAGCGCGCGCTGAAGGCAGGTTTCAGTATCGTCGAAATTCACGCTGCACATGGTTATTTGTTTCACGAATTCTTAAGCCCCATCAGTAATAAACGTCAGGACGCCTATGGCGGCAGCCTAGAAAACCGCATGCGTCTGCTATGCGAAGTGGCAGAGGCTGTGCGTGCGCTCCTACCAAGCGATATGCCTCTCTTTACCCGCATATCTGCAACAGATTGGGTGGACGGCGGTTGGGATGCTGATCAGTCCGTTGAACTAGCTAAAAAGCTGGGTATGCTCGGTGTTGATCTAATTGATGTTTCTAGCGGTGGAACAGTCCCACGCGCAACGATTCCTATTGGCGCAGGCTATCAAGTACCACTATCCGAAAAAATTCGTACAGAAGCGCATATCATGACCGGATCCGTAGGCATGATTACTGATCCGCTTCAAGCGAATGAAATCGTCACGTCGGGCAAGGCTGATCTAATTTTCATCGGACGCGAATTCCTACGCGAGCCCTACTGGGCACTAAAAGCTGCCCAAGCTATCGGCCAGGAAGCTCCTTGGCCAATTCCCTACGGCTACGCTGTTAAGCGAAGAAAATAGCTTTTTGTAAACCCAACCATTGAAGACATTATTCGCTTGATTTT
Organism: Chlamydiales bacterium; assembly: GCA_030679955.1. GTDB lineage: Bacteria > Chlamydiota > Chlamydiia > Chlamydiales > JAJFMA01 > CAMFKD01. Next base: position 1,329 of record JAUXSF010000035.1, on the reverse strand, counting down.
ATCTTAAAATGGACGATATGGACCTTATGGACCTTATGGACCTTATGGATTAGCATTCAAACCCGTCCACTAATGCCCCCTTCGTCAACTCTATGTCCAGCTCTGCCTTTCGCGGCGGCGTCGCGAAACCACTACCACGGTGACGAATGTGCCCATCAACAACCATGTAGAGGGTTCAGGGACTTTCATTCCAGGGCTTGAACGCTCCCAATAGAGTAATATATCCCCGCCTGTCTCACGAATCTTGATCGCCTTGATATAGGTATCACCACCAAGGCCCAACAAACCACCTAACTTGGCAAAATCAATCCAACCAGCCTCTGGACCAGTTTGAGTGAAAGCCTGAAGAATTATGGCTTCAGTGACTGTGATTTCAAAAAACTCTAGATTACCAGCCAAATCCAAGTAAATAACAGGATCATCGCCACTACCCAAGCCATCGCCAAAATCAATATCTACCAAGCCTAGCTGCACGGAATAGAGCAATACAGGATCGATGTAACGCAGAGTCATCTCTTCATCGCGAGTACCACCGCCGCCGCCTTCTATTTGTGTTTCACCTTCTCCAGCTAGGGTTTTAACTCCCGTACCTTCTGGGATAACGACAACGCGGCCTGGAAGTCCTGGAGCGTTGGGATCATTGGGCAAAGAATGATCTACGTAGGTTCTAGCATCCATTTCAAAATTTGCAGGATTACCATAGTTATCTACCGGCCGAAAATCAGTTCCTTTATCTCCGACTCCTTGCTCTTTGCCTCGCAACCAGATCTTAGTAGGATCGCTGTCATCTCCACCGCCATCGCCGCTAGAACCAGTATCGCCACCACCAGTTGAGCCTGTCGGACCCGTTGGTCCAGTTGGACCTGTAGAGCCTGTGTCACCACCGCCGCCACCCGTGGGCCCAGTCGGGCCTGTAGGGCCCGTACCACCAGTTGAGCCGCCACCGCCGCTAGAACCTGTATCTCCGCCGCCTGTATCTCCACCACCGCCAGTGTCACCTGTTGGGCCAGTTGGACCTGTAGAGCCTGTGTCGCCTCCACCAGTATCACCCGTTGGTCCTGTCGGGCCTGTTGGGCCTGTACCGCCGGTTGAGCCACCGCCGCCGCTAGAACCTGTATCTCCGCCACCGCCTGTGTCACCAGTAGGGCCGGTTGGACCTGTAGAGCCTGTGTCACCGCCCCCAGTATCACCCGTTGGTCCTGTCGGGCCTGTTGGGCCCGTACCACCGGTTGAACCGCCCCCGCCGCTAGAACCTGTATCGCCTCCACCGGTATCTCCACCGCCGCCTGTGTCACCAGTAGGGCCGGTTGGACCTGTAGGGCCTGTGTC